>JAHJTN010000012.1 GCA_018829465.1 Bacteroidota bacterium | reverse complement strand
TTAATTTCTGCTCATAATCCAAATTTAACAAAATAAGTTTTTGCCTACAATAAGCTTTTCTTTTTATTATTACCACACGATGCAATCGTACGGTAGCGGGGGTTAGCATGTTGCCGTTGTATTAGTCTTATTATCGCACGGGCTACAAATCCGCGCTATCGGGTTTCTAATGAAATTTTGTATAGGATTAAATAGTTATTTTGGTTACATTTGTTATGTCGTTTAATTTTTTAAAAAATGGAAACTGCATCTATTGATTTACTGAATAGAAAACTTAAAAATGCGCCACAAAGTGTTATAGAGCGTGTTTTGGGTTATGTGGATTCGCTTTTAGAAACTACTTCAGACACAAAACCTTACTGCTTGACTAATGAACAACAGAAAATTTTAGACTGTCAACTCAACTCAGACAAGGCGATTTATACCGAAGCAGAAACACTATATACTGACTTAAAAAGGAAGTATGAATTATAAGATTATCGTTTCTCCAATTGCTTCTAAAAACATTGAAGAAGCCGTTGAATATTATATAAAAGAAGCTACTAGAAAAGTAGCTTCTGACTTTTTAAAAGATTTCAAAGAAACTTATAAAGCTTTACAAATAAACCCTTTTTACCAGTTTCACGATAACAATTAACGATTTTTGCCTTTTGATAAATTTCCTTATGTAGCCTTTTTTATTGTAGATGAACCCAGTAAATCGGTTTTCTTAAACGCTATTTTTCATACTTCACAGAACCCTAGTAAATTTCCTGATAAATAACAACCCTCTTTAAACTCATTGACACTCCGATAGCGCGGACTTGTAGTCCGTGCGATGCCCATCCGGATATTGACATTTTTAATTTCTACGCACCTTCGCTTTCTTTCAAAAATAGTAAAAATCTTTTTGTTATGAATCCGATTGCGCGGACTTAGTTAAAATCGATTGCTCACCTCCCTAAGTTCAACATCAGAAAATCAAACAAATCGGCAACCGATTATCTATTTTTTATCGATGCTAAACCGTCCTGCGCCAAAGGCGTACACCGCCAGAAAACCAAAGAAAAACAACAAACCGTGTTCTTTTCTCGCAAATGGATCGCTCAGGTGAACTATGAGTGCTGCCGTGAGCATCGTAAACATCGGGAGTACGGTGGCCCACTTTGTTTTATAACCCACTATGATAAAAATAGGTGCTACAAATTCGGCCAATATCGCCAACACCAAAGTCGGCAATTCGCCTATCCCAATAGGATTGGCAAACTGAAAATCACCCGATATTAACCGCGTGAGTTTGCCGTAGCCATGTGTCATCAACATAGCCGAAAAACTGATGCGAAGCAAGGCCAAAACGAGGTGTTGTGTGGTGTTCAAGTTCATGGTATTATATTTTAGTTAGGTGTAGCATTCGTCAGGAAATCTGCAATTTTCCTGTCGTTGGACAGGCGCGGAATTTTATTTTGCCCGCCGAGTTTTCCTTGAGATTTCATATAATTTCTAAAACCGTTTTCGGAGATAGATTTGATGACCAATCTTCTGAGGACTTTTCCCTGTATCAAATCGAAATAATAGCTATTTTGCTGTTGCAGCGCAAGGTCAATTACTTCTGCAAATTTATCAAGGTTGGAGGGTTTATTTTCAAATTCTATCAACCATTCGTGAAAGGGCAAACCTGTTTCCGGACTAATCTGCGGGGCAACCGTAAACTCCGTAACGCGGGTTTCGGGGAAAGCTTGCATACCGGCTTTGAGTGCGTGTTCTACTTCTTTAGCAATGACGTGCTCGCCAAAGGCAGAAATAAAGTGTTTGATACGACCGGTTACGATCACCCTGTATGGGTTTGTACTTACAAACTGTATGGTGTCGCCCAAATTATAAGCCCAAAGTCCGGCATTTGACGTAATGAGCATCACGTAATCGACACCCGTTTTCACCTCTGCTATGGTCAATCTTTTTGGATTTTCGCTGAAAAAAGTCGATGATTCTACAAACTCATAAAAGATTCCGGAATTCAGCAACAGCAACATCCCCGATGAATGTTGGTCATCCTGATAGGCAAAAAAACCTTCGGAAGCAGGAAAAAGCTCTATACTATCTACTCTCTTACCGATGAGTCTTTCAAAATTGGCCCGATAAGGCTCAAAATTGACGCCTCCGTAGATAAATAAATTGAAGTTCGGGAAAACTTCTGCCACCTTTTTGCCTGTTCTACTCTGTATCCTTTCAAAATACATTTGAACCCAAGAAGGTATTCCGCTGATCACAGACATATTCTCGTGTAGTGTTTCGTCCACAATCGCTTCCACTTTGGTTTCCCAATCTTCTATACAATTGGTTTCCCAACTTGGCATTCGATTTTTTTGAAGATATTTCGGAACATAATGTGCCACGATACCGGAAAGTCTGCCAACCCGGATTCCGTTTTTCTCCTGCATCAACGGACTGCCTTGCAAAAAAATCATTTTTCCGTCCACAAAAGATGCATTTCCGGTTTGGGCTATATAGTGCAAGATTGCATCTCGAGCTGCCTCTATATGAAAAGGCATAGACTCACGCGTGAGCGGAATGTATTTGACACCGGAAGTTGTCCCCGAAGTTTTGGCAAAATACAAAGGTTTGCCTTTCCAAAGAATATCACTTTCACCTTGTACAACCCTATCAACCCAAGGCTTCAAGGATTCGTAATCGCGAATGGGCACCCGGCTCACAAAATCCTCATGATTGACAACACCGTCAAAGTCGTGCGCTTTGCCAAATTGGGTATGTTTGCCCACGGCAATGAGCTCCTTGAAGATGCTTTGTTGCGTCTCCACAGGACGACTTGCCCATTTTCGGGTTTTGTTGCGTATGTATTTAGCAAAAAATGGTGCTATAAATGACTTTAGTGACATGCAAATTTTATTTAAAATCGATGAAATTGAGCGGGTTGACGGGAAATCCGTTCATCCAAAGTTCAAAGTGAAGGTGCGGTCCGGTCGATAGCTCGCCCGAAGAACCGGCCAAAGCGACAACTTCACCGGATTTGACCATGTCTCCAATTTCTTTATTCAAAACCTTGTTGTGTTTGTAAGCCGAAATAATTCCGTTGCCGTGGTCAATAATTAAGGTGTTTCCGGTTTCGGGCGTCCATCCCGAAAAAATAACGGTGCCATCTGCGATTGATTTTACAGGTGCGTTGTCCGGCACTATAATATCCACAGCGTAATGTTTGTTTTTGGGGTCATAACCCTCAGAAATAGATCCAACAGCAGGCGGGAATAGAACTTTGGTGATTTTGGATCGGCTATTTTCAAAAACATTGTATTTTTCCTCGGTAGCCACCAAATCGCGCAACAGCGAATCTTGACTTGAAGGTGAAAAATCGATGTTTTCCGGGTCTTTGGCAATGGCGTTAAAAATAGAATCTCTGTTGATCATGGCAATCTCCAAGTCGCCCGTCAGTACTTTTCTGACGGAATTTAACAGCAAACTATTGCTGTTGAGCACCGCCTGAAGTGAATCTGTTTTGACGACCAACTCGCTAGCCTGTCTTTTGAGCTGGGTGGACGAATAACCCGGAATATACTCGCGCAAAGGCGTAAAAGCAATCAACACCGTGGTTCCGGCTATCAATAAAATGGCTGAAAGGCCTGTCAACACGAACAAATTTAATTTGGTCAATTTAAACGAGAGACGCTCTTCGAAAGTTTCCTCGTTTAGAATGACCAAGCGATACTTGTGTAGCAACCTTTGCTTTAACCTGCCTTTTTTGGTTTTCTTTTGACTTTTGCTCATAATGAAAAACAAATATAAAGATATCTGCGTCTTGGTGAACGAACAAAAAAGAATTTTAGTAAGCGTGTGGTTATTAATTTTTTCTTTTTACCTTTGTTTGACAATTTAAACAAAATGCATACACTTTCTCAAATCGTTTTGGCTATTGGCCCACAGCAAGTAATTTTGATTGTTGTGGTGTTGCTGTTGCTGTTCGGAGGTAAGAAAATCCCCGAACTGATGCGTGGACTTGGAAGCGGCATCAAAGAATTTAAAAACGCTTCTAAAGAAGAAAACAGCGACGTTTCTAAGACTGACAAATCTGAAAAGAAATAGTCGCCTAAAAATTTTTGATATTTCGACAGCCGCCTTTAAGCGGCTTTTTTTATAGGAATTTGGTTGATTTCAAGATAGATTCCAATTCAAATACGTTGTCTCGTTTTTCGTTGGAGGGTTTAAACACAAAACCTTCCAATACAACTAAGCGGTTATTTTCTACATCATCAATTAAATAGCTCACATAAG
Organism: Bacteroidota bacterium; assembly: GCA_018829465.1. GTDB lineage: Bacteria > Bacteroidota > Bacteroidia > Flavobacteriales > Flavobacteriaceae > UM-FILTER-40-17. The sequence goes on along the minus strand of JAHJTN010000012.1, from coordinate 353,219 downwards.
GGCCGGCCATAAAGTCATTTTTAACCTCCCAAGTGCCTTTGGTTTCCCAGCATTTTCTCCCGGAAATCATAGATTCATTTAAAAAAGGTGCATAGGCTTCCTCGGTAATTAAATGCGAACCTTCTAACCGACCCGGGATATGCGCGGCACCGATAGAGTCTCTTGTACGAATGATAAAATCTAGCACTTCGCTGTCGTTATTGAAGGTGCGGTGGGGCAATTCATAGGCCAATAAATTCATGTGGCCTTGGGGAATATCTTTCCGAATCCAGAAGAAGTTGGGTGTGGATAAGGCAAATCGATAAGCCGTCGGAATGGGGACATCAATTTTTAGATTTTCTTTGAGGCTTTCGTCTCCGTGCAGTGATTTGTGTATTCTGCGCATGGTTTCGTTGACTTCTCCCTCTTTAAAAACCTCGCTGATTCGGTCTGCATTTTCTTGGATGAGCCTAACAATATCTGCATCTGTTTTGCCTTCCAAAACAGCAACTCTTTGTGGTTTTGCATACACGTCTTTATCGATGGCAAATCTGTTTTGAGTCCCTTTTTGAGCAATCAGAATCGTACGGCTCTTGGTTGCAAAACCCGAAAAAGTGCCGGTCGGCAAATGGCTAATCTCAAAAAGTGGTTCGTCTTGGGGCAAACCATCGACAGGTTTGGCCAGAGAATCGCGTACAGCATTTCCCACGCTGCCTTCCCACAATTCGTTATCCATAACCACCGTGAGGGCGTTGATGCGACCGTTAGAATCGGGCAAAACGCGTTGCGACACATTGTTTGTGTCGCTTTCGCCGCAAGAGATGATAAGCATTGCGCTTACAAAAAGAAATAAAAGCTTGTTCATCTGTTTGTATTTATTGTTTTTTGTCAAAAGTTTGACAGACTGATGTATTCTCAAAAAAATTACTTTAATGTTAAAAGTTCACTTAACGCATCTCTTATTTCACCGTTTAAAACAAGACTAACTCTTCAAAAGTTTAAGCTTCATACCGGGTTTCAAATTGTTACTGCGAATACCGTTCCATTCTTTAATGTTTTCTACCGAAACGCCCGGAAATTTTTGAGCTATGCTCCACAGAGAGTCGCCATTTTTAACGGTATAAATCATTTCATTACCGCTTGTTGAAGTTACTGTGGGTTGTGGCTGCTGTGCTTGGCTTGTTTTAACCACGGTTGGGTTTTTAGGATATATCGTCAAGCGTTGGCCTATACGCAAATTGTTGTTTCTCAAACCGTTCCATTGCTTAATCTGGTTGACAGACACGCCGTATCTTTCCGCTATTTTGCCCAGAAAATCGCCGCTTTTTACCCTGTAAACCGTGGCAGCTTCCATCGCTTTAAAATCGGGGAGTGACGCTTTGTCTTTTGCCGCTTCTTGATCGAGATATGCATAAATGTCATTTTCGTTGGTGACAAACAAGCCCGCATGCGATTTAGGCAAACGTACCCAATAATTTTTACCTTCAACGTGAGGTATTATTTTGAGTTTGTATGATGGGTTTAAAAAGTAGATGTCTTGCTCGGGAAGGGATAAAATCTGTGAAAGCTGTTTAAATGAGATAGATTTTTTAACCTGGATGGTATCTGTTTCAAACATTTTGATTTGCGACCTGCCTCTTTCAAAACCGTGTGCTTCTGCGTATTCAAAAATGTATAGTGTGGCTAAAAAAGCGGGCAGATAACCCTGGGTTTCTCTTGGTAAAAAAGGACGGATATTCCAATAGTTTTGATAGCCTCCGGAACGTCGGATGGCTTTGTTCACATTCCCCGGTCCTGAATTGTAAGCGGCCAAAACCAAATCCCAATCGCCAAAAATCTTATACAAATCGGATAGGTATTTTGCGGCTGCCTGTGTAGATTTCAAAGGATTTGACCTATCGTCCACAAAAGAATTGAGTTCCAATCCGTACATCTTTCCTGTTTGAAACATAAATTGCCACAGACCGGTAGCGCCCACGCGCGAACGTGCCACCGGATTCAAAGCAGATTCCACTATGGCAAGATGCTTGATTTCCAAAGGAACGCCGGCTGCGTCGAGCTGGGTTTCAAACATGGGGTAATAATATTCGCTGAGGTTGATGAGCCTTTGGAGCGATTTGCGTCTTTTTTTGAGAAAGGTATGAATCACCTGCTCCAAAATGGGATTGTAAGCAATGTTAAACGGTGTTTTTGAATCCAACATGCGCAACCTAGCCTTCAAGGTGTCCGTAGGCAAATCTACCACATAGGCTTCGTCAGGCGTATTCTGTAGTGCAACAACGGTGTGGATGCTGTCATACAGACTTTCGTCATACATTTTTCGAAGAAAAAGCGAATCGTATTTCAGCGCCAAAGGGTGATCTTTTAGATGAAAAGTAACCTTATTGGAAGTCGTATCGACTTCTTTTTTAAAAAAAGCAAAGGTGCTGTCGCTATCGAGCAGATGTAACGCAAACTCGTCAATTTGCTGAAGAGAATCCGATTTAATCGTATCTGTTGTCTTAGGATTCTTGAGAAAATCTGTTCTTTTTTGTTGACCTGCAGCCACAAAGAACAATAACAAGGCGAAAACGCTGGTCAGATACCGCATTTGTTTTAAAAAAATTATATTTATAAACTGGACTTTTACAAGCATCTAATGCCTTATCAAATATTATTCCAAAATAGCAGCTACACCCGGAAGCGTTTTACCTTCAAGCATCTCCAGCATGGCACCACCTCCGGTGGACACATAACTCACTTTGGGCTCCAAGCCGAATTGCTTAACTGCAGCTACGGAGTCGCCGCCGCCAACCAGTGAAAAAGCACCGGCTTTGGTGGCGCGTCCAATAGCCTCGCCCACAGAGATGGTTCCTTTGGCAAAGGTTTCCATTTCAAATACACCGACCGGACCGTTCCACAAAATGGTTCTGGATTTTAAAATGACTTCTTCGAACAGGGATAGCGTTTGCGGACCGGCGTCTAATCCTTGCCAACCATCAGGAATTTCATCCACTTTAAACACCTGGGTATGTGCATCATTGCTAAAAGCATCTGCACCCAAAACATCGACAGGAAGATGGATTTGTACACCTTTTTCTGCTGCTTTTTTTATGATGTCAAGTGCCAGTTCTTGTTTGTCGTCTTCGCAAATAGAATCTCCTATCTTGCCGCCGTTGGCCTTTACAAAGGTGTACGTCATGCCACCGCCAATAATGAGGTGATCTACTTTGTCTAGAATGTTTTCGATAATCGTAATTTTAGTAGAAACCTTAGAGCCTCCCAAAATAGCGGTTACGGGCTTTTCGCCGTCTTTAAAAACCTTGTTGATGCTCTCTATTTCTTTTGCCAACAGGAATCCGAAACATTTTTTTTGCGGAAAAAACTGGGCTACAATGGTAGTAGAGGCATGTGCGCGGTGCGCCGTTCCAAAAGCATCATTTACATAAATATCGCCCAATTGGGATAGCTTTTTGGTAAATGCTTCGTCACCTTTTTCTTCTTCGGCATAAAAACGCAAATTTTCGAGTAGCAAAACTTCTCCGGGTTCCAAATTTGCTGCCGCGTCCTCAGCCTCAGCACCAATACAATCTGAAACAAACTTGACACGAACGCCCAGAATTTCGGAGGTTTTTGACACAATATGTCGCAATGAAAATTGATCTTGTTTGCCTTTGGGTCTGCCCAAGTGGGACATCAAAATAGCACTGCCGCCATCTTCGAGAATTTTGACAATTGTGGGCTTGGCTGCCTCTATTCTGTTGGTGTCGGTAATCTCAAAATTATCATTTAAAGGGACATTGAAATCGACACGTATGAGGGCTTTTTGGTTTTTAAAATTGAAGTCTTGGACTGTGTGCATGTTAAAAATTTTATATTAAATTGTTGTAAATCCGTTGTCGAAGAGTTTTTTTATTTCTTCCATATTACTCTTAATGGTATTGTGAAAAACCTTTTGGATGAAATATTTAAACACGATGCCAAAGATGCTAAAATCTGCGTAAACTTCGGCAGTCAAATGACTTGTTTTATCATCGATGGCTTCTACCAAAAAATATATGTGCAGTGTTTTGACAAAAGGTATTTCGTTCATTCTTTCGCCATAGACGAGCTGTTTGGGTTTTACGTGTTTCTTTATCGTCATCGGCACCAACTTTTTACCGCCTTTGACAATACATTGGTGTTCCGTTCCCACCCTGTTTAGCCGATCTTCTTCGTAATCGATTTTGCGAATGTTCTTATTCCAAAGGGTACGGTATTTAAAATTGCTGATTAGCTCATACAACGACAGGCTGTCTGCGGTGATGACAGCTTCTCTAAAAACCAATTTGTGCTTGGGAATATCTACGGGAATTGGAGGCACATAGGGCACTTCTTGCTTGAGTGCCTCCAAAGGTACATATACGTAATCTATGCTACCAAAATCGTAGGTGTTGCTGCCGGAAATGGCTAATTTCATAAAATCAGGGGCTTCAGTTTCTTGAACTTCCGCTATAACACTGCGTGTGAAAAGTACGTATTCATCAACCGGTATTTGATTTTTTAAAAGGCGGTGTACTTTGATGACATCGCTACCGTGCGGTTTTACCGATTTCTTGATTTTTATGAATTCTATATCCCCTATGTGTACGACGAATTTGAGACTGAGGTTGTCTGTAGAACTACAAGCTCCACAATGACAAACGCGTTCGTATTCATATCTTTTTAGATGCGCTTGCATGGCAATAAACATAGCCCGTACTTGAAGAAAAATTTGATCGAGTGTAGGGATATTGTCCACCGTGTACATAAACAACGCGTCTCCTTCAATCTCGGCCAACTTGAGCTTGAGCAGGTTGTTATCGAGCAATTTTTCCATCAGCTCTGCCATAATGTGCTTGCTGTGGTTGATTTCGGTGTTGTGAACAAACTCCGAAAAACCACTGATGTCCGGTAAGAAAAAAAGTGCTTTCTTGCTCATAGAACGAATCGTCGAGAATTTTAACAAAAATATTCAATTCAACCCAAAACAGCGTTACATTTAGTGTTAATAATCAACTTTGTTCATGCTAAAATATCCATTTTCATAGGTAGCGTGAAAATGGTATCCTGCTTTTTTCGCAGCGTGTTTCCACACATCGGTCGTGTTTTTATAGTTAGACCCATCAACCAAAACAAGCTGAGGTTGAAGAAGTTGTAGTACACGCTGGGGATTCACTTTTGGATTTTTGCTCACCAACAATACATCGGGCTTGAGGGCTGTCTCTTTGTAAAAATCGCCGTCTAACAGCAAAAAAACTTGATTGTTGAATAAAAAAACATTGGCAAGAGGTTGCCCGATTACTTCTGTGATACTTTCGTTTAAAGCAAACGATTTCAGATTTCGATCTTCAACAAACGCAGTGGTTGAATCTTGATAAACAACCAACCTATGGCCTTGTCTTATGGCCAATTGAGAAGTGCCGAATTTATTAAAAACCAAAAAATCTGTACGGTATTGTGCCAACCTATTGCTAGAAATATAAGCCAACTGTAGTAGCAATAAACTCACGCCTGTACTGATGAGATACACATATTTTTTTTGATAGACAGTAAGCATCAGAAACAGCACGGCCAAGTATGCAGCCGTTAACATCCACTTATTAAAATAAATATCTGCAAACAGAAATGATTCTTGAGACGCAACCCAAGTTATAAGATCGTTCATCCACCCGATGGCTCGTCCGTAGCCTTCGTATAATCCGTCAAATGAAACGCCTAAAGCTAACAGAAGTAAAACCAAAATTCCGACGCCTAGTATTAATCCCAACAGTGGCAAAATCAACAAATTTGACACCAAGAAAAGCCCCGGAAATTGGTGAAAATAAAACAAACTCAGTGGCATTACTGCCAATTGAGCAGCTAAAGAAACTGTGAGAATTTGCCAAAAAAACTTGATGATTTTGAATTTGGGTTTCCACAAACTTTCCAAAAAAGGTTGCAGTAATATGATGCCAATCACGGCGAGGTAGCTCAATTGAAAGCCCACTTCAAAAACAAAATTGGGATTGTACAGAATCAAAAAAAACATGGAGATAAAAGTTGCCGCAATCGGATGCAGTTTTCTGTCAAAATGAAGCGAGATGCCAATAATGGAAAACATGGTGACAGCGCGGGTCACAGAAGGTGAAAAACCAGCCAAAGCAGCGTACAGCCAAAGCAGTGAAGTAGCGATTAAAAATTGGTAAATCTTTCCGTGGCGCAAAAAGGCCAATGGAAACAAAACCAACAGCAAAATTTGTTGAATCAGCCCTACGTGCAAACCCGAAATTGCCAAAAGATGGATAGCACCCGCCTTGGTGTAGTCCTGGTTTAGGGCGTCCGGGATGTCTTGTCTTTGTCCCAACAGCAAAGCCTGCATCACAGCAACTTCATCGTTTTGCAAGTTTTGTTCTTGAAGTTTCTTTTGAAGCTGACTCCTGAATTGCTGAATGTATAAAATCCCGTTTTGAGGAATTTTTTCAATTGGTAAAAAATTGACACTGTCCGATCTGATTTGATACAGGATTTTTCTTTTTCGGAGAAAGTCGGCATAGTCAAATTGGTGCGGATTTTTAGCAGATTGCGGTTTTGTGATTTCACCGTAAAATCCGTATTTGATTCCAAATTGGAGTCTTAGCGTATCGGTTTGTGGTTGGTTTAGTAAAACCAATCCGCTTGTTTTTTTGCCGTTGGCGGCTGTCACTTGCATAATGTATCGCTTTCCATAAGCCGTAGGCTTCAGCACCTCATCTAATTGAAGTTCAAGTGCATTATGTGTCTGTGCTATTTGATGGTGATAGTGTTCTTTTTGGTTTTCAGGTTTTTGTACAGTGTAAACAAATCCGCCTAAAACCAGAAATAGACCCCACACAAAAAGGCCGAAAATCTTGATGAGATTTGTATTCTCAATAAACCAAAACCGCAACAACAGCTGCAAGAGCAAGATGATGCTGAAAATTGCTAAAGCCGGGAAAAGCAGTTGATTGGGTTCTAATTGAAATACATCCGACAGAAAAATACCCACTATCATGGCCAATGAAAACCCGGCAAATGTAAAGTCGGCTATTTGAAGGCTCCTTTTCACAGTGTGTCACAATTGGTAAAATGCACTTACTTTATCGACTATGGTCTGTGCCAGTTTTACTTTGGATTCCGCCGTCCATCCTGCCACATGTGGCGTGAGCACCACATTGGGCGCTTGTAGTAAATAAGTTAGCGGTTCCGGTATGTTTGCGCGCTCAAAAAAATCTTCAAAAGAGGCCGCTTCGTATTCCAAAACATCTAAACCGGCGCCGAGTACTTGACCATTTTTAAGCGCAGCGACTAAATCTTGCGTTACCACGCTTTTACCACGAGCGGTGTTGATCAGCCAAAAAGGCTTCTGAAAACCCGAGAGCCAATTTTCATCCACCATCATCAACGTTTGTGGGGTCTGCGGAATGTGCAAGCTGACCACATCTGCCTGCCGTTGTAGTTCGTCAAAAGTTACCTGACGTGCATATGTGTCGCCCATATCCGGCAAAATATCCACACACAAAACCTCCACATCAAAACCCCGAAGTTTTTTTGCAAAAGCCTTGCCGGTGTTTCCATAACCTATGATGCCCACCGTTTTCCCATCGAGTTCGACGCCTCTGTTGGCTTCCCTGCGCCATACTCCGGATTTTATTTCGAAGTGGGCCATGTGAATCCTGTTCAGTAAAGACAAAAGCAAACCTAGTGCATGTTCGCCCACCGCATTTCGGTTGCCTTCTGGCGCATTAAAAAGTTGGATGCCTCTTTTTTTGGCGAAAGTTTCATCAATGTTTTCAAGACCGGCACCTACACGCCCAATAAATTGTAAGCGGGTAGCCGCCTGCAATAAGCTTTTGTCGATAGGGATTCTGCTTCGGATGATGATGCCTTCATAGTCGGCTATCTTTTTTTCAATAGTTGTTTTGTCGGAAGTGTAATCGGTATGGTTTTCAAAACCCAGCTTGGCCAGTCCTTCTATAAGTAAAGGATGGTTGGTGTCTAGATGAAGTATTTTAGGCATCGTGAATTATTTATCAAAGTGGAAGATACAAATTTTGGTAAAAACAAATCCCTCTCAATAAACATATAAAGAAGAAGTTGCTATGAATCCTTGTAAATTCATAGTCGGAAAACGCTAAAAAATCTTCCGTAAAAGCAAGTCAACATCAATCAACACAATAGAGAAAACGCCGGCCACAATGATAAATTTAAAAATATTATGCACCAGTACATATCCCCATTTGGCTTTAGTTTTCCATAAGTAAAACAGTGCGAGGGCTATTAAAAAAATACTAGCGTAATAGTACAAGAACATATACCCGATAGGGAACGTATTGACAAGGGTTAAAATGACTATTGCCGTGATGAGGCCAAAGAGTGTGATGATTTTTTTTGAAAAGGTTTCCCCGTATATCACCGGGATGGTTTTGTAATCCAACAACAAATCGCCTTGTAGATTCTCAAGATCTTTGACCATTTCGCGCATCAACAGCATCAAAAACAGAATCGTAGCATGCGCAAAGACAACTTGTTGAAAATTTTTGTAATAAATAAAAACCGCGAAAAACGGCATGATGATTAAAATTGACGACACCAAATTGCCAAAAAAGGGAATCCGTTTCAGTCTTAGGGAATAAATCCAAATGGCAAATATATATGCGGAAAAAAAAATTACAGCCCTGAACGACACAAAAGCAGCAACAAAGACAGAGAGAAAATTGAGGATAAAATAGGCAAAAAGTCTGCTTCTTTGACTTATAATCCTGTCGAAAAGTGTTCGGCGTGGCCGGTTGATTCTATCGCGTTCGGCATCGTAAAAACTGTTGATGATATAGCCTGATGCAATGGCAAGTGATGAGGCAAAGATGATCCAAAAAAGCTGTGAATCCCACAAAACCGCCCGCACAGACAAATCCGGTGAAAAGATGTAAATGGCGGCTAGGTATTGTGCCAATACAATTGCGGCAACATTGTAGCCACGGACTACGGCAAAGAGACCAAAAAGCTTGATAATGATATGCTTGTGTGGCTCATACCGCATGAAAAGTTTTCATTAAAAGTTGTAAACCACTTCCAGTTTGTAGTTTTTCAATGCTTTCTGTGCGCGTTCGATATCTTCTGTAAAACCCAAGATATATCCACCACCGCCCGAACCGCATAATTTCAGATAATACGCATTGGTATCGATGCCTTTTTTCCAGATTTTGTGAAATTTCTCCGGAATCATCGGTTTAAAGTTTTCTAAAACGACATGTGAAAGGCTTTTGATGTTCGAAAAAAGTGATTTGACATCTGCCTTTAAAAAATCATCCACACAGGCATTGGTATAGTGAACAAATTCTTTTTGCAACATCTCGCTAAAAGCTTCTTGTTCCATGTTTTCCATAAAAATTTTAACCATGGGTGCGGTCTCGCCTATAACTCCGGAATCGAGCAAAAACACGGCGCCCTTCCCCGCTCTCTTTTGAGAAGGAATGCCGGTGGGTTCTATGTGGTCCTTAGAATTGATTAAAATGGGCAAACTCAAATAGCTGTTGAGGGGGTCGAGTCCGGAGCTTTTACCGTGGAAAAAAGATTCCATGGCACCGAAAATACCTTTTAATTTCAACAACTTATCTCGAGTGAGATTTTCCAAAACCGTAATTTTATCTTTTGCATATCTGTCGTAAACCGCAGCCACCAAAGCACCCGAACTGCCTACGCCGTAACCTTGTGGAATGCTGGAATCGAAATACATTCCTTCATCGATGTCTTGCTGAAAAGCTTCCAAATCAAAGGTCACCAAATCTGGTTGCGTTTTTTGCAATTCGGCGAGATAGGTGTAAAACTTTTGAAGCGCCAAGGCAGATTTTTCTGATATTTCGGAGTGCGTTTTAGTCTTTTTCAACGCACCTTTAAAAAAATTATAAGGTATCGAAAGACCTTTGGAATCTTTGATAATGCCATATTCGCCAAACAACAAAATCTTAGAATAAAATAGCGGTCCTTTCATAGCTGTTTATTTTTTCTCCCACAAAAGTAAACAATCTGATATATAAATTGTTAACTTAACTTATAATTTTTGCACCTTCACCTATAAAATCATCTATAAATTGATTGTTTTCACAATGCATCAACAAGGAACTTTGAATGAATTCTCTAACTTTTTCGGCTACCTGGTTCGGGTAGAGTACGTGCACATTTGCGCCGGCATCAAGCGTAAAACAAACAGGAATATTGGTTTGCGCTCTAAAAAGCCAAATCTTTTCAATCACTTTTAGCGTTTCGGGTTTCATCAGTAAAAAATAGGGCTCGGAAGTCATCATCATGGCGTGCAGGCTGAGTGCTTCACTTTCTACGATGCGTATAAAATCTTCAATATTTCCGGCAGAAAAAGCTTCTTTAATTTGATGTAAATGTTGATGTGCTTGCGCAAAACGCTGGTTTGCAAAAGGGTGTGCGTGCATCAACCCATGTCCTACGCTACTCGACACTTTTTTTTCGCCTTTGTCGATCAGTAAAATGGTATCTTGAAAATCTTGAAATATTTGATGTATTGGAAAACTTGGCAGCGTGCCGTACAAATCGGAGGCATTGTCATCTGCTTGATTTGCTCCCCAAAGCACCACAGGTCCCTTCAAACTTCTACAGGCACTCCCTGAGCCCAATCGTGCCAAAAAAGAAACCTTTTTCCAGAACTCAACATCTGGGTCGGTTTGTGTTAATCTGCGTTCAAAATCGCACAGGCACAAAGATAAAGCCGCCATGCCACTAGCCGAAGAGGCTATCCCCGAACTGTGTGGAAAGGTGTTTTCGGTGAAAATATCCAAGTGGTATTGGCTAAGCAACGGAAGGTGTTTTTGGATGCGCTCAAAAAACTGCGCAATTTTGGGTTTGAAAGCTTGGTTTCTTTTTCCTTCAAAATAGACCTCAAAAGAAGCCTGAGGCTGGCTTTTGCATTTTTCAAAATCAATACGGGTTCGGGTTTTAGCGTTTGAAAGTGTAAAACTCACCGAGGGATTTGCCGGAATCTGGTTGGGTTTTTTTCCCCAGTATTTCACCAAAGCGATATTGCTGGGCGCTTCGGCTTCAACGCTTGCCTTGTCGATGGCTGTTAAATAGGGTTTGTTAGTTAAAAAAAAATCTTCCATGCAAAAATTTTGCGCAAAGGTAGTTTTTAGTTCGTTAGAAAAAAGCTCAATTGACGGTGTCTTTTTTCTTTTTACTTCCGAAAATATTGTTCAATAGGCTTTTGGCGGCCTCTTCCACGGGTTTCTTAGTGGCTGTAGAGTCTTTTTTCAGGGTGTCGGCTTGCTTTTGGTTACCTCCCAATATTCCACCAAGTGCACCCGTCCCTTGGTTAATCAGTTTTTGTTTTTGATTATTCACAAGCTGCTGGGACAGGTTTTGGATGGCACTTTGCATATCGGTTTTGATGATGGGATTGCTAAAGCTACCGCCTATGTTGGCTGTAATGGGAACGGTCACATTTTGGGCATCTTGTCCGCTCAAATTGGCCAACAGGCTGCTCGCGCCGCTACCCAAATATTTGGCGGGGACGTTGAAGGTGGCGTTGTAACTCATGTTTTGATCGAAGCCGTGTGTTCCCGATACGTTGATTGCAATGTCCTGATACATAAGCGTGAGAGGCTTTACTTCTACGACGCCGTCTTTAAATTCGAGTTGTGCTTTCAAATCGTTCAGATTGAGTTTTGTGAGATCTAAAAAGTTTAAGTTAGAAGTCAGGCCTGCCACTAAAGGATTGCTGTTGCTGTCGGGTTTAAATTTGGCGCCCAACAAATTGGCTAATAAATCGCCGGTAAGAGACTGCAGATTGACAGACATATCCGAATTTAAAGCCCCTTTCAGGTCAATGGTGGTGTTGAATTTGCCTTGAAGTGCTGCAGCAAGGGGCGTCAAATTTTGAAACAAGCTGAGCCCTTGAAAAGACTGCTCGATATCAAATTCATTCACACCCAAATTCATTTCAAATTTCGGTACGTTCGTTTGTGTAGATACATTCCCGTTGAAGGCTAGTTTTCCGCCAAAAAGGTTTGATGTCACCTGCTCGAAGCGCACGGTTTGGTCTTTTATGTAGGCTTTTCCGGTTACATTGCGCAAAGTAAGGTTGTCATACAAAACAGTTTGCGCTTTTACATTGAAAACGGCATCAATTTTTTTAGGAATCATAAACGGGCTTTCTTCCACTTTGGATGCGCCTTCGCCCTTTGTGCCTTTTTGGTCTGCTTCGGAATCTGACGGGGTGTCTGTTGTGTTGTTTTCGTCGTCCATAAAGTCAGCCGTTGCAAATTGATTGGAAGACAGCTCGAAGCTGCCTTTGAGTACTTGGTCTGAGAACAAATACCCAAATAAATTGTCTAAAGTTCCTGTTGCGGACATATCTGTTTGTCCGGTTTTGGCTTCGAGTTTGTTAAGCTGTACTTTGCTGGTATTAAAAACTAAAGAAGCTGTTTTTATTTCGAAGGGCGATTTAAAATCTTCAGATTTGTAAATAAAATTATCTATTGAAAAATTGCCGCTGGCTTTTACTTGTTGGTATTGTTCTTTTTCCAAGGAGCCCATATCAAATTCACTCTTCAAATTTGCCTTTACGATACCTTGCAGGGGCGTATCGAGTGTAAGTGGATAGGCCTGCGCAATTTTAGACAAATCTATTTGGCCATCAATATGTGATTTAATCATCGGGTTTTCAATCAAATTGCTAAAACGTCCGTTGGCGCGAAACAGGTCTTGATCTATACGAAAGCAAAGCGTGTCCATTTGGATATAGGTATCGTTGGTGATGCCTGTTTCGTTTTTTATAGCCATTTTGATGTAAATATCTTCCACGCTTTTGGGCAAATCGGGATATTTAAAAGATGCTTTTTCGGAGGAAACATAGATGTCTAGGTTTGGTATTCTTTCATCGGTTGACAAACCTTTAATGGAGCCGTTTACCACAAAATCGCCTTGTGTATCTACATTTTCGATGTCTTTGGCGTATGCTTCCGGAATGATTGCCAAAAAGTTTTTAAATGAAGAACTGGGTGTTTTAAAAGTAATATCTATTTGTTGGCCTTGGTCGAGCAACTGAACATACCCGTCAAAATTGAGTGGCAACTGGTTGATGCGCAATTCATTTTGTTTGAAGGTGTATTTTTGGTTTTTCATATCCAAATCCAAGTCGGCTTGTAGGGTGGTTTTGGTGTTGTTGAAGTAGCGCGTTCCGCCCATTTCATAAGAGATATTGGTTTGGGTGTGGGTAGAGAGTACGGTGTTATCTGCTGTCAAATCTCCGGTGCCTTCGTGGTTAAATTGGTCGAGTTTCAAAAAAATCTTTGCTTTGTCATCGAGGTAGTAAATTCGGCTGTCTGTGATTTTATAGGCATCGAGCGACATTGAAAAATCGGAAGGTTTTTCAGCTGTCTCTTTGCCTGACTGTGTTTGTGTATCACTTTTTTTGGCAATGTCATAATTGGCCCTGTCGAGCGAATCTATTTTGATGTTGATAAAAGCCTTTTCGAGTTCAAAATTGTGTACAGATACTTTACCGCCTTTGATGATATCCATCAAAGAAAGGTTGAGATAAATGTTTTGTGCAGCGAGCAAGGTGTCGCCAGCAAAGGGTTCGAAGTTTATGACTTTCAGGTTTGTAATCGTCAAGCTGGCGTCGGGGAAGCTGCGTATAAAACTCAAATTGACGTCTGTAAAATCTACCTGTGCATGTACATTCTCGTTGAGTGCCTCTTTGAGGGCATCTTTGATCTTGCCTTCAAAGAGAAATGGAATGGCAATTAAAATAAGCAATATACCCAAAAAGGTAAAACCGGTGATTTTTAAAATCTTCTTGAAATTCATACCTTAATTTTTGATGAAAATTACAAAAAATTAACCAACGCTCATGTTAAGATTTTGTTTAACATGCATGGTTTGTTGCGATAAAAGAAACGCGTACTTTCCGGTTAAGTATAAAAGTTAACCATAAATCGCAGGCTTTCGGGTCAATCACTTGTCCCGCGATGCGTTATGACAAGGTGTTGGCAACTGGCTTTATTTCGTTTCGTTTATTTTATCAGGGTCTTGTCTCGTGTCAAAAACATTCGCAATTTCGATACGCTTAAAGTCATCATTTATCCAATAAACTATTTTGTAATTCTTAAACACTAAATATCGAAATTCTTGTTCTCTATGTTTCAAACTGGTTTCAACTTGTCCTATTTCTGGTTGCTTTTCAATTCCAATAGTGGAGTCAACGATTCCATTAATTAATTTTTCAGCTACTCTTTTACTTGCTTTGATTGAATAATAGCTGTAAATATCTTCAAGTTTGTTTTCCGCAAGTTCTAACCAATAAACTTCTAATTCCATTTTTGGATTTTAGCCTTTAAATCCGTTGCTTTTATCATTCGTCCATTTTTTGAATCTTCCATTGCCTGGTCAATTTCTGCATTATATTGCTCCATCGTCATTGGTTTGAAATTTTTTTCAATCAATTCAGCTTTTCTTTTACGCAATAATTTTTCAAGTCCGCTAACGATTTCTTCGTTTTGAAGTCTTAAAAATTCTTGAACAAATGATATTTTTCTTGCTTCTAAATCCATATCTTTTTGTCTTTTGATCAAAGATACAAAATTATCAATTCAGTCTTTATTTATTTTGGATTAACGCGTTTTCATAGCTTGGTGCTAACGTTTTGCGTGTATGGCTCGTTGCGGATAAAACCGCGAGAACTTTCGAGCAGGTCGTAAAGTTAGCAAAAAAACGCAGGCTTTAGGTTCCATCACTTGCCCCGAGGTGGTCTGTACAAGGTGTTGGCCACTAGCTTACTATATGTCTTCTATATCTCTCTTTAATCTAAAATTTATACCATTTGAATTACAATAATCTGAAAAATCCCTCAAATTATTAATAGCATTTTTTTTAGTTGAAAATTCTTCAAGATTATAACTTTTAAATACCATTTTACCTAGATTGTCTTCTTTAATGAAAATTCCTTGGTTTTTTAGAAGAAACTCTGGGTCTTCCCAACAATCATTTTTTAAAAAGCCATCACATTCCCAGATTCCATCACCATAAACAAATGCCAATTTAGTACTGCTCCTTTCTGCGTTTGTATATTTTTCTAATTCTAATTTATCATTAAACTTTGAATCTTCATTTTTGGCTTCGTAAAATCCTGTATCAGAAATTAATAAAACAGAAAAGTAACTTTTATTTTCTACATCGTGAAAATTGAATTCATAATAATACATATTTAACCAATCCCAAGCCCATTGGTCTAAAGAACCTTTACCATTTCGTGGTGCAACATTACAGTATTTTGAGTAGCCTCCATTGTAACTGCGTCCATATTCGGAACCTATGAATTGAACAAGGTCTAATACTTTCTTTTGATAGTCATATAAAAGTCGATAGGCTTTTCTGACTTCTATCAAACTGTTTTTTAATTCGTGCATTTATTTTATATTTAAAGGAATCGTTTGAGTATTTATTTTAATTTTAGATAAATCTATTAGCCATTCCATATAATAGAAATGATGAAGTGTAAATCCCTTAATGCAATCATCTAAAAGCCTAATATAGTGTTCCGTTAAATAACGATTACTTTGTTCTAATTCTTTTTTTAATTCAACAACTTCTTGTAATAATTTAGACCAATCGGTTTTGCAAATAATTATCTTTGACTGAGATGAATCCTCATTAGAAAATGTTATAAGTCCTCCCAATTTTATGTAATATAATATTTTATTATCATCTCCGTATTCATTGGAATAAGCTTGTATTTGGTTGGTATATTGAGTTTTACTCTGACCACCATAATTTCTCCTTTTCGCTTCTATTAAAACATCAAAATCTTCAAAACGAAGAAATACATCAGGTTCAACAAATCTGCTGTTATCGGTATGATTTGGTTGCCATTTAGGCCAGTATTCGATACTTAATAATTCACCTGATAATTTAGGTAATTTATTTTGATACATTGACTTTTTTAAAATTTCCCAAAATAGATTTATTGGTAAATATTTCAAGTAATCAAAAACGCTTGAGGTTAAGCTGTCTTCACAGGCAGTAAATGAACTTCTTCCCTTATTTGCTATAAATGATATCATTAATGTTATTGGTGTTGTTCGGTTTTCAGCTAGTTGCAAACTAAATTGTATCGAGCGTAATCTCTTGATTTTCTTTGAGTTTAAATCTTTTTTTGAATAGGTAAACCCCAAGATAAAACAGCGGCGTATCGGTAAGTGCCACCAGCGCTTTGAAGGCAAAGCCGCTCAAAACCAAAGCGGTAAACTTGCTCCATTCAATTTTCCCAAAGGTACAAAGCAGCAACACCACCGTGAAGGTGTCTATAAATTGAGAAGAAATCGTAGAGAAATTGTTTCGCAACCACAGCATTTTTCCTTTGGTAATCCGTTTCCAGAAGTGGAAAATTTGAATGTCGATGTATTGGGCAGTCAGATAGGCCATCATAGATGCGAAAACAGCAATCGCCGTACCTCCAAATACTTTGGTAAAAAGAGCATCTCCAATGGGCGACCAATCTGTAGCAGGCACCCAATCGGCCACATATACAAACAACAGTGAGAAAAAAGAAGCAAAGATGCCGGCGGTAACCACGCTTTGGGCCATTTTTTTTCCGTATATCTCAGATATTAAATCCGTGATGAGAAAGGTGAGCGGATAGGGCAAAATCCCGACGGAAATTTCAAAGGTATAAAGTCCGAAAAAGTCAAAAGAAGTGAATTTTTGAAAAATCAGGTTGGAAACGACCAAAGAGGTTATAAAGATAGAAGCCATCACCAAAAAAATGCGATAGGCCAACTTGCGATCTGTAAGATTCATATGCGGATGGGCAATTTGTTTTACGGCTAATCTACTAAATGTTTTTAAAAACCTTTGCCTTTAAGTGCTTGTGATTTGTTTATTTTGTCAAAATATTCACATTTTTAGAAATCAGTTTACAGAACGAAGCATTTTAATGAGCCAACAACACCGGATATTTTTGTCTTTGGGCAGCAATTTGGGCAACAAAAGTGAAAATTTGCAACATGCCTTAGAAGCACTTTACAAACGCGTAGGAGACCTTCGCAGTATTTCATCTGTCTATAAAACCGGCGCACAGGGTTTTGAAAGTCACGATTTTTTGAACGCCTGTGTGGAAATTCACACAACTTTGACTCCCGAAAAACTGCTGCAAAATTGTTTGGAGATTGAGTCCGATATGGGCAGAAAACGCAGCTTAGAAAAAGGCTATGAAGCAAGAATCATAGACGTTGACATTTTGCTCTACGATCAGTTTAAAATAGAAACCGCCAGCTTGGAAATTCCACACCCTGCGCTACACCGGCGCAATTTTGTACTAAAGCCGCTCGCCGAAATTGCTGCAGACATCTTGCATCCTGTCTTTCAAAAAAGGATGATCGATTTACTCGAAAATGGTGATTTTCCCGGTGTTATTCAAAAAACAGGCATCAGCCTCACAAACCCAAAAAGCAGGTTCGATTTTAACAAGCGAAACTACATAGCCATAGAAGGCAATATCGGTTCCGGAAAAACAACCTTAGCCAGCCAAATTGCGGAAGACTTTAATGCCAAATTGATATTGGAACGCTTTGCAGACAATCCGTTTTTACCCAAGTTTTACGAAAAACCCGCGCGTTATGCTTTCCCCTTGGAGCTGTCTTTTTTGGCCGATCGCTACCAACAATTTTCCGACGACGTTTCCCAGTTCGATTTGTTCAGCGATTTTCTCATTTCGGATTACGACATCTATAAATCGCTTATTTTTTCAAAAATAACCTTAGCTGAGGATGAGTTTTTGCTCTATAAAAAGTTTTTTGAAATCATTTATAAAGATGCTGTAAAACCCGATTTGTACGTGTTTTTATATCAAAATACCGCTCGGTTGCTCGACAACATTCGCAAGCGCGGACGCAGCTACGAACAGCGGATTGCACCGGATTATTTGGATAAAATCAATTCGGGATATTTGGAATTTATCAAAACATTGCCAACCGATAAAAGTTTAATCATCGATGTATCCGATATGGATTTTGTAGAAAACAGAAGTGCGTACCTGTATATTTTAGAAAAAATCAGCCGCGCCTAAGTCTTGAGTTTTTTGAAGAGTTCCCAAATAACCATTCCCGCGCTTACTGAAACGTTGAGCGAATGTTTACTGCCAAATTGAGGGATTTCGATGACCTTGTCAGAAGCATCCACCACTTCTTGGCTCACACCGTGCACCTCGTGCCCGAAGACAAAAGCCATGGTACGAGCCGGAATCGGTTCAAAATCTTGCAACATCACACTACCCACTGCCTGTTCCAAACTGGCCACGTAAATGCCTTGCCCTTGAAGCTTTTTTACCAGTTCTAAAGTGTTGCTTGCATATTCCCAACATACAGTTTCTGTAGCGCCCAAGGCCGTTTTACGTATTTCTTTGTTGGGTGGCGTGCCCGTGATGCCACAGAGGTATATCTTTTGAATAAGAAAAGCATCAGACGTTCTGAAAATGGCACCTACATTGTGCAAACTGCGTACATTGTCCAAAACAATGACAATGGGCAATTTGTTTTCTTTTTTAAAGGCTTCTACATCCAATCTGTTCAGTTCGCTATTTTGTAATTTTCTCATAATTGCCATTTATTTCTTGGCGAAAGTAATCGATTTTAAGATTATTAGGGATGTGTAGAATTAACCCTAATCAAAAAAATCACGGCCGTCTTATAGACGGCCGTGAAAACAAACAAACAAACTTATGAACAAAAAAATCTTCCGAAATTAGAGAACAACTACAGAGTTGTCTTCATAAGATACACCACTGTTGACGTATTTGTCAGCTTCGTTGTCGTTTATCCAACGCTCGCCGTCAACAAGGTAACGAAATTGATACTCACCGTCAACCGGGAGGTCAACAGCACCTTTGAAAGATCCGTCTTTCAATTTTTTCAATACCAATCCTTTCTTTTCTTTCCAGTCGTTGAAGTCTCCAACAACCGATACTTTTTTAGCCTCTCCGGCTAATTCTGCAGGTAAGTTAAAAGTAACTTTACAAACAGGTTTGCTTTTCAAAAATTGCTTTTTCAATCCCATGATTATAATTTTTATTGAATTGCTTCAATTATACTGTGCAAACATATAACCAATAGGTCACAGTTTTATTTGTATAATTTCCCAATATATGTATTATATTATCTCTTAAATTCGTTTAAAATTGATGTTTTCAATTAATATAGTAAACATAAAATGGCGTTTCAAGTAGGTATTTTTAATAATTTATCACATTTTTCGATAGTATTTTAACCTGAAAACGTTTGCGAAATAGCATTTTTTAAAAATACATTCACTTTTCGCTTTTGCGCTTACTGACAGGCAAGGTCTGATTATAACACAGCGGTATGCTGTTCATTATATGTAATTTATACAGAAAGGTTCCAACTTGTTGCACGGTTTATTGGCTTTGAGGTCTTTAAAATAGCGCTCGACTGCGCGGACAAAGAATCCTGAGTTCATTGGCGCTCTTTATTGATAAAAAATTCATCGAAATCTGATAAATAGAAAATGGATGCCCGGCAAGCAATTTAATGACCATAAAAAAACCCTATCCTATTAGAGATAGGGTCTTCCCCCAAATAATTAACTCCAATCACTGAGTAGTGAAATTGAAAACATTACACGACAAACGTATAAACATAAATCCATAAGTAAGTACCTATATTTGGGTATTTTCACTAAAATCTGTTTCATTGCACGATGTTCAATTTTTTGGATTTAGATATTGCAGCACATTATCATTAAAGTATCTTTGCGCAAAATTTCTTTGCCATGCATACCTCTATTAAAGATTTGATACATAAAACCCCTCTGTTAACCGAAGTTACGGCCAAAGGCTGGGTTAGGACCTTCAGAAGCAATCGTTTTATTGCATTGAACGACGGTTCTACCGCACAAAATATTCAGTGTGTGGTCGATTTTGAGAAATTTCCGGAAACGCTGTTAAAAAGAATAACAACCGGTGCTTGTCTAGCCGTAAAAGGCGTTTTGGTAGAAAGTCAAGGCAAGGGGCAAGCTGTTGAAATAGAGGTGGTACAAATGGATGTTTTGGGTGATTCCGATCCGGAAAAATATCCCATTCAACCCAAAAAACATTCTTTAGAATTTCTAAGAGAAAACGCCCACTTGCGCGTGCGCACCCAAACTTTTAGTGCTGTGATGCGCGTGCGGGCTGCCTTGGCATTTGCCGTACACGAATACTTTAGAAAAAACGGATTTTTCTACGTCAATACGCCTATTATCACCGGCTCCGATGCGGAAGGCGCCGGAGAAATGTTTCGCGTCTCCGTCTTGGATCCCAAAAATCCACCATTAGATGATACAGGAAACGTAAACTACGACGAAGATTTTTTCGGTAAAGAAACCAACCTCACGGTTTCAGGTCAGCTGGAAGCCGAAACCTATGCCATGGGTTTGAGCAAAGTCTATACTTTCGGGCCTACGTTTCGTGCAGAAAACTCAAACACTTCACGCCATCTGGCCGAATTTTGGATGATAGAACCGGAAATGGCATTCTTTGAATTGGCTGACAATATGGATTTGGCTGAGGACTTTATCAAATATGTGGTGCAATACGCTGTTGAAAATTGCGCCGAAGACATCGATTTTCTCGAAAGTAGGCTGTTGGATGAAGAAAAAACCAAGCCACAAGAAGAACGCAGTGATTTGAAATTGAAAGAAAAACTCAATTTCGTTATTGAAAATCAATTTAAACGGGTAAGCTACACTGAAGCCATTGATATCTTGAAAAATTCCAAACCTAACAAAAAGAAAAAATTCAAATACATCATCGAAGCTTGGGGTGCCGATTTACAGAGCGAACACGAACGTTTTTTGGTAGAGAAACACTTTCAGTGTCCTGTTATATTGTTTGATTATCCCGCCAAGATTAAAGCTTTCTATATGCGGCTAAACGAGGATCAAAAAACGGTACGCGCTATGGATATTTTATTTCCCGGAATCGGCGAAATCGTCGGTGGTTCGCAACGCGAAGAAAGGCTTGAAGTCTTGCAACAAAAAATTGCAGATCTCGGTATCAATGAAAAAGAACTTTGGTGGTACTTAGATTTACGCCGCTACGGAACTTGTGTACACAGCGGTTTCGGGCTCGGTTTTGAGCGATTGGTACAATTCGTCACAGGCATGGGCAATATCCGTGACGTGATTCCATACCCCAGAACCCCAAAAAATGCAGAATTTTAAGCGCTACAATTCAAATTTGATACCTTGTGCCAATGGCAATTCTGTGGTGTAATTGATGGTATTTGTTTGGCGGCGCATGTAAATTTTCCAAGCGTCCGAACCACTTTCTCTACCACCTCCGGTTTCTTTCTCGCCACCAAAAGCACCGCCAATTTCTGCGCCACTTGTACCAATATTTACATTGGCAATACCACAGTCCGAACCCGAATGCGACAGAAAAGTTTCGGCTTCTCTCAAATTGTTCGTCATGATGGCCGATGATAGCCCTTGTACCACACCATTCTGAATTTCGATAGCGTTTTCTACACTACCACTGTATTTGATGAGATAAAGAATAGGGCCGAATGTTTCACATTGAACCATTTCAAAATCGGGTTTAGCTTCTACAATTGCCGGCTTCACATAACATCCACTTTCATAACCTTCGCCGGAAAGCACACCACCTTCCACAATAACACTTCCGCCTTCCGCCACTACTTTTTCTAGTGCAGACAGATAGTTTTCAACGGATTGTTTATCAATCAGAGGCCCTACGTGGTTGGCCGCATCCAAAGGATTTCCAATGCGCAACTGGCCATATGCCTTTTTCAAGGCCTCAGCCACTGTGTCGTAAACTGACTCGTGGATAATCAATCTGCGTGTAGAAGTGCAGCGCTGGCCACAAGTACCAACCGCTCCAAAGACGCTGCCAATGACCGTCATTTTGATGTCGGCATCGGGTGTGATGATAATGGCGTTGTTCCCGCCAAGCTCCAAAAGCGATTTGCCCAAACGCGCTGCGACATTTTGGGCTACTTTTTTGCCCATACGGGTAGATCCGGTTGCTGAAATCAGTGGTATTCTGCCGTCATGTGTCATTTTTTCGCCGATGCGGTAATCTCCGGTTACCAAGCAAGAAATGCCTTCGGGCAAATGATTGGCTTCGAGCACTTCAGCAATCAGATTTTGGCATGCCACACCGCAAAGCGGCGTTTTTTCTGATGGCTTCCAAACACAGACATCTCCGCAAATCCAAGCCAACGCGGTGTTCCAACTCCAAACAGCTACAGGAAAATTGAACGCCGAAATAATTCCGACCACACCCAACGGATGGTATTGTTCATACATTCTGTGTCCGGGGCGTTCAGAGTGCATCGTCAAGCCGTGAAGTTGCCTGGAAAGTCCAACGGCAAAATCACAAATGTCTATCATTTCTTGAACCTCACCCAAGCCTTCTTGTAGCGATTTGCCCATTTCATAAGAAACCAACACGCCCAAATCGTGCTTGTGAACTCGCAATTTTTCTGCAAATTGGCGCACAATCTCTCCGCGAAAAGGTGCCGGTTTCATCTGCCATTCCTTAAAAGCCCGGGTCGCGGCAGTCATCACTTCTTCGTATTGATCGGCTGTGGTTTGCGAAACTTGCGCTATCGATTTTCCATCGACCGGCGATACAGACGTAAGGTAACTGCCCGAATCCATCCAATGCGATCCGGTAGAAGTACCCGAATTAACTGCTTTGAGTTGTAAATTTTCCAATGCTTTTTGTACCAATGTCGAGTGAGAAGTGCTCATATGTAACTTATGTTTGTTGATTTGTTATATTTTCACGAATATACGGATTTCATCAGGATGCGACAAACGAAACCTGGGCTAAAAATTGAGATAGAACGCTTGTGTCAAACTTTTGTATTCGTCCGTGTATTGGTGTCGGTTCGTTTCAATGGTTAAAGAATCGGTTGTTACTGGTTTTTCAACTTTTTCGAAAACCGTCAACATCCGCTTAAAAGGTGCATTTTCATGACCACGAACCTTTGTGCAATATGTTACATAAAAACCTGCTTCCATCGCTTGATGACGCCACAATTCTTCATCTTCAAACGGAAAAATAAGTTGCAGACTGCCATGAGGTTGCAGCCATTCAAAACACTTTTGGAAAAAAACTGCAAGTGAAAAATGTGTTACAGATCTCGCCAATGCCCTTACTGCATTGGGCGATGGATTTTGAGCCGGAAAAAATGGCGGGTTGCACACAATGAGATCGTAATTGTGTTGCGCTTCAAAATCTTTAAAGTCTGCATTTATCAAACAAATTCTTTCATTCCAAGCCGATTCCTTAAAATTTTCGGCTGCTTGTGTAGCTGCTTGGCAGTCTATTTCCAATGCATCAATAGTTGCCGTAGGGAAACGCTGTGCCAACATAAGGGCAATCAATCCGGAGCCGGTTCCAAGGTCAAGTACGCGCTTTGGCAGATGGGCTTTAGCCCAAGCTCCTAGCAAAACACCATCGGTGCCCACTTTCATGGCACAACGATCGTGTTTGAGGTGGAATTTTTTAAAATAAAAGGTGTGGGAATCGGCACTCATGCATCCCCCAAATACAGTGAAATGAGTCCGTCCGGCGTAGTGACATGAAGGGCTTTTCCCGCTCTGTCCACTTCGCGAATAAAGGTATCCGTTATGGGAATAAGGATTTCTTTTTCGCCTTTCATCACTTCGAGTAGTGCCTGAGGCGATTGGTCGTTTACCGAATGAACGATGCCCACATCGCCGTGAACTTCGTCAACAACACGGAAACCAATGATTTCGTGGTAGTAAAACTTGTTTCCGCTAAGTTTTGGCAAAAACGCCAAAGGCAGATACAATTCGGAACCTATGAGTTTGTCTGCTTCGGCTTCATCTTGTATGTCTTCAAAAGCCAATCTGAGCAAATCGGATTTGTGGAGTGAAGACTGTGTAATAAAAAAAGGAATCAGTTTGTTGCGGTAATCCACAAAAACTGATTCCAAGTTTTGATATAATTCGGGTTCGTCTGTGTCTAGTTTGACAAGAATTTCCCCTTTAAAGCTATACTTCGAAACGACTTTTCCGAGATAGAAACAGTCTTTCTTTTGCATGTGCTTTTATTGATTAAGCTTCTGCCTCTTTAGAGGTTTCGTCTGTTGCTTCGGGCGTTTGTGCTTCAGCAGCTTCTTCAACCGCTACTTCGTCTGCGGGAGTTTCTTCGACAGCTTCCGCTGCAGCTTTTCGCTTTTCGCTTGTTGCTTTTTCAGCTGCTAATTTTTCTGCTCGAGCTTCTGCTTTAGATTTGCTGAGATTTTCTTTTTTAGAAGTAATCTTGTTGTCTTTTTCTTGCAACCAAGCTTCAAATTTTGCCTGAACTTGCTCATCTGTCAACGCGCCTTTATTTTTACCTACTTCAAGGTGATGTTTAAGTAAAACACCCTTGTATGAAAGTATAGCTCTGGCTGTTTCGGTAGGGACGGCACCGTTGTGAAGCCATTTTACCGAACCGTCGATATTGAGGTCAATGGTTGCAGGATTGGTGTTGGGGTTGTAAGTTCCTAATTTTTCAAGGTAGCGTCCGTCTCTCTTAGAACGTGCATCTGCGGCTACAATCCAGTAAAAAGGTTTGTTTTTTTTACCGTGTCTTTGTAATCTGATTTTAACTGGCATAATGTTTAAATTTTGAGGTACACGACCTCGGTTATTAATGTGGGCGCAAAAGTAAGTGTTTTATTTGATATTCAAAGTTTTTTGCGAAGAAAACTTTTGATGGTTAATCGTTAATGTGAAACCGTCCCTCCTAACGGGCAAACGGGAAGTATAAGCTACTTTAAAAATTCAGCAAAAACACTCCAAAAATTGCAACAATAAAATAGCAAGTAATGGTTAAAGCGCCTTGATAATCCTTGGCTATACGTTGCCCAAAGAGCAACATCAAAAGTGCCAAACAAGAGGTGACAGCGCCCAGAAGTCCATAGCCACGGTTTCCGAAAGCAATAATTTCAAATACGCCTAAACCACTGAGTATTCCCGCCAAAAATTCTACAATTAAAATAATCAATAACAACAAGCGAACCGATTTTCGCAAAGGTGTCTTTGCAAAATGTGTTTTGATAAAGTTGTAGTTGCCGGTCCAGTTTCGCAGTTTATCAAATCCGGATTGCAAAAAAGTGATGAGCAAAAACAGCAGAATAAGAATTTCTGTGATATTCGAAGTAATATTATCTATCATGCCGACCGGTTTTTTTGATGCAACAAACGCGTGAGTTTAATGGACAAGTCCGTCAACACGATTTTAGCATTTCCATTCCGCTCTATGTGCAAAGAAGCTTCTTTGATCAATTCAAAGATGCTAAAAACATTTTCCGGATGAACAAAAGGCGAAAACTTGTTGATATCAAACTTGGCGTCTTTAGACTCAAAAAAAACCAATTCCTTACAATTCTGATTCAATAAAATTGCTTGTCTGAAAACTTCAAGACAGTATTTCAAAAAACTCTTCTGCGTTTCCCTGCCTTTTGAAGCTACTTCTTCAGCCCATTTGAGCAGATCTAAAATGGCCTTTTTATTGCCTTTGGCACTAAAAGCAAGCCGCACCCAACGCACAAAAAGCGCTTCAAAATAAACGTCTTCGCTTGAAGGTGTGAGCAACTGTAGGGCTTTTTGAAAATCGCCCTCCGCTTTTTTGGCTATTTGTGAGGCCTCAAAATTTTTGAGCCCGTATTTGTCAACCAAGGCTTTTTCTATAACTGCTTCAGACATTCTGGGTATCTCCACGAGTTGACACCTGGATTGGATGGTTTGCAAAAGCTGTGCGGCATCTTGGGAAACCAGTATCAAAACCGTCTTTTCGGTGGGTTCTTCTATGAGTTTCAGGAGTTTGTTGGCTGTTTCTGTATTCATTTTTTCAGCCATCCAAATCAGCATCACTTTATACCCGCCTTCAAATGATTTTAAATTCAATTTTCTGACGATGTCCTGAGCCTCGTCCACACCAATAAATCCTTGTTTGTTTTCGATGCCAATTTGCATAAACCAATCATACGCATTTCCGTAGGGCGTTTCGGCTACAAATTTTCGCCACGCCGGCAAAAACAAGTCAGACATGGGTTTGCTTTTTACATCTTGGTTGCTTGCCACCGGAAACACAAAGTGTAAGTCCGGATGTGTGAGGTGTTCACTTTTTTGCAGGTTTTGACGATAGGTTGCCGTGTCCGATTCTAAGTGACTCACTAAAAGGTGTTGGGCATAGGCCAGTGCCATTAAAAGTGTTCCTGAACCCGGATCTCCCGAAAAAATTTGAGCGTGCGGAATACGTCCGTTTTCCACGCTGAACTGCAGGTGTTTTTTCAGGCTTTCATGACCGATTATTTCATCGTAAAACATGGTTCAAAGATAGTTTTTAATTTGTAAAAACTTGGCGACACGTAGGTCTGGATAAAATCTGTATTTAACCTCTAAGGAGCGCGCAGAAATGCGGTGATGGCATCACTTCAAAATCAAAATATTTTTCCGGGCCAAGAAACGCACCAAAGAAACCGATTAACCGGCAAAAAACCTGTAAACCCTTTCGGGTGTCACGCAATAATCCAACGGGATATCTGTCAGTTGCTTGTCCTTAATGGCATCCACAGGATCAAAAAAAGAAATGCCTATTTTAAGCGTGTTTTTTTTGCAAATTGCCATAAATCTATCGTAAAAACCTTTGCCGTATCCCACCCGGTAACCTTGCAAATCAAAAGCCAATAGGGGCACAAAAATCACTTCTGTATGTTGCATATCTGCAGGGGTTGCATCCACGGGTTCCGGAATTTGATAGGGTCCCGGTGCTATCTGTGTGTTTGGTTCCAAATAGAAATGGCGCATTTCAAAGTTTGTGAAATCAGCTTTAGAAACTATCACTTTTTTGCCTCTTGTAAAAAGTGTTGAAATAATTTGATTGGTCTCAGGTTCGTTTTTTGTCGGAATGGGCAAATAGACGTGATAAAAGTGGTATCCCCAAATAGGTATGGTTTTTAGTTGTTCAAAGATAGCCCCGTTTAGAATTTGTCTGTCAACGGCAGACAGCGACATTCTTTTTTCTGTGTACAGCTTTCTCAGTGTTTTTTTGTCCATCTCTTTATGCTTGCCAATGTGTTGCGAGGTGATAAATGGCATCGCCTTGATAAACGATGGGCGAATGGTTGATGTTGATGACATAACCCTCAACCGGTGCTTTGATTTTTTTGGAAATACTGCCATACGGATCGGTAATGTTGGCCAAAACTGTTCCTTTTTTTACTCTTTGACCAATCTCGATTTCGTTGTGAAACAAACCCGAAACTTTGGCACGAATCCATTGGGTTTCGCTGACAAAAACAGTATGTTGCGATGGCGGATTGGCCTTTACACGGGCACATAAAACCCCCAGATGATTGAGAACGCGTTTGATTCCTTCAATAGCTTGGCGACTGATCTCTTTGTTGATGTCATCAGACTTGCCGCCTTCAAACAGCAGCATGGGTTTGCCCAATTTGTCGCAACTGTTTCTAAAGGTCTTTGCCAGGTTTTTGCTGTGCACGGTAAAAGGTGCGTTGAAAAGCTTTGCCAATTCGTAAAGTGTGGGGTTGTCAAATTCGATACGAATTTGCGGGGCGTTGAAGCGCTGTGCGCCACCGGTATGAAAATCTAAACAATAATCTACTTTCGGAAGAATTTCGGTCATAATCTCATAGGCAAATCTGGAAGCCAACGATCCGTTTTTTGAACCCGGAAACACCCGATTTAGGTCGCGGCCGTCGGGAAATGCCCGAGAACGATTTACAAAACCAAAAACATTGACGATAGGTATGCAAACAATAGTGCCTCGCAACGGACAATTGATTTTTTGGGCAACCAGCTGTCTTACGATGTCTATGCCATTGATTTCATCACCGTGTATGCCGGCCGTAATCAGAATGACAGGTCCCGGCTCCTCGGCACGCTCTACAATAATGGGGATACTCAGTTTGGTCGTCGTATGAAGTTTGGCGATTTCGAGGTAAATGGTTTTGCTTTCGCCGGGCGCAATGTTTTCACCAAAAAGTTTAAATCCGTTGAGCTTAGCCATAGTTAGACGTTTCTTTCGATATAACGTATGATTTTTTTGGCTATATCTACGCCCGTAGCGGCTTCAATACCTTCGAGCCCTGGTGAAGAGTTGACTTCCAAAATCAGAGGGCCTCGGTCTGACCGCAACATGTCCACACCGGCCACGCCCAAACTCATGGCTCGCGCCGCTTTGATGGCCGTTACTTCTTCTTCATCTGTGAGTTCTATGATTTCTGCTGAGCCGCCTCGGTGAAGGTTGGATCGGAATTCACCTTCTTTGCCTTGCCGCTTCATAGAGCCCACTACATGCCCATCTACCACAAATGCACGTATATCGGCACCGCCGGCTTCTTTGATAAATTCCTGCACAATGACGCGCGCTTGGAGACCGTTAAAGGCTTCTATGACAGATTCAGCTGCATTTTGCGTTTCCGCCAACACCACGCCTAAGCCTTGTGTGCCTTCAAGCAATTTGATGACGACCGGTGCGCCGCCCACATGTTCTATGATTTCTCTAACGTTTTTAGAATAGTTGGTAAAGACCGTTTTGGGCAAACCCAAACCTGCACGGCTGAGGATTTGCAAGCTTCTGAGTTTATCGCGTGACCGTACTAAAGCTTGCGACTCTACCGTGGTAAAAACATGCATCATTTCAAACTGCCTGACCACCGCCGTTCCGTAAAAAGTGACCGAAGCGCCTATACGCGGAATCACCGCCTGAAAGTTATCTAAATGCCGTCCTTTGTAATAAATCTCAGGGTTCTTTTTTTCAATGACAATGTCACACCTCAGTGGGTCTATGACTTCAACGTGGTGGCCTCGTTTTTGTGCTGCTTCCACCAACCTGTTGGTAGAATAGAGCCCTGCATTTCTCGATAAAATGGCTATGTTCATAAAATTGTTTTTGGATTTTTGGTACCGCTGAGATTTTGCTTGCTTGGATCTACTAAAAACTTTTTGGAAAGAAATTTTCTTCCAATTAAAACCGGAAAACGCATACGCGTACGTTTGGCAAGGGTCATCTGTATGCGGTATTTTTTGCCAAAGAAACGCATTTGTGTCTTAATTTTATAACGATTTTGCAACTTTCCGTTGCTGCTTCTCACTTTAGCTATTTTAAAGTTTTTAAAATGAATCGGAGATGCGAGTTTGTCAAACCAAACAAGTAGTTCCCCCTCTTTCTCTTGAAGGTTAATATAATGAATAGACGAGGTATAAGCACCGGTGTCTATTTTGACAGGGATATTACTTAGTCCCAATTCGGGAAAATCTGCTGTTTCCGACCGACCGATAATTTTATGAGTCATAATTCAACTTTCATGTTGAAAAGTAAACATTTTATTGGTTGCGATGCAACTGTTGTCTGTCATTTTTTTTCTAGGCACAAGTATTTTTGGTATGCCAAAACCTGAGGTGGACAGCCTATTTGACCCACATCTTTTGATGGGTTCAGTTCTGCTATTTTAAGCCGGGCTTGCAACTTTATCTATTTTATCGGTATATTTGGTTATATAAAACCTAATTGTCAATTGCAACCAAATCATCTTTCTTTACACCTCGGGCTGATTTTGTTCCTTTGCTTAGGGCAAAACCTTGCACATGCTCAGCTAAAAGACCCCGACGTTTGGGTCAGCCAAAGGGTATTTGGTTTTAAAGAAGGCTATGAAGTGCACCAAGCCCAATCCATGCTGTACGACAATAGCGGTTGGCTATGGATCTCCGGGCAAAGCCTGAAGATAGTTGGCACAGAGATCAACGTTCGGGAGCCCATCATACAATGCTACAGCGGAACTGCTTTTTACACGGTTGCATTGCCCAAGTTAAAAAAAGCAACCATTACCCGGGTGGAGATGGTCAAACGGGCAGACGGACAATTCTTCGTGTTGTTTAAATCGGAGGAAACCACTGAGGTTTTTTTACTCAATCCCAACACTTTGGTTTTTTCAAAAGTGGAATTTTCTGAAGGCGAGGATATACTAAGCGTTGCGCTTTTTCCCTACAAGGATTCTTATTTGTTATTTGTTGAAACCCCCGTGCAAACGAAGCTGTACCGTTTGGAAGCGGATTTAAATAGTATTTTTTTAGCCGATTTAGGCACTGCTGTAGATCCAAATTTTGAACACCTGATTCCTTTTGACGATATGTTTCTGTTGGACGACCGCAGTGGCGTTCACCTTTACAGTAGTGATGGACAACTGATAAGACATATAACTTTGTCAGAATTGGGAATTGATGAGCGCGATTTGGATTATAACCTGAGCATTAACACTTGGTTTAAGCAAGGCGGAAACACCTACGTACATTTTGATGAAATACCGGAATATTATGCATTTGATACAATATCAAAAAAATGGCGGAATCTTCAAAATTTGAAGGGCGTTAACGAAAACCACCAAGACGATTTTTTTAAGGAAGAGAAGGTTTATATCGATCCCACGGGCAATGTGTTACTCCAAGTTATTGAAGAAACAGGCTCGGCGATTGAAACAGATCTTATCCGGATAGACTTAGGCATATATCGGTTGGCAGAAACCATATCGCGTGACCTTACCAAAGAATTGCTCATTGGCGATAACGGAAAACTGCATCATTATCATTTTGAAAAACGGCCCGTCAAAACTTTTCTGGAAGACCGGAGTATCCGATCGATGCTACAGTTGAATGAGGAGGAAGTTTTAGTAGGCACCGATTTCTCGGGGTGGTACCAAATTAATCTAAAGACACAAGAAACAAAAAAAATAGAACTCAGCCTAAACGGACAAAGTTATTTAATTAGTCAAAACCGAGGGATTTTTAAAACCTCAGGCGGATTTTGGAGTAACTACGACAAGGGCGTTATTTACGTGGATGAAAAATCCAAAGCTATCACATCCTTTCTTTATTATCCGGTTGCCACTATGGTAGAGAACGAGCAATATATTTATTATGGCACTTTGTTCCATGGGCTCATGCGGTTTGATAAAGAACTTAAAGAAAATAAGATACTCGTTAGAACCCCAAAGGCAGACATGCAAGCCATCACCAAAGTTGGGAAAAATCTCTATATCGCTGCTACGGAAGGTTTGTTGGTGTTTGCCAATGACACCTTGCTATCGTTTATGCCCGGCGAAAACCCAAAGGACAACTTCTTGATGTCGGTGGCTTACCACGAAAAATTGGGGCTGCTGTTGGGTAGCCAGTCGGGCAAACTCTATCGTTTTGACCCCGATACCAAAGCTTTTTCTGTATTGTTTGAAGACCCCTTGGCCGCGAGCATTGCGACTATGCTGTTTGACGACCGCGGTCGAATTTGGCTCAATACTTTTAAAGGCATCATCGCATTTGACCCCGATTTGCAAACCACCGTCAGATTTTCAGAAACAGACGGCCTGAGTTTTTATGAGGCCAACCGCTACAGTGCTTTAAAAACCCACGATGGCCATTTCTTGGTGGGCACCCTCAAAGGGCTCAACTATTTTCATCCCGACAAAATTGAAAAAAAGCATATAGAGGCCCAACTCCGATGGGTTTCCATTACCCATTCAAACCAAGACAACAGCATCACCAACATCAGATCAACAAACGATTTGGCGAAGGTTGAAAAACTGCTTATCCCGCCCAACAACAAAACGGTACAACTGTCTTTTGGGTTGTTTGGCATTTTAGACCTCGATAAGGTGTCTTTTCGCTATCGCTTAAACGATCAAAACTGGATTAACCTGCAAAACAAAACCGATATTAACTTGTTCAACCTGCCCTCGGGCGACTACACTTTGCAGATTGAAGCCCTAAATCCGCTTGGCGAAACCATAGGCCGCCCGATGGAGATCTTCATTTCAGCGCAACAGTTTTTCTATCAAACCGCTTGGTTTTATTTGATCGTATCGCTCTTGGTTTTGGGCATCGGGACGCTCATTTATTTTGAAAAAAGGAAAAAACATTTGCTCAAGGCACAATACGCATCCGAAATCGTGCAATCTGAAGAAGCTGAACGCGTCCGTATTTCCAAAGAATTGCACGACAACATTGGGCAAAAAATCTTATTGCTCAAAATGCGTGCTCAAAGTAACAATGCCCTCGACAGCGAAACGGTAAAGCTCTTTGAAGACACCCTCAATGATGTTCGAAACATGTCGCACAACCTGCACCCTTTTCAGTTTGAACAGTTGGGCCTCATTAAATCCATAGAAAATTTAATTGATAGCTTTCAAAAAAATTCGCCTGTTTTTTACTCTTATGAAATAGACCCCGTGGCTGAAAAAATTTCCGGACCAAAAAAGCTTTTTCTGTTTAGGATGTTACAGGAAGGTATCACCAATGTTGAAAAACACGCTCAAGCAACAGCCTGCAATCTAAAGGTATTTAAAAAAAACGACCGGATTGTTTTTCAACTGAAAGACAATGGCAAAGGCTTTGTGTATCAAAAAGATGCCACTACCGGTAATTTAGGGATGAAGAACCTGCAAGAACGCGCACTATATATAGGAGCTGTAGCAGAAATCAAATCTATCACTAACAAAGGGACAACCCTTACTATCAGCTTACCACTTCCATGAAAGCAACCCTTGTTTTAGCGGACGACCATCCTTTGCTTTTGCAAGGCACCCGAATGTTTTTGGTGCAAAACGGCTTCGCGGTGGTGGGTACTGCCTCTGATGGCAACCAGGCGTACAACAAAATTTTAAAACACCAACCTCAAATCGCCATTTTGGATTTTGATATGCCCAAACTGAATGGGATTGAGATAGCCAAATTATGTAAACAAAATGGCCTTGATGTAAAAATCATCATCCTTACCCTCTACAAACAAGAAGCCATCATCAAGGAAGTGGGGCAATGCATACACGGATATATCTTAAAAGAAGATGCCTTAGACGAGCTAATCCGTTGCATAAAAAAGGTTTATAAAGGGGAAACTTACGTTAGTAAAAAAATTAGTGAGCATGTTTTTTTGCCCGATGTAAACGAAACCAAAGAAATCTTAACCGCCACCGAACTCAAAATTTTACAATACCTCGGAAAAGATTGGTCTTCTACCGCCATTGCCGAAGCTTTGTTTATCTCCAAACGCACGGTGGAAAAGCACCGCAGCAACATCATCAAAAAACTGGGCATCAAATCTTCTCAAAACGCCCTTTTGCTTTGGGTACAAAAAAACCCCGATATCTTCCACTAAACTTTTCTTAACAGCTACGTAGGTGTACGTATTTTTTTTAAAGTTCGGCAAAGGTACTTTTGGCCTAAACCATTTTCAGTACAAAGATGTCAACCGAGCCTGCAACCGGCAAACTCAATAAAACCGAAAAAGAGATCCTTCAAAAAATTAAAGAAGGCCTTACCTCTGGGCAAATAGCCGCCCAAAGAGGTTGCTCGGCGCGTACGGTAGAAAAGCACCGCAGCAATATGATTAAAAAATTAGGGATTAACTCTAGTCAAAATGCACTTGTTTTATGGGCAATGCAAAATCATCAACTATTCAATACGTAAGTGTACGTGTTTTATTAAAGAAACTTTGTTGAGAGCTTTGGCTTGAAACATAAATTAAACCAAACATCAACTTTAGCATTAAAATCAATTTGACATCAGTAATACTATTTAAACTTGAAATATATACTTTTTTATAAACTTAAATACGAGTACAAATCTTTTAAGAATATCATTCAAAATGAATCAGTTATACAAAATCACACTGCTTATGGTTTGTTTTTTTGCAATCAAAAATATACAAGCCCAAACAACAATATTTGTAAATCATAACGCCACCGGAACCAATGATGGAACATCTTGGGCAAATGCATTTGCCAATCTACAAGATGCGATTGCTATATCTGCTTCAGGCGATGAAATCTGGGTCGCTGCCGGCACCTACTATCCTGACGAAGGAACAGCGCAAACCGACAATGACCGTAACGCAACCTTTCAGCTTAAAAACAACGTTGGTATTTACGGCGGTTTTGCCGGGACAGAAACCAACCTCGCCGAACGTGATTGGGTAGCCAACGTAACCATCCTAAGCGGAGACATCAACCAAAGTGGTGCTTTAACTGGTAACGCCTACTCTGTTGTAACCGGCTCGGGTACTGACAACACGGCAATCATTGATGGCTTTACCATTACTGCAGGAAATGCTGATGCTACTACTGGTTCTTTCACAAGCCCCAACCGCTCCGGAGGCGGGATGTACAACAATGCTGGATCTCCAACTGTCACGAATATTACCTTTTTAGGAAATTTTGCAAATGATTTTGGCGGTGGAATGTTAAACAGCGGTGGCTCTCCTTCCATATTAAACAACACCTTTACAGGAAATTCAGCAAATGAATTTGGCGGCGGAATGGCCAATTTAAATAACGTATCTGCCGACATCATAAACTGCCGCTTTTCGGGGAATACAGCACAATTAGGCGGCGGGATGGGAAATTCAGGTGGCGCACCTCTCAATATCATTAACTGTAGCTTTTCTGGGAATACGGCTAGGGCTATTAGCGACGGGGATGTTGCTCTTGGTGGCGGGATGTATAATGCTTTTTCTTCCCCCACCATCACCAACAGCACCTTTTCAGGGAATAGAGCAGGTTTTGGTGGCGGGATAAGTAATAGCTCTTCCTCTCCCACCGTCACCAACTGCACTTTTTCGGGAAATATGGCCATCGGTGATGGTGGTGGGATGTTTAATACTGATTTTTCATCACCCACCATCACCAACAACATCATCTGGAATAATGCAGCTAGAAGTAGTATGACATCAATATCTGCTGCTTCTATTTCAAACAATAGATCTTCTTCTGTTACAATCAGTTATAGCCTGGTAGCAAACTCCGGGGGTAGTGGGAGTTGGGTGAGTGCAATAGGTACAGATGGAACTAATAATATAGATATAGACCCACTCTTTATTGACCCACAAGCTCCCGGTTTAAGTACACTGGGTGATTACCGTTTGCAAGTCGGCTCTCCAGCTATTGATGCCGGTTTAAATTCTGCCAATACCTCGACCTCAGATTTGGATGGAAACCCAAGAATCGATAATGGAACTATAGATATGGGTGCGTATGAAAATCAACTGGTTTGCCCCACCGGCATTGTGCTTTATGTGGCCTCTTCTGCCTCAGGCACAAACGATGGCACTTCTTGGGCAGATGCTTTTGACAACTTACAAGATGCTTTGAATAGCCCCTGCGTTGTAGTTGCTGAAATATGGGTAGCCTCAGGCACCTACTATCCTGACGAAGGAACAGCGCAAACCGACAATGACCGCAACGCTACCTTTCAGCTTAAAAACGATGTAGCCCTTTATGGTGGTTTTGCCGGGACAGAAACCAACCTCGCCGAACGCGATTGGGTAGCCAACGTAACCATCCTAAGTGGAGACATCAACCAAAGCGGCGATTTAACAGGAAATTCCTACACCGTAGTAACCGGTTCCGATGTCAACAACACTGCAATCATTGACGGCTTTGCCATAACTGCTGGAAATGCCGATGATATTAATGGGTCTGTTACAAACCCCAACCGCTCCGGAGGCGGGATGTACAACAACGCTGGCTCCCCTACTGTATCAAACAACACCTTTTTAGGGAATTCTGCAAATCGAGGAGGCGGAATGTTAAACAGCAACGGGGGCTCTCCTACTATTTCAAATACTACGTTTTTAGGAAATTCAGTAAGTAGTTTTGGGGGTGGAATGGTCAATATAAATAACGCATCTTCAACCATTATAAACTCCAGCTTTTCGGGGAATACAGCTATATTTGGTGGGGGAATGTCCAATATTGACTCCTCACCCACCATAACCAACAGTACCATTTCGGGAAATATCGCTAGTACTACTGGCGGTGGAATTTACAATGAGGGTTTTTCCACACTTACCATTACTAATAGCATCATTTGGAACAATGCAGCCAACGGAAGTACTACTTCTTCCGCTGCTTCTGTTTTCAATACCACCTCTTCTACCTCCACAATCAGTTATAGCCTTGTGGCAAACTCCGGAGGTAGTGGAAGTTGGGTGATTGCCATAGGGTCAGATGGAGGAAACAATATTGATGCCGATCCGTTCTTTTTTGATCCCCAAGCTCCAGGTTTAAGTACATTGGGCGATTACCGTTTGCAAGCCGGCTCTCTGGCCATTGATGCCGGTTTAAATTCTGCCAATACCTTAGCCACCGATTTGGATGGAAACCCTAGAGTTGTAAATGGCACCATCGATATGGGGGCGTTTGAGAATACTGCCACCCTCAGCCTCGAAGATTTTAGCACAGAAAACGGATTTAGGCTCTTCCCCAACCCCGTGCAAAACCTGCTCAACATAAGCATCAACAATGGTTTGCTGATAGAAGCTTACGAAATTTACAACATCAACGGGCAAGCTGTAGGCAAGGGCACCAACCTGCCCCAAGAGGGTATCGATGTCTCCAATCTGGCAAGCGGCCTTTACATCCTCAAGCTACAAACGGACAAAGGCACGCGTTCCGAGAAATTTATTAAAATGTAAGCCGCAATGATGTTAAAAAAGAGATGGGGTTGCTTACCGGTGGTGGGTTTTATCGCCTTAGTAGTAATAGCAACAGCCCTGTTGTAAAGTCAGGGCTGTTGTTGTTTTGACGATGGTTATGTCATTTAGCAAAAGCATGATAGTTGGCTTCAGACTCAAAATAAGCCACCTCGCCATTTGCTTTTTTCAGCACGATGTAAGCCTCAGATTTGTCAACAGTCTTCCCGCTAAACGGGTCTGTTGCCATCCTTGAATTTTCCTCTTTATTCAATCGGTACACACACATTTCGCAACAGCCATAATACGTTTTGCCATTGACGGGTACGGCTATCTGAGCTTTTCCCATAAAGGCATTATTCACCATACACACCAAGTCGTTGGGCACTTGGTCGCCAACCTGATACACCTTCGCCGGAATAAAAGTTTTTTCTGTGTTTGTTTTTTCAACTTGCGATTGCGCTTCAACTTGAGTAGTTGATTTGTCAACTTTTTCTTGATTTTTGGGAGCATTGTTGCAGGATATGAAGGCAACGCCTATCAGTAAGGTGCTCATCAAGTGGATTGAATTTTTCATTTTTATAAAATTTAAAAGATTACAATTACGAATGTTTATTAATATAAAGACCCTAAACAATAACTAATTCCCTTAAGTTTTGTTATGGATGGAGGAAATTCACACTAATGTGATGCTTTACTCAATTTTCTTGCAGATGTATGCGTTTTTATAATTTTCCATTCACCATCTATTTTTTTAAGATATGAAGTTGCGACACCTTTTTGTTCTACTGTTCTTGCCTCTCTACCTTTGTCTTTATTGGCTTTTAAACCTATTGTATAAATATATGTTTCGGTCACAAAAGCATAAGGTAAATCGACTTCGATATCTATTTTATAATCTGAAAATTTAAAACTATCAAAAGCTTTTAGTTCAGGACCAAGGTGGTGTGCTTCATAATTTTCATAAGTCCCTTCAACTCCTCCAGATTCAAAGACTGATGACTCTTTTGCAAAAAGGGATTTAGTACCCTCGGTTGTTAAATTTTCAATGGCATTTTGATAATTTTTCATAACAGTAGCTACGGCTTCCTTTTCTGCTGAAATATCTACAGTCGCTACTTCTTCAACTTCTACAATGTTTTCCACCTTCTGCTCTTGTTCTTTACAACTTGTAAAAGACAAAAAGCTTATGACTACTAATCCGATTGATTTTAAATACGTGTTCATGTTTTTTGTTTTAGTGATTTAATTTATTGTAACGATACTTTTCTTAATCTTAAAGAGTTTACAATCACCGATACTGAGCTAAAACTCATGGCTAAAGCTGCAATGATAGGGGATAATAAAATACCAAATATTGGGAATAAGACGCCTGCAGCAATTGGTACGCCTAAAACATTATAAGCAAACGAGAAAAATAAATTTTGCTTGATGTTTTTCATCACGGAGTGGCTTAAATTTGTTGCTTTTACAATACCTTGTAAATCGCCTTTAACTAAGGTCATTGCAGCACTTTCAATAGCCACGTCAGTTCCCGTTCCCATAGCTATACCCACATTGGCTTGTGCCAAGGCAGGTGCATCATTAATACCATCGCCAGCCATGGCTACAATTTTTCCTTCGGCTTGTAATTTTTTAATGACTTCTAATTTATCTTCGGGTAAACATCCTGCTTTAAAACTGGTTAAATGAATCTCGTCTGCAACAGCTTTCGCTGTATTTTCATTGTCTCCGGTTAACATAATAACCTCAACACCTTGATCCATCAAAGCTTTAACAGCAGCTTTACTGGTTAATTTAATGGCATCGGTAATACATACATAACCCAAAGCTTTTTGATCGACCGAAATATAAGAAACGGTCTTACCTAATTTTTGTTCTGCTATAATTTTAGCTTCTAAATCTTTCGGTATTGCCGCTTTTATTTTTTCCATGAGTTTTTTGTTACCCAAAGCCACTTTATTTTTACCAACAGTGCCTGTAACACCCATTCCGGTCACTGCATCAAAATCATTAACTTTGGTCAGTTTTGTTTTAGATGCTTTGGCATAATTCACAACGGCTTGTGCCAATGGATGTTCACTATATTGGTTTAAGGAAGCAATTTGTTGCAATAAATCTTTTGAATCTCCCTCTAAAGCAACCACTTTTTCAACCGAGGGTTTTCCTTCGGTCAGTGTTCCCGTTTTATCGGTAATTAAAACATTTACTTTGTTCATGGTTTCAAGCGCTTCGGCATTTTTGATTAATATGCCGCTCTGGGCTCCCTTGCCAACTCCCACCATAACCGACATAGGCGTCGCCAATCCCAAAGCACACGGACAAGCGATAATGAGTACCGCTACTGCATTCACAAAACCATAAACCATAGCAGGTTCTGGTCCGAAATACACCCAAACGATAAAAGTTATTATGGAAACACCTACAACAATAGGAACAAAATATTTTGAAATGGTATCTGCCAATTTTTGAATGGGTGCTCTTGACCGACTGGCGTCACTTACCATTTTAATAATTTGAGACAATAACGTTTCCGATCCCACGCGTTCCGCTTTCATCACAAATGATTTTGTGCCGTTTATGGTTCCTGAACTTACTTTATCGGCCACAGTTTTATCAACAGGAATAGGCTCTCCGGAAATCATAGATTCATCAATACTGCTGCTTCCTTCTTCAATGATGCCATCAACAGGAATTTTTTCTCCCGGTTTTACCCGCAATAAATCTCCTTTTTTGATCGAATGAATTGATACAATTTTATCTTTGCCATCCACAACCAAAGTTGCTTCCGAAGGTGCCAGTTTTAGTAATTCTTTGATGGCGCCGCTGGTTTTGCTGTGTGCACGGGCTTCTAATAACTGTCCCAACAACACCAAAGCTAAAATAACGGCTGTTGCTTCAAAATACAAGTCAACACCGCCCATTTCACTTTTAAATTCCTGCGGAAAAATATCGGGGAATAAAAGAGCGACAATGCTAAACAAAAATGCGGCTCCCGTTCCAATTCCCACCAGGGTAAACATGTTTAAATTCCATGTAATGATCGATTTCCAGGCCCGAACATAAAACATCCAGCAGGTATAAAAAACAATGGGCAGCGTTAATATAAATTGCAACCAATCCCAAATATTTTGAGGCATGAGTTTTAGCAACGGATTTGATGGAAGATGCATTGACATTGAAATAATGAAAACAGGAACAGCAAAAATGATTGATATCTTCATTTTTTTCAGCAATTTCAGATAGGTTTTATCCTCTTCGCTTTCCGTTGGTTCCATGGGCACCAAATCCATTCCGCAAATTGGGCATGAACCTGGTTCATCTCTAATTATTTCTGGATGCATCGGGCAAGTATATTGTGTTGCCTGAATTGCTTTTGGTTGTTCAATCAAGTCCATACCGCAAACCGGACAATCGCCGGCTTTGTCATACATTTTTTCGCCTTCACAATGCATCGGACAATAAAACACCCCATTGCCATCTTTTACTTGCACCTTTTTGTGATGTTCATGAGTTGAATGATGATGATCATTTCCTGGTATTTCAATGGTATAATGTAAACCGGCTTTTAATAAGGTGTTTTGCAATTTTTCTAAAGCAACATCTGATGTCATTTCGATAGTCACTTCAGACTTTTTTAAATCGGCATTTACTTTAGTGATTCCTTTTAAATTTCCTAAAGCACTTTCAACATTGGTTTTACAACCCATGCAAGTCATTCCTGTTATTTTATACGTGTGTTTCATGTGTTTAAAATTTAAAAGTTACATTTATGACTTGAATTTAAGTATGTATTTTTCTATGGAATATTTATAATTGATTTGACTTCTCCACAGGTCGGCATTGCTTTTCCTAAATATGGATTTTGAATTTCTTTTGAAAGGCTTAACCAATAAGCTCCTTCGCCGTTGTCGGCCATAGAACAGAACTGTTCATAAAGGGTATTTTTTGTTCCGGTAATGGCGACCATATCGGTTATATCAATACTCAATTGTTTAAAATGCTCGCGTTGATGTGCAATAGGACTTTCTGAAATGTGCTCGGCTTGTTCTGTGGCATCTTCTATGATATCGGCCAGTTCTTTTTGGTCTTCTTTGTTATAGCTGGTAATCTCAAATGCTTTAAGAGAGGCCATTAGTTTAGTTCCCGCCTGTGCCGCTTTTTTGGAATCATCGCCAACCAATGCATCTTTCAGCATAAAATAATCAGCAAGAACTGCTTCTGCTTTTGGATTGTTCACCTTATTCATTTTCATAGTGCTATGATCCATTTTCATATCACCGTGCTCGTGGGACATTTTTTCTTTTTCCTGTGCATTGGTAAAAGAAACTGTTAACAATAGCATTGCTGCCATACTCATTTTTAGATTTTTCATTTTTTTAAAATATTAAATTATTGTTTATAAACTGTCTCTCAATTGTTTCATGAATTGTATCATTTCCTTTTTTTCATTTTCAGATAATTTAGCATCTCTGTGAATCAATGTATAGGATGAAAGTGGCATTTCATCGTCTTTAATTTGATTGATAATGGATTTTAATTTACTTTTTTTTCTTCTGTTGGAATAAGTATCCCATTCATTGAAATTCAATTCTTCTTTTCCATTTTTAATATGGTTTTCCATAAACCACGCTCCAGGTTGAATTTTGCTGTACCAAGGATACTGTGTATTGTTACTGTGGCAATCATAACAGGAAATTTGCAACTTGTTCTTAACATCTTTTGGAACATCATTAACCAACATAAAATCTGCCTTGGGTGTACGCTCACTTTGGTTGTGTACCGTGGGAACAAACTGAATTCCCACGAACACTACCAGTAAAACCAATACTATGATTTTAACAATTTTCATTTAATTAATTTGCTTTTTAACAGAGCCACAAGTCAACATTTCACTCCCGAAAAATGGATTTTTAATATCTTTTGTTTCACTCAACCAACTTACCTTTTTCATTGGGCAGTAATCTTGATACAGGGTTTTGTCGGTACCCAATAATGCTATTAAATCAGAAATATCCGTACTCAAAGTTTCAAAATGCTCTCGTTGATGGTCAATAGGGCTTTTTACAATATGTTCTGCTTGTTCTTTTGCATCTTCAACTATGTCCATGTAAGATTTGTGTTGTTCTTCATTAAGTTGTGACATATCAAAGTTTGAAAAGGCTGCAAGTAACGCTGTTCCACCTTTTGCGGCATTGTCCTTATTATCGGCAACTAATCCATTCTTAATTTGCAAGTAGCCATCAATAATTGCTGAAGTCGCCGCATTTTTTTGAGTGGATACTTTTATATCTCTTGATTCGGCTGCAGACCCTCCATCATGTTCATCATCAGCATCCTCATGATGATGTTCTTCACTTTCATTTTTCATTTCCATGTGGTTTACTTCAGAATCCATTTCAGTATGATGCCCATCTGAATCATCGTGCTCTTTTTTGTTGTCTTTACAAGACATTACTGTTAGGGCTGCAAATGCTATTGCTAAAACTCCCATTGATAATTTTAATTTTCTCATTTTTTTTAATTTTAATTAATTATATTCATTTTTGGTTATATCTTTTTCACGTCACCCTGAACTTGTTTCAGGGACTCACCTTATTGTGTTGCTTTACAATATTATGAGATTCTAAACAATCCCGAAAGCTTTCGGGACAGAATGACGCTCTTTATAAATTTATGCTTCTTTGCGGACAATCAATTTTTGATTTATATGATTTTTGTTTCCTCAATTCCATTGGGACATTATAATTTTGCTATTACATTTTCAAGCATCGCAGTTATGTCTTTGGCAACATCATTCAATTTTTCATTCTCCACAGCCTGCATCGATGCCATTGGATTCACGGCAGCTACTTCAATTACACCTTCACCGATTTCCTGTACAATCACATTGCAGGGCAACATGGTCCCTATTTTATCCTCTGCTTGCAATGCTTTATGCGCATAAGGCGGATTACAAGCACCCAGTATGCGGTACTTCTTAAAATCGACATCCAATTTTTTCTTCAAAGTTTGGGTAATATCTATTTCTGTAAGAATCCCAAAACCTTCATCTTTTAATCTTTTGGTCACTTTATCTATAACCTCTTCAAAAGTGCCGTTGATTGTTTTATTAAAATAATAGCTCATCTTTTTATTTTTTTAAGTTAATAGCTTGTTTTCTTTCTTCATATTCTTCTTTGGATATTTCACCACTTGCATACCGTCTGTCCAAAATTTCTAAGGGACTTTCCCTCTTAAGGATTTTACTTCCGTTTTTACCTGCATATAGAATAATTCCTAGGGCAATTACTCCAAATACTATAATCCACGTGTACATCATAACTTATTTTTTTAATTATTAAAATCTCACGGATAGTCCTCCACCAGCACCAAAACGGTTGTCGTAACTTCCCGCTAACGAAAAGTTCCTAGAGAGGAAGTATTCTGCTCCTGCACTCCATACAGTTTCCGAAACATAATCCTTATTGGTGGGGAGGTCATTTACCCATCCCAGATCCAATTGGTATTCGTAATAGCCAAATACAGCAAATCTTGGAAACAACATGATACTTCGACCAACACCAATTCTTGGTCTTAAGTCGCTATCAATTCTGGCATCGAGGCTAAACAAATAAGGGGTTAAAAACCTGATACCGGCAACAGCAACCGTTTTAAATTTATTAAAACTGTCGTCAATTTCATTTTCAATATTTACACCGCCAAATACCCTTAAATAATCATGTAGGTACCTTTCGTAA
Source organism: Bacteroidota bacterium (assembly GCA_018829465.1). Classification (GTDB taxonomy): domain Bacteria; phylum Bacteroidota; class Bacteroidia; order Flavobacteriales; family Flavobacteriaceae; genus UM-FILTER-40-17. The sequence goes on along the minus strand of JAHJTN010000012.1, from coordinate 309,965 downwards.
GTAAATTCTGCCTCCAGATTTTCATTGTAGCCATATTCAACCGAAGCATTGAATTGGTTTCTCATGTTTGAAGCTACTAGATTAAGGGTCGTGTTTTGTGACGATACGTCAAGCATTCCCCAAGAATAAAAAAGATCGGTTTCAGCGACCAGTTTGGAAACAGGATACCCTTTCATTCGTACGTCCCTTGGGGTATCATAACTAAAAACACGTGCCATACCGCCCATCATGTGGTAAAGGATATGGCAATGGAAGAACCAATCGCCATATTCATTACCATAAAACTCAATGGTAACCTCCTCCATGGGTGGTACATTGACCGTATGTTTTAATGGTGAATATTCCCCATTTTTATTGATGACCCTAAAAAAATGACCGTGCAAGTGCATTGGGTGATGCATCATGGTTAAATTATTAAAAGTAATTCGTGTTACCTCATTGCCTTTTATCTTAATTTTATCTGCTTCGGATAGTGGAACCCCGTTCATACTCCATATATACCGGTTCATATTTCCTGTTAAATTCAGTAAAATATCATTGACTGGAATTGAAGCATCATACGCAGTCTTTTTTTTGGATTTTAAATAGTCATAGTTATATTCAGAAAACAAATCCATTCCGTCCATTTTATCTTTCTTGGCATCTTTCATTCCTGCCATCTCAGCATGATCCATTTTCATGTCTTTCATATCGTCATTCATGTTCATTCCTCCCATATTTGAATGATTCATTTTCTTGTCCATTTTTGAAGAATCCTTTGATTTCTCCATCATTTTCATATCACCATGTTCCATCTCCTTCATTTTTGAATCTTTTGATTCGTTCATATTCATACCATCCATATCATCTTTCATTTGCATACCATACTCATTTTTCATTTCGACGCTTTCATCTTTACTTGGACGATATTTTAAAGCATGTGCTCCCATTTTCATGTCCATTTTAGCCATTTTTTGCATCATTCCAATTTTATCCGGTTTTGGAATATCCATGGCAGGTAATACTTTGCCGTTTCCAAGGAAAGCGGATGCGGTTCCGGAACCATCTTGGGCCGTAATTTTAAACTCTATTTTCCCGTCTTCAGGAATGGTTACAATAAAATCGTAGGTTTCTGCAACACCAATAAAGGTCTTGTTATGGGCAACAGGAACAACATCTAGCCCATCGGCAGATATTAATGTTGGTGTTTTACCACCAAAGGTCATCCAAAAAGAAGTAGAGGCTGCCCCATCAATAATGCGAAGCCTTATTTTTTCTCCAGGTTTAAAATCCGGATAATTTACCGACTCTTTTCCATTAATCAAAAACGCAGGATAGTACACATCGGCAATATCTGCCCCTTCCATACGCTGTTTCCAAAAATTGAGTTGTGCCCCTAATGCTCCTCGTGCTATGACTTGATTAAGTGGTGTTGATGTTCCCTTTCTTATCCCATACCATTCGTTACCACGCTTTAGGTTTCGGAGTACATTCATCGGTTTTTCATTGGTCCAGTCAGACAACATTAAAACCAGTTCTTTATCGTAGTCCAAAGTTTTTTCTTTAGGTTGTATAACTATTGAACCATAAACGCCGCTTTGTTCTTGCAACATGGTATGGGAATGGTACCAATACGTCCCCGATTGTTTAATAGGAAACTCGTATTTTTGCGTATGGTCCGGCTCAATTGGAGGTGTGGTCAAATAAGGCACACCGTCATAAAAATTAGGCAATAAAAGTCCGTGCCAATGTATAGAGGTCTCTTCGTCCATGTTGTTTTTAACGTGGATGATAGCATATTCTCCTTCAGTAAACTCTAAAGTGGGCCCGGGAATGGTTCCATTGATGGTCATGCCCTTTACCTCTTTTCCTGCTTTGTTTACTACTGCTTCTTTAATGGTAATTGTATATTCTTTTACTGGAAGGTTGTTTACATTACCTTGAACTGATTTTTTTGCCTGTGCTTGAATACCTATACTTGCACTAAATAAGGCAAACAGGTAAATATATATTTTAAAAAAATTTATATTTTTCATTTATGGAAATTTATGAAATCATGTTTGCTAACCCGTTGTACATTTTGATCAAAAGTATAAGAAAAAGCGCCAGTCCAGGTGTTTCTTCTTCCCATCGAAACACCCGAACTGATGAATTTGAAATCAAAAGGCACAATGGGTGTTTATTAAAAAAATCACTTTTTTTTATAATTTAAAAAATTTTCTTTTGATTCAAAGTAAGCAACTTCTCCTTCTGCTTTCATTAACACAATATAAGCTTCGGTTTTATCTACAGGCGTTTTACTAAAAGGATCAATGCCTGTTCTGGCAGTTTTATCGTTAGTTAATGTACCAACACACATTTCGCAACAGCCATAATACGTTTTGCCATTGACGGGTACGGCTATCTGGGGTCTTCCCATAAAGGCATTATTCACCATACACACCAAGTCGTTGGGCACTTGTTCGCCAACCTGATACACCTTGGTCGGATTAGAAATTTCTTCTGTGTTTGTTTTTTCAACTTGTGGTTGCGCTTCAATTTGAGTGGTTGATTTGTCAACTTTTTCTTGATTTTTTGGAGCATTGTTGCAGGATATGAAGGCAACGCCTATCAGTAAGGTGCTCATCAAGTGGATTGAATTTTTCATTTTTATAAAATTTAAAAGATTACAGTTACGCATGTTTATTATAATTATTGAATTGTTTTTGTGACCTCTCCGCAGTCATTCATTTTGGCTCCGTAATACGGATTTTCAACGGTTTTGGAAATACTCAGCCATTCGGCACCCTTATTCTGGTTGACCATCGGGCAATATTGTATGTAAAACGTTTGCTCAAACGGTCCGAAATCGTGCGTCATTTCTATCAGGATGTTAGACAGTTCAATAAAAACAGTTCGGGCTTCATCGATTTTTTTGGTTTGTAAAAATTGAGTTGTCTGCGCATTCATCCGTTTTTGATAATCCATCCATTTGTTGTGGTTGTCTCCTTTAAATAAAGCCATGCTGGTTCCCGAAACAGCTTTTTGCAAGGATTTGACTTGCTTGTCTGCTTCGGTTAAATTATCTTTTACCAAGGCGTTTTTTACCAAAATATATTGGTTGACCAATTTTTCTACGGCGGCTTTGGCTTCTTTGGATAAGACCTTTGTTTCGCCGGTTGTTTTGGTAGTTGTTTTTTCGCTTGTGGGGTTTGTGTCCATATTCATCCCACCGTGGTTGTGCCCGGTCATGGCTGCACCGCCTTCGGGGCGCATCATGCTGGGTTTGCCCGCCAATTGAGCCGCCGCATCCACCGTAAACGTTCCGTAAGTGACGATTTCCTCACCGGCTTCCAAACCGGATTTCACCTCGTAAGCATCGCCCAAAGAGGCTCCCAAAGTGACTTCGCGCAAGCTGAAATACACTTTTGTGTCCGTTGCGGTTTTTACATATACCACCGAGCGTTCACCCGTCCACATCACCGCCGATTTTGGAACGGAAAGCGAAGCTGTTGAAGAAGTTTTCAGCTCATTTTTGACTTTTCCTGTGGCGAACATTTCGGGTTTAAAAGTTCCTTTCGGATTTTTCACTTCCACCCGTGCCATGGTTACGCGCGTTTGCGGATCGATCACCGGATCGATAAATGCCACAACACCTTCAAATTTTTCTCCGGGAATCGATGACAACGTATAGCTGACTTTATCACCTACTTTCACCCAAGGCAAATCGCTTTCATAGACTTCAAACTGCAACCACACACTCGACAAATCGGCTATTTCATAAACCGGTGTACCGCGTTGTACATAATCGCCCAAATTCACTTTTTTCTCCACCGCAATACCGTTGACATCCGACAAAATCGGGAAACGATCGATGGGTTTGCCGTTTTCTAATATGCGGTTGATCTGCGTTTCTGAAAGTTTCCAGTTTATGAGCTTGTTTTTCGCGGCATTGAACAATTCGGGTTGTGTAGATTTGATTTTGTTTGCCTGCAAAAGTTCTTGTTGCGCCGTGACCAATTCGGGTGAATAGACCATCGCGAGCACTTTTCCGCGGAAGACCGGTTCACCTGTAAAATTGACATTCAACTGCTCGATACGTCCGGGAATGTGTGACGATTGCACATAGACTTTTCGTTCATCAGCCTGTACTTTTCCGTTGAGGCGAATTTCACGCGTAGCCGATAGACTCTCGCTCCCGACGACTGTCGTCTGAATGTTGGCCAGCTTCATGGCATTTTCGGTCATTTCCAGTGCCATCGGATTTGCGTCTGAATCACCTCCACCTGCCGCAGGAATCAAATCCATTCCACAAATCGGGCATTGCCCGGGTTCATTCATACGGATTTGCGGGTGCATAGAACATGTCCAAATTTGATTTTCAGTTTGTCCGATGGTTGAACTGTATGTCGCCCCATTGTGTTGATGTTCGGATGATTCGTCCCGATAGCTATCGGGATGATGATTGGATGGTTTGATAAGCCAACCCAATAAAAATCCGATAAACAGGGTGGCTCCGAGAAGCACGTATTTGTTTTTAAAAAGCGTTTTCATGTGTTTATTTTTATTGATTTTAAGCGTTCATGCTTCGACTGCGCTCAGCACAGGCATGGAACACCCCAACTCATCATGCTCCTTTGTGGAAAATTTTTATATGGGCGTTTCATGATTTGTTATTTTTTAGAGTAGAAGCAATAATTTTATAAAAGCCATTAGCCATTAGGTATTGTGTTATTGATTATACGTTATATGTTGCATGTTATACTTTATTGGTTATTTTTTTGATACTATTTATCAGTAATGTACCAAACATATTTAGATGTTCTTTTCACCCACTACTTTTATATTTTCAAATTAGGGGGTTTGTGAATCTCCTACAACCGACTATGCTAAAGCCGCTTAATCTGTCATGCTGAACTCGTTTCAGCATCTTAATCAAACATAGCTGAGACCCTGAAATAAATTCAGGGTGACAGTAGCGCGTGCTATTTTTGAAAGTCGCTTCCATGATTTTTGTCGTTTTAAATTTTTTAATCATATAATCATTCTTTTCCTATTAAATAATCTGCTTTGGCTCGGGCCTCTTGATAGTTTTTAAAGGCAGTCGAGATTTCCATTTGATATTTTAACAATTGCTGTTGCATCCGCAAAATTTCTTCAAAATCAGTAGTTCCATTGCTGTACGCCGACAGCAACAAATCGATGGTTTGTTGGGTTTTGATGATTTGTTGCTGATACAATTCAATCTGTATTTGCGCTTTCTCCAATTCAAACAAATTGGTTTCCCAGGCGCTTGTCAATTGGTTTTCCGTCTCCGTTTTCATTTCCGAATAGGCTTTTTGCAACAAGTTGGCCTCTTGCTGTGCGGCTTTGTATTTTTTCCTGAAAATGGGAAGCGAAATACTCACTACCGGCATGATGGCATCTTGCCCGTTATCCGAAAAATTGACATCCGAACGCTCGCTGATGATGCTGTAATCGATACCCAAACCTATGTTTGGAAGACCATTTTTGACAGCGACTTTTTCCTGTGCCTGTGCTGCCAGCATTTTCTTGTCCCACTGTTGCAGATTCGGGTTGTTTTCAAAGTTTTGTTGAGACAATAAGATTTCCTTGTCAAACAACATCGGAATCGAATCTGGGATCGACACGGTTAAGGTGTCGGGTCGGTTGAGCAAGCGATTGAATTGTACTTCGAGTGGTTTTCTTGAATCCCGAAAAATTTCGACGTCCGTGCGGTTGTCGTTTTCCATGATATCAACCCGGATAACATCGGTCATCGGTGCCGTACCGTTTTCAAATTTGCTTAAAGCCAGTGTCCGAAGTGTTTTCAGAATTTGCCCGTTTTCCATGGTGTGAAAGATGTGGTACTTCACTTCATAGAGTTCGTAGTAGGCCGTTTTTACTTTAAAAAACAGTTCATTCCTGCGATCCAAATAGGCTTGAAATTTGGCATCCGCCTCCAAGGCGGCCACTTCTTTTTTGGCTTTGAGCGTACCAAACCAAGGGAAAGATTGCATGAGTGAAAATCGAGCTTCTTGCGTACCCACACGGGTTTCAATCATCTGTCCGAGCGCACTCATACTCAGGGTCGGATCGGGTAAACTGTTCACTTGTGGCAGGCGCTGCATGGATGCTTCAAACTCCAAATAAGCCGCTTTCACACCCGGATTGTTCTCCGCCGCGATTTTTAAATAATCGTCCAATGATTGTGCTTGGTTAGACACTGTCGTCAAAAGCAGAAAGAGATTCAACAATCCATATTTTTTTATCTTTTGTATCATTTGAAAAGTTTTTAAACTTGAATATCAACTTTTTGAAACGCCTTTGTTTTCCGGTATAAAAGAGGGCGATGTAACTGCATTTTCCCGCCAAATCGATTGAAAAACAGGAACTACGAACATCGTCATCACTTGCAACAACATCCCGCCAAAAGTCGGAATCGCCATCGGTATCATGATGTCCGATCCTTTTCCGGAGGAAGTCAATACCGGCAACAAAGCGATGATGGCAACAGCCGCAGTCATCATGGCCGGACGCACCCGTTTTTTACCGGCTTCCAACACGGCGGCACGAACTTCGGGCACTGTTTGCGGATTGCGTTCTTCAAAAACCTGGTGAATGTAGGTTCCCATGATCACACCGTCATCCGTGGCGATTCCAAATAAGGCGATAAACCCGACCCAAACCGCCACACTCAGGTTGATGGTGTGCATCTGAAACAGATCGCGCATGTTGATGCCGGCTATGTCAAAATTCATAAACCAACCTTGACCGTACAGCCAAATCATCAAGAATCCGCCTGCAAAAGCAACAAAAACGCCGGAAAAGTGAATGGCGGAAGCCGTGACGGTTTTGAATTGGAAATACAACAACAAAAAGATGAGCAATAGACTGATTGGAATAACAATCGCAAGGCGTTTCGTGGCTCGGATTTGGTTCTCATAACTGCCGGAAAACTTATAGCTGATACCCGCGGGAACTTTCAATTCGCCTGATTGAATTTTTTGATCGATAAATCGTTGAGCTTCTTCCACCACATCCACTTCTGCGCGGTCTCCTTTTTTGTCAAACAGCACGTAGCCTACCAAAAAGGTATCTTCACTTTTAATCATTTGCGGACCGCGAACGTATTCTACCTTGACCAAATCTCCCAACGGAATTTGTACACCGGTTGGGGTTGGAATCAGGATATTTTTGATTTGTTCCGGATTGTCGCGCAACTCTCTCGGATAGCGGACCCGAACAGGGAAACGTTCTCTTCCTTCCACGGTAGTCGTGACGGGCATGCCGCCGATGGCCACTTCAATGGCTTGTTGTAGCTGCTCCACGCTCAATCCGTATCGCGCAATTTTGCTTCGGTCTATGTTGAGTTCGAGATAAGGTTTTCCGACGATACGGTCGGCAAAAACCGATTCCGTTTTGACCGAAGGAACTTCTTTTAAAATCGATTCGATTTGCATGCCAAAGGCCTCAATGGTTTTCAAATCGGGGCCGTAAACTTTGATGCCCATGGGTGCGCGCATGCCGGTTTGCAACATGATCAGTCGCGTTTGGATGGGCTGCAATTTGGGTGCGGAAGTCACGCCGGGGAGCTTGGTAACACGTACGATTTCTTCCCAGATATCGTCGGGGTTTTTGATTTGTGGTCGCCAGTTTCGAAAATATTCCCCATTTTTATCTCTAATCAAATTCTTTTGAGAAACCCCTTTTGTCAAGGCTTCTGCTTGTGTGACCGTTTCACCGGATTGCAGCACAAATTTTCCGTTTCGATCAGTTTTGAAGGTAAGTCGATGCCCATCCTCGTCTGCAATATATTCCGATTTGTAATTGACAATGGTTTCATACATCGAAATCGGTGCCGGATCGAGCGCACTGTCGGTTCGTCCCAATTTTCCGACCGACATGTCCACTTCGGGAATGTTGGCCAAAGCACGATCTAAAGTTTGCAAAACATCTTTGCTTTGTTCGACCCCTGCGTGCGGCATCGAGGTGGGCATCAGCAAGAAACTACCTTCATTGAGTGGAGGCATAAATTCTTTGCCTACGCCGGGAAAAGTATTGGAGATGCCCGACCATACCGAAGTAGTGCGAATGTTGACCCCCAACTTGTCAAAACCATAGGAAATCCACCCGAACGTTGTGGCAAAACCGAGCCAAATAATAATTCCGAGTGTCACAAAAAATCCGGGAATAAGCAAGAATTTTTTCTTATTCTCCAAACACCATTTCAGGATGGGTTCGTAAAAGTGTACGATGGTCATCAAAACACCCAAGATCAGGGAAAGCAAAATTACTACAAAAAGAAAATTGACAATCAGGTTATTGCCATGTCCAAGTGGCATCCACTCTTCCGTCAGGAAAAAGACTGTCACTACCAACACGATACCGAGGGTTATTTCGGTGGTGTATTTCCCAAATTTTTGCGGAAGTTGGTCATGAAAAATATTTTTTAAACCGATGATAGTCAACGCCAATGGAAGCCACATGCCGAAGTAGATGGCGAATACAACGCCGGCGACAGCCAGACTGATGTTCCCTATTTTTTTTGTTTTTTGTTTTTTGGAACCGGTGGCGAAAAACCAATAAGCCAGCGTAGGCAAAACGACGATTCCCAATATAAAGGATGCAGACAGCGCAAAGGTTTTGGTGAAAGCAAGCGGCCTGAACAATTTACCTTCCGCGTTTTCCATAAAAAACACCGGCAAGAAACTGACGACGGTTGTCGCCAAAGCCGTGGTGATGGCAGAAGCCACCTCCGTGGTTGAACTGTGAATAAGCTCGAGCATGGCTTTGCCTTTTTTCCCTTTATTTTCGGGTAATTCGAGATGCCGAATGATGTTTTCGACAAACACGATGCCCACGTCCACCATCACGCCGATGGCGATGGCGATTCCCGAAAGCGCGACCACGTTGGCATCCACACCGGTATAGCGCATCACCACAAAAGTCATCAGAACGGCAACGGGCAACAAGCTCGATATCAAGATGGAAGCTCGCAGGTTAAGCACCAACACGATGACCACCAAAATACTGATGAGAATCTCATGTGAAAGTGCCGTTTCCAGCGTACCGATGGTTTCGTGGATCAGTTGGGTGCGGTCGTAAAAGGGAACGATGGTTACTCGACTGACGGTTCCGTCTTTCAATACTTTGGTAGGCAAACCGGGGGCGAGTACTTTGATTTTTTCTTTCACCTGATTGATGACTGCCAGCGGATTGGCACCGTATCGAGCTACAACCACACCACCCACAACCTCCGCGCCACCTTTGTCCAACACACCACGGCGTGGTGCCGGGCCCAAGTGAACCACGGCTATATCTTTGATTAAAATTGGAATGTTGTTGTTGACCGCCACAACCGCGTTTTCTATGTCTGCAATCGATTTTACGTAACCCAAACCGCGAACCAAATATTCTGCTTTGTTGATTTCCACCGTTTGTGCACCAATGTCACGGTTGCTGTTTTTAACTGCGGAAGCCACTTTGTCTAAACCGATTCGGTAGGCTTTCAAAGCTTCCGGATTTACATCGATTTGATATTCCTGCACATAGCCGCCCACCGAAGCCACTTCCGACACACCTTCCACCGCATTCAATCCATATTTAACATAAAAATCTTGGATGGTGCGCAGTTCGTGCAAATCCCATCCGCCAGTGACATTGCCCAGCGAATCACGCCCTTCCAGCGTGTACCAATAGACCTGTCCCAATGCCGTTGCGTCCGGACCTAAAATGGGTTGGACATCGTTGGGAAGCAGGTTTGCCGGCAGTGAATTCAGTTTTTCGAGTACCCGTGTACGCGACCAGTAAAACTCGACATCTTCACTAAAAATGATGTTGATCATCGAAAACCCGAACACCGATGAACTCCGAATGGATTTTACACCCGGTATGCCTAGCAGAGAAGTAGTGAGCGGATAGGTGATTTGATCTTCAATGTCTTGTGGAGAACGTCCGGGCCAATTGGTGAAAACGATTTGCTGGTTTTCGCCGATGTCGGGAATGGCATCAACAGGCACAGGGTCTTTGGGAAGAAATCCGGTGTTCCAATTGAACGGAGCCGTCATCAACCCCCATGAAATAAACGACAACAGCAGCAGGGAAGTGACCAATCTGTTTTCTAGAAAATAACGTATGACTTTTGAAAGCATTTTTTTGATTTTAAGAATGAAAAAATCGCTGAGAAATTGAAAAATACTCAGTTAAACGAAGCCTAAATAAGGCTGTTTCATTCTAAAATCAAATGCGGAAAACCTGATGAAGTACAGTAATGTCTTGAACAATCGGAGGCGGGTAGTAGTGAAATGTCTCCGAAACATTTTTGGAAGTGTCTAAAAATAAATAGTCGAAACTGTAAATAACTGCCGCCAAAAAGACTTGGTGGTCAATTGATAAAGCTTGCGTAGCCGGATTCACCTGATCTTGACCTTGAATTGAAACCACACGGTCATTGCAACAAGATTTTTTAGGTGTATGGCAAGTGTTTTCCGGGATTTCAACAACAGCGACCTCCATACCGCAGCCTTCAGCGTGTTTGAAAACCGCTACATCCGTGATTTCATCACCGCAAAAATGCTGATAGACTGTAAAAGATGTAGTGGACACCAACACGACGAGTGCCATAAAAACAGAGGCCAATTTTGTGGTTGTCTTAAACATGGCTACAAAGTTACGGCAAAAATATATATACAAAATGATATTTGTCAGGTTTTTATGATTTTCTTGCCATTGTAGCTATATGTATAGAGACCTTATTTTTTTGTATGTATTGATATCCAGATGCTAGAACCCATTGTAAAAGCTTGTGTGATGCTTATGCGTTACGGTAAAAATATTGAAAATCAAGAAGGTTTCTTTGAAGTAGAAAACGACCTATTCAACAGTCACTCAACATCACTCTAAACTGTCACCCAACATCTCTCCGAACTGTCACCCTGAATTTATTTCAGGGTCTTGCCCCTCGACTGCGCTCGGGGTGACATTCCCTTCAGTGAGATGTTGAAACGCGTTCAGCATGACAGGTTGGAAGGGCAACCTATATCTATAAAACAACAAAACCCGCCAAATGGCGGGTTTTTAAATGTGATTAGCAAAAATTTATTGCTGAACAATCAGTTTTTTGCTGGTTGTTTTGCCGTCTTCTTCAATTTTCAAGATGTAAATCCCATTGTTGAGTTGGCTCACATCGAGCGTAGTGCCGTTGAGTTGGGTACGCAACATTTCTTTGCCGAGTATGTCATAAACAGCAACGGTCTTACTGCCGTTTTGGGCCGAAACAATGTTGACGATACCAGTGCTTACCGGGTTTGGATAAATCTTGAAAGAAGCCGTATCGAACGAAAAATCATCGGTTGAAAGCAGGGCCGGTGGAGGCGAGTTTACAAAATCATAAAAAGGGAACAATTGAGATGCACCGCCAAATTCGGATACGATACCGAAAAGATCGATAGGTGTTACAGGAATAGCAACGCCTTCCAAACCAGATTCGGGGTGTTGTGTCCTCAGTATGGAAGCATCTGCGCCTACATTGATGGGATAATTCGTCGCAGAAGCCGTTGTAAAAGTTACGTTGGTTGCGTCTATGGTTACGCCGATAATTTTAACTATTTGCGATTCATAATTGTCAAAATTCACATTCAAGTCGGCCAAGGTCACTACTTGCGGACTCACAGTTTTTCCGTTAGAAGAAGGCGTGCCCGGGTCTTCAATCGGCACAAACTGAACAATGCCACCAAACACACTTAAAGTCCCTTTCAAACCGGTCATCCCGTCTCCTGGTGCGTAAGCAGTTGCTATAGTATTGGCCGCATCGTCTATCAAGATACCGGCAGTAGCGTCTTGCATAAAAATCTGGTTTCTGTTGGCTACTGCAAAACTGACAACGGCCTCTCCATTGAGTTGATAAAAATTACCTGCTCCGGTAGGCTGTGCGCGCAGGGTAGCAATATCTGCGATGGGCGTCAAGGTGGCGATGGTAAAGCTTGTGGTGCTTGAGGTTTGCGGCGACAAACTTGCGCCGGCATTGTCAACCAATTCCACAACAACGGTGTGCGGACCTGAAGGAAGGCTCAGCGAGATGGGCGCCGTGTCGAACTTGTCAACCGGAGCACCGCCATCAACGGTATATTTGATGAACCCATCGCCTGCGGAAGGGGTTGCCACGGTAAAATTTTGAACGGAAAGGGTGACGTTGACATTCGGCGTGCCGGGAGGGAAAGTTGTGCCATCGGAAGGTGTGAGTATCGTGACAGATGGGTCGAGTGAAGCACTAAATGTTTGATTGGTATTTATCGATCCGGGAGATTCTGCAACCGGACCTGTCCAAGTAAAATCGGAAGCCAAAGAACCTGTTCCAATGAGTTGGAGGGATTCGCCAATTGGCGACCCAGGCTCAACAACGCCTATATCTGTGGATGTTAGCCCTGAAGCGGGACCGTCAGCGGCTGTAAAAGACCCTTCATAGCTGAGAAATTGGACGTTAGTCCCGTCTGTTAGGGCAATTCCATCGGGTGCGCCATTTTGTAAACCAGTCATTGCAAAAAATAAAGTCCCAAAACCGGATCCACCTTCATTAGGGATGGTACTTCCGATAAGATCGACTGTTATGTAAGACGCGCCTCCATTACCGTTGTAAGCGACAAGAGACCAGCCTGTCAAATCGGTTCCGGCAGGCCCGGCAATTTCCACGCCCTCTCCAACGTCGGTACCTGCATTGTCATAGTGTATCTCGTTGATAAACACATTTACCCCCGCGGTTTGCCCAAAGAGTAATGTACCAGAAAGCAGAAAGAACAATAAGTAAATTTTTTTCATAATCATATAGGTTTAAAAGGTTTAAAACAGCATACAAACTTAAAGAAGTATGGGGCATTTTGCTTTGCAAAAAGATTATCAAAAGATTAAATTTCAATTATCTAATGACGAGTTTTTTGGTTTCGGTGCGGCCGTCTTGTGCCACTTTTAAAATATACACGCCGGCTTTTAGGTTTTCAATGTTGAGCCTTGTTCCGGAAATGGTCTGCTTGACAAGAAGTTTGCCCAACACGTCATATACATGTATATCTTTGGGTGAAAGTGAAGCCGAACTGATGTTTACAAAACCATTGGTGGCGGGGTTTGGGAATACCGCAAAACTGTTTTTAAAATTATCCACTAAGGACATTGTAGGGTCTTTTGGGGTGACTGCCGCCCAAGTTGTCCCGACCCTCAATTCGTCAAAAACAATGGTGGGTGTTTCGGTGGCAGAGTCTTGCCGAAGAAAAAACCGACTCAAGCTGGTCCGGGTTGTGTTCAGGTTGGCAGTTCCGTTGGGTGTAGGTGGAGTCTCCACTTCTAAATCGTCTGGAACAGGATTGACCCAAATTCTAGCTTCTCCTATGGCCAAATCATACGCGATGACTACAAAAATGTCGGTGTTGGTGTCAAAATTTGTAGGCAGCCAAGTATTTTCATTTACCGCAGTTGCTTTGTTGATGCCAATGTTAAATTGTGCTCCGGCAGTCCTGAGCCAAACCGTTGCTCCAAAAGTGGTCGTACTTTGCCCAAAACCGGCAAAATAACCCCCGTTGGTGTCGGTAAGCGTTGACAAATCGGTTACACGGAAGATAAAAGAAGCATAGACCGTATTGCCTGATTGCACATCGAACGGCAGTTGCGGATCGATACCGCCCCCGGAGAAAGTGACTGAATTGTCAGTTGAAATGAGCAGGCCCTCATAAGAAAGGCTCCCGGACTGAACGGTTACTTCATCCCCGGAGTTTTGGTTTGCCCAACCTCCCTGTCCACCAAGGTTACTACCCACGGCATAGTTAAACACCTCCGTAAGCGGGATTGCCTGTCCTTTGGCAACCGGAACATAAAATAAAACGGAAAGTAAAGTGAAAACGTAGAATTGCTTCATTTGCTTTTTTTTTATGTATCAAATATATAAACTTATCAAACGCAAAACAATATTTTTTTCACAACAGCGTTGCGAGCAGCTTGAGTGCGCTTTCTATTTCATTTTCAGTATTGAATGCGTGTAGGCAGAAGCGAAGTCTTTCTTTTCTGGCGGCCACTGTGGGTGAAAGGATGGGGCGGACATCGAAGCCCGATTTTTCGAATTGCATACTCAGCATTTTTACGTGTTCGTTGCCCGGGGCAATGCAGCAATGTACGGCTGATTGGCTCAGTATAAAATGTTGTTTTAAGTCCAAATTCACCACACTTCGGTTAAAAATATCAATGTTTTGATGCAAACTTTCAAGCCCAATCTTGTCTTGTAATTTTTCATAAGCTGCCGCAATGGTGGCCAATGCCGCTGGCGGAAGTGCTGTGGTGTATATAAAACTCCCGGCAAAATTGATGAGGTAATCTCTGAGCGATGCATTGCCCAAAACTGCTGCGCCGTGGCAACCCAAGGCTTTTCCGAAAGTGACCACGCGGGCTGTAAGATGGTTTTCTATAGTTGTTTGCTTGTATATTTCTGTTAATTGCGTTAAAACCCCTGTGGCGTGCGCTTCATCTATGATGAGATGCACCTCAAAGCGGTTGCAGATGGCTGCTAAGCTTTTCCAATCGGGCGAATCGCCATCCATTGAAAACACGGCTTCGGTGACCACCCAAACTGAGGATGCGGAAGTTAATTTTTCTATCTTACGTGCTAAATCTTCAAAATCATTGTGCCTAAAACTATATGATTTTGCCCTCGAAAGTCGCAAACCGTCACGGATGGAAGCGTGCACAAATGCATCGTAAAAAACGAGGTCGTTGCGCTGCGGAAGTGCAGAAAAAAGTCCGATGTTAGCATCGTAACCGGAATTGAAAACCAGCGCGGTTTCGGCTTCATGATATGTAGCTATCTGCTGCTCAACTTTTTTAAAAAGCGGATGGTGTCCTGTAAGCAAGCGCGATCCGGTTGACCCGTTGGCAGAATGGCCCAAATCTGTCAAAATTTGTTTGGCGCGAACCGAAATGGCATCCAAGCGCGCCAATCCCAAATAATCGTTTGAAGAAAAATCTACTAAAGCCGTTTTTGTTTTCAGTGTTCTGAAAGTCCCAATCTCTTTTCGATTTTCAAGTTTTTTGAGCAGCGATTTGGGAATTCTTTTCATGTGTTTATTTTATTTATTTCGACTGCGCTCAATACAAGTGTTTTCATCGGGAACAAAAGTAATTTTTTAATAAGGACTCGCTGTGTATTGGGGGCAAAAACATCCCAACGCAAAAACAATCCAAAGTCAGATGCGTATTTAAAGAACCTTCGGGGTAGGTAAAAGGACGCGAATGTTAGCGGTTTTCAATCAACATCCAAGCATCGGAAAAGACCTGTGTGCGGATTTCTTCAAGAAATTCGAGCGCTGTTGATTTATCGGAAAAACTTTGAAATGCCACTTGGTGTAAACCGTATGTATTGGTACCAAGCAAACGCGCTTGATAGCCATTTTGGATGAGTTCCTCCATTCTTTTGTGGGCGTTTTCTTCTTCGCGAAAAGCACCGGCAATCACGTGGTACGGATAACTTTTAGAAACAATTTGAATGGTAACTGGCGTTTCTGAGGCATTGAGCTGAAATGTAGCGGCTTGTATGCGTTGTTGTAGCATTTTATCAGCTTTTTGCTTTTCTGCCAAATTGTATTGCGACACCTGTTGGTTGTAATAATTGAATCCTAAAAAACCGCCAACACTCACAGCCACAGCCGCCACGGCAGCATATTTGTACCAAGTAGATGGTGTTTTTGTTTCTTGAATAGGTACAATTCGCTTGACAGGTTTGTTGACCAAAGGTTTAGAAACCACAGCACTCAAACCGAAAGATTCGGGAAGGAAATTGACATTTGCAGACGGCACAAATTGCCATTTGCCAAGGTTGTCAACTGAAAAATCGCCTAATTTTTCGAGCGATAGAAACTTGTTTTGCGCTAAATGCTGCTGCCAAACTGCGACTTCTTTTTCTATAAAAGCTACAGATTTTTTGAGGCCATTTTTGGTTTCCTTATCAATGCGATGCGCCAAAACGCCGTCATTTTCTTGCAGACGGATATTGAAGCCCACAGTCTTTTTGGGCGGGTAAAAAGTGTGGGTATTTTTATCTAATTCTGCGGTCTGATAACGGGTGAGAAAGGCCCCAAAACCGGGGACGACCACACAATCGTGGGTGTAGAGTAAATCGCTGATGTAATTTTCTAAGTGCATAAGCACAAATTTAGGACAAAATCTATTTTTTGAAAACATATGTCGTTGTTTTTATTAACATTTATTGAAAAGTTTTCTTTTATTTTTGAAACATGACAGCAAACGAACTTTTATATAGATTGGCGTTGCAGCGCATCTCTAAAATTGGCGACATCACGGCCAAGAAACTCATTGCACACTGCGGCAGTGCTGAGCAAGTATTTAAAGAAAAAAAAGACCGTTTGCTCAAAATAGATGGCATTGGCGTATCAATTTACAAAGAATTGTCGTCGGGCAGTCGTTTTTTGAAAGAAGCCGAATCAGAAATGAAATTTATTGATGATGAATCTATCTGTGTTCAAACATTTGACGAATCTGGCTATCCGGAAAAGCTCAAACATTGTATAGACGGCCCTGTATTGCTGTTTACCAAGGGAAACATCAATTTTGATAAAAAAAGAATTATCAGCATAGTTGGCACAAGAAATATTACGACCTATGGAATGGCGTTTTGCGAAACCTTACTTGCAGAGTTGGTACCTTTTGAGCCGGTTATCGTGAGTGGTTTGGCCTATGGTGTGGACATACAGGCACACAAACAGGCCGTTAAAAACAACTTGCAAACCATCGCTTGCCTGGCACACGGGCTGAACCAGATTTACCCCAAAATACATCAAAAATATGTAACTGAAATTCTTAAAAACGGCGGATTGGTCACCGATTTTTGGAGTACTTCGCAACCCGAACGGGAAAATTTTTTGCAGCGAAATCGGATCATAGCCGGCATGTCTGAGGCTACCATTGTTGTAGAATCTGCCGAAAAAGGGGGCAGCTTGGTCACGGCAGATATTGCCCATTCCTACAACAGGGATGTGTTCGCAGTTCCGGGTAGGGTGACTGACAAATACAGCAGTGGCTGCAACCAATTGATACGTTCAGAAAAAGCACATCTAATCAGTAGTGCTGCAGATTTGGTGTATTGGCTCAATTGGGATTTGCCCGAATTGGAAAAAAGCAAACCCATTCAAAAACAACTGTTTGTACAACTCACCCATGAAGAGCAAAAATTGTTCGATTTTTTAAACAACCAAGGCCAACAACCCATAGACCTCATTGCACTGGGTTGTGAAATGCCCACGAACAAGGTAGCGACTTTGCTACTCAATATGGAGCTGCAAGGTGTCATTCGTCCGCTTCCGGGCAAGGTTTTTGAGGTTATCTAGCAAACGAATCTGCACCTATTCTTTAGCTTTTGCCTTTTTGGCTTTTGCAGCCGGCTTTTCAATCTTTGGCTTTTCAACTTTCACCTTGGCTTCAACAACGACTATTTTTTCGTTTTTGCGCGGGCGAAGTTTGCCATATGAACCCGTCACAATTTTACCTCTTCGAGTTTTTTTATCTCCTTTTCCCATGATTCGTAAATTTTAAAGGTTTAAGTCTCACAAGGTATAAAAAAAACCGTTAGAAATCTAAAGCCTTTTTCGGTTACTATCGAATGTCACTCACAAACGCCCCAATTTTTTCAAGGCCGTTTTCCTCCAAAAATTTGATAAATGCCGAGCCGATGATGGCCCCTTTTGCTTGCTTTGTGGCTTGTGCAAAGGTCTCGCGGTTGCTTATGCCAAAGCCTACGATTTGCGGATTTTTGAGGTCCAACTTTGCGATGCGCTCAAAATACTGTTTTTGTTCCGCTCCGAATGTGCCTTTGGCACCCGTGACGCTCGCGCTGCTCACCATGTAGATAAATCCGTCCGAAACCGAGTCGATAAACCGGATGCGTGCTTCGGAAGTCTGCGGGGTGATCAGAAAAATATTGGCCAGGCCGTATTGTTCAAAAAGCGGTTTGTAATTTTCTTCATAGACGTCCACCGGCAGATCGGGAATGATGAGCCCGTCGATGCCGATTTCCCGGCATTTTTGGCAAAACCGTTCCACCCCGTACTGCATCACCGGGTTGAAATAACCCATGATGATGAGCGGGATATGCACGGTTTTTCGAATGTCTTTGAGTTGACCGAAGAGTTTATCGGAAGTCATGCCGTTGTGCAAAGCCCGGGTAGAGCTCGCTTGTATCGTCGGTCCGTCTGCCAAAGGGTCGCTGAACGGCAACCCGATTTCGACCATGTCCACCCCGTTTTCCTGCAAGGCCTGCAGTATGGGAACTGTGTCGTTTAGGTTCGGAAAGCCTGCCGTGAAATAGATAGACAGCAGTTTCTTGTTTTCTTGTAATTTGAGTTTGATCCGGTTCATTTCTTTTTATCTTTTTTTTAGACCTCACAGCCCCGAAGCATCGGGGTTGAAACCTGTGAGGTCTGTTTTTTGTTTTTTGAAACCTGTGAGGTCTCATTTGAAAATTCACTCTTCGCGTTAGGGATAGCAGCAAGGCACCGTGTGCCGCGGATAGCCCGACCCCCGCCGTTGGCGGGGGAACGCCCTAAAAATTAAAATATTTGATATACGTATTCAAATCTTTGTCGCCCCGCCCCGACAGGTTGATGACGACCACGTCGGTGGGCTTAAATTTTTTCTCATCTAACACGGCAAAGGCATGTGCCGATTCGATGGCCGGGATGATGCCTTCTGTTTTGGACAATTCAAGCCCCCACTGCATGGCTTGGTCGTCGGTGATGGATATAAATTCGGCCCGGCGGCTACGAAATAAATGTGCGTGCATGGGCCCGACACCAGGATAGTCCAACCCGGCAGAAATGGAATAGGGTTCGGTGATCTGTCCGTCCGGGGTTTGCATCAAGAGGGTTTTGCTGCCGTGTATAATGCCGGTTTTTCCCAAAACCGAAGTGGCCGCGCTCTCTCCTGTATCGATACCTTTACCTGCGGCTTCCACGGCTATGAGGTGTACGCGTTCATCATCCAAAAAGTGATAGAACGCCCCTGCGGCATTGCTACCGCCGCCCACACAGGCGATGACATAATCGGGGATGTCCCTACCTTCGGTTTCGAGCAGTTGGTATTTGATTTCTTCGGAAATGACCGACTGAAACCGCGCCACCATATCCGGGTAGGGATGCGGCCCAACGACCGAACCGATGATATAATGCGTGTCCACAGGGTTGTTGATCCAATCGCGGATGGCTTCGTTGGTGGCATCTTTGAGGGTACGCGAACCCGATTTGGCGGGCCTGACTTCGGCACCGAGCATTTTCATCCGGGCTACGTTGGGTGCTTGTCTTTCGATGTCGATTTCGCCCATATAGACGATGCATTGCAAACCCATCAACGCACAGACCGTGGCGGTGGCCACACCGTGTTGCCCAGCCCCGGTCTCGGCGATGATGCGGGTTTTGCCGAGGCGTTGCGCCATGAGTATCTGCCCGATGGTGTTGTTGACTTTGTGCGCGCCGGTATGGCACAAATCTTCGCGTTTGAGGTAGATTTTGGTGTTGTATTTTTCAGACAATCTTTTGGCAAAATAAAGCGGCGTGGGCCTGCCGACATAATCGCGGAGCAAGGCGCGAAACTCCGATTGGAAGTCGGGTTGCAGCATGACAGACAGGTATTGTTCGCGCAATTCGGCTACATTCGGGTAGAGCATTTCGGGGATGTAGGCACCGCCAAATTCGCCGTAGTAGCCTTTTTCGTTGACGTGGTAACTCATAGGTGTAATTTTTTTAAGTCTTTAATATGGATCTCACAGGTTTTGAAACCTTTCTTGTTTAAATTCTTTACAGACCTCACAGGTTTTCAAAACCTGTGAGGTCTTTTAGTGAGGGATGCTAATAGTTCTAAAATAAATTATTCTTCAAATTGATACGATTGTTGCATTTCTTTTTCCTGATGGCAATATTCAAAATTATCCAAGTCGAAAAACAAATCTTTTATGTTTTCAAATTTCACTAAATATGCATCATTTTCAATATAACTTTTATAAGATGAATACTTATACTGGTTAAATGGTTCATCAAATCCATGGTGTAAAGGGTTGGTATGCACATAAATTATGAGTTTTTTTAAATATATTTCATCTTCAACTTTCTTACGGGAAAACCTGTCTTTAAAAAGACTCCCTTCTCGATTATACATCTTATTAATAGACTTTGAATAGGCGTTAAATAGATTCGATAGCAGTCGCGAGGGATTTTTAGAAGATTCATTTATTTTTAGAACAAAATGAAAGTGATTGGGCATTAAACAATATGCGAATAATTCCATATCATCAAGCAAATATTTTTTTATCAAAGAAAGAAAATAAATATAGTTTTTAGGTTCTTTAAATATCGTTTCTCTGTTATTACCTTTATTAAAAATATGATAGAGATGTCCGGATTCTAAAGGCTGATATTTCATAATCTAGGGTTTAGTAGACTCACAGGTTTTGAATTTTTTTCTTTTCTTTGTTTGATTCTTTACAGACCTCACAGGTTTTGAATTTTTTTCTTTTCTTTGTTTGAATTCTTTACAGACCTCACAGGTTTTGAAAACCTGTGAGGTCTCGTTTTGAAAACCTGTGAGGTCTCGTTTTGATACCTTTCGGGTCTCGTTGGTTTTATTTTATTAGTTCTTTTTTAAAAATATGTAGTTTTTCAATGCTTTTTAAGCCCGGTTCGGTTTCAAATTTACTGTTTACATCGATGGCATAAACCGGCAAATCGGCTTCGCGTATTTTTTTCACTTGTTCCACTTCATCCAATCCGATGCCGCCACTCAGGAAAAAAGGTTTGGGGCTGTTGTACTTTTTTAAAACTTCCCAATCGAAAACATAACCGTTTCCGCCCGGCAATTTGCCTTTGGTGTCGAACAGATAGAAATCGCAGACTTCTTCGTAGGCTTCTAATTGGTAAAAATCGAAGGTTGCACCTATCGAAAAGACTTTGATAATCTCGACTTTTAAAGTTGCCAATTGCCGGCAATATTCGGGTGTTTCTTTGCCATGTAGCTGAACGGCTTGCAATTGGTGTTTTTCGATCTTTTCCCGCACATCATCTATCGGCGCATCGACAAAAACACCGGTTTTCCTGATGTTTTTGGGAAGTTCGGGTATGTTTCCGGTAAAAAAGCGCGGCGATTGTTCCCAAAAAATAAAACCCATATAATCGGGTGCCAAACCGGCAACCGCCTGGATGTTTTCGGAAAATTTAAGGCCACATATTTTTAGTTTCATCTGTTTTTATTATTTATTTTTATCGGTCAGATGTAACGCCCTAGGATAATCATACTCCTGTGAGCAAAATTTTTACATGGGCGTTTCATAGGAATTTAACTTTTTAAACCCGAAAGGTTTTAGAAACCTTACGGGTTTAGGTTTTTTTAACGAATACGGTTTATAAATTCTTTCGCCGCTCCGCCCGGGTCGTCCGTTTTCATAAAATTCTCGCCGATGAGGAAACCCTTAAACCCAAACGGCATCAATTCTTTGATCGAAGAGACATTGCTGATGCCGCTTTCGGAAACTTTGGTGAAATCATCAGGGATGTCTGCTGCCAATTGCTTACTTGTATCGATGCTTACTTCAAAAGTTTTTAGGTTTCGGTTGTTGACGCCTATCAAATCCAAACCCGGCATGACGGCCTTTTGGAGTTCTTCGCGGTTGTGCACTTCGAGCAATACCTCCAAACCGAGACCTTTGGCAAATTCGGACAACTGCTTGATTTCGGTACGTGTTAAAACCGCGGCAATCAGCAAAATCAGGTCAGCACCGTGTGCTTTGGCTTCGAGGATTTGGTATTCATCTACGATAAATTCTTTGCGCAATAGCGGAATGTTGACGGAAGCCCTTGCCAGGATCAAATCGTCTAAGGAGCCGCCAAAATACTTACCATCGGTGAGTACGGAGATTGCGGCCGCAGCTGCATCTTCATAGCCTTTTACCACTTCTTCCACCGAAAAACTTTGGTTGATAACCGCTTTGGACGGCGACCGGCGTTTGTGCTCGGCAATGATGCCAAAGGGCTTTTCTTTTAAATTTTCGCACAGCGAAAGCGCCGTTCTTTCAAACAAAACCGAAGCTTCCAGTTGCGCTACCGGAATGACGGATTTTTTGAGCATGATTTCTCTTTTTTTGTCGGCTATTATCTTTTCGAGGATGTTCATTTATTATAATTTAAAGATTGAAAAAATCCAACCTAAATAAAAATTTGTCTTTGATTTTAGAACTTAAATATTTTATAAAATTGGACAAGTTTTGAGATATTTCTATACTTGTTTTATAGCCTTCTTCGATTTCTGTTTGGGAACAAAAGCCAAGTTCCCGAGATAATATTAGCATACTTCTAACTTCTGCGCAACTTCCTGTTGAGATTTTCAAATATCGTTTTGCAGCTACCCGAAGGGCGGGACTTTTATTACAAAACTTGATTTGAAAAACTACTGTTTGATTAACCTCAAAACTGTCTTTGGAACACGAAACCCCGCCTTTTGGGTAGGTGCTGTTAGGTGTAGTATTCATATCATAGTAGTTCTTTTGTTATCCTTATTACTTTCATTCCATTCTTTGTGGCAAATAAGTAAGTTTTCATTATCATTTAATTCAAGCCATCTTACCATTCCTTTTTTATCTTTTTTTGAAATGTCGGCTTTGTTTTGAACTGTCATTAATTCAATTCTTTGCTTGAAATCAGATTTTAGCCATAATTCTAAAGATGGCATTGTTATTTTCCCTAAAGGTCTTCGTGTATTTTTTTCTTTAAGTTCAAAATGAGCTTCTCCATGTTCTTTTCTTCCACAATCTTCTGCACCTCCGCCATGCACCCAAATTTCAAAAGACAATAAATCTGATAATTTATTCATTCTCTTAAAATTTTCTTGAATGGTGTATTTCTTGCCGTCTTCGCCTTCAATGGTAAATTTACCTTCAACACTAAATCCTCTCATTCCATTATTTTCATATTGAATTAGTAGTTCCGGATTTTCAAATGTGTATTCAATCATCCAAGTTCCATTCGGTAAGTCTTGAAATTCTAATGGTAATGATTGTCGATTATTGCTATCAATTAAAAAAGAATCGGAAAGTCTAACACCTTCCTTTACTGTTTCTTCATGTTGAATATTGATCCTATTCTCTTTTTTCTCTGAATGGAATTTATTCCGATAAAATTCTATCGCTTCGGCAGGAATAACCAATTCATAAAAACCAATTTCATCATGATACCTTAGCATTTTTTTGCCAGGAATCATTACAGGTCCCAAAATTCTGTTTTTAATGTTATTATTCATATCTGTTTATATTACACCTAACTAATGAGTTGCCTGTTGTTATTATATTCTGAACCTTCGGCGATGTTATTAGTTATTGAAATAACGGCTCTTTTTATTTGACCTTTAAAATTATATTCTCTTTCAAAAGCTTTATTTTCTAAAAATTTAAAGACTATTTTAGTCGATAGAATTCCTTTGGGATAAACTTCAAATTCTTCAAATGATTTTGTCATAATCTTTTAATTTTTCAATCATTCAATCATTCAAATTGTTACTTGCTTAAATCTTGTAATTTATTCAAAGCTTCAAAACCTTTTCCAGACAATAAACTTTCTTTCGCCAATTCAAAACCTTCCATTGGCGTACATTTTGTAACCGTTGCAATCGCCATGGCAGCATTGGCACAAACCACATCGTTTTGCGATTTTGTCCCTTTGCCGGACAAGACATCCAAAAAAATTTGCGCCGAAGCTTCGACCGTTTCACCACCTTTTATATCTGATTGTTGAAGCGGTTCCAACCCGAAGTCTGCGGGACTGATCATGCTCTCGCTGGTCTTTGAAATGGCTTTGGCATTTCCGGTCAATGAAATTTCATCATAACCGTCCAAAGCGTGGAGAATCGTGAAATTCTTATCGGTATTTTGATACAAATAGCCATACATTCTTGCCAGTTCGAGGTTAAAAACGCCCACCACCTGATTTTGCGGAAAAGCCGGATTGACCATCGGGCCGAGCATGTTGAAAAAGGTTTTTACGCCCAGTTCTTTTCGGATGGGTGCCACGTTTTTCATGGCCGGATGAAACAAGGGTGCATGCAGGATGCAAATCCCGGCCTCATCGATGCTTTTTTTCAAAAAATCGGCATTGTTGGTGAATTTAATGCCCAAAGTTTCCATGACATTGCTCGAACCGGAGATGGACGAAACCCCATAATTGCCGTGCTTGGCCACTTTGATGCCCGCTCCCGCCGTGACAAAAGCGGCTGTGGTGGAGATGTTGAAAGTGTCTTTTCCGTCACCGCCCGTGCCACACAAATCGATGGCATTGAAATCTTTCAAATCGATGGCAATACAGAGTTCGAGGAGCGCATCGCGGAAACCTTCCAATTCTTCCACGGTAATGCTGCGCATCATGTAAACCGTCAGAAAAGAGGCGATTTGGCTGCTGTTGTACTGCCCGTTTGAAATGTTGATCAAGACCGTTTTGGCTTCCGCTTTGGAAAGCACTTCCTGGTTGATCAATCGGTTTAATATCTGTTTCATCTGTTTATGTTATTTATTTTTATCTGTCAGATGGAACGCACTAGGATAATCATACTCCTGGGTGCAAAATTTTTACATGGGCGTTTCATCTGTTTATATTATTTGTTTTTATCGGTCATGCTTCGACTGCGCTCAGCACAGGAATGTAATGCCCAATTTATCATTTTCGGTTTGCATTGAAATATTTGCAGTGGGCATTTCATAATTTTTTTCTTTCAATTTGCTGTTTCTTTTTGAAGCTTTGTAGAATTGCTTTACCACAAAGGAACACGAAGGAGGCGCGGAGTTTCACATAGAATTATAATCAGCTAACTTGGTTTGGCATAATATCTTAATACTTTGTACGCAATACTTAATATTTATTCACCCAATTCTCCAACATCTTTCCGCCCATCGGCGTTAAAATCGATTCGGGATGGAATTGCACGCCCCTCACATCATACTTTCGGTGCCTGAGCGACATGACCTGTCCGTTGGCATCAAATGAAGTGGCTTCCAACACTTCGGGCAACGGATTGGCAACCACCCAGGAGTGGTATCTCCCGACTTCTATTTCTATGGGAATACCTGCAAACAATGGCTCATCGGTAGCTTCGATTTGAATAGGTGTAGCAACACCGTGATACACTTTGTCTAAATTCTGTAAAGTTCCGCCAAAAACTTCGCCTATGGCTTGCTGGCCCAAACACACGCCGAGGATGCTTTTTGTAGGCGCATATTTTTCGATAACCGCTTTCAACAAACCGGCCTCATCGGGAATGCCGGGACCGGGCGACAGCAAAATTTTATCAAATTCGGCGACATCCGCCAACTCGAATTGGTCATTTCTCCAAACAGTCACTTGGCAACCCAATCGCTCTAAGTGATGTACCAAATTGTAAACGAAACTGTCGTAATTGTCGATGACTAATATGTTTTTCATAAAAAAAAATCTTAAATATTTTCTGCCATTTCCAAGGCGTGGTTCAGCGCGCCCAATTTGTTGTAAACTTCCTGCATTTCACTTTCTTCATTAGAATCGGCGACGATTCCGGCTCCCGCCTGATAATACAGTTGGTGGTTTTTACTCATAAAAGTGCGGATCATGATAGCGTGGTTAAAATTGCCTTCAAAATCCATAAACCCGAGCGCGCCTCCGTAAAACCCTCGGTTGGTTTTTTCGTATTTGTCTATCAGTTGCATCGCCATGTGTTTGGGCGCACCGCTCAAAGTGCCCGCGGGAAAGGTATCGGCCACGACCTGCATGGTGATGCTGTCGGGGTGCAAATGCCCGGTTACCTTGGATACCAAGTGGATGACGTGCGAAAAATATTGTACCTCTCTGTATTTCTCAACGGTAACGTCATGCCCGTTCCGGCTCAAATCGTTTCGCGCCAAATCGACCAGCATCACGTGCTCGCTGTTTTCCTTTTGGTCTTCGGAAAGTTGCTTGGCCAAGGCGGCATCTTGCTCATCATCGCCCGTTCTTTTAAAGGTGCCGGCTATCGGGTGGATCTCTGCCTTGCGGTCTTTGACGACCAATTGCGCTTCGGGCGACGAACCGAAAATCTTGAAATCGCCGTAATCGAAAAAGAACAAGTAGGGCGACGGATTGATGCTCCGCAAAGCGCGGTACACGTTGAATTCGTCACCCTTAAAGGCTTGTTGAAAACGACGGGAAAGCACCAATTGGAACACGTCGCCGCGGTGGCAATGTTTTTTGGCAACGGCGACATTTTCTTTGAATTCGGCGTCGGTCAGATTGGAAACGGCCTCCGATTGTTTTAAAAAATGATAGCTCGGGATGTTCTTGGATTGCAGGAGTTGTTCAATCTGGGAAATGTTGTTTTCATCGCCGAGCGCGTGACAAAAGATATAGGCTTCGTTTTTGAAATGGTTGATGGCGATCACATTTTGATACACCGCATAATACAAATCCGGAACATCCAATTTTCCTGATTTTTCTGTGATCTCAACTTGCTCAAAATACTGAACGGCATCGTAACTAATATAGCCGAAAAGCCCGTGGGTGATGAATTTGTAGCCGTTTTTTTGGGCGGAAAACCGCTTGGCAAAAGCATCGATCAGCGTTGGCAGATTGGATGTTGAATCGAGCTCAACTACATCGGACGAGCCATCGGGATATTGGCGGTGCAACTGTTTGTTTTTAACAGAAATCGATGCAACGGGATTGCAACAGATGTATGAAAAACTGTTGTCGTTGGCGTGATAATCAGAGCTTTCGAGCAACAAGCTGTTGGGGAAAACATCTCGTATTTTCAAATAAACACTCACCGGCGTGATGGTGTCGGCAAGAATTTTCTTGGTGTGTGTGTTAAAATTAAAATCGGCCATAGGTTTAAAATTTTTTATAAAACAAAAAAAGCCTGTCGTGATGACAAGCCTTTTATATGTTTTGAAACAAAGGTAGCTTAGCTCACGACGGTTGACGTAAGTTTTTCCACCACCAGATGTTTTGTGTTGTTTTCATAATGAATGGCAAATGTATAAAGAATGTTTTGGATTTTCCAAATAAAAATGGATGTCCGGTTAAGAAATTTACCTTTTAACAAATATGTTGGAGAAGTGTAAAAACTGCTGTGATTAATTCTGATCTATTCTTGGTGGCGTAATCATAATGTGTGCGCTGTGGGTTCCGGGAAACATAATCCAAGGGCCGCCATCTACCATCGGGCTTGTGGGCAATCCGGAACTTTCAGGTGTCGCCCAAGGAATATAGACTACCCAACGGTAAAAAGCATCGACGACTTTGTCTGTTTGCGGATCAAAACGGGCGTCTCTACCGTAAAGCACATAGAGCGTGGCCGGTTGTTCTGGCATTTTTAGCGTGCCTGACTTAGCCTCATTTTCTCTGATTTCAAAAATTTCATTTGACGTTTTTCCGGCTGTTTTGAGTTCGCGACCCCTTGCCATAAAATCACTTAAAGATTTGTGATAACAAGCGGCGTTGAAACCTTCGTTAAAAGGATCGTCTGTTAAGCAGATGAACTCATTAGTGCCGGCTTTTAGGGTAACTACGGCACCACTCTCTTCAAAACCCAATACGGTAGCAGCGTCTCTTTTATCTTCCGGAGCAGCTTGTAAGGCTATTTTGATTTGGGTAGCTGCATCGGGTATTTGAGTTTGTGCAAAGCCCACAACAAATGTTAAAAAACAGACGGCGATGATGGATGTTTTCATGGTTTTGAATATTAGACAACAAAATTTTTCCCCATAAATATACAAAAAAAATAAACCCTTGAAAATCGTATTGATTTTCAGGGGTTTGTTTAGCAATTTTTTGGAGTTGTATTTGAAAATTAATCAGAATTCTACATCTACAACCAAGTCAAATTCATCGTAGATGGCTTTGTCGCCTATGTTGTCTATAAAACTGGCAGAACCGTAGCGCAAACCGTATTCTGTTCTATCAATTTTAAGTGTAGCCGTCGCTTTGCTACCATAGACAGAAAGCGGGAAAGAGATGGGTTTTGCCTGTCCTTTGATGGTCAGATTTGCTTCTACGTTGTAGGCATTTTTTCCGTTTGGTGTAGCTTTGGTAATTTCCAAAGTAGCTTCCGGATGGCTTTCTACACCGAAAAAGTCAGGTGATTTCAAATGTCCTTCTAATTTGGCTTTGTATTCACCGCTTAGGTCTTGACTTTCCAAGGTGGTGAGGTCAACCACAAAAGTGCCTCCGGTGAGTTTGTCACCATCAAAAATAAAGTTACCGGATTTTAAAGCCACGGTACCATAGTGCGAACCGGTTACTTTATATCCTTTCCAGGTTACTTTACTTTTTTCTAAAATGACTTCTTTTTTTTCTACGTCGTTGAAAGCGACTGCTGCAACTGTGACGAGTGCGATTAACGCACCTTTAAACAAATTTTTCTTCATAACAATGAGAATTTAAATTAAACGAGGTTTTATAGTGTAACAAATAATTCTTCTTTAGGCTTGCGGACTTTAGCCAAATGGGCGGTTGGGTCTTCGCCAGAGCGGTATCCAATCGGCGCTACAACAGCGGCTGTGAGCCCTTGCGCTTTAAGGCCTAGTATCTCGTCATAGGCCGCAGGATCAAATCCCTCCATCGGGCATACATCAATTTTAAGCGCAGCGGCTGCAGTCAGCAAATTGCCAAGCACAATGTAGGTCTGTTTGGCATTCCAAAACGCTTTGGCTTCTGCGGGAACAGACTTGATGTTGGCTTTCATAAAATCGGCATAGGGTTTCATTTTTTCAACCGGAACGTTGCGTGTTTGGCTGGCATTTTTAATGTATGCATCTACATCTGCGTCGCCTACTTCCAATTGGTTGGCAAATACGAGCACTTGTGAAGCGTCCACTATTTGATTTTGATTCCAAGAAAATGGTAGTAATTTCTGTCTGATTTCAGGATTTTCTATAATAAAAATCTTATACGCCTGCAGGCCGTATGAAGATGCTGTGAGCTGAAGTGCCGTTTTTAGGGTTTCCAGCGTTTCTTTCGGTATTTTTTTGGATGCGTCAAATTTTTTGGTGGCATAGCGCCATTCGAGACATTCAATAAGTGACTGAGAAACAGTTTGTGTGTCCATGAATTTTGATTTAATTTCTTTGAAGTTTTTCTAAGTATTGGTTTAAGGTTTCCAATTCATCTTTGCCCAGGCCACTCACAAAATCCTCTTCAAAGGATAAAATCAGTGGGTCAATTTCTTTTAATAAATCCAATCCTTTTGGGGTGATGGTAATTTCAACCTTTCGTCGGTTTTGCGGGCAAATATTGCGATTGACCAATCCTTTTTTGAGCAGTTTTTCAACCAAACGGGTGGTGTTGCTCATTTTGGCAATCATGCGTTCTTGTATGGTACACATATTGGCCGCTACACCTCTTTGCCCCCGCAGGATTCGGAGCACGTTGAACTGTTCGCTGGAAATGTCGAAAGGCTTTAGCAATTCATTGACTTTGTCCGATGCGTTATTGGCAGTAATCAGCAAGTTGATTACCGTTCGTTTAGGCAGTGACATTTGTTTTGTTTGCAACATGATTGTATAAACAATATTTGTAGATACAAATGTAAGAGTATAAATATAATGAACAACAAGGGATGCTTTAAATTTTTGTTAAAAGTTTGGCATGCCATACCCGAAAGGTTTTGGAAACCTTTCGGGTATGGTCGCGTTTAGGTTTAAGTCGGGGTTAAAGGTATATTTTATAAGCCATCAATCTCCCCCGATAAGCTCGATAAAAATGCCGTTCGGGTCTTGAATGAGTACAAAATTTTTGCCGTTGGGCAGTTTAAATGGGGTTTTGCCAAGTGTTTTCACGCCGTGTTGTTCAAATCTTTTTAAGAAAGGCGCAACCGATTTGACAAGCAGGGTAGTGTATTGCACGCCCACATCATCTTGTATTCGCTTGGGAAAACCTTTGAGGTGAATGCTGTCAAAAACAACCAGTTTCCATTCGGGCGCAGTCGGGCTGTCTTCCAGTTTGAGTGCAGTCACCTTAAAAGGTATGCTGTCTGAAAGGCCCGAATTTTTACCGAATTCCGCATTGATGTCAAACTGCCGGCTGTCCACCATCCCGATCACGTTTTTGTAAAATGCAACCGATTCATCTAAATCTTTAACCACAATGCCCAGTTGAAAGGACGGTGTTTCAAACTCGGAATTACTTACAACCAGATCTGTAGTTTCTTGTTTTTGGTTGCAAGCCATCTGCAAAAGTATTAGGAGCAGTATGGAGAATGCGGGGCGCACTGCCCAAAGGTTTAAAATTTTCATGACATCGGATTTTAAGGTTAGAATGCTTTTGTTTTTATGCAAATGAAGTATGAAGTTAAAGATAATTTAGCACAAAAACATGTTAAATCTTGACTAATCTATATTTACAGCCAAAAAACTTTAACACATCTCTTTTAAAAAAAATGAGTGATTACAACGATTGCGGGATAT
Source organism: Bacteroidota bacterium (assembly GCA_018829465.1). GTDB lineage: Bacteria > Bacteroidota > Bacteroidia > Flavobacteriales > Flavobacteriaceae > UM-FILTER-40-17. Next base: position 279,523 of record JAHJTN010000012.1, on the reverse strand, counting down.
ATGCAACCGCCAACAATGATATTTGTCATACAAAACTGTGTTAAGGAGATAGAAATTTGTGTAGTAAAACAGTAATTTACCCTTCTAAATTTAAAGTTATGTACGACGTAAAAATTTCTCCACTCGGGCTTATGAAAAGCAAAAGTGCCATTGACAATTGGGTTAATGGTTTGGCAAAACAAATGGGGGCAAAAACCATACATTGGTGTGATGGCTCCAAAGAAGAATACGACGGACTGTGCGAGCAATTGGTTCGAAAAGGCACCTTTATCAGACTCAATAAAGAAAAGAGACCCAATAGCTTTGCCTGTTTCAGCGATCCGAGCGATGTGGCACGTGTAGAGGATAAAACCTTTATTTGCAGCCGCAGAAAAGAAGACGCCGGCCCTACCAACAACTGGATGTCTCCGGATGAAATGAAACACATCCTCAACAACTTGCTTACAGATGCCATGGAAGGCCGAACCCTATATGTAATTCCCTTTTGTATGGGACCGCTCGGTTCACCCTATGCCAGATATGGTGTGCAAGTGACAGATTCCGAATACGTAGTGGTGAACACACGCATTATGACACGTATGGGAAATGAAGTTTTGCCCTATCTGGAAAAAAATAACTACGTAAAATGTGTTCACACGGTAGGCGCACCCTTAAAACCCGGTCAAGAGGATGTCTTATGGCCTTGTAATCCAAACACCAAATACATTTCACATTTCCCTGAAGAAAGATTAATCATTTCTTACGGAAGCGGTTATGGCGGCAATGCACTGATGGGTAAAAAATGTTTTGCCTTGCGCATCGCCTCTGTAATGGGTAGAGAAGAAGGTTGGTTGGCAGAACACATGCTCATTATGGGTGTAGAATCACCCAAAGGGGAAAAAACCTACTTGGGTGCGGCGTTTCCCAGTGCCTGTGGCAAAACAAATTTTGCGATGCTGATTCCTCCAAAAGAGATGTCAGGCTGGAAAGTAACCACCGTAGGTGACGACATCGCCTGGATTCACAAGGACAAATCCGGACACTTGGTAGCCATCAATCCTGAGGCAGGATACTTTGGTGTTGCACCGGGTACAAATTTTGATACCAACCCCAACGCAATGGAATCTATCAGAGCCAACACCATTTTCACCAATGTAGCCCTCACACCGGACGGAGATGTTTGGTGGGAAGGTATGACAAAGGAAATTCCTGAAGGTTTGATAGATTGGCACGGCAAACCGTGGAATCCGAATAGCGACAAACCGGCTGCGCATCCCAATGCGCGCTTCACTGCACCGGCTTACCAAAATCCGGCTATAGACAAAAATTGGGAAAACCCCGATGGCGTTCATCTAGAAGGCTTCGTCTTTGGCGGAAGGAGAACCACCACCGTTCCTTTGGTCTATCAATCTTTCAACTGGAATTTTGGTGTGTATTTGGCCACCACTATGGGTAGTGAGACAACCGCAGCAGCGTTTGGCGAAATCGGAAAAGTAAGACGAGATCCGTATGCCATGCTTCCTTTTATGGGCTATCATGTGGGAGATTATGTAAACAACTGGCTCGATTTTGGCCGTGACCTGCCCAACCCACCCCGCATTTTTGGCGTCAACTGGTTTAGAAAAGATCAAAACGGAAAATTTCTTTGGCCGGGCTTTGGTGAAAACATGCGGGTGTTGAAATGGATAGTGCAAAGAATAAAAGGTGAAGCAGCCGCAAAAGAAAGTCCCATAGGTTGGATGCCATGCCACAAAGATTTGGAATGGAAAGGCTTGGACAACTTTAGCAAAGAAGATTTTGCAAAAATCATGGAAGTTGACAGAGAACTCTGGAAAACAGAAGTTATGTCGCACGAAGAACTCTTTTCCAGGATGTATGATAAATTGCCAAAAGAATTTTTGTTTATGCGCGAGTTGCTGTTGTCTGCCCTATGGCGCTCACCGGAGCATTGGGGTTTGCAACCGGAATAGCCGAAAGAGAAATGAACAGTGAATAGAGAAACGGTCAAAACTTGTTTCGGGTTTTAGGCCGTTTTTCACGTTTTTTTGTTATCAACGCATATACTAATATCATGAATTGGTTTCTGGATTTATTTCAATCGCAAAGTATTGCCCAAACTGTGGTGATTTACGGACTTGTGATTTCTACAGGCATATGGCTGGGCAAACTCAAAATTTTTGGTGTTTCTCTGGGGGTAACCTGGGTATTGTTTGTAGGGATTATCGTTTCTGCCTTGGGTCTGACAGTTCACATGGAAACCGAGCACTTTTTAAAGGAATTCGGCCTTGTGCTCTTTGTTTATGCTATTGGCTTGTTGGTGGGTCCGGGCTTTTTTGTTTCTCTAAAAAAATCGGGGTTACCGGCCAATCTAATGGCAACCGCCATTGTGGGTCTTGGCATCTGTATCACTTTGTTTCTTTTCTATTTGAGCAACACCGATATTTTTGTAATGACCGGCATCATGAGTGGCGCTGTGACCAATACCCCGGGTTTGGGTGCCGCACAAGCCAGCCTGAGTAGCTTGAACAGGCATGATGTAGATGCTTCACTCATTACACTCGCTTATGCCGTGGCCTATCCTTTCGGCGTTTTCGGAATCATTGCTTCTTTTTTGATCTTAAAAAAAATATTTAAAATAGATATTGAAAGGGAAAACGAATTACACAGAAAGCTGGCTTTTTTTAAAAAGAACAAAGTGGTTTCTATCCATTTGACGGTAGAAAACAAACAATTGGAAGGTCAAAAACTGAGTCAAATATTTGACATGATAGAAGAACCCATAGTGGTATCCCGAATGATGCACAAAGGTGAAATTCTTACGCCCAGACCAACCCAAGAAGTCTCGGAAGGAGACACTTTACTGGTAGTAACTCAAAAGCATTTGGTGCCAAAACTCAAATTGTTGATTGGTGATGAAAGTCATCTAAACCTAAAAGCCGAGCCCGAAAGCAATTTGGTTGGCAACCAAGTGGTGGTTACGCGCAAGGAAGTCACCCACAATAAAATTGGCAGCACTCCCGAGTTATACCAACACAATTTTACCCTGGTGCGTGTCAAACGTGCCGGCATTGAAATGATTCCGCATGGCAATCTTCACTTACAACTGGGAGATGTTGTCCGGGTTGTAGGTACAGAAACCGGTGTTGCAAAAATCACAAGCATTTTAGGAAATTCCCTTAAAAAATTGGAAACCCCAGATTTGGCTCCTATCTTTTTTGGTATAGTGTTAGGAATTATCTTAGGCAGTATTCCCATTGCAGTTCCCAATATCCCCGTGCCCGTCAAAATCGGTATGGCCGGCGGACCGCTAATTGCCTCCCTATTGTTGAGTAGATATGGCAACAAGCTGTATCTGAACAATTATACCACTTTTAGCGTCAACATGATGATGCGAGAATTGGGCATCGCGCTCTTTTTGGCAAGTGTTGGATTAGGCAGTGGACACAACTTGCTTCGTGCCTTTACAGAAAATTCGGGTTGGTATTGGATTTTCTTTGGCGTTATCATCACCATAGTACCACTTTTGCTTGTCGGTTATATTGCAAAAAAGTATTTCAAAAAAACCTTTTTTGAGGTATGTGGCCTTTTAGCGGGCGCATCTACCGATCCGCCGGCGCTCAATTTTGCCATAAAATTGGCAGGCAATGACATCCCTTCTGCCACATATGCAACCGTATATCCGCTTACGATGATATTGCGAATCATAGGCGCGCAGTTGTTAATTCTCATGTTTTCTTGAGGCTTCTGAAGTATGAATTTTTTCCAAACGTAAAAGTGTTTTAACGATTTTGTATCTTTGTGTCCTAAAAAAATTTGTCTTATGTATCCTCCAGAATTAGTTAAACCGATGCGCGATGATTTGTCGCAAGTAGGTTTCAAAGAATTATTCACTGCCGCAGACGTAGATAAAGCCATTGAAAGCAAAGGCACCACCCTGGTTGTGGTCAACTCTGTTTGTGGTTGTGCTGCTGCTAACGCACGCCCTGCCGCCAAAATGTCTGTGCAAAACAGCAAAAAACCAGATCATTTGGTCACCGTTTTTGCCGGTGTGGATCGCGAAGCCGTAGATGCCGCACGCCAACACATGGTGCCGTTTCCGCCCTCATCACCTAGCATTGCCTTGTTTAAAGACGGCGAATTGGTGCATATGTTGGAGCGTCATCATATTGAAGGCCGTCCGGCAGAAATCATTGCAGACAATTTAGTAAACGCCTACGAAGAATTTTGCTAACAATTCGATGGAAAATCTTTACAGTCGTTTTCGGGCAAGCTCGGAAACGGCTTTTTTTTATTGAATGATAGCGGTGATTTTGCCTAGAAAGGCGTTGGTGTCAAAATTCGGATATTCAGCCAATCCCATGCGGACAATTACCATGTCTTTGGAAGGAATCACAAAAACATGCTGGCCTTGAAAACCGTTGGCGGAATACAAATCTGGTGGCGCATCGGGGTAAGTTTTACCCGCGTTCAACCAAAAGTGAGCACCGTATTGACCGTCTGAATGTTCCGTTGGTTTCGTCACGTAATCGACCCATTCCGGGTCAAAAATTTGTTCACCATTCCAACGGCCACGATGCAAATACAGCAGACCAAATTTTGCCCAATCGCGTGGTGTTGCCCACGCATAGGACGAACCTACATAATTGTTGGAAAGATCGGTTTCTATAACGGTGGAATGCATCCCAATTTTATCGATAAAATCGGTGTACCAAAAATCCATATATTGTTGTTCGGTTGCAAAATATTTTTTGAGATAACCCGACAGTAAATTTGAAGTTCCGGAGGAATAGTTCCAAAAAGTAGCAGGCAAATGGTTTTGTGCCTTGCGGATTTGTGCCTGCGACATGTGTTTCTCTAAATACAGCATACGCGTCACATCGGACATGGTAAAATAGTTTTCGTCCCAAGCCAAACCGCTGCTCATGCGGAGCAGGTTGTCCAGTGTAATGTTTGACCGGTTGTCGTTTTGCCAAACTTCTATTTCAACCTTGTTGTGTACAGACAGTTTGCCTTGGCTTTGCAAAATACCATAGATGGTGGCGGTAAGACTTTTGGTCATAGACCAACCCAATATTTTTGAATTTTTATCGAAGCCCGGCGCGTATGCCTCGGCAATTATTTGATCTTTGTAGATGATCAAAACCACACGGGTCTTATTTTGGGGTTGAAAAGCATCTGCTACGGCATTTTCTAATTTTGAATAATCGATTTCGGGGAAAAGGGTGTCTTTTTGGGGCAATTCTCCGTAAGGATATGGCAGGGCAACTTCAACAGGTTTTCGGTCAGGCCTTAGAAAAGACCTGTTTTCATCCTCTTTGTCTATCAGTAAAACGCTGCCCACGCCGTCTCTGTAGAAAGCTTCTCTTTTCATAAGTCCCCAAACACTTGCCTTGGTGTGTTTTGTTTCAAAATTCATTTGATCGTGAGCCAAACTCACCGGGAAAAAGTTATTGTCTGTACTGTCTGCAAAAGCAAAATTTCTATGGGCCAGAAAAACAGCCGAATTCATGTTTTTAGCGGAATAGCCGGTCAGTATATTTAGCTTGGGATATTGATACACGATGGCTATGAGCAAGCCTATAAGCAACACCAAGCTCAATCTTTTTAAAAAGCGTTTCATCTGTTTATATTTATTGTTTTATCGGTCAGATGGAACGCCCTAGGATAATCATGCCCCTGTGTGCAAAATTTTTACATGGGCGTTTCATCTGTTTATTTTATTTATTCTTATTGGTCAGATGGAACGCCCTAGGATAATCATACTCCTGTGTGCAAAATTTTTACATGGGCGTTTCATCTGTTTATTTTATTTATTTCGACTTCGCTCAATACAAGTGTTTTTATCGGTCATACTTCGATTGCAATCTGTATAGACATGAAACGCCCTAACTCATCGTGGCCCTGTAATGTCTTTTAAACCTCACAGGTTTTAAAAACCTGTGAGGTTTTATCCTTAATTGCTAAAACAAATACCCTCTCCCAAACTGTAACAGCATCGGTGGATTGGCATTTTTATCTGTTTATATTTTTCAAGTAATTGATGTTTAATTGAATATAATCATCCACCTGTGTGATAATATTCTTACATGGGCGTTTCATCTATATATTATCTTTTAGAGTTCTTATATTTTCATCTCAGGATGAGTAATTTTATCATCTCACGGGCAGCTGTTTCCGCTTTGGTTTTGATAAAACTGCGGGGTGTTTCATCGCCTATCTCATAAATGACTGCATCTGCTCGAAATTGTTTAAAAAACCAAGCTTTGGTAACGGGTTGCCCGAACGGATCGGGATGGTCATCGGGTGTATAACCGGGTAGTGCGAGGTCTATGCTCTGCAACCAATAATCTTTGAAAGGATACAAGATAGAGTGGTGCTCGTCAGCAATAGTATAATACAAATCTTCTTGGGTGGAGTGAAAATCGAGTCCGAGAATGACCTTATTTTTGTCTCTATTAGCCGTGTTTACAATGAAGTTGACTACTTGGTTCACTTCGGGTTGCCTGTAAAAAGCCCAGTCTCTGTTGAGATCAACTCCACCTGCATTGTGACGCCAATGGCCCAAATCGACCCCATCAGGATTTACCATTGGAAAAATTAAGATGCGATATTTTTTGATAAAATCGGAAGCGAGTTTGTTGTTTTGCAAGAGCTCTTCAACAAAGGCTTGCATAGCCAAATAGCCGGTCACCTCGGGCGGGTGTTGCCTACTCAGTATGACAATTAAATCTTTGTCATTTGGTGATTCTTCATAGATGTCTAGCACCATCAAAGAGCGTCCCAGCTTACTCTTTCCGGCCAAATCTATATGAACGCGTGTGTCTGTTGCAAGCGCGGAAGCCCACTCTTTGGCGGCGGTGCTATTGTGCAATTCTTGGGCGGCAATCCACAACGGTTTTTGATGAATACCCACCCGCAATTGGGCGATTTCCCCATTTTTCAAGAGGGTAAAATCGGTACTGTCTATCGGTTGCCAATGTTGACCGTCTGGGCTCAGTTTGGGCCAATATCGGTGCTTGCTGGTCGGATAGCGGAGTTGAATAAAAATCGTGTCCGGCTTTTGGCTCCAAATGCGGAATGCATAATGTGGGCTGCTGTTGATGGGTTCGTTCTCGGGAAGTATGGTAACGGCGTAGGTGGAGTCATTCACACGCTCAAAATTGTTGAGTCTTGCACCGTCAAACTCGTTGTCTGCAAAGACATTGTTTAGCGCGTAGGTTTTTTTGGTTTGGGTTTGAATGGGTTTATCTCGCGTATCTTCGGGTTGGGGAAATTCAAAAGTCTTAAGTTTATTGATTCCACAGGCTTGTAACAATAATAATGACAAGATAAAATAAATACAATGTGCGCTTTTCATTGGAAGAATGTTTGGTCTCAAAAAAAAATCCGCTCCCAATCAAGGAAGCGGATGTTAATATACAAGAATTTTAAGACTTAATTGTTAAAATTACCTTGAACGTCACCTTTACGGGTGGTGTAGTTAATCTTTAGCGCATCTACTTCGCGAAGCTGCTGTTTGATATCTCCGACCAGTCCCATATTGGTTTCGCTATCCACTTTAAGTGCTGTTGTGAGGAAAGGGATGAGCTCTTCTCGTTTACTGGCGCGTTCGGCAAGGATAAACGCTTTGACATCACTCACATCTGCAAATTTATCATTGAGTTGAATTCTGGCTTCCGAGCCGTAAGTAGATTTATACTGGCTACTGGGTTTACCCGCGTAGATATAGATAATGAGATCTTTTTTATCTAATTTTTCTACTTGGTTGGCCATAGGAAGCTTGTTTTCAATCATCAGGGTGTTTTGGCGCATCACCGTGGCCACCATGAAGAAGAACAACAACATAAATACGATGTCCGGTAATGAGGCTGTAGAAATGCCAGGTGTTCCTTTGCCTTTGCCTTTTTTAAATCGTGACATGAATCCGTGTTTTAATTAAAATTAATTGTTTTTTGTAGTGGCTTCTGATATAATCTGCGGATATTTTTTCTTGATATCCTCGATTTGTTCTTTCAGCTTGTCGTTTTTGCCTAAGTAAACTTTGTCAAACTCTGTCAGAATCTCTTCATAAGATTTTCCATAGGTACGTTCGGCGTATTCATTTCTGAGTTCTGTGTAAGCCGCCACGAGTTCATTTTGAACAGATATATACATCTTGTATGATGTTTCTCTGTCATTTTGAAGTGAAACAACTGCTTTACTTGGATTGTCAGAAGAAGATGGGTCGCGCATGCCTTGGCAGTAGCTGCAAGCATCTTCACCAACACCACCACCGTTATCGATAAACTTCTTTGTTGCCTCTTTTATGTCAGACAGCCCCATCAATTGATCTTCAACCAACAACTGGTCTGTTCTGTTCACAATCACCTGAAAAATATTTTTTTGCTTGATAATTTCAGGTTCTTCTTCAGGGGGTTGCATGGGTGGTAAAAGTCGGCTAATACCGGAGTCCACTTCTATGGTTGTAGTTACCAGAAAGAATATCAAAAGCAGGAAGGCAATATCTGCCATCGAGCCCGCATTCACTTCCGGTGCATCTCTTTTTGCCATAATTTCTAGTTTTTAAGTGTTTTCTTGATTCCGAATAAAAACATGGAACCGATGGCAACAGCTGCGAGAATGTAGAAAATGATAAGACCTGCACCTACCCAGCGATCGCCATAAGCAGAGACAATTTGCTCGCCATTTTTCACAACCTCATTTCCCGAAGATGCGAAAAAACCGATCAGCACAACTGCTAAAAACAATCCGCTTGACAACAAGGCAGACTTAAGTGCTTCCTTGTGGGTAAAGAGTTGTCTCAACACAAATACAACAACTAAAAAAATGATAATTGCCATTACAAAATAAGCAAGGTATATAAAAGGAGATACCAAACCGCCTTGTAAATCTGAGCTACCCGCGCTAATCGCCTCATCACCCGTACTGATTATCCGCCCGAGGAAGATAAAACTCAATACTGCTACGACTACGATAAACAGGGTTGATAATTTATTACTTTTCATGAGTGTAAATTTTATGAGTTCTCAATTACTTTTTGTGTGCTACCAAGATATCAATCAAGGTAATAGAAGCATCTTCCATATCGTTCACAATGCTGTCTATTTTAGCCACGATGTAATTGTAGAAAATCTGAAGAATAATAGCAACAATCAAACCAAATACCGTTGTCAAAAGTGCTACTTTAATACCACCTGCTACTAGAGAGGGTTGCATGTCGCCGGCTGCTTCAATTTTATCGAATGCCTGAATCATACCGATTACCGTACCCATGAAACCAAGCATAGGCGCCAAGGCGATAAAGAGTGAAATCCAAGAGACATTTTTCTCAAGTTGTCCCATTTGAACACCGCCATAAGCAACAACAGCTTTTTCGGCAGCATCGATACCTTCATCCAATCGGTCGATACCTTGATAGTAGATAGAAGCAACAGGGCCTTTGGTGTTTCTGCAAACTTCTTTGGCAGCTTCCGCACCACCGGAAGCCAAGGCATCTTCTACAGACTGTGCCAATTTTTTGCTATTTGTAGTAGCCAAATTAAGAAAGATGATTCTTTCAATAGCAATAGCCAATCCGAGAATCAAACAAATCAATACAATCCCCATAAATCCGGGACCACCTTCAATAAAGCGCTTTTTTAATTCTTGGTGGAATCCTTCACTGGCAGCCGGAGTGGCATCTTGAAATGCAACTGCATCATCCACAGCTACAATAGTGACGAGGTTGTCGGCAGGAGTTGAAATCGCAGTGGCATTAACAGTGCTGAAGGCCATTACACCTGCAAGGGTCAAAATAGAAAATAATCTTTTCATTGCTCTAAGTCTTAAAAGTTTAAATTTAGTTTAAGGTTTTAATAGTTTCCAAATATAAAAAAATATTTTAAACAAAAAACTTGCAGAGAGGAAGGGATTCGAACCCTCGATACACTTGTGGTGTATACACACTTTCCAGGCGTGCGCCTTCGACCACTCGGCCACCTCTCTGCAGGCTTGTGAATAGTGTGCCAAATAACAAAAAAAATCTCTCTTGAAGAAATTATTTCAGTTAATTTTATGAGATTTCTCCACACAAAGAAGTTTCATAAGTGATTTTGAATTCTTTATCCCCCAAATTTTTTGTCAACAAATACATCATCTTTGTGATAGCCGACTCCGTTGTCATGTCTTTTGCCGACAACAAACCGACATCTTTCAGCCGTTGGCTGGTTTCATATTGTCCCATACTCACCGAACCGCCCGAACATTGCGTGGCGTTTACAATCTTTAAGCCCTCTTTAATTTTAGCTTCCAAAATCTCCAGCAGCCAGTCTGCCGTAGGGGCGTTTCCGGCACCAAAGGTTTCTATCACCAATCCTTCCAAGGCCGGATTGTTTAAAAAATGACGCACATAGTCCGGCCGCATGCCGGGAAATATTTTTAACAAACCCACTTTGTCCGACAAGCTGTTGTGCGCTTTGAAACGAAAACGGGCATTTCTTTTCCACAAATTTTCTTCAAATACTTTTAAGTGAACCCCCGATTCTGCTAGAGGCGGATAGTTGAGCGAGGCAAAAGCTTGAAAGTGTTCTGCGTTTATCTTGGTGGTTCGGTTGCCTCTATACAATTTGTATTCAAAATACAATCCTACTTCTTGTATCAGGGCGCGGTCTTCCTCACGCAACGCTGCCAACTGTATGGCCGTTATCATGTTTTCTTTGGCATCTGTCCGCAAATCACCTATAGGGAGTTGTGAACCGGTCAAAATAACCGGTTTTGTCAAGTTTTCCAACATAAAACTGAGCGCCGAGGCGGTGTATGACATGGTGTCTGAACCGTGCAAGATTACAAAACCATCAAATTTGTCATAGTTGGATGCAATAAGCAAGCCCATTTTGTACCAATGATCCGGATCCATGTTTGAAGAATCTATCGGCGGATCAAAAGAAAAGGTTTCTATACTACAATCTAGTAATTTAAGCTCGGGTATGTTCTCTAACAAGCTTCCAAAGTCAAAAGGCCTGAGCGTTTTCGTTTTGACATGCCGCGTCATCCCGATAGTACCACCGGTATATATGAGAAGGATGTGGGTTCTATTGCGCATTTGCTTTTTCCAAAGCCAGTTTATTAATCACCGGATTGGCGTACATTAACAAAAAACTATTGAGCATTACTTCATTTTGCATGTCTATACGCTTTTCCAATCGGCGCTCAAATTGCCTTTTTTCTTTCTCGTCGTAGTGTGCCGAAAACCGATTTGTACGGTGATAGATATCGTAGGCAATATAGTTGGATGGCCACAGGTGATAATACCTGTGAATGCTTTGGTCTATAAAATCGGCCGTGAGTGCCAACTGTTTGTTAGGCAAACTTTCTTGAGCGGCTATCGCATCCCATTCTTGGTCAAAAACTTCTCCGGCTGCTATGTGAATTCGCTTTTTGTTACCCAACGCCCCTTGAAGTATGGAATTGAAATCTTCGTTGTTTGTCTTTATATATGGTTCGTCAAAATGCTTGGCCAAAAGCTCCGGCATTTTGAGCCTGTCTGTGGGGTCGTATTCATAAGAAATGGCTACGGGTACCAATTTAAAACCTTTGAAATAATCAACGGGTGACTTTTCTCCTTTGGCAAGGGCCAACATTTTTAAAACCCCTTGTTGCGATTGGTCGTTTCCGTCTTTAGTCCTGCCCTCTCGTTGGGCAATCCAAACAGAACGTTTGTCCTGGGTAAGCAACTGCTTGATGTATTCAGAGAGCATTTTAGAACTCTCCAACATCTCTTTGGGCGTGAGTTTTCGCTGGACTAAAAAATTACGATTCAGCCTGGACAGTGCCATCAAAAAGGGTTTGTGTACCAAATTGTCTCCAATAGCCGAAGCTGTCATCAACAAATTTTTCTCGTAGAGTATGGCATTCAACAAGGAGGTGTCCAAGACTATATCTCGGTGGTTCGAAATAAATAAATAGGGTTGTCCGGGAGTCAATTTTTCAAAGCCTGAAGAAGTGAGTCCTTCCGAACTTTTATCCAAAATCCTCATGACGGCAGGATAGATAATCTTGGTCTGAAAATCGCGAATGGAATGACAGCTATCTAAAATCTGCAAAATCTCATCTGAAGATTTCTCGGGCAATGCAAAACCGAGCAATGCCTTGATCATAGGATGTTTGCAGTGTTCTTGTAAGGCATCATGCACTTCGTGGTCATGATACGGCCTAATGTAGTCTATTGGATTCAATGGGTTGGTATTCTGTAACAAATGAACAAATTTAAAAGAAATTTGAGACTAATATTATGTTAAAATCTAAATACCGCCTTGGCGTTTTGGGTGGTAATCTCCGCCACTTCCTTTGGCATCAGCCCATAGCAAGCGGCAACGCGTTCGCAAATTATTTTTAAATAGGCACTTTCATTGCGCTGTCCTCTGTGGGGCGCAGGTGCCAAATAGGGCGAATCTGTCTCAAGAACAATGTGCTCTATTGGGATTTGATGTAAAAACTGATCTAATTTGCCGTTTTTAAAAGTAACCACACCGCCAATTCCCAATTTCAATCCCAGTGAAATAGCCGTTTGCGCCTGTGCATAGCTGCCAGTAAAACAGTGAAAAATTCCCCACAAATCGTCCGACTTTTCGGATGCCATCACCTCAAAAACCTCATCAAAAGCATCCCGACAATGAATTACAATGGGCAGACGATGTTTTTTGGCCAATTGTATTTGATACCGAAAAGCCGCTTGCTGTTCTTTCAAAAAGGTTTTGTCCCAGTACAAGTCGATACCGGTTTCGCCCACGCCCACGCATTTGTCTGTTTCCAACATTTCGGATACGCGTTTCAATTCGTCCAAATAATTTGCTTTTACATGTGTGGGATGCAAGCCTGCCATTAAAAAAGTATTTTCAGGATATTTTTGATGCAAGTCTTGCATGGCCGAAATATGGGAAGCATCTATAGCCGGTAAAAAAAATCTTTGCACCCCGGCTTCAAACGCGCGGCGGATGGCCTCGTCCCGATCGTGGTCAAAAGCTTCGCTGTACAGGTGTGTATGTGTGTCTGTTAAATTCAAAACGATTTATGGTTGGTCTTGTAATGAAAATACGCGTTGCAAAACGGCTGTAGTTCTAGCTGCTGCGTTGTTTCTGATCGCTTTTTCTTCAAGCGCAATCATGGTATATACACCCTCCAAAGCCTGAGTGGTTACATAATCTGTAAGATTGGGGTTTACGTCGGTGGTCAAGGGGATGTCGTTGTACCTGCTGATGATGTTGCTCCAAACCTGATCTGCACCTACTCTTGCAAAAGAACTTTGTATGATGGGCTGAAACTTTTGGTACAAAGCTGTTTGGGTTTTGTCTATAAGGTAGTTGGTTGCCGCATTATCCGGGCCTAGTAGTATATTTCTGGCATCGGCAAAACGCATCTCTTTTATGGCATTGATAAAAATAGGTGTAGCTTCTTTAACGGCAGATTCTGCTGCCCGATTCATCAGCAGTAAGCCTTGGTCTGCCAAACTTCCCAACCCCACGGCTCGAAGCCCTTTATCTACTTTTTGTAGTTCTTCGGGCAAAAGAATTTTGACCAATTCATTCTTGTAAAAACCGTCCTCAGCAGTCAATTTAGACACTTGCCGCTGGATACCCAAATCGAGTGCCTGACGCAGACCGGCCGCAATGTCTGCATCTGTAACGGTAGTGCCGGGTAACTGGTTTATAACTTGTTGCATTTCTGCACAAGAGGTTAAAAACAGCACGGTGAAAACGATTGTAAATTTTTTCATCAAAAACTGGGTTTGTGTTAATATTTTTCGGGTCAAAAATAGAAAAAACATTAGTCTTATCTTTGCTTGCTAAAAACTTATATGTTACAAAGCTTGCTCGAAAAGGGCTACACCCGCGTACGATTGGTAATAACCAAGACCAACCATTTGGAAATTGTGGCCAAACTCAATCGCCTTTCTGCACGTTTTTTAGTTGACACCGGTGCGTCTAATTCCTGTTTAGATTTTAGCGCCATCAAAAAATTTCACCTGATTTCTGAAGAAACGGAAAACAAAGCCGCGGGTGCCGGCGCATTGGAAATGCCCACCAAAATCAGCAGAAAAAACCGACTCGAAATAGGATCGTGGACGCATAAAAAATCGAAGTGGATACTGTTTGATATGGTTCATGTGAATACCGCTTTGTCGCGAGAAGGTGCACAAACGGTTGACGGCATTATCGGCGCAGATATTTTAAAGAGAAGCAAGGCCGTTATCGATTACAAAAACAGATGGCTCTATCTCAAAAACTGAAGGGTGCAAACAAAAAAAGCTTCCTTTACAGGAAAGCTTCTCATTGGTTTTACAACCTGAGCACAATGCTCAAACACAACGGCACAAAGATAACAATATTTTTTTTAACATCTTTGTGTTTTTTTGTCAATATTCAAACTTCTTGGTTGTCAATAACTTCCAAATATAAGTTTTCCAAACGCGCCGCTTGTTTATCTCTGCACAATTGTATTATCTTTGCACCCAAGTTCAATAATTTATTAATGACCGTTATCAAGAAAGGCTGAGGGATTAGACCCATTGAAGCCTTAGCAACCCTACACCCGTAGAAGGTGCTACGTTCTACCGATTCATTTCGGGCAGATAACCCGAGAGAAGTTAACTTCCTCAGCTTTCCTTGATGCTTTACTTATATTTAAAATGACACTACACACGCTTTTGGCGGATCGTATTTTGGTGCTGGATGGTGCCATGGGCACGATGATACAGCAATACAAATTTTCTGAAGAAGATTTTCGCGGCCAAAGATTTCGAGATTTTCCGGTTTCTGTAAAAGGAAACAACGACTTGCTTTCGCTCACGCAGCCCGAGGCCATTTTCGACATCCATTGCAAATACCTGGAAGCAGGCGCCGACCTGATAGAAACCAACACCTTTTCTGCAACGACCATAGCCATGGCTGACTATCAAATGGAAAATTTGGCCTACGAACTCAATGTAGCCTCTGCCAAATTGGCCAAGAAAGCGGCACAAAAATTCACAGCGCGCACGCCCGAAAAGCCTCGTTTCGTAGCCGGAGCCATCGGCCCTACCAACAAAACTGCCAGCATGTCGCCGGATGTAAATGACCCAGCCTACCGGGCCGTTACTTTTGACGAATTGGTCACAGCCTATAAAACTCAGGTTGAAGGCTTGTTAGATGGAGGTGTAGATGTATTGCTCATAGAAACCATTTTTGATACGCTCAATGCCAAAGCAGCCATTTTTGCTGTTACAGCGGTAAAGAACGAAAGAAACTTAGACATCCCTTTGATGGTTAGTGGCACCATCACAGATGCATCAGGCCGAACCCTTTCCGGACAAACCGTAGAGGCTTTTCTGATATCCATATCGCATGTGCCTTTGCTGAGCGTGGGTTTTAACTGTGCTTTAGGTGCTGCCCAACTCAAGCCTTATGTAGAAAGGCTTTCTCGAATTGCAGAACACTATGTTTCTGTATATCCCAATGCCGGATTGCCGAATCATTTTGGCCATTACGACCAATCACCTGAGGAAATGCAGGCCTTGTTGCGCGAATATCTAAAAGACCATTTGGTCAACATTGTGGGGGGCTGTTGCGGTACTACACCCGAGCACATCCGATTGATTGCAGAAGAAGTCAAAAAATACCAACCCAGAAGCTTAAAAACACTCGTATAAAGAAATCTCTATGACAAACCCGGATTTTATAAAACCAGCCGATGACTTTGGAAAAGATGCAGAAGAAGAAGCCTGTCGCACAAAGCGAACCCTAAAGCTTTCCGGGCTGGAGCCTTTTGAGTTGACCCCCGAAACCAATTTTGTCAATGTCGGCGAAAGAACCAATGTAACCGGCTCTCGAAAGTTTCTAAGGCTCATCCAAGACGGAAAATATCAGCAGGCGCTGGAAGTGGCGCGCGCGCAGGTAGAAGGAGGCGCACAAATCATAGACATCAACATGGACGAGGCCTTGCTCGACGGCGTGCAAACCATGACCACTTTTCTCCACCTCATCGCAGCCGAGCCCGATATTGCCCGAGTGCCTATTATGATAGACAGCTCTAAATGGGAAATCATTGAAGCGGGGCTCAAAGTGATTCAAGGTAAAGGCATCGTGAATTCCATCAGCCTAAAAGAAGGCGAGAGCATCTTCGTAGCACGGGCCAAAAAAATTCGGCAATACGGTGCGGCCGTCGTCGTGATGGCCTTTGACGAAAAAGGACAAGCCGACACCCTAGAAAGACGCATCGAAATATGCCGCCGTTCTTATGATCTTTTGGTAAACAATGCACATTTTCCGCCCGAAGACATCATCTTCGATCCCAATATCTTCCCGGTGGCTACCGGCATGGAAGAACACAGACGAAATGCCCTCGATTTCTTTATGGCAACACAATGGATTCGAGAAAATTTGCCCTACGCCAATGTCAGTGGCGGGGTGAGCAATGTGTCGTTTTCTTTTCGGGGAAACAACGTGGTTCGCGAAGCCATGCACGCCGCCTTTTTGTATCACGCTATAAAACACGGTATGACCATGGGCATCGTCAACCCGGAAATGTTGGAGGTCTATGATGAAATTCCCAAAGAATTACTCGAACGCGTAGAAGATGTACTGTTGGACCGACGAGAAGACGCCACAGAAAGGTTGCTTGACTATGCAGATCGGGTAAAAGACACCGGCAAAAAAAGTGAAAAGACCCAGCAAGAATGGCGACAGTTTCCCTTGCAAGAGCGCATTTCGCACGCCTTGATAAAGGGCCTGGACGAATTTATTGAAATCGATGTGGAAGAAGCGCGACAGTTGTCGGAAAAGCCTTTGGATGTCATTGAAATTTTTTTGATGAACGGCATGAATATCGTGGGCGATTTGTTTGGCGCCGGAAAAATGTTTTTGCCGCAAGTCGTCAAATCGGCTCGGGTGATGAAGAAGGCCGTTGCCTATTTGTTGCCCTACATAGAAGCAGAAAAAAAGAAATTTCCCGCAGAGGCCGGCGCGCGAAAAAATGCCGGGCGCATCTTGATGGCTACCGTGAAAGGTGATGTACACGACATTGGCAAAAACATCGTGGGCGTGGTACTGGGTTGTAACAATTTTGAAATTATTGACCTCGGCGTGATGGTGCCTTTAGAAAAAATCATAGAAACCGCCGTGCGCGAACAAGTTGATGCCATCGGGCTCAGCGGATTGATTACCCCTTCGCTAGACGAAATGGTGTACGTGGCGCAAGCATTGGAGAAACAAGGTTTGGAAATTCCGTTGATGATAGGTGGTGCTACAACATCTCGCTTACACACTGCCGTTAAAATTGCCCCCGAGTACAGCCAAGCTGCTGTGCATGTTTTAGACGCTTCAAGAGCGGTATCCGTTGCAGGAAATTTGGTGAATAAGAAAAACTACACCCAATTTCGCGATCAAATCAAGCAAGAATACGCTGCGCTTTCTGAAGGCTATGCATCTCGAAAAAGTGAAAAGAAATACCACTCGCTGGAGCAAGCAAGAGCCAATAGATTGCGATTGGATTGGTCCGAATTTAGCCCTATAAAACCAAACTTTTTGGGTGTAAAAACGCTTGAGCCGGACTTGGAAGCATTGGTGCCTTTTTTAGATTGGACTCCATATTTTCAGGCTTGGGAACTTCACGGCAGGTTTCCGAATATCTTAGAAGACAAAGTGGTTGGGGAGCAAGCGAAGGCTGTATATGAAGACGCCCAAAACATGTTGCACGGCTGGATAGAAAACAAATCGCTACAGCCTAAAGGCGTTTTCGGACTTTTCCCTGCCAACCAAGTAGATACAGACGATATTGCTTTATGTGACGCAAGCGGCAAACCGCTAGATAAGCTGATTACACTGCGTCAACAAAGTGTAAAAACGGCAGGTGTGGCCAACTTGGCTTTGGCCGATTTTGTGGCACCGAAAGAAACCGGCAAGCAAGACTACGTAGGGCTATTCTGTGTAACGGCCGGATTTGAGACAGACGCCATAGCCGATGCCTATGCAAAAGATTTGGATGATTACCACGCCATCATGGCCAAAACGCTGTCTGACCGGTTGGCGGAAGCTTTTGCAGAATATCTACATCACCGGGTGCGTACAGAATATTGGGGATATGCAAGTGGGGAAAAACTCAGTAGCGAAGACCTCATCAAAGAAAAATATATCGGAATTCGTCCGGCACCGGGTTATCCTGCTTGTCCCGATCATACAGAGAAAAGAACCATTTGGAAAGTTTTGGATGTCGAAAAAAACATCGGTGTCAAACTGACGGAAAATTTAGCTATGTGGCCGGCATCATCTGTTTCGGGGATGTATTTGGCACATCCTAGAGCGAAATATTTTGGTTTGGGTAAAATTTTGCCTGATCAGGTGACACATTTTGCACAACGAAAAAACATGGATGTAGGGGAAGCGACCAAATGGTTGCAACCAAATTTATAAAGTTTTACAAAAACACACACAGATTGGAAGGCATAGCATTTTTGCAGTTAGCAAACGCGTTAGGGATAGAAGCGGTAGCGCCCCGCCCGATGGCGGGGACTAAAGCGGATAGCCCGGTTTCAGCCAAATGCTACAAGGCATTTTGCTGAAAAACGCCCAAAATTTGTTCAAATAAATAGGAAATCCAAGGCAAAACCATGGAGAATTCTACTGATTTAAAAACATAAACGCATGAAAATAACCGATCACATTCAGAAATCTGAAGGGAAAACGCTTTTCTCATTCGAGATTTTACCGCCGCTCAAAGGGCAAAACATACAGTCTATTTTTGAAAACATAGACCCGTTGATGGACTTTAAACCACCGTTTATAGATGTGACTTATCACCGAGAGGAATACGACTACCACGAGTTGCCAAACGGCTTTCTGGAGAAACGGGTGACGCGAAAAAGGCCGGGAACGGTTGGGATTTGTGCTGCGGTGCAAAACCGATATGGCGTAGATGCGGTGCCGCATATTTTGTGTGGTGGGTTTACCAAAGAGGATACGGAAAATTTTTTGATTGATCTCGGTTTTTTGGGCATAGACAATGTGGTGGCGCTAAGAGGCGATGCAGTGAAAAGCGAAACCTATTTTAGGCCGGAAAAAAACGGGCATGTGTATGCCGAGGAATTGGTAAAGCAAATTGTGGCCATGAACCAAGGTAAGTATTTAGACGATAATTTGAAAAACTCTGCACAAACCGATTTTTGCATCGGCGTGGCCGGATATCCGGAGAAACACATGGAAGCACCAAGTTTTGAAAGCGATTTGCACTTTTTGAAAAAGAAGATTAAAAACGGGGCACACTACATTGTGACGCAGATGTTTTTTGACAATAAAAAATTTTTTGAATTTGAAGCAAAGTGCCGGGCAGCCGGTATTGAGGTGCCCATCATTCCGGGTCTAAAACCATTGGCTACCAAGAAGCAACTCAATTTGATACCGCATCGTTTTAAGGTAGATTTGCCGGATGATTTGGTGATGGAAGTGGTGAAGTGCAAAGACGACAAAGCCGTGCGGCAAGTGGGCATAGAATGGTGTGTGGCGCAGAGCAAAGAGCTCGTTCAGAAAGCCGCACCGGTATTACACTTCTACTCTATGGGCAAGTCTGACAATATTGCAGCAGTGGCTCGCGAGATTTTTTAAAACACATTCCGCTGAGTCAAAAACAAAAAGCCGCCTAGTGTTGTGAGGCGGCTTTGTCGCTAATACACAAATAATTATTTAGTCTAGAAGTTGAAAAGTTGTTTTCTTGGTCAGTTTCTGTCCTGTGACCGACTGCATTTTTACCAAATAAATGCCACTAGATACATTTGGCAAAAAGAGTTCTATGTTGTTTTGGCTTGGCGAAAATGAATTTGATTCGTGAATTCTTCTGCCCAACAGGTCAAAAATTTGGACATCTGTAATTTCGAAATCACTAGTGTTATTAGCTATTTTGAGCTTTAGAGATTCCGGCTCGAAAAACAACTTGATGCTTTCAGACACTTCTTCAAAATCTTCTGCCGAAAGCGTGCTATCCGTAAATTGAATTTCAAACCGATCGCGAATTTCCCCTACAGTAGAAATCTCAATATTCAGGGGTTGTTCGCGAAGGTTGACGCGCTCTTGGGTTTGTTTGTCAAAAAAGTAGATGGGTACATCTGTAGGTATGTTATTGGTTTGAAGAATTTTTAAGCTAGCCGTGCCAGTTGTATTTGCTGTAATTCCCAAGGGATATGTTTTTTGCAAGTTGAGTGCTCCTACGCCTTGTATGGAGAGTTTGTTTTCGTTTTGCACAAAATACATGTCATTGAGTTGCTGGTCGAGGTTTCTGGCATCAAATCCTTTGTCATAATCGTCTGTGGCCAATCCATCAAGAAAGCCTAAAAGCAATTGTCTTTTGAAGCCATCGGGGGTGGTGTATTCATAGCGGATAGATGGAGGAGCCTGTGAAGAACTGAACGAATCTTCTTGGTTGTCGTTGAAATGCGGGTCTTCGAAAACCGATAAGAGGTCCGGTTTGTTCGCTTCGAAATGAATGCTCGACTGCGGGTTGTCTTCTTTGATGAAAGCCCTGTAACTGTTGTCAAAAGTAATGGTGCCGCCATCTGCATCGCCAAAAAGGAAAAAAGCCTGCCCCACGGGTAAAAACCTACCCGGAGTGATGGTACCGGAGCCAGTTTGATTCACAGACGGATGCGAAAGCGCTGGTACGCAACCAATCAAATTGCAGACGCTGTATCCGCCTTGGTAATCCAGCAAATTGTGAGTCCCGCCACCCCAGTGTTCCCACATATATACGGTTCCGTCAACGGCAGTTAAGTTATCCGAAATAAATGTTCGATAGTCGAAAGCTGAAGGATACGGATTGCCGAAAAGCGTGAGCATAGTTCCCGAAATGGTGTGTTGAATTTGACCGTTGTTGGGTTTGCCTTGAAAAACGTAGTTCTGAAAACTTCCTGATGCACCCGAGCCTTTGTGAATGTAACCAATACCGGGTTTGAGAAGGTCGGTAGGGGTGATTTTTATCCAGTTATTGATAAAGCCAGGTGAATTGTCAAATTTGAAAGTCCAAAATGTACTGATACTGATAGGTGTCGTTGGAGCACCGTCCAAGCCCGAAATCCAGTTGATGCTGAGTGGATTTGCCGGATTGGTACCATCTCTGAGTACGCCGTCTAAGCTGTAGTCGTTGTTGTTTGTACTGTTGTTTGGAAGTCCTACGGGTGATGACCAATAGTTGTATTTAAAAATATCCGTAGTGCCTTGTTGGTCTCTTTGCAAGATGCCGGCACTTGTGGGGTCTAAATCCGAATCTTGGTTTTGTATCAGTTGCGACCGACCTTCAAGGTCGATGACGCCATCTAGTTTTAAATAATGGCTCACTTCTATTTTAGAGTCGTTTTGAGCGGCTAACACATTGGCATCTACAAACAACCCCAATAGGGTTTTATTTCCGTTGGAAAATATATTATGTGCGCTTCTTACAATGTTCCAATCAACCGTCGTCAACCCGTCAACAATAGAGGTACTGTTGGGAATCGGCATGATGTTTCCATCGCGCCAAGTGGCAGTATTGCTCCAGGCACCATTATTTGCCGATATGTATGGAAGCGGAGCGGTTTGGTTGAAAACCTGTACCTTGTTTGGAACTATAAGTCGCCCGCGTTGGTTGTTTTGAGAATCGTCATTGATATGTGTTCCAATGAATGAATTCATGGAATAATAAGCCGTAAGCCTGTTCCAATCTAGGCTTGCCAAGTCATTTTTGGTAACACTTCCGGGAATGATTTTTCCTAAGGTGCCGCTTCCTGCTTGTTCAATTTCTTGATTCATGATGAAGCGAATCTCTTCAGGGCTCAAAGTCCTATCCCAAATTCTGATTTCCTCTAAATTACCATTAAAAAAGTTCCGAATGTCTGCTTGGGTTCTAAACTCGGCACCAATGCTGAAAACATTTGAGAAAACTGCCGGTACATTTTTGGGCTCAGACTTGTCCAAAACGCCGTCAATATAAAGCCGTGCCAAAGTGCCGTCAAAGGTAACGGCCAAGTGGTGCCACTCGTTGACAGGAATGTTTACAGACGATTCAATTGTATTACTGCCACCCCCCGCCCAAGATGATTGGAATCTGCCATTATTTCGTATCACCCAAAGAAATCCATTGCCACCATCGGTGTTTGAAACAATGGTTTGGTCTGATGATGTGGCATTGGGGCCGAGTGTGCGTATCCAACCCATCATGGTAAAATTGGTGTTCAGAACCGGGGCATTGTCCGTTCTGACAAAATCATCGAAACCATCAAAAGTCAGGTGTCGGGGTGTGACGGTTTCGTGTGCCACGCCAAAAGTGATGTATTTTACACCGTCAAAATCAAACAAAACCTCTTGGTTAGCCCCATTTTGCGTCATAAAAACTGTTTCTATATTGGTGGTAAAATTGGGGTCATCTGCTACAACCATCACAAAAGCATCATTCCCAACGGGTGGAATAATTGTTGAGACTGCCGTCGTTGGTACAGACACTTTTACGGTGGGTACGTTGCCTCCGGTTTCAACCAATCGCCATTTGCGGTTGGGGACTTCGGTTGATGTAGTCACAACATCGGGTCCAAAACTCAAAGATATGGGCGTTCCCGAATTGTTCATATCCAAACCATTTGAACCCCAAACCAAGAAGGCGCGGTCTGTGTCAAAAGTATTTGTGTTTGCGGTATTGGTGGGTAAAATATCGCCTAGACCCATAGTCAAGATAGGTGGGTTGACCCCGTTGTTTTGGCTTTTAGACTGTTTTTGGTTTAGTAGAGAAGCATCATCCCGACCGATTCCGGCTATATCAAAGTTGAATCCGGGAAATGAAGCATCCCAAATTATATTGCCGCTACTGTCCTGATAATTTTGGCTGATACCATTTACACCCAACGTAATTCCATATTTTACAGCCAAATAGCTTTCTATGCGAATACGCTCGGCTACATCGTCTTTTCTGGAGGAATAGGTGACAACCTCTGCGATACGTCCGTTATAACTGCCGTCAAAAACCTGGCTTCTTCCCAACCAAAACCTGCGGTTGTTTTCGTTGGAAAACTGGGGCACACCCACTTCGGTATTGCCTATGTTAAGTCCGTTTAGAAATAGTTCTTGGGTGCCCGAGGTGTTGTTTCTGGCATTTACAATACCGATAGTGCTATAGGTATTGCCACTCACTTCGGCGATTCCATAGCCTCTTAGATTTGGGTTGGAGGGCGAGGGCGAGGGATTGGTACCGAGCGCATACGCAATCACTTCACCGGAAAACCGTGCGGAATAGTTTCCAAAGCCAAATCCCGTGATATCTTCATCATAAGGGTTACTGGAAACGCGCTGCGAAGTAAAGACATCCATAGGAGGGTTTGTTCCGCTACTGATAGGCGTATCGGGAATCACCACCGCAAAAAAATCATTGGTATGAAAGCCCGAAGTGCCGTAAAGAAATTGTCTGTTTGAGTTCAGATAGGTGGTTTCTTTAGGTGCCGTGGCCGTGTTGTTGGCAAAAGAAACAACGGGGTTAAAATTGACGTTTTGCACGGCGTTGTTTCTGTATTGTGGTCTTGCTACATTAGGATTTGTGGCGTCGGTTACCTTGGCGTTGTTTCCAAGACCAAAATCGATCCAAGTGTTTACGTCTGAATTGTCCGTTTGTACAGAAACACCATCTACCATATCGGCGCGCAACCACAAATCGAGGTTTGAAGCAATCCCGCCCGGAGCCGTTGAGACGGTTTTGTAGTTGGTTCCGAAAATGGTGATATAGTCTATGAAAAACTCTCTGAAATTACTGTTTACACTTGTGATGAGCCTAAATTGGGCATTATTGCCAAAAGTTGTTGAGGTGGCCAAAAGCGTAGCGGTAATGTAGTGATAACCCCCATTAAAATTTATGTCGCGGTTATTTGTGCCATCGCCTTTGGTAACCACTCGAATATCTTGCCATGCTGAAGTGTTATTGGGTCTGTATTGGATGGTGACCGTGTGGTTGGTTGAAGCATCGTTGCTACGGATAAACATCTCAATATCAACCTTGTCAAAACCGCTAGTGTTGATATTGGGAGATGTTGCCGTACTTCCATTAACGGCCATACTCAATTTAAAGCTGTTTTTGTATGCACCGCCTGTTGAGCGGAATGTGTTGGTACCGGCCAAAGCCCAGCTATCAACGCCAGATTCAAAATCAACTTGATGAATTTGAGTTGTTTGTGAATATACTTGAATGGTCAATGAAAGAAAAAGGGCTATTGACAATTTACAACCTAAGTGAAAGTAATTCTTTTTCATACTATGGAGAATTTGGGGGATAAAACAAAAAAAATACGCTTCTTAAATTGCTTCAGCGATGGTGAAAAACCGCCGAAAGCCGGTAAACAGGTATAGCTGCGCAAAGTGCACGCCACTATTGCGCAGAAACATTCAATAGACCAATAAGATGCAGGGATGTAAAGTTCTCTGATTCATCTTGGTAAAAATTTGGGCATAACAAATCTAACTATTTTTTTTAATTATTAAAATTGTTGTGCTGTTTTTTTATTGTAGAACAACAAAACGGCTAAAAACCCGACCGTTCAGCCCAAAAAAATTGTATATGAATTTATATTTGTGCTATAATTCGCCAACCAAGTCAGGGCAATTCTAAACACTTTTGTACTTTTACATCAATTTTTTACAAACTATGGCTGCCTCTATAGAACGCTACAACAAAAGACGCCTGATATCTTCCTACTTTTCGGTAGTGTTGAGTATTTCTTTGGTGCTCTTTTTGCTAGGTTTGCTAGGTGTGCTACTGTTCAATGCCAACCGTTTGGCCAATCACTTTAAAGAACAAATTCCCCTTACGGTTTACTTCAAAAATGTTGCCACCGAAAAAGAAATGGAAGAGGTGCAAAAATATTTGGATACGGCATCGTTCACCAAAGAAACCCAATTTGTAAGTAAGGCAGAAGCTGCCGAAAAATACAAAGCAGAAATAGGCGAAGATTTTATGCAATTTTTGGGGTATAATCCACTTCAAAATTCTATAGATTTGTTTATAAAATATGAGTTTGTATCCAAAGAAAAACTTGCAGAAATATCGACCACTTTGCTTTCGTACAAAGGTGTAGGCGAGGTAAATTACGACGAGCCTTTGGTAAGTTTACTCACAGAAAACGTCAGAAAAATAGGGTTTTGGCTCTTGGGTTTGAGTGCAGTATTTTTTCTGATTGTGGTGTTGCTTATCAACAGTTCCCTAAGGCTGGCTATATATTCAAAAAGATTTGTTATCAAAACCATGCAAATGGTAGGTGCCACCAAATCGTTTATCCGAAGACCCTTCATTTGGCAAGGTGTCAAATTGGGGATACTGGGTGCGCTGGTGGCCATTTGTATTTTGGCAGGTATGCTATTTTACATAGACAAGAGTTTTCCGGAGCTTCAACTGCTGGATGAAACACTTGTTTTGGTTGTTTTGGCACTGGGTGTAATGACGGGTGGAGTACTCATAACCTGGCTGAGCACTTTTTTTGCAACCCAGCGTTTTCTAAATTTAAAAACTGACGATTTATATTATTGATATGGCAAAAGGAAACGAAAAAGAAAAGACAAGCGGTGAATCTGATTTCGTATTTGGTAAAAAAAACTACCAATTTATGTTCTTGGGCATTATTCTCATTGCGCTAGGATTTGTATTGATGGCGGGGGGCGGAAGCGAAGACCCAAATGTGTTTAGCGAAGATATTTTTAGCTTTCGCAGAATTCGTTTGGCGCCTACTTTGGTGTTGATTGGTTTTGCGATTGAAGTGTATGCTATTTTACTGAATCCGAACAAGAAAGCATGAATGTATTTGAAGCATTCTTGTTGGCTATAGTTGAAGGATTGACGGAATACTTGCCGGTTTCTTCCACAGGTCACATGATATTGGTCTCTTCTTTTTTGGGCATTGCCCAAGATGATTTTACCAAACTTTTCACCATTGTCATCCAACTGGGCGCTATCCTTTCTGTTTTGGTTCTTTACGGTCGTCGGTTTTTACAATCTTTGCAGTTTTACAAAAAGATTTTCATTGCTTTTATTCCGGCTGTTGTCTTTGGTTTGCTTTTTAACAGAGTGATAGATACACTCTTGGAAAGTCCTTTGGTCGTTGCCGTATCGCTGGTCTTGGGCGGCTTGGTCTTGGTGAAAATAGACGACTGGTTTCAGCAGGGGACAGAATTGTTTCCAAACACCTCGAGCGCCTTCAAGATTGGCTTGTTTCAATGTTTAGCCATGATACCGGGAGTTTCACGAAGTGCGGCGAGCATCATAGGTGGTATGTCGCAGCATTTAACCCGCAAAGCTGCCGCAGAATTTTCTTTCTTTTTAGCGGTTCCAACCATGTTTGGTGCGACAGCCAAAAAACTCTACGACTACTTTTCCGATGGCTTTTCCATCACCCCTGCGCAGTGGCAATTTTTAGCGTTGGGCAACGTGGTCGCGTTTATTGTAGGCGTTTTGGCAATAAAAGCATTTATCGGATACCTGAACAAGCACGGGTTTAAATTTTTTGGCTATTATCGGATTGTGTTGGGCGTGGCTATTTTGTTGATTCACTATTTTATTTACCCGTTAACCCTCAATTAGATGACCGCCGCAGATTTCCTTGATGGGCAGATATTGTTAATCGACAAACCTTTGGGTTGGACTTCCTTTGATGTAGTTAATAAAATCCGTTGGCACCTAAAAAAAGTGTTTGGTTTAAAAAAAATCAAAGTCGGACATGCCGGCACGTTAGATCCGTTGGCGACGGGATTGTTAATCCTCTGCACAGGAAAGTTTACCAAGCAAATAGACAGCCTGCAAGCCCAACAAAAAACCTACACAGGTACCATTTTTTTGGGTGCTACCACCCCGAGTTACGACTTGGAAACTGCAGTAGATCAAACCTTTGCTATAGATCACATCACCGAAACGACTCTGAAAAATGCCGCAAAAACTTTTGAAGGTGTCATTGCACAAAAGCCACCCGTTTTCTCTGCAATCAAAAAAGACGGACAACGCCTCTACGATTTGGCCAGAGCCGGCAAAGAAGTTCACATTGAAGCGAGAAAAGTAGCGATTTATGAATGTAGCATCACGCGCATCGACATGCCCGAAGTGGATTTTAAAGTGGTATGTAGCAAAGGTACTTACATCAGGTCTTTGGCCCACGACTTCGGAAAAGCACTGCAATCGGGTGCTTATCTAAAAACCTTACGACGAACCCAAATTGGCGATTATTCTATAGCAGACGCCATCAGCGTTGACGATTTTATATCAGCTGTCCAGTAACTTAACCAAATCTTCCATAGTGCTTAGACCTTTGTCTTTGTTGTACCAGAGCTGCAAATCTTCTTTAAAAGCAGCGTCCAAGCTACCGTGCTCAGCTTTGTATGCTTCCACCAGACGGGTGGCTTCGGTAGGCCGGGGTCCCCATTCGTTGATGACTTCAAGTGTTTCAGTATCTAACACTATCAATTTGGGGATAGATTTACCGCCATTGGTCAAGAACTGATCCATCAAAGCATCGTTTTCATCACGGAGTACAACGCGAAACCTGATATTTTCATTGAGAGAAGCGAGTTTGTGCATCACCGGCACGGAATGCGCAGAATCGCCACACCAGCCTTCGTTGATGACCAACCAGGTTTGTTTTCCTTGAAATTTTTTAATCCGATTTTCAACTTCCTCGGGCACACGCAGGGTTTTATCCCAACGCGACATACGGCGCACATTGAGTTGCGAATAATTTAACAAGCTTTCAGATTGTGTGTCTCCAGTTGATTTTTCTTCGGTGAGCAAATCGTCAACCAATTTCCGGTAGGCTTCATAGGTCATAGCATTGGCAAGGGATTCTTGAATCAAACGCGAGAGTTGGGTTTGGGTTTCTGTATTCATATTTAATTGTCGTTTAAACATTCGGTCGATCGGTTGTGTGTGAACTTACGCATACAAAGGTCTGCAAAAAAAGAGGTTTTGTATGTAACCGTTGTTACCTTATGAAATGATTTTTGAGATGTTTCTCCTTTGCTGCTTTATCTGTGAATTGCTGGGCAAAACTAGTTTAAAAAGTTAAAAAACTTAATGAAAAAAAGTTTTCTGCTGATTAATAAGGATTTAAAAAGGTTAATATAAGTTAAATGAACAAACGGGTTTGTAGCGGACTACTTAATTTGGACATCTCAAAAACACCAAAAACATGAACAAAGCCAGTAAAAAAACAGCGCATCAGCTATCAGCCCGTTCTCTTTTTATTTGGAGAGCCATTCAAATTGCCGTTTGGATAGTAGGGGCAAGTATCCTTTTTAACCTCATTTTCTTTCCAAAACTCGGGATTCATCTGTTTTGGAATATACTGATTCCTGTTGCTCCGGCCTTGTTGGTGGTTGGCGTTGGCATTTGGCGGAATGTTTGCCCGATGGCTTCCAATGCGCTTTTTGCCCGACATATGGGAATTTCGAAAAGAAAAAAATTGTCCATTTCGCAGTCGGGTAAGTTGAACTTGATTGCCGTAATCGCCTTGTTTCTCATCGTTCCGCTTAGGCATGCTTTTTTTGACTTGAACGGGTTTTACACCGCCATGCTTATCCTTTCGCTGGGATTGATTGCGGTGGTCACGGGGTTTTTCTTCGAATGGAAAAGCGCTTGGTGTTCGGGGCTTTGTCCGGTGCACCCGGTTGAAAAATTGTACGGACTGAACCATCAATTGTCATTGCCCAATGCGCATTGCGATAGGTGTCATAGATGTGTGACACCTTGTCCCGATTCGACTCCGGGCATTACGCCCTTCTCGTCAAAAAAGACCAAGGTCCACAAAGTGTCGGGCTTTTTGATGGTAGCTACTTTTCCCGGATTTGTCTGGGGTTGGTTTCAAGTGCCCGACGTTGACGGTATCTCTAGTTTCGGACAATTGTTAGGCATCTACAAAATGCCTTTTCTCGGGATGCTTGCATCTATAGTGTTGTACCTGGTTTTGAATTACTTTTTCAAGAAAAAAGAATTGGTAGCTATCTTTTCTGCCTCAGCGGTCTCTTGCTACTATTGGTACAGGCTGCCCGCTTTGTTTGGATTTGGTTTGTATCCGCTAGACGGCGTGCTCGTAGATCTTTCCGGTGTTTTGCCAAGCTGGATTTTTACCGTTCTAGCCTATACAACAACGCTTTTCTTTTTTTGGTGGATTTTATTCAAAAAACCAAATAAGTTTAGCTGGGTAAACAGACCTGTGTTTGCAGAAAAGGAATAAAAATTACCTTCTTTGTTTGAAAAAAGTCAATACATACGCTTAAAAAAGTATTCACCAAACCTATTTCAAAGTCTTGAGGTCCTTGATGATTCTGAATGCGGTGTCTATCTGCTCATCGTTGACCAGTATGGTAAACTCATTGGTGGTCGAAATAACCTCATTCAAAATAATACCTTCCCAAGCCAGGCGTTGAAAAATAAAATAATAAATACCCGGAATCACGATGTTTTCCTCGGGGAGTTTCACCGTAATAGATGACAATCCTTCTGTTTTTTGGGTCAGTTTCTCTCCTGCAAAAATAGATTCAACCAAGCGATTCATAGAATTGCTGACCACGATATTGGTCTCGTTGACACCACGCGATGAGGTGTAAAAAGCCTCCTTGTTTTTATTGAGTTCTTTAATCAATTCTGCCTGTTTGTTCAATATGGTTTCAGACAAAAGAAAGGTGTAATCTGTCAGTGAAGAGCGCACTGTGATCTCGCCGATGTTTTTCAATACTTTCAAAATTTTGTAATTGGTACGAAAATCCAATTCACCGGACAAGCGTTTCAAAGCCATCACCACAGCACCTTGTTTCACTTCTTTGCCCAATTCCTCTTCAAGTTCAGGCAATATATTGCGCGAAAGCGATGTCAGATTAATAATACCCTGCGATAGGGCGCTCAATAAAAAGGGTTTGTTCTTGATGTACTGTTCTACAACAGAAGAAATAGTTTTCATGTTTCTGATTGTTTTTTTGAGAAACTATTAAACATTCGTTCGAAGTGCTACTTATTGTATAAATAACAGGGCAAAAATAAACAAAGTTTTGATATATTTTGTTAAAAATAACAATGTGTGATAAAAATATGTTTATTCAAAGAAATAAAACGCGTCTTCCAAGTGGTGTAGCGTCGGTTTTTCTCCGGGTTTAATCACGATGCCGACGATGTCGAATCGAACCGATACATCTAAATCGTTTTCAATCACAAATTGATCGATGGCGCGCACTAAAAGTCCTATTTTTTTCTTATTCACAAAAGATTCCGGTGTGCCAAAATCTGCTGTGCTGCGTGTTTTTACCTCTACCACAGCCAATACGTCATCTTTTTGTGCAATAATATCTACCTCCGCTTTTTGAAAAGTGTAGTTACGCGCCAAAATCTTGTACCCTTTTTCCATCAAAAAACGGGCAGCCATGGCTTCTCCTTTATGCCCGGTCTCGTTATGTGTTGCCATACATTAAAATTTATCAGACTAAAATTATAAAATTTACCCACAATGTCGTAAAAGTATGCCCGAATAATCATTTTCGTTTTCGAATCCGTATTTTTGCAGCTGACAAAAAAGAAGATATGTCTCAAAAACCGCAACGCTATACCATTACGGCAGCGCTTCCTTATACAAACGGTCCCATTCATATTGGCCATCTGGCAGGCGTCTATGTGCCGGCAGATATTTACGCGCGATACCTTAGGCTAATGGGGAAGGATGTGCTTTTTGTTTGCGGCAGCGATGAACACGGTGTGCCTATCACCATCAAAGCAAAGAAAGAAGGCATCACACCGCAAGAATTGGTGGACAAATACCACAAAATTATCAAAGCTTCTTTTGAATCTTTCGGAATTACTTTTGACAACTATTCTCGCACTTCTGCAAAAATTCACCACGAAACTGCGGCAAATTTTTTTAAAACACTCTACGATAAAGGCAAATTTATAGAGCAGGTAACGGCTCAGTTATACGACGAAAAAGCCAACCAATTTTTGGCAGATAGATTTGTGGTAGGCACCTGTCCCAAATGTGGCAACGAAGACAGTTATGGTGACCAATGCGAACGCTGTGGCACCTCTCACAATGCAACAGACCTCATCAACCCGCGTTCTGCCATCACCGGAAGCAAACCCACGCTACGTGAAACCAACCATTGGTTTTTGCCTTTAAACGAATATGAAGATTGGCTCAAAAAATGGATTTTGAAAGACCATACCGAATGGAAACCCAATGTTTACGGACAGGTGAAAAGTTGGTTAGACGATGCGCTCAAACCCCGAGCGGTCACCCGCGATTTGGATTGGGGCATTCCCGTTCCTTTGCCCGGTGCAGAGGGAAAGGTACTCTACGTATGGTTTGATGCGCCTATCGGATACATTTCTGCCACCAAAGAATGGGCCGCGCAACACGGAAAAGATTGGGAACCCTATTGGAAAGATGCAAATACCCAACTGATTCACTTTATAGGTAAAGACAACATCGTGTTTCACTGTATCATATTTCCTGCGATGCTCAAGGCAGAAGGAAGCTACATTTTACCCGAAAATGTACCGGCCAATGAGTTTCTAAATTTGGAAGGCAACAAACTTTCCACTTCCAAAAACTGGGCTGTTTGGCTTCATGAATACCTCGAAGATTTTCCGGATAAGCAAGATGTACTTCGCTATGTGCTCACAGCCAACGCGCCAGAAACCAAAGACAACGATTTTACCTGGAAAAATTTTCAAGATAGAAACAACAGTGAGCTGGCGGGAATTTTTGGCAATTTCATAAACCGCGTCATTGTACTCACCCAAAAATACTATGATGGCAAAGTCCCAACACCTATTAAATATTTTGACGAACTCGCAACCATCAAAACATATAAAGACGAGATAGGACAAGCCATAGAAACTTTTCGCTTTCGCGAAGGCTCTCAAAAACTTATAGATCTCGCCCGAAAGGGAAATCAATTTTTACAACAACAAGAACCCTGGAAAAAAATTAAAACGCATCCGGAAGAAGTAGCCGATATAATGTTTGCCGCGCTTCAGTTTGCCGCCGCCTTGGCCTATTTGTCTGAACCTTTTTTACCGCATACAAGTACCAAGCTAAAAAAGGCCTTAGGTTTGCACCAAATAGCTTGGGACGCCGTTGAAATTGCCAAAGACTACAGCCGTTTTCTTATAGATTCAGGACAGCTAATCACAGCAAACCACGAAATTCTTTTCCCTCAGATTGAAGATGCCGATATACAAAAACAAATAGACAAGCTCTTAGCTACCAAAAAAGTAAACGCCATGGAAAACAAAACGGTCACACCCATCAAGCCAAATATTACTTTTGAAGACTTTTCCAAAATGGATTTACGTGTTGGCACGATTATAAAAGCTGAAAAAATGCCGAAAACTGACAAGCTTTTGGTTATGGAAGTTGACCTTGGTTTAGAAATACGTACCATTGTCAGCGGTATTGCCCAAAGTTTTGCACCCGAAGAAGTCATCGGCAAAAGGGTAACCGTTCTGGCCAATTTGGCACCAAGGAAACTACGCGGTGTAGAGAGCCAAGGCATGATATTACTCACAGAAAATAAAGATGAAAAATTTGTCTTTATCAACCCGGATGAAGACGGATGCGAGAATGGCGCCACCATTGCCTAAAAACACGCAATCAGCTGCCAGCACCCGCCAAACCAATTGTTTTAAAAATAAAACCCTATTTACTTGACAACCCCTGTTTTGAGGGCGTATATTTGCGCCTTGTAAAAATTCATCCCACCCAAGGTTATTTATTTAAAAAACAATATGAAACGCCCTTGTAAAAATATTCACACACAGGCGCATGATTATCCTAGGGCGTTCCGTGTGACAGATACAAACAAATAATATAAACACATGAAATTATCCCACTTTAATTTTAATCTGCCTCCAGAATTACTCGCAGAATATCCGACTGAGAATCGTGATGAGTGCCGCTTAATGGTCATTGACCGGGCAAAAAAAACCATCGAACACAAAATTTTTAAAGACGTCATCGATTATTTTGACGAAGGCGACGTGATGGTGCTCAACAACACTAAAGTATTTCCGGCACGATTATTTGGAAACAAAGAAAAAACCGGCGCACGCATAGAGGTTTTCCTGTTGCGTGAGCTTAACCAAGAACAGCGTTTGTGGGATGTTTTGGTAGATCCGGCACGAAAAATTCGCATCGGGAACAAGCTCTATTTTGGCGATTCGGACGAGGTAGTCGCCGAGGTGATAGACAACACCACATCTAGAGGCAGAACGCTGCGTTTTTTGTACGATGGTCCTTACGATGCATTTAGAAAAGCTTTAACGGCGCTCGGCGAAACACCGCTTCCTAAGTATATAAACAGACCCGTCTTACCGGAAGATCAGGAAAACTACCAAACCATTTATGCCAAACACGAAGGTGCCGTAGCTGCGCCAACAGCCGGTTTGCATTTTTCTAAACAACTGCTGAAAAAACTCGAAATAAAAGGAATCGATTTTGCAGAAATCACTTTGCATGTGGGTTTGGGCACTTTTAATCCGGTGGAAGTGGAAGATTTGTCTAAACACAAAATGGATTCTGAAGAAATTAATATTCCCATCGAAACTGCGGAAAGGATAAATGCCGCACTCTCAGAAAAAAGAAGGATTTGCGCCGTGGGTACTACAGTGGTCAGAGCGTTGGAAACTTCGGTTTCCTCTAGCCAAACCTTGAATCCATACAAAGGCTGGACTAACAAATTTATCTTTCCGCCACACGAGTTTAGTATTCCCAATGCTATGATTACCAATTTTCACACTCCCAAATCAACCCTATTGATGATGGTGTCTGCATTTACGGGTCACGATTTGATGAAAAAAGCCTACGAAGAGGCCATTAAAGAAAAATATCGCTTTTACTCATACGGTGATGCGATGTTAATCATCTAATACGGCACAAAAAAACCGCTCCTGAAAAAAGAGCGGTTTTTTTTTAATAAACTTCTCGAAGCTTAATTTTGAAAATCGGCTTCGCTGACACCTTCATTGATTTTGATGTCTGTAAATTTCACAGTAAACTTTTGTGGTCCTACACTTTGGGTTACCTCAAAAGGAACTTTAATACCCGATACGTCTCTGTAGTCGGCATAGGTAGCTGTTTGGGTAAGGGTCATCCCTTGTGCGCTTATTGAAGCCTCAGTTTGTAGCAACAATCCGGAATCTTTGGCGTAATATCTGAAAGATTCTTTGCCGGCCGGCGAAACCACTTTGAGCTTATAAGCTTCTTGCTCTGATACATTCTCAAAACCTTCCACAGTGAGTTTATAACCTTCTTGAACGTAGTACAATTCAGGGAAAATAGGGCGTTCATTTTTTTGTTCGCTCAATTGTTCCCCTTCCAAGGAAACTTTTTGTCCTTGCGCTTCTTGGTAACCAGATTCGCCGTTGAATACTAGTTTTTGCAAGGTACCCATACCATCTGCTGATATTTCTGCTACTTGTTTGTTGGGAACCATGGTTTTAGACGTTACTTTAAGTGCAAAAGGTGCTGCACCTTCCATAGTAGCAAGGCTGTACACACTGTTTACCGCATCGGCTTTGTCTCTGCCTCCTACGGCTTTCAAATAGTTTTCCAACACGACATCCGGAGTAGTGGTTGGTAAGTCATTTTTCTTGAGCAAAGGATTCTCAACTTTGTTGGCGTACTTATCAAAATAGAAGATAGGTAAGTTGAGTTTTTGCAATCCTTCCAAAACTTCAGAAGCTTTTCCGGTAACTACGATTCTAAGGTTATCTGCTTTGTAGTACTTTTTGGCTACGCGCAATACGTCTTCTTTGGTTACTGCGTTGATTTTTTGCAAATAGGTCTCATAGAAGTCTGCGGGCAAGTTTTCTGTAAGAATGTTGAGCGCAAAGCGGGCTTGCGTTTGTGGGTTTTCGAGCGACATCACAAAAGACCCGTTGTATTCTGCTTTGGCACTGGAAAGTTCTTCTTCGGTTACCGTTTCTGTGCGAATTTTTTTAATTTCTTTCAAAAACTCAGTGACAGCACTGTCCGTTACTGCGTTTCTAACGCTAGCTGAGGCCACAAAACGCACGGGATATCTCTTGTCGTTGCCCACCCTGGAATACGCACCGTAGGTAAAACCTTTGTCTTCGCGTAAGTTTAAAAACAGGCGGGCATTGGCGCCACCTCCCAATATATTATTGGCTATCAACAATGGAAAATAATCCGGATCTGATAATTTTAAACTGATTAGATTTTGTACGGCTATTTCAGATTGCACTGCGTTGGGCATATCCACAAAGTTAATCTGCGTATATTGTGCATCTGTGGGGCTTGTGTATGTAATGTTAGGCGCTTTGGCAGAAGTCCAAGAAATAAACTCTTTTTCAACCAAGGTTTTAACCTCAGAAAAAGTAACATCGCCTACCACAATTAAGTACGCATTTTCCGGCACAAAGAAATTTTGGTGGTAGCGTTGCACATCTGCCAAGCTGATATTGTTTACAGAGGCTTCGGTTACAAATTCGCCATACGGATGGCTTGTACCGTAAGCCAAAGCAGCTTCTACACGTCTGGCGGCAGCAGTTACGCTTTTGGCATCCGTTTTCAGTCCTTCTATAAGTTTATCTTTTTCCTTTTGAAATTCTTCTTCGGTAAATAGTGGATTTTGCAGACCATCTGCCATGAGCTGCAAAATTCTGGGAAAGTATTTTGACAGGCTGTTGGCGAAGGCACCGGAACCCGAAAAATTGATGGAAGCTCCCAGAAAATCAACTTCTTCGTTGTATTTGTCCTTGGGAATTGAGGCAGTACCATTGCCTATCATAGCGGCAAAAAGATCGACTACACCGGCTTTTTCGCCTTCTAAAAGAGGTGCATTATCCAACGTCAAACTGATGTTGACACGCGGCAATTTATGGTTTTCGACAACCAAAACTTTAAGCCCGTTGTTGAGTTGAAACTCCTGAGGGGCACCAAGTTGTATTTTCGGTGCCGGTCCGGGTTTGGGCTGTTGGCTACGGTCTATTTGAGCAAAAAGCGTAAGGCTGAAAAAAACAGCCATAACCATTGTGATAAATTTCATTTCTATGCGTTTCATGTGCTTTTCTTTTTAGTTGTTTTTTTCAGGTACATAATCCAATACCAATCGCTGATTGGGATTCAAATATTTTTTGGCCACTTCTCTAATCTCTTCACGGGTGATAGATCGGTACAAATCAATTTCTGTGTTGATCAGGTTGGTGTCGCCGTACAACATATGATAATTAGCCAAGTTTGATGCGATGCCGGACACGCTGGTGTTGGAATTGACAAACTGGTTTTCGATTTTGTTTTGAAGTTTTTGAAAATCTCTTTCAGAAATGAGATCGGTTTGAAGCTTGGCAATTTCTAAGTCTATGTCTGCAACTAGATCCGAAAGTGAAGTTCCACCCATGGGAATACCAAAAACAATATAAGTGCTGTAGTCTTCCTGGCTTAAGTTAATGGCCTGAACTGCCAAAGCTTTTTTCTGTTCGTCAACCAATTTTTTGTATAGAACCGAACTTTTTCCATCGCTAAGGTAGGTAGAAATCATATCCAAAACACGAGCGTCGCGCGTCTTAAAAGAAGGGGTTCTGTAGGCAATTACAGAAGCGGGCAACTGTATGTTGGGATCTGAAAACTCAGCTTTTATAGGCGAGGTAATCGGATCTTCTTTCGGAAAATCTTTGCTGATTTCGGCACCTCTGGGAATAGGACCAAAATAGTCTTCCACCATTTTTTTGGTTTTTGCGATGTCTATATCTCCCGCAACCACCAAAGTAGCGTTGTTGGGCACATAGAATTTTTTGTTGAATGCTAAAAACTCATCTAGTGTAGCGGCGTCCAAATGCTCCATCGAGCCAATTGTAGTCCAACGATACGGATGTTTTTTAAATATGTTTTCTTTCACAGCCTCCAGGATTCTCCCGTAGGGTTGGTTATCCACACGAAGTCTTCTCTCTTCTTTTACGACTTCATTTTGTGTGTCAACCCCAATTTGGTTGATAATGGGGTGTAAGAGCCTTTCAGACTCCATCCACAAACCCAACTCAAGATTGTTGGAAGGAAACACTTCGTAATAATAGGTGCGATCGTCATTGGTGGTTGCGTTGTTTTGTCCGCCATTGGCAGAAACAATTTTAAACCACTCGCCTCTTTCAATGTTTTGTGTGCCTTCAAAGAGCAGGTGTTCGAAAAAATGGGCAAATCCGGTTCGTTGCGGATCTTCGTCTTTGGCGCCAACGTGATAGGCCACAGAGGTAATGACTACCGGAGCCGTATTGTCTTGATGCAAAATGACGTGCAATCCGTTGGGCAAATCGTATTCTTCAAAAGAAACTTGCTGCGCTCCCACATACAAGCTCACTAGGAACAAGCCTAAACTGAATATTTTTTTCATAGCTTTTGTTAATGTTTATAATTAGATTCGACTAAACAATTTGTCTGTAACAATGTTAGTTTGTTACAAATGTATTTAAAATAGCCCATAATTTTCCTAAGACCTTTTTATATTAACATAAAAAAAACTTAATTTGCAATGACGAAAAACACTAACCAAATTTCCGACACCATGAAAAACGAAACCGTTGTCCCGCTCAAGTACGGCTTTCAAATTGCAATTTCGTTGATTGCATATTTCTTGATTGTAAGACTATTCAACTCGCATGAAAATCCGTGGCTCAGGCTATTTAATGGCGTCATTATGGCCCATGGAATTTTTCTCGCCATTCGCTCCTATAAGCGTCGCGACACAGATGGATTCACCTATTTTGAAGGCTTCAAAATAGGCGTTAAAACGGGTTTTCTTACCACTTTTGTGTTTGTGGCATTTATGGGCCTTTACATGTTTCACGTTGACCCTACCTTTGTAGATGTGGTTATGGCAGACTGGAAATCTGAATATGACAACGGTGCCGGCATCCTCATTTTTGTGTTGCTCATAGAAGGAATTACCTCCACCTTGGTGCTCACCCTCACCTTTATGCAACTGTTTAAAAAATCGTGGAACGTAAAGTAGCCCGAAGCATTTTTTTAAAACAAACTCATTATCAATAATTTGCTTTAAAAAATTTAAAAATCACAGAGATATTACAATTCTGCTGAAAAGCTGTAAATAAGGTTTTTCACTTTAAAAAAAATTATATCTTTGCAGACTCAAAAGTTGAGAGAAGATGAATTTGTTGAAGGCGTATGACATACATTTTTCCGGACTCAAAATCGGAAATCATGTGTATGAGTACGAAATTGATGGGAAGTTCTTTGAAAATTACGAATATGAAGATTTTAACGATGTACACGCTCGTGTTTCGCTAAATTTTCATAAAAACAGTAATCATTTTGAATTGGATTTCAACGTACAAGGCATCGCAAATGTCAATTGCGATTTAACAAACGAGCCCTACGACCAAGCTTTTAAAGGCAGTTTCAGGCTTGTGGTCAATTTTGGCGAAGCCTTTGACGATGCTCACGATGAAATTTTGATCATTCCTCACGGCGAATCAACAATCAACGTAGCCCAATACATCTACGAGCTCATCGTGCTGAGTGTGCCTATGAAAAGGACACATCCCGGCATTGAAGACCGAAGTCTTCCCGAAGAAATATTACAAAAATTAGATTCCCTCAACACCATTCAACCCAAAACAAACGAAAAAGAAAATGATCCCCGATGGGATAATTTAAAAATTTTATTAACGCACAATAAGAAAAACGATGGCACATCCTAAGAGAAAAACCTCTAAGACCAGAAGAGACAAAAGAAGAACACATTACAAAGCCGCAACACCTCAATTGGCCACTTGCCCTACTACCGGCGAGGCACACCTATATCACCGTGCACACTGGCATGAAGGCAAACTTTACTACAAAGGTAAAGTTGTGATCGACAACGTTGAAGCTGTAGCTTAAAAGAAACAAATTGTACGCATAACTCTCACCCCCTGTGAGAGTTTTTTTGTGTCCTAAAATGTTAAAGTAGTAGTTTTTTAGAACATCCTTGCGTAAAATTGTTACTTTCATTTAATTTTTCAACGAAATTTTTTCGTTTTATGAGTCAGATACATGCCGCCATTACAGCCGTAGGTTCCTATGTTCCGGACTATGTGCTCACTAACCAAGAGTTAGAAACCTTAGTCGATACAAACGATGAGTGGATTACTACCCGAACCGGCATCAAAGAACGTCGTATCTTAAAGGAACCCGGAAAAGGCACTTCTTTCTTGGCCATTAAAGCCGCCCAAAATCTACTTGAAAAAAAGCAACTCGACCCTGCAGAAATCGACTTGGTAATAGTAGCCACAGCAACCCCGGATCTTCCGGTAGCCGCCACCGCAGTTTTTGTGGCGTCAGAAATAGGTGCTGTCAACGCATTTGCCTATGATCTTCAAGCCGCTTGTTCCGGTTTTCTATATGGCATGTCAACTGCCGCCGCTTACATCTCATCGGGGCGTTACAAAAAAGTGCTGCTTATCGGTGCCGATAAAATGTCGTCTATCATAGACTATAAAGACAGAGCCACCTGCATCATCTTCGGCGATGGCGGGGGTGCGGTTCTTTTCGAACCCAATGAAGAAGGCCTCGGCCACCAAGATGAAATTTTGCGCAGTGACGGTATCGGTAGAGAATTTCTGAAAATTGAAGCCGGTGGTTCTATCAAACCGGCAACAGTGGAAACCGTTCAGAACAAAGAGCATTTTGTGTATCAAGACGGCAAAACCGTTTTTAAATTTGCCGTGACCAATATGGCAGATGTATCTGTCAAAATTATGGACAGAAACCATTTGACCCCCGCAGACGTACATTGGTTGGTGCCACACCAGGCAAACAAACGCATTGTTGACGCTACTGCCTCCCGAATGGGTATTGAAGAACACAAAGTTTTGATGAACATTGAACGCTATGGCAATACAACCTCAGCAACCTTGCCGCTATTGCTTAGCGATTACGAAAGACAATTCAAAAAAGGAGATAACCTAATTTTTGCTGCTTTTGGTGGTGGATTTACATGGGGTTCCTTATATTTGAAGTGGGCTTATAATTCCTAAATAACTAACAAACCTCAATCATGGATTTAAAAGAAATTCAAAACCTCATTAAATTCGTTGCACGCTCGGGTGCATCGGAAGTAAAGTTAGAAACAGGAGATTTTAAAATTACCATTCGTACAGGCGCAGTCGGAGACGATTCTCGCAGCGAAACAAACTTCCAACACGGAGCTCCTGTGGCTACGGCCATTATCCCACAGATGCCCGTGCAACAAGCACAACAACCTGCCAGCTCTCAACCGGTACAACCCGCAGAACCTTCAGAAGACTCCAAGTACGTGGTCATCAAATCGCCAATTATCGGTACGTTTTACAGAAAACCAAGTCCGGACAAACCGGTATTTGTAGAAGTTGGATCAACCATACAAAAAGGCGACGTGCTCTGCGTAATTGAAGCGATGAAATTGTTTAACGAAATTGAATCTGAAATATCAGGCAAAATCGTTAAAGTTTTGGTAGATGACAGTTCTCCCGTAGAATTTGACCAACCTCTGTTTTTGGTGGATCCTGCCTGATGCGTTTCCGGACCTAACAGCCAGTAATCCTTAAAAAACAACCAACAGCAACGAATTATGTTCAAAAAAATTCTTATAGCTAACAGAGGAGAAATAGCCCTTAGGGTTATTCGAACTTGCAAAGAGATGGGTATCAAAACTGTCGCTGTGTATTCCACTGCCGATGCCGAAAGCCTTCACGTGCGCTTTGCAGACGAAGCCGTTTGCATAGGGCCACCGCCTAGTAAAGATTCCTATCTAAAGATTTCCAACATCATTGCTGCAGCCGAAATCACCAATGCAGATGCCATCCATCCAGGTTATGGCTTTCTATCCGAAAATGCTCGGTTTTCGAAAATTTGTAAAGAACACGGTATCAAATTTATTGGCGCTTCCCACGATATGATCGACAAAATGGGAGACAAAGCTACCGCTAAGGCCACCATGAAAGCCGCCGGCGTACCCACCATTCCCGGTTCCGAAGGCTTGTTGGAGTCTTATGAAGTAGCCGAGAAAACTGCCGAGAAAATTGGTTACCCCGTCATGCTCAAAGCAACAG
This sequence comes from Bacteroidota bacterium, assembly GCA_018829465.1. GTDB lineage: Bacteria > Bacteroidota > Bacteroidia > Flavobacteriales > Flavobacteriaceae > UM-FILTER-40-17. Next base: position 238,477 of record JAHJTN010000012.1, on the reverse strand, counting down.
CCGGAGGCGGAGGAAAAGGCATGCGTGCCGTTTGGAAAAAAGAAGATTTGAAAAAAGCTTGGGAAAGTGCAAGACAAGAATCCGCCGCAGCCTTCGGAAACGATGGCATGTATATGGAAAAACTGATCGAAGAACCACGCCATATCGAAATTCAAGTAGTGGGTGACAGCACCGGACGCGCTTGCCACCTCTCTGAAAGAGACTGCTCCGTACAGCGCCGTCATCAAAAATTGACAGAGGAAACCCCCTCGCCTTTTATGACAGATGCCCTCAGAAAAAAAATGGGAGATGCTGCCGTAAAAGCCGCAGAATTCATTAAATACGAAGGTGCAGGAACTGTGGAGTTTTTGGTTGACAAACACCGAAACTTCTACTTTATGGAAATGAACACGCGTATTCAGGTAGAACACCCCATCACCGAACAAGTCATTGATTACGATTTGATACGCGAGCAAATTCTCGTCGCTGCCGGCGTCCCTATTTCGGGAAAAAATTATACCCCAAAACTACACGCTATCGAATGTAGAATCAATGCAGAAGATCCCTACAACGATTTCAGACCGAGTCCGGGAAGAATTACCACACTGCATGCCCCCGGCGGGCACGGCGTCCGTATAGACACACATGTATATTCCGGCTATGTCATACCGCCAAACTACGACTCAATGATTGCCAAACTCATCACCACTGCGCAAACACGTGAAGAAGCCATCGCCAAAATGCGACGCGCCTTGGATGAGTTTGTAATAGAGGGCATCAAAACCACGATCCCTTTTCACCGTCAACTAATGGACCATCCTGACTATATTTCGGGTAACTACACCACCAAGTTTATGGAAAACTTTGTGATGGCGCCCCCGAAAGAATCTTAAAAGTAAAAAAAGCCTCTCATTAGAGAGGTTTTTTTATTTTTATACAAATTATAACCCCATGAACCATTCCTCCCGCAGAATTTTTTTACGAAACACAACCCTAGCGGGTTCTGCACTCATCGCACCAAATTTTTTGAGTTGTCAGCAAAAAACTACACCTGTTTTAGAAACCTATAAACCGCAAATTTTATCCACCTGGAATCACGGCATGCCTGCCAACAATGAAGCTTGGAAAACCCTCCAACAGACCGGAAATATTGTAGATGCCGTAGAACAAGGCGTCCGCGTAACCGAATCTGACCCGGATAACCTCAGTGTCGGTTTGCAAGGACTTCCCGATAGAGACGGTATCGTAACGCTCGATGCTTCCATCATGAAAGGAGACGGATCTTGCGGCTCGGTTTCCTTTGTCAGGCAAATAAAACACCCTATCACGCTTGCACGACGTGTCATGGAAAACACCCCGCATGTGATGCTCAGTGGCGAAGGCGCTAGGCGATTTGCCATTGCAGAAGGCTTCGCGTTAGAGACAGAACAACTCAGCCCTAAAGCGGAAGCAGCCTACCAAAAATGGCTGGAAAATGCACAATACAAACCCGTAGTCAATGTTGAAAACCACGATACCATAGGCATGATAGGCATCGATGCCGAAGGCCGTTTGGCCGGTGCTTGTACTACTAGCGGTCTTGCTTACAAAATGCACGGACGTGTGGGTGACAGTCCCATTATTGGAGCCGGGCTGTACGTTGACGACGAAGTGGGTGCCGCTACCGCTACCGGACTTGGCGAAACCATCATCAAAATTTGCGGCAGTTTCCTGATTGTAGAACTTATGCGTCAGGGGCGAAGTCCTCAGGAAGCTTGTGAAGAAACCGTCAGAAGATTGGTGGCAAAAAGCAAAGCAACCATAAAAGACGTACAAGCCGGATTCTTGGCCATCAACAAAGATGGTGCTTTTGGCGCTTATGCCGTACAACCGGGGTTTAATTTTGCTCAACACCATCCGGCAAAGCAAGCTCTTGTCGATTCACAAAGCTATTTTCCGCAACATGGCTGATATTTTACTGGAAGCGCCCGTTTTCAACTTGGAAGCGGCACTTCAAGCAGCAGCATTTGGCGTAGATAGAATTGAACTCTGTGCCGATTTCGATTCGGGTGGCACAACGCCTTCCTTAGGATTGTTTCAAGAAATTAAGGAATCTGTTGGCATCCCGGTCTTTGTGATGATTCGCCCAAGAGGCGGTCACTTTACGTATTCGGAAGCAGAAATACGCGTCATGCAAAACGACATAGAACTATTCAAAAAATTCGGCGCAGACGGCTTTGTGTTTGGCATACTGACCACGGAAGGTATGGTAGATTCGGAAAATTGCAAAAAATTATTGGCAGCTGCCAACACATTGCCCTGTACTTTTCATCGCGCTTTCGACTTTTGCAAAAACCCCGAAGCAGCACTTGAAACCCTGATTGAACTCGGATTTAAACGCATTTTAACTTCCGGTGCGCAACCTAATGTAGAAAAAGGATTGGACAACTTAGTGCGGTATCTAAATCTGGCCAAAAACCGCATCATCATCCTACCGGGAGGAGGAATGAAACCCAAATGGATTGAACCCCTTCGCAAAACCCAAATGTTGCTGGAAGTTCATGCGAGTTGCAAGTGTTTTTCTTCGTCCGACGCTTTTAGCCATCCTTTGTCGGCTGGTTTTGGAAAGTCGCCGGGTATCTCCAAATCTTGCGTTGAGGAATTTCGGGCACTTTTAAAAAATTGAATGTCCACGCAGTTTCTGTGCTGTCTTTTTTGAAAACTTGTGTATTAAAAAAGTGCAAACAGGTTTTCATTTTAGGGATAGAAATGTATCTTTAACTGCTGTAATCTTCCCGCTATGTACCTGATTTTTGATACCGAAACCACCGGAATTCCCGCCCGTTATGATGCACCCATAAGCGACTCCGACAATTGGCCGCGTTGCGTGCAACTCGCTTGGCAGCTTCACAACAGTGTGGGGGAAATCATAGAACAACAAGATTATATCATTCGTCCGGATGGTTATACCATCCCTTATGAAGCAGAAAGCATACACGGTATTTCTACCGCTTTGGCAGAAGCAGAGGGCATCGACCTGCAAACGGCACTTTCACATTTCAAGAAAGCTGTTGGTAAAGCGCAGGTTTTGGTCGGTCAAAATTTGAACTTTGACCTTAAAATTTTGGGTGCCGAATTTTATAGGCTAAAAACAGAAAACCCGTTAACAGACATGCCTGTATTGGACACGTGTACCGAAGAAACAGCATTTCTTTGTAAACTACCCGGCGGACGAGGTGGCAAATTCAAAACACCTAAATTGTTCGAATTGCACGAACATCTTTTTGACGAAACTTTTGCGGAGGCACACAACGCTTCGGCAGACGTTGAAGCTACTGCCAGGTGTTTTTTCGAGTTAAAAAGAAGGCAATTTTTTCCCTTGGAAAAACTGCCCGTTCAACCGGATGAATTTGCGCAATTTTTAGCTCAAAATCCGATTCCCATCAAACCTTTAGGCATTCGGCATCGCGACCTAAAAGCCGCCTCGGCCAAACTCAGACCCGCCGAAGATATCCGTAAAACCACTAAGCTGAGCGTAGATGAAAAAGAAGCTTTTCAAAATGCCCGATTTTCTCATCTGCACACCCATTCTCGTTTTTCTGTATTGCAAGCCACTTCTACTTTTAAGGAATTGGTGTCCGAATCTGTAAAACAAAATATGCCGGCACTTGCCATCACAGACATCGGCAATATGATGGGTGCTTTTTTATTCGTAAAAGAAGTAGCCAATCAAAATAAACTTGCGGCAGAACAACACAAAAAAGAGGGTAAAGACACGCCGTTTGAACCGCTAAAACCCATAGTGGGTTGTGTGTTTCACGTATGTGAAGACTGTTCAGACAAAAGCCACAAAGACAATGGCTACCAAATGGTTTTTTTAGCGAAAAACAAAAACGGCTATAGAAACCTGTGTAAACTTTCGTCATTGGCCTTCACCCAAGGGTTTTACTACGTACCGCGCATCGACAAAAAACTTGTTGAAACCTATAAAGAAGACCTTATCGTGCTCTCGGGTAATGTGTATGGAGAACTCTATGCTAAAATTCTAAACCTAGGCGAGCATCAGGCCGAAGAGGCGTTGCTGTGGTGGAAAGAAACTTTTGCCGACGATTTTTATATTGAAATCAACAAGCACGGACAGCAGGACGAAGACAGGGCCAACGAAGTATTGCTTCAATTTTCTAAAAAACACCATGTAAAAATTGTTGCGACCAACGCCACCTTTTACACGTATAAAAAAGATGCCGAGGCCCACGATATTTTACTCTGCGTCAAAGACGGCGAAAAGCGTGCAACACCTAAAGGAAGAGGCCGCGGATACAGATACGGACTCGACAATCAGGAATATTATTTTAAATCGGGGGAGGAAATGAAAGCTGTTTTCAAGACTATGCCCGAAGCCATACTGAATGTGCAGGAGGTTGTCGATAAAATAGAAGTGTACAGCTTGGCCAGAGAAGTGTTGCTTCCAAAATTTGACATTCCAAAAGATTTTGAATTGAACCATCCGGAAGGTGATGACAAGGCCGCAGAAAATGCCTATTTAAAACATCTTACCTACAAAGGCGCGGAAAAGCGCTATCCCACACTTACGGACGAGATACGGGAACGCATCGATTTTGAATTGGAAATTATCGCCAAAACAGGCTATCCGGGTTATTTTTTGATTGTACAAGACTTCATCGCAGAGGCCCGAAAAATGGATGTTTCTGTGGGGCCGGGCAGGGGTTCGGCGGCGGGTTCGGCTGTGGCCTATTGCCTTGGTATTACCAATATAGACCCTATTGCTTACGACTTGCTTTTTGAGCGTTTTCTGAATCCAGAAAGGGTTTCGCTGCCGGATATCGATATCGATTTTGACGATGACGGCCGGAGCAAAGTCATGGATTATGTCATCAAAAAATACGGTGCCAACCAAGTAGCGCAAATCATCACTTATGGCACTATGGCTGCCAAGTCGGCACTTAGGGATACGGCCCGGGTGTTAGATTTGTCTTTGCCCGAAGCCGATCGGTTGGCCAAAATGATTCCCGACAATTTGTCTTTGCAAAAAATATCGCTCTTAGATGTGTTGCAAAAACCGTTAGAAGATTTAAAAGAAAAAGTGCGTTCGGAAGATTTCCAATCGCTCAGCGATTTTCGTGCACTTTCAGAAAATGACGATTTGATGGGCGAAACCATTCGGCAAGCCGCTGTGTTGGAGGGCTCGCTTCGCAATACAGGCATTCATGCTTGTGGCGTCATCATCACGCCCGAAGATTTAACCAATTTGGTGCCTATTGCCACGAGTAAAGAATCTGACTTGTATGCCACGCAGTTTGACAACTCGGTAGTTGAATCTGCAGGTTTACTGAAAATGGACTTTTTGGGACTGAAAACCTTGACACTCATAAAAGATACACTCAAACTCATCAAATACAGGCACCAAATTGAGTTGGATCCGGATCTTTTTCCTTTGGACGATGCCAAAACCTATGAACTTTTTCAACGCGGAGAAACCGTGGGTATTTTTCAGTACGAATCTGCCGGTATGCAAAAATATCTGCGAGAATTGAAGCCTACCCAATTCACTGATTTGATCGCGATGAACGCCCTGTACAGACCCGGCCCTATGGACTATTTGCCGAGTTTCATCAAACGCAAACAAGGCGAAGAACCCATAGCATACGAAATCGCGGAGATGGAAGGAATTTTAAAGGAAACCTACGGCATTACGGTGTATCAGGAGCAAGTGATGCTGCTTTCGCAGAAACTGGCCAATTTTACCAAAGGCGAAGCCGACATTTTGCGGAAAGCGATGGGTAAAAAGATTATTGAGTTGCTCAACCAACTCAAGCCAAAGTTTTTGACAAACGGGCAAAACAACGGACACCCAAAAGACAAACTCGAAAAAATTTGGAAAGACTGGGAAGCTTTTGCCAAATACGCTTTTAACAAGTCGCATGCCACTTGCTATGCTTGGGTGGCCTACCAAACGGCGTATTTAAAAGCCAACTATCCATCAGAATACATGGCAGCTGTGTTGAGCAACAACATGAGCGACATCAAGAAAGTCAGCTTTTTTATGGAAGAATGCAAACGCATGGGATTGCCTGTTTTGGGTCCGGATGTAAACGAATCTTTTTTTAAGTTCACCGTAAACGATGACAACGCCATTCGTTTTGGTATGGGTGCAGTAAAGGGCGTGGGCGCGGGTGCTGTGGAAACCTTTGTAGAAAACCGGAAAAGCAGCAAATACAAATCTGTTTTTGATGTGGCCAAAAGGGTAAATTTACAAGCGGCGAACAAAAAAGCCTTTGAAAACTTGGCTTTGGCCGGTGCTTTTGATTCATTTCCGGGCACACACAGGGCACAATATTTTCAAGACGAAGGAGATGGTGTTATTTTTTTGGAGAAAATTATCCGCTACGGCGCCAAGTTTCAAGAAAACGAAAATGCATCGCAGGTAAGCTTATTTGGTGATGCCAGCGATGTGCAAATGCCCGAACCTGTTTTGCCGCCCTGCGAAACCTGGAGCACCATGGAAAAACTGCGAAAGGAAAAAGAAGTGGTTGGTATTTTTATATCCGGACATCCGCTAGATGATTTTGAAACAGAAATCAAATACTTCTGCAACGCAAGCCTTGGTATGTTAAAAGATTTGCCAGCATTGCTGAATCGAGACCTAAATATCTGCGGCATTGTTTCCAATGTGATGCATCGGGTTTCTAAAGCCGGACGAGGTTGGGCAACATTTACCTTAGACGATTACAGCGATTCGCACGAGTTCCGGATTTTTGGTGATGAATATTTAAAACACCGCCACTTTTTGGTCGAAAATTACTTTTTGCACCTAAAAATAAACATCCGCGAAGGCTATGTTAACAAACAAACCGGACAACGCAGCGAACCGGCCATTCAATATCGCGAATTCGAAATGTTGCACGATGTGAGAGAAAAATTGGCGAAAAAACTCATTGTTGAAATTCAAGCGGACACTTTAAACAAAAATACGGTAGAGAAACTTCGGGAAGTGACAGAAGCAAACCAAGGGAACGTGCCGCTTGAAATTACTTTGTTGCAAGCAGACGCGCAGCTCCACATTACACTACCAAGCCGTAAATACAAGGTAAACCCGACGGACACTTTATTGGAAAGCCTTAGGGCAAACGATTTTTGTTTTCGGTTGAATTAATCTCGGCGAACGAGCATATAGTAATCGTTGTCTAAGGGCAAATAGCCTTGGTTGTAGCAAAAGTAATAGGTAGTGCCTGCCTTGGTGGTATAGCGGTTGGTGATGTATTCAAAATCGAAACCTTTTTCGAGCAGTTTGGTGCGCGACACTTTGGTTTTGCCTTCGCGATTGAGGGTTTGCAGGATGTGAAAATTTTTTCGCAAGCGGTAATTGGTGTTGCGAATCAGGTTTTTTTGGTCGTTTCCGGCGCGGTTGTGGTAGGCATTGCGACAGTAGTCGCTACAGAATTTCTTATCGCTGCGACCGATGATTTTTTCTCCACATTCCGGACAGTTTTTTTCCATGATTACAATTTTGTAGGAGGACTGTTGCTGTTTTTACTGTTTTTGCTTATGCCTTGTAGTGTATCAAACGTCGGGTACTTTCGGTTGAGTCGTAAAGTTAGCAAAAAAACGCAAATTTTTGAATCATTCATATCCATGCAAAGGGTGATACGGGGTGTTGTAGCACGTTTTTTTTTATTAAAATGGTAAATCATCATAATCTTCTTCTTTCTCTTTTTCGAATGATTTTAAACTCAAACCTTCAAGTTCGTATTTCCGAGCTATTTTATTAAATGGATTCAAAAACCTTGTTTCTTTTAGGTTCTCGTTCTCCACTATTTTATCTTGTAAATATTCAACTTTTTCTTTGGGTAAATCTTTAATCTTTTCCAATGCATTAAGTCTTTCAATCGCTTGATTTGCAGTGTTTGAAAGTAAAATCAATTCAACAAGAGTATTTAAATATTTTGTTTTTGTCTTAATGTTGGTTGATATTATCTCAAAAATTCCTTCGGCAACTTGTCCAACATTCTTACCAACAGCTTGAAATCCTTGAAATTTTCCAATGAATCCCTAAGGGTCAAGTTCTTTTCGAATTGGAATTATTAAAACATTTCTTCCAATAGCAACTCCAACTTCTTGGTCAGTCCAATTACTGTCTTTAAATCCAGGCATAAGAACTGCACAAAGTGCATCCATAGAGAATAATCCTTTTTCAATTTCATCTTGCCACTCTTTTGTCGGCTCGATGTCTTCGTGAGCAACAAAAGAAGAAATTCCGTATTTCTCCAGTTCTTTTTTTAGAATTCCAATTGTCTTTTTGAAACTAGCTAAATGACTAATAAAAAGCTTAAAATGTCCGGGTTTCCAAAATGTAGCTTCACTTTCTTTTATAATTGGAATTTGTGAAACCGCTGGATGTTCAATACCTAATTCTGATGCTATCTCTAGTATAATCTCATCTTTTACTTTTGGTAGAACTTCTTGAACATAAACATATTTGCTATTATATGTTGGCTGGTGATTAGTTTGAATTCCGTAACTTTCAAAATAGCCATCAATTTCTACAAACTTCATTCGGTTTTGAAGTTCTCTTCCAATCAAATTGATAATTTCTATTTTTTGCAGTTTTTTCATCAAAATGTGCTACATCCACTTATTACCACCTTTTTTCAGCATATAATATTACAAAAAAAGGGGGAATTTCTAATTGATTTCAAGATTGATGTTTTGGTTTTAATCTAAAAGTACCAAGTGTGTTTCTTTTGACTTTCAACCCATTTTTATTGATGAATCAGCGTTTTTACGTATAGAAAGATCAAATCGCCTGCGCTCACTTCCCAATAAAAAAGGGTTTGGCATTTTTTTTCAATCCTTTTAATTTCCGCCCTAACCTTGCTAAAACACAGATTCTCAATTAAATATTCATTTACAAACAACTACAAACGTTTACAAATGAAAGTAATTGCTTAAAAACCAAATACGCTGATTTGCAGCTCTTTACTTTGCATCGTGGTTTTTGAACAAACCCAAAACAGATGTATTAACTTTAAATTTTTTTATCATGAGTACTTTAAGAAACAGCGTACAGCTCATCGGAAACCTAGGCAACGATCCTGAAATTGTAACCCTTGAATCGGGAAAAAAATTGGCAAAATTCTCTTTGGCTACCAACGAGACCTACAAAAACCAAGCCGGCGAAAAAGTCACAGAAACACAGTGGCACAACCTGGTGGCTTGGGGCAAAACCGCCGATGTGATTGAAAAGTTTCTCACCAAAGGAAAAGAAATTGCCGTAAACGGTAAAATCACCTACCGCAACTATGAAGACAAAAACGGCGCAAAACGCTACTTCACAGAAATCGTGGTTAACGAGCTCCAAATGTTGGGTGGCAAATAATTTGCCCGTAAAACCCGACATCTCAAAGAGGCTTTCCCTTATTTTCTTTCGCATTTTTCGAACCATCTTGTCAAAAAATGTGACCTAAAGTTTAGCGGGAAAGCCTCTTTTTATTTTTGAAGCTTTTCTGTACAACTTTAAGAGTTTCTAACTTTTTGTGTAGTTTTGTTGAAAACTTAAGCATGGCAGGAAACGTTTACGGTTCAGTTTTCAGACTTACTACTTTCGGCGAATCACACGGCAAAGGCATCGGTGGCATCATAGACGGTTGTCCTGCAGGTTTAATAGTCGATTTCACGGCCATCCAACAAGATTTAGACAGGCGCAAACCCGGACAATCGGCCATTGTCACACAGCGAAAAGAATCGGACGAAGTCCAGTTTCTCTCCGGTATTTTTGAAGGAAAAACCACCGGAACGCCCATTGCCTTTCTCATTCCAAATACAGATCAGAAGTCGCAAGACTATTCGCATATAAAAGACAGCTATCGGCCCTCACATGCCGACTACACCTACGATCAAAAATACGGTGCGCGCGACTACAGAGGTGGTGGCAGAAGTTCGGCCAGAGAAACCGCCGCTCGGGTGGTGGCCGGAGCCATTGCCAAACAACTGCTCGGCAAGGTGCAAATTCAGGCTTATGTTTCTGCCGTAGGAAATTTGAAGCTGAATATTCCTTACCATCAACTCGATTTAAAAAATGCTGAAACCAACGCCGTTCGCTGTCCGGATACCCAAACCGCTTTACAAATGGAAACCTACATCAAAGATATACGCAAACAGGGCGATACCGTAGGTGGCATCGTGAGTTGTGTGATCCAAAATGTACCCGTGGGATGGGGCGAACCGGTTTTTGACAAACTCCACGCCGAACTAGGCAAAGCGATGCTTTCCATCAATGCGGTCAAAGGATTTGAATACGGAAGCGGGTTTGCCGGTGCCGGTATGAAAGGCAGCGAACATAATGACCTTTTCGAAACAGACGGCACCACCAAAACCAACCACAGTGGTGGTGTACAAGGTGGTATTTCCAACGGAATGGATATCTATTTCAATGTAGCCTTCAAGCCCGTGGCTACGCTCATCCAAAATCAGGAGACGATAGACAAGCACGGCCAACCAACAACCATTATGGGCAAAGGTCGTCACGATCCGTGTGTGGTTCCCAGAGCAGTTCCCATCGTAGAAGCCATGGCCGCGTTGGTTCTAGCCGATTTTTATTTGAGAAACCAATCTGCAAAAATTCGATAAATGGGATAGATTCAACTTAAACTAAGTTTGACATAAATCCGATGAGACATATTTTAGGAATGTAGTATTGATGTGATAAAAAAACAAAACAAATGAAAAAAATCGCCCTACACTGGCAAATCTTATTAGGAATGGCTTTGGGAGCTATCTTTGCTTTCATTTTTATCCGGTTTTCTTGGGGAACTGCATTCATCACAGATTGGATAAAACCCTTCGGTAATATTTTTATCAACGCGCTCAAACTCATTGCCGTCCCTTTGATTTTTGCCTCATTGGTCAACGGTATTGCCGAATTGAAAGACATCTCCAAGCTTTCAAAAATGGGCGGCCGCACCATAGTGATGTATTTGCTTACCACTTTGATTGCAGTGTCTATTGGTCTCGTGATTGTAAACCTCATCAATCCCGGAAAATCCATTGCCCCAGAAACGCGCGAACAACTCATGCAAAGCTATGAAGGTGATGCCGGACAGAAAATTTCAGAAGCGCAACGACAAAGAGACGCCGGACCGCTACAAGCTTTGGAAGATTTAGTGCCCAGCAATTTTTTTGCAGCCGCTTCGGATAACGGAAACATGCTACAAGTAATCTTTTTTGCACTGTTTTTTGGGGTTTCGCTGATTCTGATTCCTGAAAAAACCTCAAAACCGGTGATGGAATTTTTCAACGGTTTCAATGAAGTCATCCTCAAAATGATAGATTTAATCATGATGGCCGCACCCTATGGCGTATTTGCCCTGTTGGCTTCTTTGGTAGCAGAAGCACCCAGCAAAGATTTGTTTATTGCCTTGTTGTGGTATGCTTTTACCGTTGTGCTTGGTTTGGCTTTGATGTTGGGCGTCTATTTGCTGATTGTTTGGGTCTATACCAAACGCAAGCCTTCTTTCTTTATGAAAGGCATGGCACCGGCACAGCTGTTGGCTTTTTCCACCAGTTCAAGTGCGGCAACCCTGCCCGTTACCATGGAACGCGTAGAAAAACACCTGGGTGTTGAAGACGATGTGGCAAGTTTTGTATTGCCCATCGGAGCCACCATCAACATGGACGGCACGAGTTTATACCAAGCTGTTGCAGCAGTTTTTATTGCACAAGCCTTTGGTATGGATTTGAGTTTAGGCGCACAACTTGGGATAATTGCCACGGCAACTTTGGCGTCCATTGGCAGCGCTGCGGTTCCCGGAGCGGGGATGGTCATGTTGGTAATCGTGCTGGGGCAAGCCGGTATTCCCGAAGCCGGTTTGGCGCTGATTTTTGCAGTGGACAGGCCCTTAGACATGTGTCGCACCATCATCAACGTATCCGGAGATGCGACGGTTTCTATGAGTGTCGCTAAGTCTTTTGGACTATTAAAGGAAGAAGACCAACTCGATCGGGAGCTGACAACTTAAACAAATTCCATGACTCAAAAGGTTGTTTTCATCACAGGCGCATCCTCAGGCATAGGATTGGCCATTGCCCATCACCTCCACCAAAAAGGTTACAAGGTTTTTGGGACAAGCCGAAATCCTGAAAAAATAAAGCAAGACATTCCTTTTACATTGTTGTCATTAGATGTCAACGACACTGAAAGTATTTCACAAGCGGTAGAGACGCTTTTAAAGCAAACCGGTCGCATTGATGTGTTGATAAACAATGCCGGAAAAGGGATTGCCGGACCGCTCGAAGAAATTCCGGAAGCGGAGATGAAAGCAGTATTTGATACCAATTTTTTTGGTCCTATTCGAATGATAAAAGCCGTTTTGCCTTCCATGCGAAGCCAAAAAAAGGGTTTGGTGATCAACATTACCTCCATCGCCGGCTATATGGGTTTACCTTTTCGCGGCGTGTATTCAGCTACCAAAGGTGCCTTGGCACTTGTCACTGAATCTATCAATATGGAGTGCCGCCAACACGGCATCCGTTTCGTGAATATAGCACCCGGTGATTTTGCCACAAACATCGCATCGGGTCGCTACCACGTTCCTTTACAGGATTATTCGCCCTATCGCAAAGGTTATCAAACTTCCCTTGAAATGATGAATACACATGTTGACGCCGGAGGCGATCCGTCTGACGTTGCCAAAATGGTACACAAAATCATTGAAAATAAAAATCCTAAAATCAACTACAAAGCTGCAGTTTTTACCGAAAAAATGGGCATCGTTCTAAAGCGATTGCTTCCTGATAATGTTTATGAAAAGATGTTGATGAAGCATTTTAAATTGTAATTTTACAAACGCGATTTTTAAAACCGTGATCATATCCAAATGAATTGATAAGTCGGCACAAAGCCATTGCGAATAAATTTTTTTAAATTATTGTTATATGAAGTTTTTTATCGATACAGCCAATCTCAAACAAATAGAAGAGGCGCAGGCTTTAGGTGTGCTCGACGGTGTGACGACCAACCCTTCGCTTATGGCAAAAGAGGGCATCACCGGGCGCAACAACATTCTAAAACACTATGTGGACATCTGCAATATGGTAGATGGTGATGTAAGTGCAGAGGTGATTGCAACAGATTTTGATGGAATGGTGCGTGAGGGTGAGCAATTGGCATCTCTACATCCGCAAATTGTAGTGAAAGTGCCCATGATTAAAGACGGTATCAAGGCCATTCGGTACTTTACAGATCACGGCATCAAAACAAATTGCACCTTGGTCTTCTCTGCCGGACAAGCCTTGTTGGCTGCCAAAGCCGGTGCCACTTATGTTTCACCCTTTATCGGTCGCCTCGATGATGTATCCACCGATGGCCTGCAACTCATAGAAGATATCCGTACGATTTATGACAACTACGGCTACGAAACCGAGATTTTAGCTGCGTCCGTACGCCATGTAATGCACATAGTAGAATGTGCCAAACTCGGTGCCGATGTAATGACCGGGCCGCTCTCAGCCATCCTTGGCCTGTTGAACCATCCGCTTACAGATATTGGTTTGGCTAAGTTTTTAGCAGATTATCAAAAAGGAAACTAAGGCTATGGCAAAAGTAATCGATATGAAGCGCATCATCCGAGACTTTCAAATGGGAGAACAGGTGGTACACGTCTTAAAAAGTATAGATCTGGAAATAGAAAAAGGAGATTATGTAGCCATAATGGGGCCTTCGGGCTCCGGCAAATCTACACTGATGAATCTTGTGGGTTGCCTGGACACGCCCACCTCAGGAACCTACATTCTCAACGGCAAAGACGTCAGCCAAATGTCTGACAACGAATTGGCCGAAGTTCGCAATAAAGAAATTGGTTTTGTCTTTCAAACTTTCAACCTGATGCCGCGTACCACAGCATTGGACAATGTGGCATTGCCCATGGTGTATGCCGGTTTTTCGAAAAGTGAACGCGTAAAAAGAGCCACCGAAGTGCTGAAAGATGTAGGACTGGCCGACAGGATGGACCACAAACCCAACCAGCTTTCCGGTGGTCAACGACAACGGGTAGCCGTAGGCAGGGCTTTAGTGAACCATCCGTCTATCATTTTGGCCGATGAGCCAACGGGTAATTTGGATTCCACCACCTCTATTGAAATCATGCATCTTTTTGATGAAATTCACGCCAAAGGCAATACGGTTATTTTGGTCACGCACGAAGAAGAAATCGCCCTACACGCACACCGTATTATTCGACTGCGCGATGGGATTATTGAAAAAGATGAACGTATAAAATAAGATTATTTGGTTTTGTTCAGAAAGCACAGATTGTAAATTTACGCTGTTCTGTATATTCTACAACCAATCATGCTAAAACTGCTTCATCTGTGGTACTGAACGCGTTTCAGCATCTCACTGAAGGGAATTTCACCCCGAGCACAGTCGAGGGGCAAGACCTTGAAATAAATTCAGGGTGACAGCAGTATGAGGAATGTGATTTGGATAATTTTGATTCGAGAGCTTAAAACCAAAATCTTACTAGAATAGATCAACTCATCATTGATTTTATTACATTTTGTTTAAAAATTAAGCTCGTTAATTCTGGTCGGCCTTTTTTAGCGCTTTTCTTTGTTCTTTTTCCAATTTTTTGAAATAGCCCCGCAGCAAAAAGTTGTGTTTGAGTGCTTCCATATTTTCGTTAAAACGCGCTGTCCCGGACTTGATGTTTTGCATAGTAGAATCTATGTTTTGAACCAAGGTGGTGTCTTGAGTAAGGTAGTGCAAAGTGCCTTTTCCTTCTTCGATTTCGCTGAGCAAGTGGTTTAAATGGTCGGTAACCTGTATCATTTTTTCGCTCGATTTCTCCAAATTGGCAACGATGCTTTTCATCTTAACCCCCGAAGCGGTATCGCTCAGCAAGACGCCGGCTAGGCTTTCAGAAAAATTGACGGAAGCAATCATTTCGTTTAATGATGACATGGCTTGTGAAGCGCCTTCACTGGTTTTCCGCAATTCAAAAAGCGTTTGTTTAAACTGACTGGCCAATACGGTATCGGTAATCAGCATGCCTAAAGTGCCTTTTCCTTCATTGATATTGGACGTGATTTTGAGCAAGTCGGAGGTCAGCAAAGCTGCGTTTTCATTGGTAACATTGAGGGTGGTGAGCATGTCATTGACCCCGATTTTACTGTAAGATTGGATGGTGTCATGCGAACTTATAAAACCGGCGGTTCCCTGGGCCGGAATAATGTTGACAATCATGCTTCCTACCAAACCATCGGAGCCAATGGTGGCCACGGCATTTTTTTTAATGACGTTTTTCAACTTTTCTCCTACACGCATTTCCACCCGGATGAGCGTGTCGCTCAAAAGTACTGTTTTAGCAACTGTTCCGATATTGATGCCCGAATATCGAACATTATTGCCGGTTTGTAAGCCATTTACATTTCTAAAATGGGTGTAAATGGTGATGTTCTTGGTAAACAAGTTTTGTCTGTTTCCAATAAAATACAATGCTGCTACCAAGAGAGCCGTTCCCAAAACGACAAACAAACCTAATTTGAATTTTTCCGGAGCTGAATTTCTCATGGTTAATAGTTTTTACTTAAAAAATGCTTTTATCTTCGGGTCACTAGACTGTGTGAGTTCTTGAAAAGTCCCCTCGGCATAGTTGACGCCATCTACGAGCAAAATCATCCGATTGCTGATGACCCGCGCACAATCTACATCGTGTGTTATAATTAAAGAGGACGTTCCGTATGTTTTTTGAATGGCTCTCATCAGTTGTATGATTTCTTTGGCGGTAATCGGGTCGAGTCCGGTGGTGGGTTCGTCATAAAGCATAATTTTGGGTTTTAGGATTAAAGCCCTGGCCAATGCCACTCTACGCTTCATGCCTCCGGAAAGCTCGTCGGGCATAAGGTCTATTGCGTGTTCAAGACCTACATTGGCCAAAGCTTCCCGTATCCATTTTTCTGCTTCTTCTTCTCTGCCCATTATATGGGCGTGTCTGCGCAAGGGGAAATAGAGGTTTTCACGAACCGTCATGGAGTCGTACAGCGCGCTGCCCTGAAAAAGAAAACCAATTTCGGTACGCAGCAAATCCAATTCGCGTTGTCCTAGGCTCGTGATGTCTTGTCCTTTTATACGGATGCTGCCACCATCTGCCTGCATCAACCCAACCAGGCATTTAATCATCACAGATTTTCCCGAACCCGATTTGCCCATTACAACCAGGTTTTCACCTTTGTACAATTGCAGGTTAAATCCGTTAAGCACTTTGTTGTTTCCAAAGTGCTTGTACAAGTTTTTTAATTCCAATACCGGTTCCTCTTTGATCATTGTCTTCATATTTCAAAAAATATATCTGACACAAAAACAGCAATAAAGTCGATCACAAAAAGCAACATAGAGGTATAAACCACGGCTGCGTTTGACGCTTCGCCTACACCCACCGTGCCTTTGTTGCAGTTATAACCTTTGTAGCAACCAATCAATCCGATAGCAAATCCGAAAAAAAACGATTTCACCGTTGCCGGGATAATATCGCTAAAGGCAAGTGCTTCAAATACCTGATTAAAATAGAGTTGGAAGGAAACTGCGCCTTTTAGATTTTCTACAATAGCAGAGCCTACCAAAGCAATGGCATCGCCAAAAATAATCAACAAAGGAAGCATGAGCGTGGTTGCCAAAATACGCGTGACAACCAAGTATTTAAACGGATTGGTTCCGGAAACTTCCATGGCATCTATCTGCTCAGTCACGCGCATAGAGCCCAATTCGGCACCAATTCCGGAACCGATTCGGCCTGCACAAATGAGGGCTGTAATGACCGGACCTATCTCGCGCACTATCGAAATACTAATCATGGAAGGCATCCAAGATTGTGCGCCAAACTCCATAAGTGTGGGTCGGGATTGCAAGGTAAACACCAAACCCAGAATAAATCCTGTGACACCGACGAGCAACAAAGAGCGATTGCCCATCAGATAACATTGTCGCAAGAATTCTTTGGTCTCGAACGGACGTGTAAAAACCTGCTTAAAGAATCTGATTGCAAAAAAAGTTACATCACCGACTTCGGTAAAAAAGAGATTAACCTTTGAGGATATCTTAAAAGTGGCATTCACGAGTTTATTTTTATTCCATTGAAGTTAGCTGTATATCAGCAGTCATGGGCAAATCAAAGATTCACGTGTTCCATTTTAAAAACAATTGGGTAAATCAAAATGGTCAAATTATCGTATTGTTTATCAGATAGATCTCTTTGATGATTTTACGGGACTCACCCAAACTATTCAAAGATAAGCTACATCCAACCAAAGTAACTATGATAATTATCAGTTGTGTACTAAATCTTGAATTACTGTAAAATGAAGGTGAAGGATAAATTAGCCAATGATCATGCCGGCGATGGTGGCAGACATCAAAGATGCCAAGCTGCCTCCCAAAACCGCACGCATACCAAACTCGGAAAGTGTTTTACGTTGACCGGGTGCGAGCGAACCAATACCGCCAATTTGGATACCGATAGAAGCAAAATTGGCAAATCCGCATAGCATATACGTGGCCATGATCACCGATTTTTGATAGGTAAAATGCATGGGATTGGCCATGTCTTTTAATTCTGCCAGTTGTATATAGCCTACAAATTCTGAAGCGGCGAGTTTTACACCCAAAAGTTGCCCCATAAGCATCATGTCTTCTTGAGCCACACCAATCAGCCACATGAAGGGTGAAAACACAATTCCTAAAATGGTTTCTAAAGAAAAGGCACTATAAGGCGTGTATTGTGCGATGATTCCGTTGAGCAAGGTCACTTCGCCAAACCGACCCAAACCGTAATTGACCATGGCGATAAAAGCGATAAAGACCAATAGCATCGCACCTACATTTGCAGCCAGTTTGAGTCCTTCTGTAGTGCCGTTGGCGATAGCGTCCAAAATATTAGATCCTATCTTATCGGAAGAAACCGATACGGTGGTGTCAATCAATTCCTGCTGGGGATATAAAATTTTGGAAATGACGATGGCACCGGGCGCGGCCATCACTGATGCCGCCAACAAATGTCTGGCATATTCCAGGCGCAACACGGGATCGTCACCACCCAAAAACCCGATGTAAGCCGCTAGAACACCACCGGCAACAGTAGCCATGCCGCCAATCATGACCAATAAAATTTCGGACCGGGTCATCCTTTCCAAATAAGCCTTTATCATGAGTGGCGCTTCTGTTTGACCCAGAAAAATGTTACCTGCCACAGACAAGCTTTCTGCACCTGAAATGCCCAACAAGCGGGTGAGCATCCAAGCCATCGCTTTGACTACTTTTTGAATAACACCCAGGTAAAACAACACGGACGTCAAGGCAGAAAAAAAGATAATCGTGGGCAGCACCTGAAACAAGAATATGTATCCGAAACTGTCAACATTCATCATGTTGCCCAACAAAAATTCACTACCTGCTCTCGTAAAATCGAGTATGAGAACAAAAATTTCGCCTACAAACTCAAAAATCGATTTGACAAAAGGCACTTTCAGTATTCCAATGGCCAAAATCAGCTGGGCACTTAGTCCCGCACCGACTGTTTTCCAATTGATGGCTTTTTTGTTAGCACTAAACACATAAGCAAAAAGAATAAGTACCGACATGCCCAACGCACCTCTAAGCAAACTGGAAAGTGAAAAGCCCTCATTCTGAATTAAAGTATCAACGGGCTGAATCAATGTAAATAAAGTCATGCATTAGGTGTTTGGTTCACGTTTAGAAATTTCATCCCGAATGCGAGCCGCTTTTTCATAGTCTTCTTCTGCAACTGCTTTGTCGAGTGCTTCGTGCAATTCGCTCATGGAGAGTTTGGTGTAATCGGAAGGTTTAGGTTTGGAAATTTCAACCTCTAAATCCGCTGTGCTGATCGGATCTTTTTGTGAAATATCATCAGGATCTTTCGGATTCATTTTTAAATAAATACCCGCTTTGTCCAGAATGTTTTTGTAAGTAAAAATTGGCGCATCAAAGCGTAGTGCCAAGGCGATGGCATCTGAAGTCCGCGCGTCGATGATTTCTTCTATCCTGTCGCGTTCACAAATCAAACTTGAGTAAAAAACACCGTCAACCAACTTGTGAATTATCACTTGTTTGACGACGATTTCGTACCTGTCTGCAAAGTTTTTAAACAAATCATGTGTCAGCGGACGCGGTGGTTTTATGTCTTTTTCCAAGGCTATGGCAATAGATTGAGCCTCAAAAGCGCCAATGACTATGGGCAACTTTCTCTTTCCATCGGCTTCGCTTAGAATGAGCGCATACGCACCATTTTGCGTTTGGCTGTATGAAATTCCTTTGATGTTTAATCTGACCAAACTCATATATTATATAAAAAAGGCTATCAAAATCATGCGGCGCAGCCGAGATTTAAACAGCCGTCTAGGGAGGCACAATTTACTAATTTTTTTGTCCCGATGAAAACTTTGTTTTACCTCTAAATCTTGAATTAAAAATGGGGAAAAAAATGTACTAACAATCGCCTAATCAGAAAATTATTTCCAATTTTTCAAACTAGTTGTTCGCTGCTTTAAATGCCTTCAACTTCTCAATAAGTTTGGGTACAACTTCAAAAGCATCGCCCACAACCCCATAATCTGCGGCTTTGAAAAATGGCGCTTCCGGATCGTTGTTGATCACCACTTTGACCTTTGAGGCATTTACGCCTGCCAAATGCTGAATGGCTCCCGAAATACCGACAGCTATATAAAGATTGCTGGCCACCGGTTTGCCGGTTTGCCCAACATGCTCGCTGTGCGGACGCCATCCAATATCCGAGACGGGTTTTGAACAGGCCGTGGCGGCACCGAGTACGGATGCCAACTCTTCTATCATGCCCCAGTTTTCAGGTCCTTTGAGTCCGCGTCCGCCGGAAACTACAATTTCCGCATCGGCAATGGTCACTTTGTTGGTCGCTTTGGACACGTCTGTTACGTGGTTTTGAAGCAGTGCTTCAGACAAATTGGGTGTAAAGCTTACCGTTTCTGCCGCGCCTGTAGATTCTTTAAGACCGAAGGCATTTTTTGACAGTGCAATGATATTGGTCTCTGCGTGAAGCTCGGTAATGGCAAAGGCTTTGTTGGTAAAAACGGCTTGTTTCACCTTAAGTGGCGATAGGCTTTCGGGCAGGGCAACTACGTTGGCGGCAAAACCTGCGTTTAACTTTACCGCCAGCAAAGGCGCCAGATATTTGGCGTCTGTGGTGTTACTCAAGACTATGGTTTTGATGTTTTCTTGCTGGGCCGCCTGTGTTAATGCTTCACTCACGGCTTTAGGATTGAAATTTTTTAAGGCTTCATTGGATACTTGCAGCACTTTGTCCACGCCGTATTTTCCCAATTCGCCAGTGTTGTCTGCATTGATGGTAAGGGCAACTACTTTTTCTCCGGTTGCTTTTGCGTAGGAAGCCAATTCAAAGGCCGTTTTTTTGAGTTTGCCGTCTGTGGCTTCTGCGTATATAAGTATTGACATTTTTTTCTGATTTATAAAATTATATAACTTTTGCCTCATTGTGAAGCAAATCAATCAATTCGTCCACATTGTCGGGACTCACGAGTTTACACGCCGCTTTGGCAGGTGGTTTTTCGAAATGATCTATGGTTGTTTTTGCTTGGTCTGATGTGGGCTCCAAAACGGTCAGTTGTTTGGATCGCGCCATCATGATGCCGCGCATATTCGGAATTTTTAAATCTTTTTCTTCTACCAATCCTTTTTGTCCGCCTAAAATAAGAGGCAAATCAAACGAGAGGGTTTCTTTACCGCCGTCTATTTCGCGGATGGCGGTGGCCTTGTTGTCTTCAACCTCAAGACCGATACAGCCGTTTACAAAATGGTAGCCGAGCATTTCGGCAACCATACCGGGAACCATGCCACCGTTGTAATCTATAGATTCTCGCCCGGCAATAATGAGGTCATAGGAACCATCAGCCACAACTTTTGCCAACTGCTTCGCGACAAAAAATCCGTCGGTTGGCTTGGCATTGACGCGGATGGCTTCATCTGCTCCTATGGCAAGTGCCTTTCTCAAAGTGGGTTCTGCGGTTGCCTCTCCTACATTAACCACCGTAACGTGTGCGCCTTGCTTTTCTTTAAACCACATGGCACGTGTAAGTCCAAATTCATCGTTCGGATTGATGACGAACTGCACACCGTTGGTGTCAAATGCTTTGCCGTCGGGGGTGAAATTGATTTTGGAGGTTGTATCGGGCACATGACTGATAAAAACTAAAATCTTCATATTTACAGATTTATAATATTAAATTTTAACTATACGAAAGTAAGAATTAATTTTTAAATATACTATGCATGCATAATAAAATTTTTTAGGCTTACGTTTAGAGTTTCTTTTTGGTTTAATTAGTATTTTTGTCGTTCGAAAAAATAAAAACTACACGAAAAAGATATTTTATGAGAACGATACAATTCCGAGAAGCCATTTGCGAAGCCATGAGTGAGGAAATGCGCAGAGATGAAAGTATTTATTTGATGGGTGAAGAAGTAGCTGAGTACAACGGCGCCTACAAAGCATCCAAAGGTATGCTGGACGAATTTGGCGCGAAACGCGTCATTGATACGCCTATTTCAGAGTTGGGCTTTTCGGGCATTGGCGTGGGTTCGGCCATGAATGGTAACCGCCCTATTATTGAGTTTATGACTTTTAACTTCTCACTGGTCGGTATTGACCAGATTATAAACAACGCTGCCAAAATGCGGCAAATGTCCGGCGGACAATTTAACATCCCAATAGTGTTTCGCGGTCCAACAGCCTCTGCGGGGCAATTAGCTGCCACACATTCACAGGCTTTTGAAAGTTGGTTTGCCAACTGTCCGGGTTTGAAAGTTATCGTCCCTTCAAATCCATACGACGCCAAAGGACTTTTAAAAGCAGCTATCAGAGATGACGATCCGGTTATTTTTATGGAGTCTGAGCAAATGTACGGAGACAAAGGCGAAGTGCCAGAAGAAGAGTATTTGATTCCGATTGGCGTAGCCGATATTAAAAGAGCAGGTACAGATGTGACTATTGTTTCTTTTGGTAAAATCATCAAAGAAGCCTTCATTGCGGCAGAAGAGTTGGCCAAAGAAGGAATCAGTTGCGAAATTATTGACTTGCGCACCATCCGTCCTATGGACCACAACACCATTTTAAATTCGGTGAAAAAAACCAATCGCTTGGTTATTTTGGAGGAAGCATGGCCCTTCGGAAATATTGCTACAGAAATCACTTATCAAGTTCAAAGCCAGGCTTTTGATTATTTAGATGCGCCGATTATTAAAATCAACACCGCAGACACACCCGCACCCTACTCACCTGTTTTATTGGCAGAATGGCTTCCTAACAGTCAGGACGTTGTAAAAGCCGTTAAAAAGGTCTGCTACGTTTAAGATTTGCTGAAATCTTGTAAGTTTTAACACTTAACTTCATCTAAAGCGATGAAGTTTTTTATTTATGAAAGTAACATATCGTTATCTGTTTTTGATACTCGTTTTATCGAGTATGTTCGGGTTTTCTCAATCAAAAGTTGGCGGTTATGTCAAAGATGAAGATGGAAATCCCGTGCCTTTTGCCAATGTCTATTTTAAAGGTTCTACTATAGGCACCATCACCAATGAAGAAGGTCGTTTTTACTTGGAAAGCGAAGTAACTCAAGCCACCTTGGTTATTGCACTTTTGGGTTATGCCAATCAGGAATTTGAAGTTGGCAAAAAAGTGATGTACAATATGGAAGTTGTTTTGCAACAAGGCGAACAACTCAACGAAGTAACTGTGTACACCGGCAAAACCAGTAAGCGCAACAATCCGGCCATCGATATTTTGAAAAAAATATGGGAACGCAAGCGCCGCAACGGTTTGAGCATGGTCGATCAGTACAGTTATGACAAATATGAAAAGGTGGAATTTGACTTGAATACCATTGATAGCAACGTCATAAACAGTAATTTCTTCAAAGGTTTGGAATTTATGTTTGAGGCGCTGGATACCAATCAAATCACCGGAAAAACATACTTGCCATTTTTTATCAATGAAATTTCATACAAAGTGTATGGCGATAATGAAATGGGAAGAGAACGCACAGACTTGCTGGGCAATAAAAATTCGGGCTTTGAACAAAACCAAAACCTCATCGAGTTTGTCAAAGACCTCTATCCCGAATTTAATATTTACGACAATTATCTCAAGTTTTTTGACAAGAGTTTTAACAGTCCGCTGTCTCGTACGGGCATACAGAATTACAACTACGTACTGAACGATTCTACCTTTATAGACAACAAGTGGAGTTACAACATTATCTTTTATCCCCGAAGGCCCAACGAACTCACCTTTAAGGGCGATTTTTGGGTAAACGACACCACCTTTGCCATACAAAAAATCAGGATGGCGGCCGCCAAAGGCATCAATGTCAACTGGGTCAAGGAAATTTACATCGAACAAGAGTTTGAAGTGGTAAACGACTCTGTTTTCTTACTTAAAAGAGACCACCTGATGGCCGATTTCAGCCTCAGAAAAAAGGAAGAATCCAGAGGAATCTACGGCAAACGGACCACGCTGTACGGTAATTACAAATTTGACGAACCCAAACCGGCTTCTTTTTACAACCAAAAACAAGATCCGTTTGATACAACTATCTACACCCGAGAAGATGCTTTTTGGGAAGAAAAAAGACTGGAGGCGCTCAACAAAGATGAAAAAGGAATTTACACCTTGTTGGATACCCTGGTAAATGTGCCAAAGTTTAAGCGTATTTACAACATCTCCTCCATCTTGGCTACAGGTTATATTGATGTAGATAAGTACAACATCGATTTGGGACCTATTCAAAGTTTTATCGGACAAAACGACCTAGAAGGCTTGCGCTTAAGATTGGGCGGCAGGACCTATCGCGGACAGAACGACTTGTGGCGTTTGCAAGGATATACCGCCTATGGCTTCAAAGATTCAAAGTTTAAGTACGGTGCAGATTTTAAATGGATGGTGGGCAAAAAAGATCGAATCATTGTTGATTTGGGCCACAGCCGCGATTTGGAACAAAACAGTATTTCTTTTACGCGATCCAACGATGCGCTTGCAAGAAGCTTGGCCACCTCGGCCGTTTTTGCTACCGGGGATAACACAAAATTGTTCAACATCAACCGAACCAACTTAGCAGTAGAAGGCGAATTTATAAAAGATGCTATTTTCCGAACAAGCCTGACTTACAAAACACTCAAAAGTGCCTCTGTAAAAGATTTTCAGGTGGACTATTTCACAGACAATACATTTACCGCTACAGCCTCTGAAATCACACAGACAGAAGTCGATTTTAGTATTGACTATACACCCAAACGCAAATTAGCCGGCCACGGTGTAGAGCGTTGGGAGGTCAATGAAGATTTTGCCCGTTATTATGTCAGTTTTACCAAAGGATTCCCGGGGATGCTCGAAAGTGATTTTAACTACGAAAAATTACAATTCCTCTACAAACAACCTATCTTATTGGGCGGATTTGGGCGTTTTCAAGCCACCTTGGAAGCCGGAAAAATATGGGGAACATTGCCCGTAGGCCTGTTGGCACCCGTACCGGCAAACCAAACTTTCTTCAATATTTTCAACACTTTTGGCAACCTCGATTACTATGAGTTTACCACAGATGAATATATTTCTCTCCACATGGAACACAATTTCAACGGTCGGTTGTTTTCCCGAGTGCCTTGGTTGCGCAAATACAATTTGCGTGAGATTTTATTTGTGCGGGGGGTTTACGGCGATCTGGACGAAGACAATATTCGGTTTAATGTCACCGATTTTCCACTTGTAGCACCAAACGAGCAGATTTATTATGAATACGGCTTTGGTATCGGAAATATTCTAAAACTGATGCGAATCGACTTCAGTTTTAGAGGAAATTATTTGGACATGCCCGATGCACGACCTTTTACCATCAAATGGGAAATAGGCCTGCATTTCTAAACGTGCTTTCCGCGTTCCCAACCGTGTTTTCCCAGATATTTCTGAGCTGTTTCGGCCGCCGCATCTTCCAATTGCGTTCCCATAGCATCGTTCCATCTGTTTAGAAAACCAAACAGAGAAATGACACCCAACATCTCTATGATTTCGCCATCGTCCCAATGCTTGTGAAGATTTTCCTGAATCTTCTCGTCCACAGCATTGGGAATGGTCGCTGCCGCCAAAGCAAAATCGAGTGCTGCGCGTTCGGCTTCAGAAAAAGCAGCATGTGTTTTATATGACCAAATATTATCTAATTGCGCTTGGTCTGTGCCATAGCGTTCGGCCGCCAAAATGGTGTGTGCCTGACAATATCTGCAACCGCTGGCATTACTGGCCACCCAACCTATAAGGCGTTTGAGCGAAGAGGTCACCTTTCCGTGGTTGTGCATCACTGCTTTATTTAGGTTGATAAAACTTTCGGCGATTTCGGGTCTGATTTGCATGGTTAGAACACTATTCGGACAAAAACCAAGGGTTTCATTGAAAAAAGTAGCGAGTTTTTGAACGGCAGGATTGGCGCCGGGAGAAAGGGGTTGAACAAGTGGCATCTGATTCGTTTTTTGATTGAGCCGCCAAGATACTAATTACTTACACGTGGGTATCAAAATCGTAACAATTTATATGTAATTTTGACTTTTTATGACCGCTTATCCATCGCTTATGAATCTTATTTTTCATCCGTATGAGTTGCAACTCAAACACACCTTTACCATTTCAAGAGAATCACACAACACCCAACCTTCATTGGTTGTAGAGCTACAAGCCGATGGCATTTCGGGCTACGGTGAGGCCACTTCCAATCCGTATTATAACATCACCATTGAAAACATGCGGCTACAACTGGAAAAGATTAAACCAAAGTTGCTTGAAATGCCCGTAAGTGCTCCGGAACAGTTTTGGCAAACTTTCGAACCTCATTTAAAGGATAACTATTTTGCATTGTGCGCTTTGGATATGGCCTACAACGATTGGTATGCCAGGAAAAAGCAACAAAAACTCTTCGAACTTTGGAAATTGAATACAGCCAACAATCCGCTTACAAACTATACTATTGGCATTGACAGTATCGAGAAAATGATAGCTAAACTTCGAGAAAAACCTTGGCCAATCTACAAAATCAAACTGGGAACCAAGAACGATTTAGATATCATACACGCACTTCGTAAAGAAACTGATGCCGTTTTTCGCGTTGATGCAAATTGCGGATGGACAGCTGCACAAACCATCGAAAACGCCAAAGAACTGAAAAAATTAGGTGTCGAATTTATAGAACAACCTTTGCGAGCAGACGATTGGGAAGGAGCTAAGGAAGTTTATCAACACAGTGTTTTGCCTATCATAGCCGATGAGAGCTGTATAGTAGAAGCAGATATAGACAAATGTCTAGGATTTTTCCACGGCGTCAATGTAAAGTTGACCAAGTGTGGCGGTTTGACACCCGGCAAACGCATGCTTGAGAAAGCCCGAAAATTGGGTATGAAAACCATGGTAGGCTGTATGACGGAATCGAGCGTTGGCATTTCGGCAATTGCACAGCTGTTGCCTTTGCTTGATTATGTAGATATGGACGGCGCCTTGCTGCTCAAAGAAGATATTGCCAAGGGTGTTGACATTATACATGGTCAGGTTTTTTACTCAAATATTGCCGGTACCGGCGTAACCCTTTTTTAGAAAAATGCAGGTTCATCAATTTCCCGGTCGTATCGTTTCTGAAGGCGCCTGCGATTTTCTCTATTTTGGTGGTACTTCCTATTTGGGGCTTTCTCAACATCCGGAATTTCTTAGCATCCTCACCCAAAATCTGCAACGCTGGGGAACATCCTATGGAAGTTCGAGAAATGCGAATGTACAACTGGCTGTGTACGAAGCAGCCGAGCAAACTTTGACCCGCTGGATTGGAAGTGAAGCCGCGGTAACGGTAAGCTCAGGAACACTAGCCGGATGGTTGGCACTTAAAATATACGAAAAAAAGTATGCTTTTTGTCACATCCGAGGAACGCATCCGGCGGTTGTACAGAGAAACAGTCGTGAAATTACCGAAACCGAATGGTGTGATTTGCCTTCGCAAAAAACCATCGTAACTGCAGATAGTTATTTATCTAACCGAACTGTTCCCACTAACTTTGAAAGCCTATCCAACATGGCAAATGCCAAACTCATCGTAGATGACTCACATGGTTTGGGATTTACAGGGAAGGAAGGCAGTGGCATTTACAAATCGCTCGCTGCTATTTCTAACCATCAAAAGACTCTGGTGGCGTCATTAGGAAAAGCAATGGGCTTACCCGGCGGGATTATCTGTGGCAGTAAAAAACTGATAGAAAAGCTTAAGAATTCAGAAGGGTTTATCTCTGCCTCGGGTATGTTACCGGCATATTTACAGACGTTTCTTGACGCCCAAAACCTCTATTTTTTGCAGCGTCAGAAACTTCAAGAACGCTTAGATTACTTTGTGTCAGAGATGGGCGAAGCACTTTCCTTTTACAATTTTTCCGGAAATTATCCGGTTATATATTCCGACAAAGAAGAATTAGCCAATTTTTTATACCAAAAAAAAATTATGATTGTTAACTTTGACTACCCTTCACCGGGTAAAAAACTCAACCGGATTGTTTTGTCTGCGCATCACAATGCCGAAGACGTACGAAAACTCGCAGCTGCTTTAAAAGAATTTTTAAAATTTTAAAAAACAAACCATGTCGATAGAAATCAACACCGTATGGAAAGGAAACATGCAACTCGAATCTGAAAATCCGGGTGGCAAATTTTTGATTGACGCCGCTCCGGACGACGGCGGAAATGGCGATGGGTTTCGCCCAAAAGCGCTGATGCTCTCTGCATTGGCCGGGTGCTCAGGCCTGGATATTGCCATGCTCATTAAAAAAATGAGACTGAATGTGGACAATTTTGAAATAAAAACCAAAGCAAACCTGACAGACGAGCACCCAAAATACTACGACAAAGTATGGGTGAGCTATCATTTTTACGGCAAAGACCTGGACAGAGACAAATTGCAAAAAATTGTAGATCTGTCTGTAGATAAGTATTGTGGCGTGATGGAGATGTTTCGAAAATTTGCCGATGTGTCCGTAGCCGTTGTACTTCATTAAATTTTTACCCCATGCGCTGGAAAATCAATCCGTTGCCCGATCAAAAAATAGTCACGGCGCTTCAAGAAACCTTAAAAATAGACGCAATCTTAGCTACCTTGTTGGCGCAACGCGGGATTACTGATTTTGCTGAAGCCGAAAAGTTTTTCCGCCCGAGCAGCCACCACCTGCACGATCCTTATTTGATGAAGGATATGCAAAAAGCCGTTGCAAGAATTTCAACCGCTTTGGAAAAAGGAGAGCGCATCCTCGTTTATGGTGACTATGATGTAGATGGCACCACTTCCGTAGCTTTAATGGCATCTTATCTGGGTAATTTTACCACAAACCTCAGCACCTACATTCCCGATCGGTATCAAGAAGGTTATGGCGTTTCTTATGAGGGAATTGACTTTGCCGACAACAACGATTTTAGCTTGATCATTGCCTTGGATTGTGGCATCAAAGCCGTTGACAAAGTAGCTTATGCCCTCGAAAAGGGCATCGATTTTATCATTTGTGACCACCACACACCAGGCGAACAGGTTCCCGATGCTTACGCCATTTTGAACCCTAAACAGAAAGATTGTTCTTATCCCTACAAAGAGCTTTGTGGATGTGGGGTTGGGTTCAAACTAATTCAGGCTCTTCACCTACACAAGAAGCATGTGTTTGAAGATTTAATACCCTATTTGGATTTAGTGGCGGTAGCCATTGGCGCCGATATTGTGCCCATGACAGGTGAGAATAGGGTGTTGATGCACTTAGGATTGTCTGTCCTCAACACCAAGCCCCGGCCCGGTTTTCAACAAATTTTAGCGCAGCTCAAAAAGAAAACCTTTGATGTTTATGATGTAGTTTTTGTGATTGCGCCGCGCATCAATGCGGCCGGACGTATGAAACACGGTTCTTATGCTGTTCAACTCTTGATGGAAAATGATACGGAACAGGCAAAACAACAATGTGCCGCAATTGAAACCTACAACAAAGACCGAAAAGAAACAGATGCAAACATCACCGAAGAAGCCTTGCTACAGATTGAAAAAAACGGTGAAACCCAACACAAAACCACGGTTGTGTATCAGGAAAATTGGCACAAAGGCGTCATTGGCATTGTAGCGTCTCGGCTCACAGAACATTATTATCGTCCTACGGTTGTCTTCACCAAAAGTGGTGAGAAACTGGCAGCCTCTGCACGTTCTGTCAGCGGTTTTGACCTTTATGAAGCCTTGGAATGCTGTGCGGAACACATCGAACAATTTGGTGGCCACAAATACGCCGCCGGGTTGACGCTACTTCCGGAAAAATATCAAGCTTTTAAAGATACTTTTGAAAAAGTAGTCACTGAAAGCATTTTGCCCGAATTGCTGGAACCTTCTCTTAAAATTGATTTAGAAATCACACTTGGAGATATTAGCGAAAAATTTTATCGCATACTCCAACAAATGGCACCTTTTGGACCGGGGAATATGTCGCCGGTATTTGTTGCAAGGCAAGTGCGCGACACCGGCTACGCCAAAGCCATCGGTAAAGAAAATGATCACTTGAGGCTAACGCTGACACAAAACGGCTCTGCGCCTATAGCCAGCGTCGGTTTTGGCTTTGGTCACTTGGCGGAGCAAATAAAGCATCGGGCATTTGACGTGGTTTTTAGCTTGGACAAAAACGTGTGGAACGGTCAGGAAAGTTTGCAATTGAAGATCAAAGATATTCGGGTAGTTTAAGTAAATGCACTACTTCCAAGTGCTGCTTTTCATGTTTAAAGCCGCTTTTAAAACATCGCGCCGACTGATTTGACCAATCATTTTTCCGTCTTCCATCACCGGAAATCGCTTGCGTTTGGTTTTGAAAAAAAATGCTGCCGCATCAAAAATCGAAGTCTCCGACGGCAAAGTATCTACTTTTGTCACCATATATTGCGACACTTTTTGGTCGCCCATAGGCATGTTGTAGTAACGACTTTCTGAAATTTGTTTCATGCAATCGCCTTCAGAAATCATGCCTACCAAATCTCCGTTTTCGTCCACTACCGGACCGCCGGATATTTTGTGTTTTATCAGCGATTCCATCACCTGTAGTATGGAATCTTCGGGCTTGAAGGTGATTAAGTTTCTCGACATAAAATCGGTCACTTTTAGCTGCGAAAGTTCGTTTTTTTGTGGGGCTGCCGTTGCGCCCTGAAAACTCTTGATTCCCATGTTCGTTAGTTTTAAGTTTGTAAATTGATGATAGATTGGCATTTAAAGTTACAAAAAATTATCAATTAAACGTTTTCAAATGTAACTTTTTGTAAATTCGTCAACTGTTTAAGCCTTTTGCCTCATTTTGATGAAATGCCAATAACAGATGCATCAATTAGTCCGATACGATAAAAAGGTCAATGTATTTTTGTGCAGAGTGTAGCCAAAAACTGACCTATAAAACACTTGTATTGAGCGATGTATAAACAATAATAAACCTATGAAAAAATATCACGCCGTCTTTTCTATTCTCATCATTTTTTTAAGCATACTGTGGGCATTTAAAGATTTGATGCCTGTTTATCACGCAAATGAAAACATCCCGGAAAGCGAATTTTCAGTGGATAAGGCCATGAAACATGTGGTTAATATATCTGAAAAACCGCATTTTGTAGGGACACCCGCACATGACGACGTAAGGCAATACATAGTGGCTGAATTGGAAAAAATAGGATTTAATCCGGAAGTGCAACAAGGTTTTGTACTAAGCGAATGGTCTAGCCTGACCAAGGCAAAAAACATCCTGGCCCGCAGAAAAGGCTCTGGCAGTGGAGGCAAAGCGTTGATGTTACTCACACACTACGACAGCAATCCACACTCGTCATTAGGAGCATCGGATGCCGGAAGCGGTGTAGCCGTCATACTGGAAGGTCTTCGGGCTTTTTTGTCTGAAAATGAGACTTTCAAAAATGATATCATCGTGCTGATTTCTGACGCTGAAGAACTCGGATTGAACGGGGCGCATCTATTTGTAAAAAAACATCCATGGGCTAAAGAAGTGGGTTTGGTTTTGAATTTTGAAGCACGCGGCAGTGGCGGTCCGGGCTATATGTTAATAGAAACCAATGGTGGCAACCAACAATTGATAAAGCATTTTGACGAGGCCGATCCAAAATTTCCGGTGGCCAATTCGCTGGCCTACAGCATCTATAAAATGCTGCCCAATGATACCGATTTGACCGTTTTTAGAGAAGTTGGCGATATTGAGGGTTTTAATTTTGCCTTTATAGACGATCATTTTGACTATCATACTGTGTTGGATAGTGCCGAAAATCTCAATCCGGAAACCTTGGCACATCAGGGTAGTTATCTCACGGCACTGTTGCCCTACTTTATCAATGCCGATTTGTCTCAAATGAAAAGTGAGAAAGATGACATTTACTTTAACACACCCGTTGGGTTTTTCCATTATCCTTTTACTTGGAACGGGCCGCTTGCCGTTTTGGGAACAATTCTGTTTATTTTGCTTGTTTTTCTGGGTTTAAAAACGGGGAAATTGGATATTAAAGAAATGGGGAAGGGCATTGGAAGGGCTTTGCTGTTTCTTTCGGTTTTGGCATTGGTCGGGTTTTACGGCTGGAAAATCATTTTGTGGCTCTATCCGGACTACAAAGAAATTTTACACGGTTTTACGTACAACGGCCATTACTATATTGCCGCTTTTGTGAGTTTGGCGCTCTGTATTTCATTTTCCTTTTACCGCAATCACATATCACCTTCGCAATGGGTGGCACCTTATTTTATTTGGCTCATCTTGTGTATTGCCATGGTGTTTAAACTTCCCGGCGCGGCATTTTTTATCGTTCCGTTTTTGTTTAGTTTATTGGGTTTTTGGCATGTGCTGAACAACCATACACCCAATTTGATTTTCCTCTCCATTTTAAACGTTCCGGCACTGTTTATTTTTACCCCCTTATTGCAAATGTTGCCCGTAGGACTTGGTTTAAAAATGTTGGTTGCCTCTGTGGTATTGACAGGGTTGATTTTTGTTTTGATGCTGCCGTATTGGATACATTTTACGCAGTCTTCAAAACTCAGGTGGTTGTCTTTTTTGGCCACCTTTGCTTTTTTGATTGTAGCACATACACAGTCGGGCTTTTCCGCAGAAAAACCTCGACCCAACAGTTTGGTTTATGTGTTGGATGCTGATGCCGAAAAAGCTGTATGGGCCTCTTATGACCACAAACCTGACGAATGGACTTCGGCTTACATTCAAAAAAAACAAGAAGACGCCAAACTCGCAGATGTGATTTTACCTAGCAAATACGGCACGGCTTTTAAATGGATTTCCCCGGCGCCCACCAAGCAAATTCCGGTAGGAAGCGCCATCGTAGAACACGACACCCTTGTGGACAACCAACGGATTTTACATTTTTGTTTGACCTCTAAACGAAAGTTGCACCGCATCAATTTGATGGGTGGAAAAGAAGCAAAAGTGCTGGATTTAAAAATTAATGGCGAGACTTTTAAATTTGAAGATCAGGCGGATTCGGAAGGTGTGATTGATTTGTCGGGAAAAGTGTTTTTGAACTATTTTGTGGTGGACGATGCGCCTTTGGAAATAGAATGGACTATGCCGGCAAATGCAACACTGGATTTGACCGTTTTTGAAGCTTCTTTTGATTTGTTGCAACACGAGCTCTTTACGATTCCTGAACGGCCCGCAGATATGATTCCTAAAGGTTTTGTGCTTAATGATGCCATTGTGGTAAAAAAGAATCTGTCGTTTTGAGCAAAACTATTTCTATACTAGGCTGCGGATGGTTGGGTTTGCCATTGGCCAAATCATTTGTCGAAAAAGAATTTTCGGTAAAAGGTTCTACCACTTCACCTGAAAAAACCGCCTTACTTGAGGCACACCAAATAGCCCCTTTTGTCATCAAACTTTACGAAAACAGCATAGAGGGTGAGGTTACTGATTTTTTAAAAAGTTCTTTTCTGGTTATCGATATTCCGCCTGGACTCAGAAACCATTCAAAGGAAAACTTTGTAAAAAAAATAGCACAGCTGCAAACTGCCTTAGAAACCTCTGCAGTGGCACATGTTATTTTTATCAGTTCTACCGCTGTTTTTGGCGATTATCAAGGAACTGTGGATGAAGCGAGCATCGCAAAACCTGAGTCTGAATCGGGCAAACAACTTTTGGCTTGTGAGCAAAACTTGCTAGAAAGTAAAAAGTACAAAACAACAGTGATTCGGTTTGGTGGTCTTGTGGGACCGGATCGGCATCCGGTGGTTTACCTCAGCGGGCGTAAAAACTTGCCCAATGGCAATGCGCCCATCAACTTTATCCACTTGGTAGATTGCATCGGATTGATTCATCACGTGGTGGAACACCATATTTTCGGTATTGTTCATGGTGTGGCACCAAAGCATCCTCAAAAAGCAACCTATTATCAAAAACAAGCCGCCCAACGCCATATTCCAGAGCCGGAATTTGATAATAATATAGCGGATAGAGATTATAAAAAAGTGATGTCTTGTGTGTTAAATCGGGAACCTGTGTATAGATTTCAGCACCTTTTTTATTGAGTTTTTTCGTATTTCCCAATCAGGTTAAAATCTAAGTGTTTTTTAACCAAATCTGCGTTTTTAACAGTGACAACGACTTCATCACCCAATTGGTATTTGTTTTTGGTGACTGAACCGATGAGTGCGTATTCTTTGTCATCAAACTGGTAATAATCGTCTTTAATGTCGCGTATGCGCACCATGCCTTCACATTTGTTTTCTATAATTTCTACATAAATTCCCCATTCCGTAACACCGGATATCACGCCCACAAATTCGTTGTCTTTGTGGTCTTGCATAAATTTTACCTGCATGTATTTGATAGAGTCGCGCTCGGCTTGCGAGGCCAAACCTTCCATGTCGGATGAATGTTTGCATTTCTCTTCAAAATCTGTTTCAGAAGCCGATTGGCCACCGGTAAGATAGTGTTGTAATAACCTGTGAACCATCACATCCGGATATCTGCGGATGGGTGATGTAAAATGGGTGTAATAATCAAAAGCCAAGCCGTAATGACCGATGTTTTCTGTGGTGTAAATTGCTTTGCTCATGCTGCGAATGGCGAGTGTATCTACTAGGTTTTGCTCTTTTTTTCCATTGACGTCGGTCAGTAATTTATTGAGCGAGCTAGAGATGGTTTGCTTACTTTTAAGGTTAAGCGTATGTCCGAACCTGCCGATGATGTATTGAAGATTTTCCAATTTTTCCAAATCGGGTTCGTCGTGTACGCGATAGACAAATGTTTTTTTAGGTGTTTGTTTCCCTATGAATTCGGCCACTTTTCGGTTGGCCAACAACATAAATTCTTCGATGAGGTGGTTGGCATCTTTTGAAATTTTAAAATAAACTCCTGTGGGATTGTGGGTTTCGTCTAGATGAAATTTTACTTCTACTTTATCGAAGGAGATGGCACCGGCGCTCATGCGTTTGCGACGCATGATTTTGGATAAATGATTTAAAGTGAGTACAGCATTCACTATTTCGTTTTGAACCTCGTAGGCAGCTCCTGTAAGCGAAACATCTTCGGGTATAAGGTTGTTTTCTGTTTCTATAATATGTTGAGCTTCTTCGTAAGCAAATCGTTGATCAGAAACAGTCACTGTGCGTCCGAACCACTGTTTGTGCACTTGCGCTTTGTCATCTATTTCAAACACAGCCGAAAAGGTATATTTTTCTTCATGCGGACGAAGTGAACACACATTGTTGGATAATATTTCGGGGAGCATGGGCACCACACGGTCAACCAAATAAACCGATGTAGCGCGGCTGAAAGCCTCTTCGTCGAGTTTGGTGTTTTCTTTAAGGTAATGTGATACGTCGGCAATATGAATTCCTATTTCGTAGTTTCCGTTGGCTAGTTTTTCAAAAGAAAGTGCATCGTCAAAATCTTTGGCATCTTTTGGGTCAATGGTGAAAGTGAGGGTTGAACGCATGTCTCTGCGCTTGGCTATTTCTTCGGGTCTAATTTCTAAGTCGAGTTGTGCAGCGGCTTCCTCAATTTCGGGTTCAAAAGCATAAGGCAACCCATAATCGGCAAGTATGGAATGTATTTCTGTACTGTGGTCTCCGGGTTTTCCCAACACAGTGGTGATACTTCCAAATGGAGAATCTGCTTTTTCCGGCCAATCTTCCATAGAAACCACCACTTTGTCCCCATTTTCTGCGCCGTTAATTTTACTGATGGGTACAAAAATATCGGTGTACATCCGAATGTCTGAACAAATGACGAAACCGAAATTTTTTTGCAGTTTTAAAACGCCTACAAATTCTGTTTTTTTACGTTTGAGTACTTTAATAACTTCTCCTTCTATTTTTTTGTTTTTTCTTCTTCTATAAACATAAATTTCTACTTGATCGCCGTGTAAAGCTTTGTTCATATTGAAAGGTGGCACAAAGACATCGTCTTCCCAATCTTCAATGACGACATAACCAC
The DNA here is from genome assembly GCA_018829465.1 of Bacteroidota bacterium. Lineage (GTDB taxonomy): Bacteria > Bacteroidota > Bacteroidia > Flavobacteriales > Flavobacteriaceae > UM-FILTER-40-17. The sequence continues at coordinate 202,938 of JAHJTN010000012.1, read as the reverse complement.
CGCCACGGGTAGAAACGTCCATAATACCGATAACAGTGTCTTTTCTGGGAATGGTTTTGTATTTGCCACGACTTTCCTCTTGTATGATACCCAAGGCAACGAGCTCTACCAAAGCTTTGGTAATGTGGTTTCGGCTGTTGGCGTCCGTCATTTCTAATCGGGCTGCAACTTGTTTATAATTAAAGCTTTGGTTTGGATCTTGCTTTAATATTTTTTCAATTTTATGGGTGAGGTTTTTAAAATGGGTGTTTTTCTTCATAAATAAATAATCATAATAACGGACTAGCATCCGACTTTGCGAAAATACGTTTTAAGAAAGTATTTGAGGAGTCATTTGTTAAAAATTCACATTTTATTAATGGAAAATAGTAAAATACGCCTCATTTGGTGTAACATAAAATGTTAAAATACGTCTATCTAGGTATATAAATTGCATTTTAACTTGAAACGCCTGTACAAAATATTAATCTTTTTTACCATATTACTGGTTACAGGTATTATTTTTGGCTATGTATATGTCAATAAAACTTTTCAAAAGACAGACGAAGTCAGACAAGAGCAACTTAATCAGGTGTCGTTTATCTATAAAAAGTAGAAAAATTTGTCAGGGTATTTCTTAGATCAAACTTTGTCCGTTTACCAAAAACACCTGATGTTTTATTTGCAACGAACCTTTTCAAAAATTCTTTATCAACAAACATAGATATATCATTATTTTCTTTTAAAAATTTTAAAAAATAAAATGATGCTTATTATAGTATGTTTATAGTGCTCATAAAATTTTAACTTTTTATTTGGATTTTCAGTTATGAAAAAAAATGGATTTTTTATGAACAGCATTCCTGATATTAAGTACTTATAAATCAATTTTATTTCTGAAGTTTATAAACATTGTTGATAGAATGATTTCAACACTTATTATTGATAAAATACTTTTTAATAATGCTCATAACCCTATTAATTTAGTTTGTTTAATGTTTATAATTTCTTAAATATTGTTGTTGCATAATTCGATTAAAATTTGAGGTATAAAAAAATACATACCAAAGCCTATTTACTGTGTTATTTTAATCCTTTTTTATTCACAATTGATGTAAAAACACAATTACCTAAAAGTTAATTAATTGTAAACTTTTATAAACATTGCAGTTTATATCTTGTTAAAAACAATAAAAAGTTGACTAATGTCTGTTTTAAAACAGTGTTGTCACAAATGCTTTACCTTGTGTATATTTGTAATGAACAAAAATTACCACATGAAACACCCATATAAAAAATTTGCACACAGAGGCATGATGAGTTAGGGTGTTCCATCTGACCGATAAAAATAAATAATATAAACAGATGAAACGCCCATGTAAAAATTTTGCACACAGGAGTATGATTATCCTAGGGCGTTCCATCTGACCTTTGAAAAACAATAAATATAAACAGATGAAAATAAGTATAGGGAACGACCACGCGGGTACTGACTATAAGGTTACGATTGTAGAATGGCTGGTAGCCCAGGGTCATCAAGTAAAAAACTATGGTACAGACACCTGTGAAAGCGTCGATTATCCTGATTTTATCCATCCGGTGGCTCATGATGTAGAGGCAGTGCGTGCAGATTTAGGTATAGTTATCTGTGGCAGTGGAAATGGTGCAGCCATGACGGCCAACAAACACCAAAAAGTAAGAGCGGCACTTTGTTGGAATACAGAATTGGCAGCTTTGGCCCGACAACACAACAACGCAAACATACTTAGCATACCGGCACGATTTGTATCTGTCAACGAAGCACTGTCTATGGTTAAAATATTTCTTAACACAAATTTTGAAGGTGGCAGGCACCAAAACAGAATCGATAAAATGAGTTGTTGATTGCTATGCCACACAAACATTCACATACACACAACCAAAAAGGAAAAAACCTACTTTATTCCATTTTTCTCAACATACTCATTACTGCAGCGCAGATAATTGGTGGGTTGCTATCAGGCAGTTTGGCTTTGCTATCAGATGCACTTCACAATTTTACCGATGTTGCATCGCTTATTATTACTTATATAGCAAACTATTTTGCAGCACAAAAAGCTTCTATTAACCAAACTTTTGGCTACAAACGTGCCGAAATCATTGCGGCTTTTATCAATGCCATTTCCCTCATTGTAATTGCCATTTTTTTAATTTTTGAAGCTGTTGATAGGTTTTTTAATCCACAAACCATTAAGGCAGACCTCGTGATTTGGCTTTCATTGTTGGCCATTATTGCCAATGGATTGAGTGTGTTAATCATCAGAAAAGATTCCAAAAACAACATCAATATTCGTTCAGCATACGTCCATCTTTTTACCGATATGTTGGCGTCAGTAGCGGTTTTAATTGGTGGTTTGATGATGAAATGGTACAGTATTTTTTGGTTAGACAGTGTACTTACTTTTGCCATTGCACTCTATTTGGTGTATGTGGGATACGACCTATCTGTCAAATCTTTTAAAATGCTGATGCTCTTTACACCCGCACACATCAATATTAAAGAATTGGTGGCTTGGGTACATAAAATTGAGGGTGTCAAAAAACTGCATCACATACACGTTTGGTATCTCAACGATACCGAATTACATTTAGAAGCCCACCTCGATTTTGAGCGTGATATTCGATTGTCAGAATTCAATATAATTTTACATCAAATTGAAGATTTGCTTTTTGAAAAATATCAAATCAACCACGTCAATATCCAACCCGAATTTCAGCGAGATGAAAATTCAAAAGACTTTATAGTACAAGATTAAAACCTATGAACCAATCATTAAAATGGACGGTCAAAAAATTCGAAGAACTCACCTTAGTCGAGTTGTATGATTTGTTGGCGCTTCGCGCCGAGGTTTTCGTGGTAGAACAAAACTGTGTCTATCAAGATGTAGATGGTAAAGATGACAAAGCCCTACATGTGTTGGCTAAGGAAAACGATACACTGCTTGCCTATACGCGTATTTTCAAACCCGGTGATTATTTTAAAGAAGCCTCTATTGGCAGGGTTGTTGTGTCGCCCCACCTGCGCGGCAGGAAGCTGGGCTATGATTTGATGAAAAAATCTATAGAAGCAGTAGAAACTCATTTTAAAACAACAAGTATCCACATCTCTGCCCAATGCTATTTGATAGATTTTTACAAAAATCTGGGTTTCAAACCTCAGGGAGAAAGCTATTTGGAAGATGACATTCCGCATATAGCCATGTTTTTCGAAAAATAGGCTACTTGTTAGCCAAAAAAATTCAAGAATTATATAAAGAGATGTAATTATTTTCGTCTAATTTTGTCTCAAGGTCAGGGCGCAGCAAAAAAATGAATATATGGTGTAATTCGATTTGCATAATTTATGAAACTAGAAGCTATCGATAGGGTTGACAAACTGACACGGGAAGAATTTCAAAAGAACTACTACATTCCTCAGAAACCTGTTATTTTCAGATCTTTTTCCGAATCTTGGAAAGCGAGAGACCTGTGGACTTACGATTTTTTTAAACAAGATGCCGGAGACGTAAAGGTTGATGTTTTTGGCAGTTGGACGAAAAACCACCCTACCAAAATAAGCAGAACACCGCAACAGGTGATGCCTTTTAAAGAATACCTGTCGTTGATAGAATCCGGTCCAACGGAGTACCGCCTCTTTCTGTTCGATTTATTTAAACACAAACCCGAGTATCGCAGACATTTCAACTTTCCGGATGTGGCCTCCGGCTGGGTCAAAACACATCCATTTCTATTCTTTGGCGGCCAGGATTCGGATGTGCGTTTGCATTTTGACATAGACCTCTCCAATGTGTTTCTCACCCAATTTGAAGGGAAAAAACATGTAGTTCTTTTCTCACCCGATCAATCGCACCTGCTCTACAAACAGCCTTTTAGTTCGCATAGCAACGTAGATATGCGCCACCCGGATTACGAAAAATTTCCCGCTATATCTAAACTGCACGGCTTTGAAGGCGATATTTCCCGTGGCGATACACTGTTTATGCCTTCTGCCTATTGGCATTACATCTACTATACCACCAGCGGATTTTCTATGGCACTGCGCACGCTCAACAGCTCTTACGTCAAAAAAGCGCGGGCGGCCTACAACGTTCTTGTGATGAAAACCGTCGATGACTTATTGAGCAAAATATCTGACAAAAAATGGTCCGACTACAAACTTCGAAAAGCCAAAGAAACAGCTGAAAAGTCTTTGTAAGCGTTTGGAGTTTTCTTTAATAGAAGAAAATCCATTTCTGAAATAGACCAGCAGTTGTACAAAAAGTATCAATTGAGTGCAGCGGAGGTGTCGTTTATAGAAAGTATGATCAAGCCGATGAGTTAATGGTCAATGATCAATTGTAAATTCTAAATTAAGAAGCGAGAAAATCCGATAAAGGATAAGAGTTTTGCATTTGCGGTTCGGGTTGTAAAGGCGTATAAATTCCTGATTTCAGAAAAGAAGGAATTTGTTTTGTCAAAACAATGATTACGTTCGGGTACAAGTGTTGGGGCTTTGTATCGTGAAGCAGAGCAAGCCGAGCGTAAGGCAGACTTTATTTACAAGATGGCTATTGCCCAAAAAGGATGTAACAAAACACGCTATTGGCTTGAGTTACTTCGGGAAACGACTTATTTGGAACAAGCTGAACTCAATAGCCTGCATATCGACGGCACCGAACTGGTAAAAACCGCTATTATTAAGTCAACAAAGTATTCATTAACCATTAATAATTAACCATTTAGCTTTGAGCATTAACCATTAACCATTAACCCAAATCCAACTCCACCCTAAATCCTTCGTGGTTTCGTACATTAAAGACAGCACCGCTTTCAAAAATTAAGTATTGCCCCCGCACGCCCGACAGTGAATCGGTAAAACCCGGATTTTTGTCTAAAGTCAACGAACGTACTTTGTTCGGATACACGCGCACAGGATAATGAATTTGATACAACCCGGAATCTGTTTTGCTGTAATACGGCAGAATCTCCTCGGGCAAATAGTCTTTGGCTTGCTCGCGCACCACGTTTAAATCCAATTTTTCTTCTAGGTTTTTCAACATTTTTTGCCAATGTGTCTTGTCCGAATAATGATTTTTCAAGGCCACCTCCGCCACGCCGGCCAAATACCTGTTGGGCACTTCTACCAAGGCAATTGCCTCGGTGGCGCCCTGGTCTATCCACCTGGTCGGGACTTGCGTAGCGCGGGTGACACCCACTTTGAGCCCGCCCGATTGCGCCAAATACACAATATGCGGCTGCAGCTGCATTTGCTTTTCATAAGTCAAATCTCGGTCTTCTTCCTCCAAATGTGCACGGCTCAGTTCCGGACGCATAATCCAATCGCCTGCTTGTGGCAACGACATAAAACAATCATAACAATAACCTTGTCTGAATATTTTTTTGTTCAGCCCGCAACCCAAACATTCATACCCCACGTGCTTAATGGCCAATTTTTGACCCATCAATTGGTTTATGTGTAGAAAATCGCCGTCCAAAGCCAAAAAATAATTGACCGGACGGGCCGGCTCTGTTTTCATTTTTTTTAAAACACCTTCAAAATGCATATCTATTAGATTTTAAACCTGCAATTACCGAATTTTTTTTAAATTCGTATCAAACATCCCACCAAATGTCATTACCCATTGTCAATTCTATTGCTTCGTGGTTTCTCAAAAAAAGAGTGCACCAAATGGAACTTTTCTTAAAGTATCCAAACGAAGTTCAACTCGAAGTTTTGGTAGGCTTGTTAGACAACGCTGTCAACACCGACTTTGGCAAAAAACACGGGTTTTCAGACATCAATTCCTACAAAGATTTTACAGAAGCCGTGCCGCTCTCCAAATACGAAGATTTGGAACACCAGATAGAAGAAATGCGCCGTGGCGCTGAAAATATTTTTTGGCCAACGCCGATTCGGTGGTTTGCCAAATCCAGTGGCACCACCAACGCCAAGAGCAAGTTTATTCCCGTCAGCGAGGAGTCTTTGGAGGATTGCCACTACGCAGCAGCCAAAGACTTGCTTTGCATCTATCTGAACAACAACCCCGATTCACAACTTTTTACAGGCAAAAGTTTGCGCTTGGGTGGCAGCAAACAATTGTACAAAGAAAACGGTACGGCATTTGGCGATTTGTCGGCCATTTTGATAGACAACATGCCCATTTGGGCTACCATGAGCAGCACACCCAACAACCGCGTGTCTTTGATGGATGATTGGGAAACCAAACTACCGGCTATTGTGGCAGATTGTATCGAAGAAAACCTCACAAGTATGGCCGGCGTCCCTTCGTGGATGTTGGTACTTCTCAACAAAGTGTTGGAGAAAACCAACAAAACACATTTGTTTGAAATTTGGCCAAACCTTGAAGTATATTTTCACGGAGGAGTCAGTTTTGAACCCTATATAGATCAATATACTAAACTTTTACCTTCGAATCGATTCAAATTTTACGAAATTTACAACGCTTCCGAAGGCTTTTTTGCTGTGCAAGACCGGAACGATTCCAAAGATTTGTTGTTGATGCTCAACTACGGCATTTTTTACGAATTTATTCCGATGGAGACCTATGGAACGCCACAACAAAAAATAATTCCGCTTTCCGAAGTTGAAGTTGGGAAAAACTATGCCATTGTCATCACCACCAACGCCGGATTGTGGCGCTATATGATCGGCGACACCGTTCGGTTTACGGCTACAAACCCCTATCGCATAAGGGTAAGCGGACGCACCAAACACCACATCAACGTTTTTGGTGAAGAGTTGATTATTGAAAATGCAGACGAAGCACTCAGGCAAGTGTGTTTGTCCACCGGTGCAGAAATTGCAGATTATACCGCGGGTCCGGTTTTTATGGAAGGCAAAGAAAAAGGCAAACACCAGTGGATAATCGAGTTTAAAACACCACCTCCCTGCTTGCAAGACTTTACGCAACAGCTCGACCAAAATTTGCAAAAACTCAATTCCGATTACGAAGCCAAAAGATACCTAAACATGACGCTCAATGCACCCGAAGTGCATAGCGCGCGCCGGCAACTTTTTTATGATTGGCTCAAAAAAGAGGGCAAACTCGGTGGGCAACACAAAATTCCTCGGCTTTCCAACAACCGTGATTACTTGGAAGAACTCCTCAAGATGAATACACCCACTGCCGTGTAGTCTTACTCAGATTTTTGTTGGCCGTTCGGATAGTAACAAGCCAAGATAGAATCTAACCGTTTATTCCCTTTAAGGATATCTTCTACGTGTTCCCATTTTTCGGCGGTAAAAAAATTGCGCAAAGGTTGTTTTTGATGAGGAATCAATCCAAATACAGCCGAAATCTTTTGGTCCCATACCGGGTGATAGCGCAACAAATCATCCGGATAAACGACTTTTCTGTCAGCACCCTCATCAAAAGCAGCAAAAGGTTCGGATACGTTCAAATATCCGTAGTCATCGGTCAATTGCTCGCCCGCTTCAATATCGCGAATAGCAATTTCAAAATCATAAGGCGTTGACAGGCAATTGGCGTGAAAACTGTGGTTGACATATTTGGCAATATCCCAACACAACACAAATGCACCTTTGTTGTTGCGAAAACAATAGGTGTCTATCAGTTGACGAACCGGTAAGTCAAATTTTTCGATTTCGTCTGGTTCAAAAACACGATCCAACGGATCCTGAATCCAGGTAATGGTTCCTTTTGGGATAGGTTTTTTGGCGACAACACCATATCCGATTATCTCATTGATAAAGCGGACTTCCGTATCGGGATGAATCATAAATAACGTAAGACATTAGTTAAAAGATGAAGTGAAACAACCCATTTTTTTCAAATATCCGACGCCTCGGTTTTAGATGTGAAAGCGTTGCATATTCAATAGAAATTCGAATCAAATTTAAACGAATTTCTCAATTGCCAACACGATGGTATCATAAATTTTTTGCAGCTCGTTGTTAGTGATTACATAAGGCGGTAAAACGTAGATGATATTTCCTACAGGCCTTAAAATCAAACCATTATCTATAAAAAACTGATAAAGATTGTTGCGAAGCGTTCCGTAGTAGGCTTCGGTATCATCCGTTTTGAGCGCTATGGCCATGATGACACCCAATATCCGAATCTCTCTTATCTTCGGATGAGGTTGATAGGCGACCTGAAAAGTCTTGTGCAGTGTGTTGATACGGCTGATATTTTTTTGCATGCTTTCCGATGTGAGCAACTCAATACTGGCCAAAGCGGCGGCGCAACCGGTCGGGTTGGCAGTAAATGAATGGCCGTGAAAAAGTGCTTTATTGATATCGTCATCGTAGAAAGCATCAAATATCTTTTGCGATGTAGTAGTTAGCGACATCGGTATGGTTCCCGCCGTCAACGCCTTAGACAAACACATCATATCGGGTTGCTCTGTGAGGTATGCACAAGCAAAATTTTTCCCGGTTTTTCCAAATCCGGTCATCACTTCATCGGCAATGGTCAGAATGTCTTGAGATTTGCAAAATCGCATCAGTGCGTCTAACCCGCTAGCTTCATACATCTGCATACCTGCTGCACCTTGCACCAATGGTTCAAAAATAAAAGCAGCTACATTTTGGTCTTCCACAGCTTTTTGCAATGCATCCAAGCTAGCTTGTTCCAAGCCTTTTTTTGGAATGGGAATGCGTCGAACTTCCAATAACATTTCTTTGAAAGCTTCTGTAAAAATTCCGATGCCGGATGCCGCCATAGCACCAAAAGTATCACCGTGGAAAGCATTTTCAAACGCAACCACTACGGTTTTTTTCCGACCTTGATTCAGGTGGAATTGCAGTGCCATTTTGATGGCGACTTCCACTGCCGTAGAACCATTGTCCGAAAAAAATATTTTTTGTTGATTGGACGGTAGCAAAGGCAGCAGTTTTTTTGCCAACTTTATTGCCGGACTGTGTGTAAATCCGCCAAAAAGCACATGTTCTAAAGTCAACAATTGTTCGTAGATACGGGCTGCGACAAACTCGTTGGCATGCCCGTACGGATTCACCCACCAAGAAGCAATTCCGTCTATGTATTCTTTACCTTCAGTATCCCACAATTTGGCGCCTTTGCCGCGAACAATGCACGGATGCGGTCCGGCAGTTTTGTGTTGGGTGTAGGGATGCCATAAATGGTTCTTGTCAATTTGGTTAAAAGCCATATCTACACTAGTGTTTTAAGCACTTCTTTAAAAATAGGTGCGTATGTTTGAACGGTTTTTTTGGTAATCTCCGGCGCTTGATTTACACGCCCCAATATGCGCACCCCGCCCATTTGCTGAATAATATTTTCGGTTGAAGGCGTTTCGGGGCCATTAAAAATCAATCCGGCTACATCGAGGCCACGGTTTTTTAAAACCTCCAGGCTCATCAGGGTGTGGTTGATGCTGCCCAAATAATTTCTAGATACCAAAATGATTTTGTAATCGGGCGCAATCAAATCAATGATGGTGTTTTTGTCGTTCAATGGCACCAACAAACCGCCGGCACCTTCTATCACCAAATGGTTAGAAGTTTTAGGACAAACAATTTTTTTTAAATCGATGCGCACCTTGTCCAAAGCGGCTGCCGCATGCGGACTCAAGGGTTGGTTGAGCCGGTATGCGTTTGGGTGGAAAACACTTTTGGTATTAGAAACCAGCGATTGCACTTTTTCTGCATCGCCAAAGTGCAAATCTCCTGACTGTATTGGTTTCCAATAATCGGCTTGCAGGGCTTCCACTAAAATAGCCGAAACAACAGTTTTGCCTACATCTGTGCCGATTCCGGTAACAAAAATCTTCATCTTTTAACTTTTATCATGTTTTATTTAGGTCAATATAAGCCGCAAATAACGCGATTGTTCTCGTTTATATATAAAACTTTTTTAATCTATTTTTTTAGGAAGAAATACTACTTTCTCAAAATGATTTCGGTGATGTTAGGCACTTCAAAACTCGTCAAAACCTGATCAGCCAATTTCATATCCTGTCCGGGTGAGTTGGGATTGTCATACCCAAAACAAAAAATATCGGCGGCTTTGGCGGCTTTCAATCCGTTTGTCGAATCTTCTATAACGACAGTTGTTGCGGTTTTGGATTCACTGATTTTTACCGCATTTAAAAATATTTCCGGATGCGGTTTCGAATGTGTGAAGGCGGCACCACTGATTTTGTGCGAAAAAAAGTGTTCGATGTCAAACAAACGCAATACTTTGTCGATGCTTTTTTGCTCGGAAGATGATGCAAGAATCAGTTTGATTTCTTGTTGATGTAGCGATTGCAGCAGCGGAACAACGCCGGCTATAGGCTCAATATCCGTTTGGTCTAACACCTCAAAATACACCTCTAGGTTCATCTCAGATAGCTCCTCCACCGACGGATGCAAGCCGTATTGGGCTTTGAGTTTTTGCCACATATTTTTAGATGAAGTGCCTATAAAAGCTTGTTTTTCATCGGGAGTGATGGAAAATCCGAGAGATTGCATAAACTTCTTCTGAGCGATTTCGTGGAGTGGCTCACTGTCTATGATGACACCATCCATATCGAAAATAACGGTTTTGACCATGGTTTTGAGTTAGACAGCAAAAGTATAAAAACACAGACAAACAGAATGTTTTTCAAAAATAGGAAGCCATATTTTATTTGGTTAAATTTGCCGAAAAAAGAAAAACCATGTCCGATTTTCACGCACTTACCATTCAAAGCATTGTAAAAGTGGCGTCAAAGGCTGTTGCCATTTCCTTCGATATACCCGCTTCGCTTTCAGATAAATACAACTTTGTTCCCGGTCAGTACATCACCCTAAAAATGCAAATAGATGGAAAAGAAGTCAGACGTGCCTATTCCATTTGTTCAGCACCTGATAATGAACCTTTCACAGTAGCCGTAAAAGAAGTGCCGAATGGTACTTTTTCTGCCTATGCAAACCACCAGTTACAAGTAGGTGCAAGGCTTGACGTGGCTGAGCCCGAAGGCCGCTTTAAGCTTGTAGCCGAAGAAGGCAAATCTTACTTAGCTTTTGCTGCGGGCAGTGGCATCACACCTATTTTATCGATGATAAAAGCGGTTTTATCTTCTACACAAACATCCCGTTTTGTGCTCGTTTATGGCAATAAGACACCGGACGACACTATGTTTTTAGAAACACTACAAAAAATACAAGCCAACTATCCGGAACGCTTTTTTATTCAATGGATTTTTAGTCAAAAACAAACCAAAGACAGCTTGTTTGGACGGATTGAAGCGTCTATTGTCAACCTGATTGTTAAAAATAAATACAAAGAGACCGACTTTGCCGGATACTACCTTTGCGGGCCGGAAGCCATGATTGACGAAGTGCGAAACACGCTGATAGCACAACAGATAACACAAGATAAAATCCATTTTGAACTTTTTACTTCGGCGGCCTCCACCCCGGATTCTGCTCCTTCAAAAGGCATGACCCAATTGACGATTTTGCTGGATGACGATACATTCAACATAGAAATACCACAAAACAAAAGCGTCCTCGAATCGGTCTTGGAAGCCGGCATCGATGCGCCTTTTTCTTGTCAGGGCGGTGTGTGCAGCACTTGTATCGCCCGCATCAAAGAAGGAAATGCTGTCATGGTAAAAAACACCATCCTCACCGACGGCGAAATTGCCGAAGGGCTCACACTTACCTGCCAAGCTAGGCCCACTTCAGACACCTTGTCTATCGATTATGACGATGTTTAAAACTTTGCTGTAAGGATTCAAATAAAATAACGACAGCCCAAACGCTAAATAGCATTTATGTCAACTGCATCTCCATTAAAAACCGCTATTCTCATCTTCGCCAACTCGGCGGAAACAGAGTCGGCGAGAAAAGTTTTGGGATCGGGTTGCAAAAAGGGCTTACAGCAATCTCTTTTCGAAAAGCTAAACGAACGCACCGTTCGGACTGTCCAAAAAACCGGGCTTCCGTATCTCATTTATACTGAAAAAGAACAAGTTGGCAACAACTTTGGCGAACGGTTTAGCCATGCCATACAAGATGTTTTCTCAAAAGGTTACGGACGCGTCATCGCCATTGGGAACGACAGCCCCGAACTCACGGCCAACCAAATCCTTAAAGCAAACAACGCCCTGAAGGATGGCAAATTTGTGCTCGGGCCCAGTTGTGACGGTGGTTTTTATTTGATGGGAATTGACAGAGAATCTTTTTTGAAAACAGATTTTCTTAAATTTTCCTGGCAACAAAAATCGCTCTATACCGAGTTGATCGATTTTGCCCATGACGCGCATTTATCCGTTGAAAAACTTTGTCCATTGGCCGACCTCGATGAGGAGGAAGATTTAAAAAAACACGGCATACTTTGGTTACAAAAATTGAAAAGTCTTCGCGAAATTTTACTATCCATCAATTTTGATGAAGTTTTTCCGGATTTTATTTTCTTAAAACACACACTTACCCTTTGTCATATTCAAATTTCGTTTAACAAAGGTTCTCCCGTTTTCATTTTTTAGCAAGTTTCTCTTTGAATTTTTAACTGATTGGAAAGCATCTTTTTGATGGTTTTCAAACAAACCCAATTTGCATGAAAATGAAAAATTTATTTATACTCATATTACTTTTATCGGGCTTTTTTGCCTATGCTCAAGAAGACGTGACCGTTTTGGTGATTGACTACAAAACCAATCAACCCGTAGGAAATGTATCGGTCAAGCTCAACAACGCCAGTCGGGGTTTCGAAGCACTTCAGCAAACAAATGCTGACGGAAAAGCGGTTTTTTACAGTGTGCCGACAAACAACAACTATCAAGTCAATATCGATGCCTTTGGTGAATACGCTGAGAGTGTATCCGAAATTTTTGATTTGCGATCCAACCAGGACCGGACCATTCAAATTTTCCTGCTCCCGGCGGTTGCATCCGAAGTTACTTTGAATGAGATTGTTTTGACGGGAAATACCTCGGCGCAAATCAACCGGAAAGACGCAGAGGTTTCCTTCGAATTGACCAACAAAGAAATTCAGGAACTGCCCATAGAAGGCAGGGACATCACCCGGGTTTTGTATCGTTTGCCTAACGTGTCGCAAGCCACCGGCTTTTTCTCCGAAGCGCCGAATGTGAGCATCAATGGGGCCAATTCTCTGTTTACCAGTTACCTCATTGACGGTATGGACAACAACGAACGCTTTTTGGGCGGACAGCGTTTTGCCATTCCGGTCGGTTTTACGCGCAACATCACCGTGTTGACCAACAATTATTCCGCCGAATTCGGGCTCACCAATAACGGCGTAATCAACATCACCACCAAATCGGGGAGCAACGAGCTGACCGGCGAAGTGTTTTTTGTCACCCGCCCCGGTCCGGACATCGACGGGAAAAGCAAGTTCGCACAACGCGACCTCTCGGGTAATCAGGTGAAAGACGGCTTTCAACGCTATCAACAAGGTTTTGCCATCGGCGGGCCTATTGTCAAAGACAAAACATTCTTCTTTTTGAATGTGGAACACACCATCGACAAAAAAGACAATTTACTGACCTCGCCCGATTTGGGTGTGAACGAATCCGTGAGGGGTGAAAACACTTTCACCTATTATTCGGCAAAAATTGACCACCAATGGTCAAGCCGGTTGCGATCGTCCTTGCGGGCCAATGTGGGCGATGTGACCATCGAACGGCAAGGTGGCGGGCTCGAAGGCGGTACGCAATTTCCGTCTGCCGGCAATTTTCAAGACCGGAATTCGATCAATATTGCCCTAAAAAATGATTATACAGGCGATTGGTTCAGTTCGCAAACCAACTTGCAATATTCCCGTTTTCGGTGGAACTTCGGAAGGCCTGAAAATCCAAATGACCCGCAAGTCACTGTTTTGAACCCGAGTGAAGAAACCATCGCCGTGTTGGGACATCCGGGTTTTGTGTTTGATGCCACGGAAAACACCTATCAATTTCAACAAAAATTCAAGTTTTATACCAAAAAGCACACCTTCAAAACCGGTTTTGGCTTTATCAGCGGCGACCATAGCCTGTTGGGTGGCGGCAACGTGAACGGAAACTGGCGCGTCAAGCTCAACCCAACACAAATGGATCAGTTGGCGGCAAGCGGTTTGGGCAGCAATTTGAATTTTGACGATTTGCCATCGGATGTAGAAGTCATCAATTTTGATGTGGAATTGCGCGAAGCTTCTTTTGGCAAAACCCAAAATATTGTCTCGTTTTATGTGGAAGATGAATACGCTTTCAACGAACGGCTCAACCTGACTTTCGGGCTTCGTTACGACTACGACAATTTGTCGAAAGGTGGCAGCGACGACGGCGATTACAACAACATTTCGCCCCGGTTTAATTTTAATTATAAACTCGACAACCGAAGTACGATTCGCGGCGGGTACGGTATTTTTTACGATAAAATCAACTACGCGATCTACAGCGATGCCTTGCAGCAAAACACCAACACGGCAGATTACAGATTGCAGTTGCAGGAGTTTATCGATTTAGGAATTTTGCCTGCCGGCACCGATTTGGACAAAATCACCTTCAACGGAAACTTATCGGCGAGCCTCCAAAATGTTGACTTCCTGAACGCACCTTCCACCGAGAGTTTGCAGGCGCAACGCGAGACCGTTTTCAGCAACGAAAGGCGCATCTTAAACCCGAACGGCTACAAAAACCCTTACACCCATCAGTTTGCTTTGGGCTATCAATTGCAAGTGGACAAAAACAAGTTGTTTTTTGTGGACTTGGTGCACAACCAATCGTTCAAAATGTTCCGGTTGCGCAACCTGAATGCGCCCGCACCATTTCCGGTTGACCCAAACAATGTTCAAATCCGCACCGTGGCAGAAGCCGACCAAACCCGCCCGATACCGATTGTCAACAACAGCGCGACCATCAACGGGCAAACGGTTACCGGTGTGGCAAGAAACGTGGTGATGACCGAAACCGAAGGCTCTTCACGCTATTATGCGATGAGTCTGAACCTTCAGAAAGACCGCGGCGAGGATGATTACGGTTACCGCATCAACTACACGCTGTCGAGTTTGGAAAACAACACAGAAGATATCAATTTCAGGGCATCCGACGGGAATAATTTTGGCAACGAATGGGGTCCGTCCATCAACGACCGCACACATATCATCAACGCGATTTTCAATTATTATCCGGTTGACAATTTGACCTTGACCTTGGCGGGGCTTATCCAAAGCGGGCAGCCCATCAACCGCACACCGGATGCTGCTGAGTTTGGCACGGCCGATTTGAATGGCGACGGTTCGTCTTTTGGCGATGCTTTTGTGGGCAACAGCGACCGCTATCCGGGTGAAAATAGAAACAACGACCGTTTGCCGTGGTCCAATACCTTTGATGTGTCGGTTTTGTACAACCTGAATTTTTTGAGCAACAAATTGGAATTTAGCGCCAATGTTTTTAATGTGTTCAATGCGCAAAACCTGAGCGGGTTCAGTAACAACGCCACGCAGAGCAACCAGATTCAGACCGAACCGCGTTCGTCCGGAAGGATTGTACAAAAAAATGCCGGCCCCCCCAGACAGTTTCAGTTTGGCTTACGGTATTTGTTTTAGGAGTTAAAAATTAAACCTCACAGGTTTCAAAAACCTGTGAGGTTTAAAAAAGATACCTTTCGGGTTTAGGTTTAACATATTATTATATTAAAAGATGAAAATAAAATCCGTTTTTCTAACCCTAACTTTCGGATTACTCCTCTTCGCTTGTAAGAATGAGCATCCGACAATTTCCGGTAAAGATTTTGAGAAGCTGTCCTGGGAGGAAATAGCGCAACAAGCCAACGGCAAAACCGTCACGATGATGATGTGGACAGGCGATGCTAAAATCAATGCCTATATGCAGGAATTTATCGTGCCAAAGGTTAAAAAGGAACACAACATCAATTTAGAAATAACAAGCGGTCAAGGTGCTGCCATTGTTCAAGTTTTAATGACTGAAAAAATGGCAAATAAAACCCAAAGCGACATCGATTTGGTTTGGATCAATGGCGAAACATTTTACCAAATAAAACAAATAGATGGGCTTTTTGGCCCGTGGACAGATAAGATTCCGAATTCGACATACATTGATTTTGAAAATCCTTTTATCGGTATCGATTTTCAGCAACCCATTGAAGGTTTTGAACTGCCTTGGGGCAATGTGCAAATGACCTTAATTTATGATCAAAATAAAATTGAAAATCCGCCATTAACACGAGCCGAATTGGAAGATTTTGTAAAAAAACATCCCGGCACGTTTACCTTTGACAACCATTTTACAGGGCTTACTTTTTTAAAAGCACTTTTAATTGATATCGCAGGCGGAAACGATGCACTTTCGGGTGCCTTTAATGAAGAAAAATACAACCAATACAGCACCGAACTTTGGAACTATATAAAAAAAATAAAACCTTATTTGTGGAACAACGGCAAGGTTTTTCCTGAAAATGTGGCCCAAATGCATCAGCTGTTTGCCGGTGGTGAATTGTGGTTTACAATGAGTAATAACGATGCCGAAGTTGATAACAAAATAAACGAAGGCTTGTTTCCGGAAACCGCAAGAGCCTATGTGCCGGATTTTGGCAGCATTCAAAATTCGCATTATATTGGCATTACCAAAAATTCAAGTGATAAAGCCGCTGCAATGGTGGTTGCAAACACAATGGTTTCGCCCGAAGCGCAATTAAAAAAAATGAATCCCGATGTTTGGGGAGACGGCACGGTTTTAAGTTTGAATAAACTTTCTGAAACCCAAAAAAATGTCTTCGAAAACATTCCGCAACGAAAATATGCACCCAACCGTAAAGACATTCAACACAAAGCATTGATGGAGCTCGCTCCGGAATATATGATTCGCTTAGCCGAAGATTTTAGGAAGGAAATAATAAATAAATAAAACAAAACCTCACAGGTTTTCAAAACCTGTGAGGTTTGCATCAATAAATGAAAGACAACAAATTCTTTAAAGGACTTTTCCTCGCCTTAGTGGTCTTGCCCGTAGCATCAGGTCTGGTATATGCGTTGCTGTTTAGTTTGGGAATTATTGGCGTTTTAAAACAGGGTTTTAATGGAGATGCCTGGCAAGTGGTTTTGTTTAACAAACCCTTTTGGTCCAGTATTGGGTATAGTTTATACATTGCTTTAGTAAGTGTGGGTATGAGTTTGAGCATTGCTTTAACCATCGCGCTGGGTTGGCAAAAACAATTGCAAAAAGGATTTCTCTCCAACGCTATTTATTTGCCGCTTTGTTTTCCGGCCACGGTGATGGCTTTTTTTGGATTTCATTTGTTGTCGAAATCGGGTTTGCTTTCGCGAATGAGTTTTAACTTAGGATTCACCCAAGACATTAACAGTTTTCCGCTACTCATTAAAGATAGTTATGGAATTGGCATCATTTTTACATCGGTTCTTTTGGTAACACCTTTTTTTATTATTTTGTTTGCCAATTTATACCAAAGTGAAAAAATTCACGCGTTTGTAAACCTTTCCAAAACCTTTGGCGCCACCAACCGCCAGATTTTTAGAAAAGTAATCATTCCTATTTTATTAAAACGAAGTGCGACTACCATTTACCTCTTCATCATTTTTGTGATGGGAAGTTATGAAGTGCCGCTGCTTTTAGGACGCCAAAATCCGCAAATGATTTCGGTGGCTGTGCTTCAAAAAATACAACGTTTTAACCTGTATGATATGCCGCAAGGCTATGCTATGAGTTTGCTTTATGTGCTGTTCATTTTAATAATTTTGTTGGTGTTGTACCTTAATAACAATCGACTTTTTAATCATCAAAACCAGTAATGTTTAAAAAAATATTGCAATATGTGTTTATAAGTTCCATAGGGTTTCCGTTGGTGTTTTTGCTGTTGCTATCCTTGAGCCGCAGTTGGCAATTTCCGGCAATCTGGCCGCAGCAATTATCCTTTGCCAATTGGGAATTTCTTCAAAAAAGCAATGCGCAACTTTTTCAAACCTTTTTTCTTTCGGTGGGAATTTCGCTTTTGGTAGCTGTTACGGTAACGGTTTTAGCCTTTTTTATTTCTAAAGAAATTGCTTATAGCAAACGTAAATCAACCTATTTGTTTTTAACCTACATTCCTTATTTGCTGTCGCCCGTAATTATGGCTGTGATTTTTCAGTATTACTTTATATTAACCCATTTGTCCGGCACCTTTTTGGGTGTTGCCTTAGCACAATTTCTCATTGCATTTCCTTTTGGAGTGCTTATTTACACCAATTTTTGGAACAAACAAATCAACGAGTTGGAAGCTTTGAGTTACACTTTAGGCGCAAACAAATGGCAAACTTTAAAAAAAGTTTTATTACCACTTTCAAAAAACGCGATGATACTATGCTTTTTTCAAGTGTTTCTCATTTCGTGGTTTGAATACGGATTGACCAATTTAATAGGCACCGGAAAAATTAAAACCTTAACCGTAAGCGTGTTTAATTTTATAAACGAAGCCAATATATTTTATGCAGCTTTGGCGTGCTGTTTACTTGTTGTTCCGCCAATGATTTTGCTATACATCAACAAGCGGTATATATTTATAAACCGATGATACTATTTTTCTATTCACCAAAAAGCAGTGTTTTTGGTGAATACGTTCACCAAATTGTATGACTTTTGGTGAATAGGAATTAAAAACAGTAATTTAGAATAAAAAAAATGCAACCACTACTTCACATAAAAAACCTTTCAAAATCTTTTGGCAACGAAAGCATTTTGACCTATGTGAATTTGCAATTAAACCACAACGAAGTATTGAGCGTTATTGGCACCTCAGGAAGTGGAAAAACCACCTTACTTAAAATTATTGCCGGCTTAGAACAACAAACCTCAGGCGAGCTGTTTTTAGACCAAACCGAAATAAGCGAACAACCCGCGCAAAAAAGAAACATCGTGTATCTCTACCAAGAAGCCCTTTTGTTTCCACATTTAAATGTTTTTGAAAACATAGCCTTTGGATTACGACTCAAAAAACAACCCAACAACGACATCAAAACCAAGGTCGAAAAAATGCTACACTTTTTAGAGCTAGAAAAACATCAAAACAAAATGCCTCATCAACTATCGGGCGGACAAAAACAACGTGTTTCGTTTGGTAGGGCAATGGTAGTCGAACCCAAAATTTTATTGTTAGACGAACCGTTTGGTGCGCTCGACAGCCATACCCGAACTAAAATGCAGGTTCTTTTTAAAGATTTGGTAGCTAAACTAAATATTTCAGCACTTTTTGTAACCCACGACATCAAAGAAGCCATTATTATGGGAAATACTATCGGTAAAATTGAAAAAGGAAACTGGCAACAATACCAAAACAAACAAGCATTTTACAACGATGAAACATCAGGCGTTCAAAACGAAATAGCCTTTTGGAAAGGAATAAATTAACTGCCAGGCCTGAAAGGTTTTGAACCCCGGTAAATCGGGACTTTCGGGTCAAAAAAAATAAAAAGATGTATTACGAAAAACTGGAAGAAGGCCATTTCTACCACATCTATAACCGTGGTAATAATAAGGAGAATCTTTTTAAGAACGTGGATAATTATATGTATTTCCTGAAGTTGATGCAGAAGCACCTCTTTCCTTATTTTAATATTTTAGCTTATGTCTTATTGCCTAATCATTTTCATTTAATTCTTCAGTTAAATTGTGAATCGGGGACGGCATCTCAAAAGTTGTCCAACTTTTTTAATGCTTATACCAAAGCAATAAATAAAGCCTTTGACAGAACTGGAAGTTTATTTCAAAAACAATTTCAACGCAAGAAAATTGATGAAGAAGATTATTTGAGGAATTCAATTATTTACGTTCATTTAAATCCACAAATTCACGGTTTTGTCGATAATTTTGAAGACTATAAATTTTCATCTTTTCCGATTTATAAAACCAATGGAGAAACCTTCTTAAATAAAATACAGGCAATTGAACTATTTGACGATTTAGAAAATTTTCTATATTGTCATAGAAACAGAAAGTTTGAAGGAGATAATTTTAAAGACGATTTTAATTAAAGACCCGAAAGGTTTTCAAAACCTTTCGGGTCTAAAGGTCTAAAAAAAAGAAAAAGAAAACATGAATCAAAATTTCAACCACATACAGTCCATTTATTGGGTGTTTACCCAACTTTGCAACGACGATTGCGACCACTGTTACAACGATAGCAGTCCGTTTGGTGCGCGCATCTCCAAAGAAGATTGTATGGCGATTATCGATAATTTACCCGAAAAAGTAGATCGCCTCATTTTAAGCGGCGGCGAACCATTGGCGGATAAAAAATTGCTCTACGCCATTTTAGATAAAGTTCAAGAAAAATACCAAGGCAACACCCAAATCATGTTGCAAACCAATGGCGATTTGCTCAACAAAGAACGCCTTGAAAAACTCATAGAAAAAGGCGTTACCCGATTTGACATTGCCAGTATAGACCGCTACCACAAACACGCCGGCAACCGCTTGATGCAATTGGCCGATTTGTTTGAAAGTTGCGGCGTAAACGGCGACGACAAAGACCCTTTGGTAGACAGTAATTACCTAACCAATAAAAACTTGAGTTGGGGCTATTGGGGCGCCAACGAAGAAATGTGGATTGGCGGCAATTGGGCGCGAGGTAAAGCCCTGAAAAACGATATTTGGCACAAAGACCCCAACCATAATTTTTGCACCATTTTAAGTGGCGCACGCAACTTTTTAGGTGGCTATGACGACATTCCGCAGGAAATAAGTATACAGCTGTGGCGCATCAATCCTTGTTGTCCGGGTACGCATTTTCCGATGGGCGATGCACGCAAACAAAAGGTCGCCGAGGTATTGCAGCGCGCTTCTCAAAATACTGTTTTCAAAATGCTCAATGAAGGTGAACCTTTAAAAATGGGCTTGCATTTAGGCGTTTCAGAAACCGAAGCAAAAACTAAAAACGAAGAACTGAAAAACATTTGCCTCTATTGCGATCACTTTATGAAATGCCACAAAGATGATATATTTGATAAAAATGGGGTGAAAGCGGGATAACTTTATGACTTTCTTTTAAATCTCTACATCCTATTGACCTGGTAATCCAAGGAAGCCTTTTATTTGCTTTATTAGGCAGGTCATTTAGCTGTTTTACAATCTTTTACTTAACCCTAAGAGTTTAATTTATAGGTAACAAAAGTTACTCTTGGCGTAGAAAGCATACCATACATTTGCTGAAACAAATTATTAATCCGTAACAAAACACAAAATGGAAACAACAACAGAACAACAACAATTACACACGATGCCAAGAATTGGAGATAAAGCCCCCGAATTTAAAGCAGTAACAACACAAGGAGACATTAATTATCCTTCAGATTATAAAGGAAAGTGGAGCATACTCTTTAGCCATCCGGCAGATTTTACACCTGTTTGTACCTCAGAGTTTATGACGTTTGCACATTTAGAAGAAAAATTTGAAAAAGCCAACTGTAGCCTTATTGGTTTGTCAATAGATGGTATTTACAGCCACATTGCTTGGTTAAGAACCATTAAAGATAAAATTGAATTTAACGGAATGAAAAACATTGAAGTTAAGTTTCCTTTAATTGAAGACATCTCTATGGAGGTTGCCAAAAAATACGGAATGATTCAACCGGGTGAAAGCAAAACACAAGCCGTTAGAGCCGTGTTTTTTGTAGATGGAGAAGGCATTGTTAGAGCTATAATCTATTATCCTTTAAGTTTGGGTAGAAATTTTGACGAATTATACAGAGCGCTTATCGCAATGCAAACCTCAGACGCCTTTAATGTGGCAACTCCAGCCGATTGGAATCCTGGAGACGACGTGATTGTATCTCCAGCAGGATCGTGTGGCGTTGCTGAAGATCGAATGACTTCAACAGACGATTTAGACTGTAAGGATTGGTTTTTCTGTACTAAAAAAATTAGTAAGGAAGAAGTTTTGTCACGCATCCTAAAAGCGTGAGATAATCATAAATACTAAAACAATGAAAACGCTTAAATCATATTCACTTCTTTTGTTCTCTTACTTTATAATCGTCTCTTTTTTAACATCTTGCTCTGATTCGGACGATAGCATAGTGACAACTAACAACCTGACCCAAACAGAAACCGAAGCCTTGCTTTTTATGCTTGAGGAGGAAAAATTAGCAAGAGATACTTACGAATTTCTAGACAATCAATGGGCTTTGGCTCAATTTGCAAATATTAAATTAAGTGAGCAATCTCATATGGATGCTGTAATCAGTTTGCTTGAGCAAAATGCTGTTTCTTACAACGTTTTGCCCTACGGAGAGTTTGCGAACTCAGATTTACAAGGTTTTTATGATCAATTTATTACTGTAGGTACTCAAAGCCAAATTCAGGCCTTACAAGTGGGTGCAACTATAGAAGATTTAGATATTGTTGATTTGGAGGATTGGATAAATGAGATAGATAACCCAACAATAATAGCTGTTTTCAGAAACTTGCAGTGTGGCTCCAGAAACCATCTTAGAAGTTTCACTTCTGCATTAGTCAACTTAGGAAGTGAATATGTTCCTCAATTTTTAAGTCAGCAAGAATATGACGAAATCGTTGCCGGCAATAACGAGCAGTGCAACTTTTAGATTTAAAAATCTTTATCAAAAACAATCAATAATTAAACATCTTTTTTTTATTAAAATCAACTTCATTGAAGTTTAACAGTTAAAAAACAATAAAAATGAAATCACTATCAAACATAGGATTGCCGGTAGAGGCATCGCAAAACATAGCCGCAGAGCTCAACGATTTACTGGCTAATTACCAAATAGTTTATATGAACCTAAGAGGGTTTCACTGGAATATTAAAGGGAAACACTTTTTTGAACTGCATCTAAAGTTTGAAGAGCTCTATAATGATGCCCTTTTAAAAATAGATGAAGTGGCAGAAAGAGTGCTTACACTTGGCAAGACACCTTTGCATTCGTTTTCAGAATATATTGCGCATTCGCAAGTTAAAGCTGTAGAAAATGTTAATGACGGCTCAACGGCTATTGCACACATTCTCGATGGACTAGCTATTTTGTTACAAAAAGAAAGAAGCATTCTTGATATAGCAAGTACTGCTAATGACGAAGGCACCGTAGCACTAATGAGCGATTATATTTCGCAACAAGAAAAATTGGTGTGGATGCTTTCTGCTTATAATAACTAAGATTTATAGAAGAAAATGAAATACATAGCATTGGTAAGCTTAGCCATTATCACGCTGCTAAGTTGTAATAACAACACAAAAGTTGAACAAAAAAATGTGGAAACTATCGATAATACGTCGGTAGTTTCAACATTGGTTCATCCCGATAAAAAATTAATGGAAACCCATTGTTATCTTTGTCATAGTCCTACTGCCAAAGAAAATACAGGTAGAATTGCGCCGCCGATGGTTGCCATTAAAGCACATTATCTTCAAGAAAATACCTCTAAAGAAGAATTTATATCGCAATTGGTAGCTTTTACAGAAAACCCAATGCTCGAATCGGCAAAACTGAAAGGTGCCGTAAAACGCTTTGGCCTAATGCCCAAACAGCAATTTCCCGACGGTGTTTTAGAACAAATTGCCGAATATATGTACGACTACCAAATTGAAGAACCCGAATGGTTCAAAGCTCATTGGGAACAGCAAGGTTTCGGTGCATTTAATCAATCCGGAAAAAATCTAACAGACATAGAACAGCCCAAAACCTATGAAGAAATTGGTTTAGACTATGCCTTAGCCACAAAACAACTTTTAGGCAAAAATTTAATGGGTGCTATTCAAAATAAAGGAACGCTTAATGCGCTTGAATTTTGTAACGTACAAGCAATGCCCTTAACCGATAGTATGGCAACGGTGCACAACGCCCATATCAAAAGAGTTTCTGACAAATACAGAAACCCAAACAACAAGGCAAATACTGATGAATTAAAACAAATCGCATTTTACAAAGAACAAATTGCTGCCAATGTAGATCCAACACCTGTTGTTGTAGATAAAGGAAGTAAAGTCCAATTTTATTATCCCATCACCACCAATAGTATGTGTCTGCAATGCCACGGCACTACTAAAACCATAAAACACGAAGTGAGGGCTAAAATACTGCAACTGTATCCCAATGATTTGGCAACGGGTTATTCTGAAAATGAAGTAAGAGGTATTTGGAGCATTGAGTTTGAGAAACTAATAAACAAGAAGTAATCATTAAAAATTTAACCCTTGACCTAATTTAGTAGCAGATGGAAGATATGCTTTTTTACGATCGAATGCAGTTTGCATTTACGATCACATTTCACTACTTATTTCCACAATTAACGATGGGATTGTCTTTAATGATTGTCTTTTTTAAATGGAAATTCCTCAGGACAAAAATTGATAAATACAACGATGCTGCAAAATTTTGGATGAAAATTTTTGCGCTTAATTTTGCAATGGGCGTCGTAACAGGCATTCCTATGGAATTTCAATTTGGCACCAATTGGGCAAAATTTTCTGAACTTACAGGTGGTGTCATTGGTCAAACTCTGGCAATGGAAGGGATGTTCTCCTTCTTTTTAGAATCCTCATTTTTAGGTCTCTTTTTGTTCGGCGAAAAACTATTGGGACAAAAATTACATTTTTTAACAGGGTTTCTTGTCTTTTTAGGCTCTTGGGCCAGTGGCTATCTCATTATTGCAACGCACTCGTGGATGCAATATCCTGTAGGATATGAAATTTTGGAAAACGGAAAATTTGTACTCAATAATTTTGGAGCTTTGTTTTCCAATCCTTGGTTATTGCCGGCATTTTTGCACAACCAAATGGGTTCTGTAGTAACCTCGTCATTTGTAGTTGCAGCTGTTGGTGCTTTTTATCTTTTGAATAATAAACATAGCGATTTTGGAAAACTATTTGTAAAAACAGGCGTTATTTTTGGTTTAATTTCAAGCGTGTTATTGGCTTTTCCAACAGGAGATTGGATGGCAAAAAATGTAGCAGAACACCAACCAGTAACCTTTGCAGCAATGGAAGGTATTTTTGAAACCGAAGAAGGTGGTGCCGAAATTATTTTATTTGGACAACCAGACGTTGAAAACAAAAAATTGGATAATAAAATAGCTGTGCCAAACATATTGAGTTTTTTAACGTACCAAAAATGGGATGCAGAAATAAAAGGCCTAAATGAGTTTGACGAAAGCGTTTACCCAACAAATATTCCCGGCGTGTATTATGCTTACCATATTATGGTAGGTTTAGGGACTATTTTTATAGGACTTATGCTTATTGCTAGTGTTCAATTATTCCGAAAAAAACTGTATAAAACCAAATGGGTTTTATGGACGTTAATGTTTATGCTACCATTCCCATATATAGCAAACACAACGGGTTGGTACACCGCAGAATTGGGCAGACAACCTTGGTTGGTCTATAATTTATTAAAAACTGCCGATGGTATTTCGCCAACGGTATCATCGGGCAACACCTTATTTACCTTACTTGGTTTTATTGGGCTTTATCTTCTATTAGGGCTTTTATTCCTGATGCTTGCCGGAAAAATAATCAACAAAGGACCTGAAACTACAAAAATCAATTAATTATGGAATTATTTTGGTATATCGTTATAGTGGCAATGTTAACCATATATGTCGTTTTAGATGGCTACGATTTTGGAGCAGGAATTATTCATCTCTTTTTTGCTAAAACCGAGAAAGACAAAAAAGCCATTACCAATGCCATTGGTCCCTTTTGGGATGCCAATGAGGTTTGGCTCATTGCCGTAGGTGGTGTTTTGTTTTTTGCATTTCCAACCTTATATGCATCTTCCTTTAGTGGGTTTTACCTGCCATTAATTATGATTTTATGGCTATTGATTTTTAGAGCCATTGGTTTAGAATTACGAGGGCAAATCCATAATAAAATTTGGGAAACTATTTGGGATAAAGCTTTTGGGATTGCCAGTTTATTGTTGGCTTTATTTTTTGGAATTGCTTTAGGAAACATCGTAAGAGGTGTTAATCTAGGAATGGTTACAGATGGTGTTTCTACCCAAGAACCGCACTTTTTCTTTTTACCGCTTTGGAATCCCACTTTTAGTCCGCAAACTGAGCATTTGGGTATAATTGATTGGTTTACCTTGTTGCTCGGTATTATTGGTGTAGTGGCACTGGCTATTCACGGAGCCAACTGGATTATATTTAAAACCAATTCTGATCTTAATGAGCAATTAAAAAAAGTAGTTTTCAGGCTTAACTTTGTATTGCTTGCGCTAGTTATAGCTTCGCTTTTAATTTGGCACATCATTGAGCCAAAACCCTTTCATAACTTTATTGAAACACCTTGGCTTTGGATATTTCCATTACTCACATTTGCCGGTATTTTTGGCTTGTTTAAGGTGAAATCATTTAGAAAACACGGAATGGGTTTTTTGTTTTCTACCTTGTTTTTAATAGGTGGCTTAGCCTCAACAGTAGTATCGATATTTCCAAATGTATTGCCGTCAACAAATGCTGTAAATCCGTCCTTGACACTTTATAACGTTGCTGCAGAGGATTACGGACTTACCGTTGGAGTTTATTGGTTTGCAATTGCAGCCGTTTTAGTAGGCGTGTATATGTTTGTGCAATATCGAGTTTTTAAAGGAAAAATGGACGATGTGGGTTATGGCGAACATTAACTCAAACCCAAAACAATGACAGGCACACTACTATCTTTAATTAGTATTTTCGTTGGAATTATTGCCGCAACTATTTTTGGTCATTTCAAGAAAAAATATTCTTTTGGCTTTACAGGAAACACCTTAATTGGCGTATTTGGTAGTATTTTATTTATCAAAACCTTAGGAAGATTAGGTTTTGATCCTTGGTCTATTATAGACAATGGTACATTTCATAGCGCACTATTTATTGGAAATTGTATCCTATCCATTCTAGGAGGTGTTGTTGGTCTAATTATGATGAAGTTTATCACTAGAAAAATGAGTTAATAGTTTCATAAATAGAATTAAAGTATTGCACGTTACATATTTTTTTGTACTTTTGTTAACCAAATGGTTAAACCTTATAGTTAGTAAATTTTATGACAAAACACAAAGACAATCAAACCGAAGAGCAAATTCTAGAAGCGGCACAACAGGTGTTTCAAGCCAAAGGAATGGATGGCGCACGAATGCAGGAAATTGCAGATAAAGCGAACATCAACAAAGCGATGTTGCATTATTACTACAGAAGCAAGCAGCTTTTGTTTGAAGCGGTGTTTAAAAAAGCCTTTGCCTTATTGGCACCTCAACTCAATGCTATATTGAATGACGATTCTGCTTTAGAAGATAAAATAAGAAGCTTTACCCACAATTATATCAGCTTTATGATGAAGCATCCGTATTTGCCCAACTTCATCATTCAAGAGCTCAACAGAAACCCAAAGTTTATTGAAAGTCTTAAAAATAATGTGGCATTTCCCAACATTTCAAAATTTAAAACACAAGTGGAAGAGGAAGTTGAAAAAGGAACTATTGTTTCGGTGAATGCAGAGCAGTTGTTTATCAATATTTTGTCCTTAAACGTCTTTCCGTTTGTGGCTTCACCATTAATCAAGGCTTTTACCAATGTAGATGACAAAGCTTACAAAGCGATGTTGGAAGACCGAAAAACGGCAGTTTCAGATTTTATTATCAATGCTATAAAAAAATAAGCAAATGAGATTTTTATTGATAGTATTCCTCTTTTCAACAATTGTTGGTCATACCCAAAACAGCATCAGTTTAGATGTCTGTTACGAGGGTTTAAAAGCCAATTATCCGCTGGCAAAGCAAGGCGCAATTTTAGAACAACAAAACACTGCCGAACTTTCGGCAATCACCTCAAAAACATTGCCTCAGTTCAACCTCGATGCGCAAGCGACCTATCAAAGTGAGGTTACCGAAGTGCCTATCCCCAATGTGGACATCAATTCCTTGAACAACGAGCAATATCGCGCAACGCTTACTGCCAATCAGTTGCTATACAATGGCGGAAGAATTAAGGCGAGCCAAGAGTTGCAAAATAGCAGTACCCAAAGAAAACAACAAGAAGTCGAGGTCAATTTGTACCAATTGAAACAACGGGTCAACCAACTCTATTTCTCTATTCTTTTAATTGAAGACCAACTACTCTTGTTAAACGCCAGAAAAGAACAATTGAACAGCACGCTGAATGAGGTAAAATCGGGTGTAAAAAATGGGGTGCTCCTGCCCACTTCAGATAAGGTTATTGAAGCCGAATTATTAAAAATTGCACAGCAATATCAAGAAGCAGCCAATACTAAATCTAAAGTAATAGCTTCCTTATCCACCCTAATCGGCATTCCGCTTTCCGTAGCAACCCAATTTCAAAAACCCTTGCTTTCTGTGGTGGATACAAACGATTTAAACCGACCTGAATTATCCTTGTTCAACTTACAAAAACAAGAAATTGAACAACAACAAAACCTTTTGTCCAAAACCACAGCACCTGCAGTAAACGCCTTTGCAACCGGCGGTTTGGGCAATCCGGGGCTCAACTTTTTAGAAAACGATTTTTCTGCCTATTACATTGTTGGGCTAAAGCTCAACTGGAATGTGTTTGACTGGAACGGCAATAAAAAACAACGGCAAGCACTCGATTTTTCAAAAGAACTCATCAACAATCAAGAAGAGGTTTTTAGACTGAACACCAACACCGCCTTAAACGAACAACAAAAGGAAATGGAAACCCTTCAAAGCACCATTGCCATCGACCAACAGCTTATGTCCCTTCAGCAAGAAGTCGTCCGCACCTTTGATGCGCAATTAAAAAACGGTGTCATTACCACATCGCAATACATTATTGAACTTACCAAGCTTTTCGAAGCCGAAAATTTATTTAACCAACATAAAACCCAACTGGAGCTGGCAAAAGCCAATTACAACACCTTAAAAGGGGATTTAAATTAGAAAAAAGATGAAACACCTAAAAAAAATACTCTTGACGCTCACGGTTATTTCTGTATTTACCGCCTGTAACAACGATGGCGATAAAGCTGACGGCTACGGAAATTTTGAAGCGACCGAAATAACCATTTCTGCGGAAAACACCGGAAAACTCATCGCCTTTAACATCGACGAAGGTGCCGTAATTAAACAACACCAACAAATAGGTACTATAGATACCATTCCGCTTCACTTAAAAAAAGCGCAATTATTGGTACAAAAAGAGGTCATTGCCTCAAAATCTAAAGGTGTCTTGTCGCAGATTAATGTGTTGCAAGCCAAATTAAAAACAGCCAACACCAACAAAACAAGAATAGAAAACCTCATTAAAGACAATGCCGGAACACAAAAACAATTGGATGATGTGGATGGCGAAATTGCCGTTTTAAAAAACAGCATCCGCAGTATTGAAATTCAAAATGCACCAGTGGTGAACGAGTTAAAAAGTATCGATGTACAACTGCAGCAACTAGACGACCAAATTCAAAAAAGCAACATCGTTAACCCTGTAAACGGAACGGTGTTGACCAAATATGCCGAGCCCAACGAAATTGTAAGTTTTGGCAAACCGCTCTATAAAATTGCCGATTTATCTACAATGGATTTGCGGGTGTATGTGAGCGAAACCCAATTGGCATCTGTTGCTATTGGCCAAACCGTAACCGTAAAAATCGATGACCAAGAGGGAATGAAATCCTATGATGGTATTGTTAGCTGGATAGCTTCGGAAGCGGAATTCACGCCAAAAATCATTCAAACCAAAGAAGAACGCGTTGCCCTTGTCTATGCCTTAAAAGTACAAGTAAAAAACGATGGCAGCTTAAAAATAGGAATGCCGGCCGAAATGTGGCTACAAAATCAAGAATAACCCTAAAACACTTTTAATTATTATGAAATCTCAATTTTTTTTAATGGCATTTCTTGCACTATTTGCAAGCTGCAAACAAAACACCGAAACCGCTTATTTAGCGGTGAATACTCAAGAAACAGCCGACCTAAAAACACAGCCAAACGAGGCTTACACCTTGATGAAAAACAACTGCTACGTGTGCCACAATCCAAAAGCGGCATCGCACGACGACATTATAGCGCCACCATTTAAAGCGGTAAAAATGCGCTACACCAATGTATATGACAACAAAACCGATTTTGTTAACGCAATGGTGCATTGGGTGCAAAATCCCGAAGAAGAAAAAGCACTTATGAAAGGTGCGGTAAACCGATTTAAGGTAATGCCCAAAATGGATGTACCTACCGAAGATTTAGAAAAAATTGCCACCTACATTTATGACAACGATGTAGAAGAACCTATTTGGATGGAAGAACATATGCAAGAACAGCACAGCAATGGAAAAGGAATGGGAAAAGGAAAAATGAACAAAAACTAAATATATAGACAAATGAAACATCCAATAATAATTCTTAATCACAGAACGAAAATGAAAAATTGGATGTTCCATCTGACCTTAAAAATCAAATAAATAGTAACAGATGAAAAAACTAACATTAGTAACATTAACATTCGCCACCCTTTGGAGTTGTGGCACCGTAAAAAACAGTAATACAATGAACTTAAAAACCCTGCACACCGAAGAAAAAGCAGTACAAACCCAACTCTTGTTTAAGCCTACTGATGCGAAAGTAATTTCGCTTCAAATTGAAAAAAACAAAAGCCTTGAAGAGCACATTTCTAAAGTACCGGCATTCTTTGTTTGCGTGAGCGGTAAAGCCGTATATTCTGATGAAAAAGGCACTAAAGAAACTTTACAAGCAGGCGATTATGTCTTTATTGAAGCCAATGTAAAACACCAAGTTGATGCGCTTAAAAAAAGTCATTTTTTATTGATAAAATAAATGGGAATCCTTGTAAAAAACATATCAAAATCTTACGGTAAGCTAACGGCTTTGTCCAATATTTCATTGGATGTAAAATCTGGCGAACTTTATGGCTTAATCGGTCCCGATGGTGCCGGAAAAACCACCTTGTTCCGCATATTGACCACCTTGATGATTGCCGATAAAGGTCAAGCCACCGTGGCAGGTTTTGATGTGTTAAACGATTACAAATCCATTAGAAAAAGTGTAGGCTATATGCCGGGACGTTTTTCGCTGTATCAAGATTTAACGGTAGAGGAAAACCTGAATTTTTTCGCCACCATTTTTGGCACTACCATAGCGGAAAACTACGATTTAATCAAAGACATCTATGTACAAATAGAACCTTTTAAAAATAGAAGAGCGGGCAAACTTTCGGGCGGAATGAAACAAAAACTCGCCTTGAGTTGTGCCTTGATTCACAAACCCAAAGTCTTGTTTTTAGACGAACCCACCACCGGCGTTGACCCGGTTTCTAGAAAAGAATTTTGGGAAATGCTGAAACGCCTGCAACAAAAAGGCATCACCATTTTGGTATCTACACCCTATATGGACGAAGCCGCTTTATGCGACCGAATCGCATTAATTCAAGGCGGTAAAATTCTTGAAATAGATACGCCAAAAGCCATTGTTGGACACTTTCCAAAACCACTTTATAATATCAGTGCTTCTAATATGTACAGCTTAATTACGAGTTTAAGCCATTATGAGCATACCTATAGCGTTTTCCCTTTCGGGGAATTTGTGCATTATACCGATAAGAGAGAAGCAATGAATGTTGAGGAAATAAAATCCTATTTAGTACAACAAGGACTTACCAATATTCACATTGAACGTACCCAACCCACCATAGAAGATACCTTTATGGAATTAGCCAAATGATGAAAGCACAAAACGTTATAGAAGTAGAAAACCTTTCCAAACTATTTGGTGATTTTGCAGCAGTAAACCAAATATGTTTCCACGTAAAAGCTGGAGAGATTTTTGGATTTCTTGGTGCCAATGGTGCCGGAAAAACCACGGCAATGAAAATGCTTATTGGCATTTCATCACCTTCTTCGGGCAAAGCAACAGTTGCGGGATTTGATGTCTATAAACAAACCGAATCCATTAAAAAAAACATTGGCTATATGAGTCAAAAGTTTGCTCTGTATGATGACCTTACCGTAAAGGAAAACATTACATTTTTCGGAGGTATTTACGGCTTGTCCAAAAAAAAAATAGATCAAAAACGTTGCGAACTGGTTGAAGAATTAGGACTTCAAGAAGTAACCAATAGTTTGGTGGCTTCATTGCCACTAGGCTGGAAACAGAAGTTGGCATTTTCGGTGTCCTTATTGCACGAACCTAAAATTGTGTTTTTAGATGAGCCCACCGGTGGCGTTGACCCCATTACCAGACGACAATTTTGGGAACTGATTTACAAAGCGGCCCACAATGGCACCACCATATTCGTAACCACCCATTATATGGACGAGGCCGAATATTGCGACCGTGTTTCCATAATGGTAAACGGAAAAATTGAAGCCCTAGACACGCCCAAAAAGTTAAAAGAGCAGTATAAAACCGATACAATGAACGATGTGTTTTTAAAACTAGCCAGAGGATGAAACGATTTGTAGGTTTTGTACGAAAAGAATTTTATCACATTTTTCGTGATAGGCGTTCGCTGTTTATTTTGTTCGGAATGCCAATTGCCCAAATCCTTTTGTTCGGTTTCGCCATCACCAATGAAATCAACAATGTGGATATCGCCATTTTAGACCAGGCCAACGATGTTACTTCCAAAGAAATTATCAATAAAATAGCCTCTTCAAAGCATTTTAGTATTGTAGATATCATTCAGCAAGAGTCATCC
The DNA here is from genome assembly GCA_018829465.1 of Bacteroidota bacterium. GTDB lineage: Bacteria > Bacteroidota > Bacteroidia > Flavobacteriales > Flavobacteriaceae > UM-FILTER-40-17. The sequence goes on along the minus strand of JAHJTN010000012.1, from coordinate 170,331 downwards.
ATAGAATCTATTTTCAAAAAAGGTAAGGTAAAGGCCGTACTTCAATTTGAAAACAATTTTGGAAGTAATCTCATTAAAGAAAAACAAGCAACCGTACAAATACTTACCGATGCCACCGACCCTAATATGGCAAATACCATCAATAATTACATCACGTCCATCCTTAAAAATTACCAACAAGAATTAAACAACACGGTATCCGTCGATTACCAAATTGTACCACAAAGCCGAATGGTGTACAACGCCGAACTCAAAAGCGTATATATGTTTGTTCCCGGTGTAATGACGGTTATTTTAATGCTGGTATCGGCAATGATGACCTCCATTTCCATCACCCGCGAAAAGGAACAAGGCACAATGGAAATTTTATTGGTTTCCCCTTTAAAACCTTTTCAAGTAATTGTAGGCAAAGTATTTCCTTATATTTTTCTGTCGGTTATCAATGCTGTGGTAATCGTGCTGTTGAGCATATTTATTTTCAATGTTCCCGTAAAGGGCAGTTTGTTTTTGTTAGGATTTGAAAGCATCTTGTTTATCATTACCTCGCTGGCTTTGGGCATTTTAATTTCAACCATTTCGGCAACCCAACAAACCGCGATGATGATTTCATTAATGGGCTTAATGCTACCCACCATATTGCTTTCCGGATTTATTTTCCCTATCAGCAGTATGCCTATGCCGCTTCAGGTTATCAGTAATATCATTCCTGCCAAGTGGTTTATCATTATTGTAAAAGGCATTATGCTTAAAGGCGTTGGTATTGGGTTTATTTTAAAAGAAACCTTGATTTTATTTGCTATGACCTTAGTGTTTATGGGTATCAGTGTGAAAAAATATAAAATAAGACTCGAATAAAATGAAGATTATCCTGTATATCATACGAAAAGAGTTCAAGCAAATCTTTAGAAATAAAGGAATGCTGCCCATTATCTTTATTTTGCCTGTTTTACAATTGGTCATTTTGTCCAATGCGGCAACTTATGAAATAAAAAACATAAGCTTTGGCTATGTTGATGCCGATAACAGCAGCATCTCCAGAGGATTGATAGAACGATTTGAAGCTTCAACCTATTTTAATGTAACAGAAAAATTTTCTTCCCAAAAAGAGGCTTCTTCAGCGATGCAAGAAGGCCGTGTGGATGTGTATCTAAGCATTCCCACGCATTTTGAACGTGATTTACAAAAAAACAAGCGCAACGATATAGGTGTATTTATTGATGCCATTGACGGTTCGGCAGCAGGAGTCATTAATGTGTATGCAACCCAAATTATACAAAATTATAACAAACACATTGCAACAGATTTGATTCAGGTTTCAGATTCCGTTCAGCAACTCAGTAGTATAGATAGTATTCCGTTGTTTTGGTATAACGAAACCCTAAACTACAAAACCTTTATGGTGCCGGGTATTTTGGTGCTGCTCGTTACTATGATTACGCTGTTTTTATCAGGAATGAACATCGTTAGGGAAAAAGAAATAGGCACCTTGGAGCAAATCAATGTAACACCCATAAAAAAACATCAATTTATAATCGGTAAGCTCTTTCCGTTTTGGGTGTTGGGTATGGGGCTCTTAACCATTGGGTTAATTCTTGCGAAGGTTATTTTCAACGTGCCTATGCTCGGAAATTTACTGTTACTTTATGGTTATACATCGGTGTATATTTTGGTGATTTTAGGAATGGGATTATTTATTTCAAACTTTACCGATACCCAACAGCAAGCAATGTTTATTGCTTGGTTTTTTATCGTGATATTTATTTTGATGAGCGGCTTGTTTACACCCATAGAAAGTATGCCCAAATGGGCGCAGATACTGACTGAATTCAATCCCATTAAATATTTTGTAGAGATTATACGAATGGTAATGCTCAAAGGTTCCGGCTTTACAGATATTTTTCCTTTGGCCATAAAAACATTGGCTTATGCCATTGTAATGAACGGTTTGGCAGTTTGGAGTTATAAGAAAACCAGTTAAACTTTGAGTGTAACAAATGTTACTGCACACTATGATAGGGAATTATATTTTTGTTCAAAACAAAATGTATGGCTACAATTCTAATTCTTGGCGCAGGCATCTCGGGACACGTGGCTGCATCACACCTCCGTAGAAAATTGTCTAAAGAGCATCAGGTGGTGGTCGTGTCACCAAACAGCAATTACCAATGGATTCCTTCAAATATTTGGGTAGGAATTGGTAGAATGAAATCCAAGGAAATCTTATTCCCATTAGCTCCTTTGTACAAGAAAAAAGGAATAGATTTTAAACAAGCCAAAGCGATTTCATTTTTTCCTGAAGGCGATAAAAATGAAACAAAGCCCTATGTTTTAGCTGAATATGTAGCTGGCGAAAACAAAGGACAACAAGAAAAAGTCATTTACGATTATTTAATAAACGCCACAGGGCCGAAACTAAATTTTGAAGCTACAGCAGGTTTAATTCCCGGTCAAAATAAAACGTATTCTGTTTGCACGTACACACACGCTAACCACGCTTGGGAAGGTTTAAATGCGCTAATTCAAGAAATGAAAAATGGAAAAAAAGCGAAAATTTTAATAGGCACAGGACACGCAAAAGCCACTTGTCAAGGAGCCGCTTTTGAGTACATACTAAATGTAGAGCAAGAACTCCGCCGTCATAAAGTGCGAGACAGAGCAGAAATAACTTGGATTTCAAATGAATATCAACTGGGTGATTTTGGAATGGACGGTATGCTCCTTTCCTATGGCAGCAATATTATGAAATCAAGTGAAATGGTTGAGATGGTCTTTGAAGACCGCGATATTAAATGGATACTTGGTGCAGGCGTCAACAAAATTGAAGACGGCAAGACACATTACGAAACATTAGAAGGCGAACAAAAAACCGAGACCTACGATTTTGCAATGCTCATTCCCTCGTTTTCAGGACACGGGTTTAAAGCTTTCGACAAGAACAACAACGAGATTACCGATAAACTCTTTAAAGGTTTTATGCTAGTCGATGCCGATTACACACCAAAACCCTATGAAGAATGGACGGCACAAGACTGGCCGGAAACCTATCAAAATCCAAGTTATAAAAACATATTTGCTCCCGGTATCGCTTTTGCACCACCACACAGCATTTCAAAACCTCGAAAAAGTAAAAGTGGGACTGAGATTTTTCCCTCACCGCCACGCACGGGAATGCCTTCGGGGATTACCGCAAAACTAGTAGCTGATACTATTATAGACACCATCAAAAAAGGTAAAAACTTGCAAGAACACAAAGGCTCTATGGCCAATATGGGTGCGGCTTGTATAGCCTCAGCAGGATACGGTACATTTTCAGGAAGCGGTATAAGTATTACCACCTTTCCCATCGTACCCGATTATAAAAAATACCCGGACACTCACGGGCGTAAGCTCGGGAAGACCTTTGGAGAAATAGGATTAGCAGGGCACTGGCTTAAGCTGACACTTCACTATGTATTTATGTACAAAGCAAAAATGAAACCTTTCTGGTGGCTGTTACCAGAATAAAAAACTTAAAATTATGACACAACGCATATCAAAAAACAAACGCTTCTGGATGATGAACCCAGTCTGGCAATTTTTTAAATACCTCTGGCTAAGCTTAAAAGGAATGCTTATTGTCGCCGGCGGACACGGCAGTACACGGTCAAAAGACTATCAAAAATCTCATTAAGTAAACTTACGGTGTTTTGTATTGACTAAAAACATATAATAAAAAGCACATTTTAAATGATATAATGAAGTCCAAAGAAGAGCGTTATTTTATCATTGCCCATAAAGCATTCTGCTTTCAAAATAAAAAGTATTGCTCCATGCTTAGGTAATGAGTAGAATAGGCAATATTTGGATTATAAAATGAGAGCATGAGGATGAATTTATAATTACATCGCACTGCCCTTAATCTCATCCACCACTTCCGGGTTCAGTAAAGTGCTGATGTCTCCTAAATTTTCGGCATCGCGGGCAGCAATTTTCCGCAGGATGCGTCGCATGATTTTACCGCTCCGGGTTTTGGGCAAACCGGAGGTAAACTGAATTTTGTCCAACTTGGCAATAGGCCCGATGTGTTCGGTTATGATTTGGTTGATTTCCTTGCGTACATTGTCTTGCACACGGCCTTCGCCCGTTTCTTTTAAAATAACAAAACCGTATAGCGCATTGCCTTTCACGTCGTGCGGGAACCCCACTACGGCACTTTCTGCCACGGCCGGATGCTCGTTGATGGCATCTTCAATTGGTGCTGTGCCTAAATTGTGTCCGGAAACAATAATCACATCGTCCACACGACCGGTAATTCGGTAGTAGCCCACTTCATCACGCAAAGCACCGTCTCCGGTAAAATACATGTTTTCAAACGCTGAAAAATAGGTGTCTTTAAATCGTTGATGATCACCCCAAATGCTTCGGGCTATTGACGGCCACGGAAATTTTATACACAACCTGCCATCTACTTGGTTGCCGTGTATTTCTGCACCATTTTCATCCATCAAAACCGGTTGTATGCCGATAAATGGAAGTGTAGCATAGGTGGGTTTGGTAGGCGTAGCAAAGGGAATGGGCGTAATCATAATGCCGCCGGTTTCGGTTTGCCACCACGTATCTACGATGGGGCATTTTTTCTTCCCAACATTGTCGTTATACCAGTGCCAAGCTTCTTCATTGATGGGTTCGCCTACAGTTCCGAGCACTTTCAACGAGGATAAATCTCTTTTTTCTACAAAGTCCAAATGTTGCTTCGCCAATGCCCGAATAGCCGTTGGAGCTGTGTAAAATTGGTTGACTTTGTGCTTTTCGACAATTTCCCAAAAACGACCAAAATCGGGGTAGTGAGGCACGCCTTCAAACATTACAGAAGTAGCGCCATTGAGCAAAGGACCATAGATAATATAGCTGTGGCCTGTAATCCAGCCGATATCTGCCGTGCACCAATATACATCGTCTTGCTTGTATTGAAATACATTTTTAAAAGTGTAGGCGGTATAAACCATATAGCCGGCTGTGGTATGTAGCATGCCTTTGGGCTTGCCGGTGGAGCCTGAAGTATAAAGAATAAACAACGGATCTTCCGCATCCATAATTTCCGCCGGAAAATCGCTCGAGGACTTGTCTAAAAGAGGCTGAATCCAATAGTCGCGCCCCGATTTCATATTAATTTCACCGTTGATGCGATTGACCACCAACACACAATTTACTCCGGGACAGTCATCCAATGCTTTATCGACGATGCCTTTCAGGTCGATGGTTTTATCGCCTCTATACGAGCCGTCGGATGTGATCACCATTTTTGCACCGCAGTCGTTAATGCGGGTAGAAAGTGCTGTGCTGGAGAAGCCGGCAAACACCACCGAATGGATGGCGCCAATTCTGGCACAAGCCAAAACAGCTACAGCCAATTCGGGTATCATGGGCAGATAGATGCAAACGCGGTCGCCTTTTTTGATGCCTTTGCTTTTGAGCACATTGGCCATTTGGTTAACGCGTGCGTGGAGTTGGGAATACGAAATGTGTTGGGCCGGTTCTTCCGGATTGTTCGGTTCAAAAAGAATAGCGGTTCTGTTTCCGCGTGTATGCAAATGCCTGTCTATACAGTTTTCGGTGATGTTGAGTTTGGCACCTTCAAACCATTTGACTTCAGGTTTTTTAAAGTCCCAGCTCAAAACATTGTCCCATTTTTTATGCCAAAGAAAATGCTCTTCGGCCACTTCTTCCCAAAAAAGTTCGGGGTTGCGCACCGATTTGCGATAGACTTGATAGTATTCTTCGAGGTGTTTGATGTGGTAGTTGCTCATGAGGGTTTTGTTTGTTTTGTCAAAAATTATTCAGACCGTTAAATTTAAAAAAAAATTATGGATACAGATGTTTTGTGCGCTTTTTTAAAATAATGTCTATTTTTAAAGTCTAAAAAAACAAACTGCGATGCGCTTGTATTAGTAGATGTTTAACTTGCCAAAAATTAAACGGATACTTTTGTTTTGGGCGCAGTCAACAAAAGACTTTAAAAAACAATAAGTATAAACAGGTGAAACGCCCATGTAAAAATTTTGCACACAGGGACATGACGAGTTAGGGCGTTCCATCTGACCGATAAAAACAAATAATATAAACAGATGAAACGCCCATGTAAAAATTTTGCACACAGGGACATGATGAGTTAGGGTGTTCCATCTGACCACTTAAAAACAATAAATATAAACAGATGAAAATCATTTCGTACAACGTCAACGGCATTCGCGCCGCCATGAAAAAGGGATTTGCAGAATGGCTTAAAAGTGCTGATCCGGATGTGATTTGTCTGCAAGAAATCAAAGCTGAGGAAAGCCAAATAGAAACAGATATTTTGACGAACATCGGTTATCCTTATCAGTATTGGTTTAGCGCACAAAAGAAAGGTTATAGCGGCGTGGCTATCTTATCTAAAATAAAGCCTAATCACGTAGAATACGGCACCGGAATAGATTATATGGACGCCGAGGGACGCAACATACGCGTCGATTTTGACGACTGTTCTGTAATGAGTCTATATCTGCCATCCGGAACAAATATAGAACGCTTGGCACATAAGTTTCAATATATGGACGATTTTCAGAGCTATGTCAATGGTTTAAAAGCAAAATTTCCAAAATTGATCATCTGTGGCGATTACAACATTTGTCACCGGGCAATTGACATTCACGATCCCGTGAGAAACGCCACCGTTTCCGGATTTTTGCCTGAAGAACGCGCTTGGATTGACGGTTTTATAAATGCCGGCTTTATAGATTCTTTTCGTCATTTTAACGAATCGCCACACCAATATTCGTGGTGGAGTTATCGTGCCAATGCGCGAAACAACAACAAAGGTTGGCGCATCGATTATGTTTTGGTGAGTCAACCCCTCGAAAGCAACCTGTCGCGCGCATTTATATTGCCCGATGCGCGACATTCGGACCACTGTCCGGTTGGAGTAACCCTAAATTTCTGAAACAAATTGCTTGAGTTTTCCGGCTTGAGTGCGCACGAGTTTTTCACGATGTTTAAAGATAACTTGCACAGTTTCTCCAACGTATAGATGAATGGCGGCTTGCACTTTTCTTTCTTCCTGAGGCAAGAGTGGATGGTTTCTTACATAATCTATTCTAAAAATATCTAAGGCCGTTTGGGTCACTGTGAATTCTTTTAGCAAGCCGTCATCCGCCATAATGCTTTTGGTGACGTAATAAAACGTGAGGCCGGGCACTTTTTTTCCACCGGGCAAAATCGCCATATCATTGGTGCGTCCTATGAGTTTTTTTAGCAGTGGTTTTTCTGGCAGACTGTTCGGGTCCATGATTCCCAAATCGCCAATTTCATACCTGATAAACGGATGCGCCTTGTTGTAGAGCGAAGTAATCACGATTTTTCCGGATTCACCGTTTTGTACAGGTTTGTTGTCGTTATCGAGTATTTCGACAAAAAGCGAATCGGTATTGATTTCCCAAAAACCGGGTTGCGTCTCGAAAGCAATCAAATCGAGTTCGGACGCTCCGTATTCGTTTACAACTTTTACGCCCAATTGATGTTCCAACAATTTCCTGTCTTCGGCAAACAACATTTCACTGGTCACCACACAGCATTTCAGACTGGGACAAATATTTTTTAAAACAATTTCTTTAGACTGTAAATACTTTGCAAACAGCACAATCGAACTGGTATAGCCGTTCAGGTACACAAATTTTCTCTTTTTAAAATAGGCTACATACCGAGAAAGCACTTCCTCATCAAGGTTGAATATCGGAAACCGATAGCGCCGGGCTGCAAAATCTTTGAGTCGTTCTTTGAAGTGCTGAAAAGTATCGAGTGGAATTCCGTAAAACCTCGCTTGTAAATCAATACTTTGTTTGATGCCAATTTTTTGAAACCGATCTAGGATGATGGCCCAGGTGAGCGCGTGGCTAAATTTATCTTTGGCAAATGAAAAGGGATTTCCGGAAGATCCGGATGTTTTGTTGAGATATACATCTTTGAGCTGAAAACCTTTGCTCAATCTGTTTTTTATGGGTTGTTGAAGATCGGATTTTGTCATCACGGGGAGGTCTGTCCATTTTTTGGGAAGTTTCCCATTGATCCATCCGCTATACAAAGGATTGTTTTCCAAGTGAAAACGAACGATTTCCCAACGGGCATTTTCTTGAAACTTTTTTAAATCTGTACTCGCAATAGATTGAATTTCAGCTAATTTTTGTTTCGCTTGCCCAATCGGAAAACCTTTAAGTTCTAGTGTTTTTTCAAAAAATGACATAAAGCCGGATGATTTTTAAGGGAAAACCTACGGTAACCTCTACAAAAGAAGTTAATTTTGTCAAACAATTTATAAAAATGAATATTTTAATTATTGGTTCCGGTGGCAGAGAGCACACATTTGCTTGGAAGATGAAGCAAAGTCCGTATGCCGAAAAAATTTTTGTAATTCCCGGCAATGCAGGAACGGCTTCCATAGCCATCAATCTCAATTTGGATGTGTTGGATTTTGAAGGCATCAAAAAAGCAGTTATACAAAACGCCATAGAATTGGTCATTGTGGGGCCCGAAGTGCCTTTGGTTGAAGGCCTTCGCGATTTTTTTGAAAATGACAAGATATTAAAGTTTGTTCGTTTTATTGGCCCGGCGGCCGCCGCGGCGCAACTGGAAGGAAGCAAAGAGTTTGCTAAGCATTTTATGAGCCGCCAAAATATTCCAACGGCTGCTTACCAAAGTTTTGATAAGACGCAACTACCTGCTGCTTTTGCCTTTTTGGAAAGCCTGCAACCGCCCTATGTTTTGAAAGCGGATGGCTTGGCGGCGGGAAAAGGGGTTTTGATTTTAGATGATATAAATGAAGCCAAACAGGAATTGCGTGCCATATTGCTAGATGCCAAGTTTGGCAAAGCGGGTCAAAAAGTGGTCATAGAAGAATTTTTAAATGGCATCGAACTCAGTGTTTTTGTGCTTTCTGACGGTGAGCACTACATGATTTTGCCTTCTGCCAAAGATTACAAGCGCATAGGTGAAGGCGATACCGGGCTCAACACAGGTGGCATGGGTGCTGTTTCGCCGGTTCCATTTGCTACAGCAGATTTTCTCAACAAGGTTGAAAAACGTATTGTTATCCCCACAATAAAAGGATTAAAGGAGCAAAATTTACCCTACAAAGGGTTTATATTTATCGGATTGATGAAGGTAGGAGATGATCCTTATGTGATAGAATACAATGTGCGTATGGGCGATCCGGAGACGGAAGTGGTCATTCCGCGCATTGAAAATGATTTTTTAAAACTTTTACTGGCTGTTTCCGACGGTCAGCTGCACAAGATGGATTTGCGCATCAATCCACAAACGGCTGCAACGGTAGTCGTGGTGTCCGGGGGTTATCCTGAGGCCTATGAAAAACACAAAACGATTTCGGGATTGGAAAATGTAACGGATAGTTTGGTTTTTCATGCCGGAACTGCCTTTAAAGACGGTGCGGTGGTGAGTACGGGCGGGCGTGTGCTTGCTGTGACGGCATTGGGCAACGACCACAAGGAAGCCCTAAAAAAGGCTTATACAAGCATCGATAAAATAGCTTTTGACAAGATGTATTTTAGAAAAGATCTGGGTTTTGATCTATAGGTAGGAATGCGAAGTGATGGATTTGTCTTCTTCGCCACGATCATTAAAAAGTTGTAATTGTTTAATCCAATAGACTGCAGCTACAAAGCCAATTATCAAAAAAGTCCAGTTTACCAGATTGGCCATCCACCAATTTTCCAATTCCATTTGCCTAACCCAATCAAGGTTATTAAACATTACAAATTCAAAGAAACTTTGTATGCCTTCAAAAAAATTTTTCATCGGTGTCATGTAATCAAATTTTAAATTTGAGCCACAAAGATAAATATTTTCTTTATGGTCGTAAAATTTTATTTGTCTTTGAGATTGTCAAGATTTTTTAACAAATTTTGTCAGGATTACGATGAGTTGGCCATCAATTTTTCCTTCAATTTGTTCCGGATTGTCTTCCACTAGTGTAATTTTTTTTACCACAGTTCCTCGCTTGGCGGTCAGGCTGCTTCCTTTTACATCGAGATCCTTAATGAGGGTTACCTGATCTCCGTTGCTAAGCAAGTTGCCATTAGTGTCTTGGTGCTTGGGTTTTGTTTCGTCGTCTAACCCACTTTGGGCAAACGCCAATGAGGATTCGTTTAGGTACATCATATCTAAAAGATCTTGAGGCCAGCCCTCACCCTTAAGGCGGTGTAAAATTCTCCAAACCAAAATTTTTACTTCCTCCTTTTCGCTCCACATGCTGTCGTTTAAACAACGCCAGTGATTGATATCCATCAAATCCGGATTTTCTATTTGACTAAGGCAGTTTTCACAAACACAAACGCCTCGGTATGAACTATTGTGCCCATGCGGTGGTAATTCATAAACTGAGATAGCGGTTTCGGACTGGCACAGTTCGCACCGTTCAAGATTGCTTGACATATATATAAATTTTTGCAAACATACACTTCCGTTCAAACTTTCACGATTAATATCTGATTAATTGAAGTGTTTTTTTACTTTTGGTATCTTATTTTAGAACATGCTCCATCAATTTTTCAGCAAGTCCAAACCCATACATTTTGTAGTTGTTTACTGCTTGATGCTTTGTTGGATAGTCTTTATTTCCTTGATGCGTTCCGATTCGTTCAAACCTGTTTTTTTGGATATTGTATGGAATGGTTTACTCGTTTTATTTATTTTGGCCTTGTTTAATTTTATAGTACATCGAAATAGATTGACGCAAAACAACAGCCTTGCGCTCTATTTTTTTTCCTTGTTTTTGATGTTGTTTTTGGGCGTTTCTTCTGATATAGATGTGTTGTTTTCCTTTTCGTTTTTTTTGTTAGGACTGCGCCGCATTTTGTCTATTCGCACCGCAGTAGATATCAGACAGAAAGTGTTTGACGCCGCTTTTTGGATGTCTATTTCCGCTTTTTTTCAGCCACAAGCGCTTTTTTTTCTATTGCTCATTTATAGCTCACTAGCCTTGTTTGAGGGAAAGCCAAATCGGTTTTGGTTTATTCCTTTTGTAGGTGTTTTTGTGTCTGTTTTTCTGGTTTTTACTTGGTGCTACGTTACAGATCACCTTCCTTTTTTTTTCGACTTGTTTGCTTTTGATAACATTGTTTTTTGGGATTTTGCCCAATATTCCAATGCGCCCAATACACTCTATTTTATTTTTTTTACCAGCTTGTTAACCGCGTTTTTTTTCTATAAGAAATTACTCAGAAAATCTGCTATTTACAGAAAGGTTCGCTTGCTTATCTTTTTTGGATGGCTTATTTCTCTTCTGCTTATCGCATCATTCATGTCAGAGGCAGATAATTTGATGTTGTTGCTGTTTCCCTTTGTTGCTATTTTCTCCGCATCATTTACGGAGTACATTCACAAACCCATACTCAAAGAGTTGTGGATGTGGCTATTGACAGCTTTTACAGCCGTATTGTTGATTCAATCGATCTAATTTATGGATTTGGCTTATCTTTGTCTTAAAATATAGAATTATGTTTTCTACACTTGCCAACCAAATTTTTGATGAAGTTATACGTGTGTATCATGTCATTGATGATGTTTCACAAGCTTTTTCAAATCCTTATCCAAATGGTGATGTCAAACACCTATTGTACCGAAAATGTTGGATAGATACCGTTCAGTGGCATTATGAAGATTTAATTAGAGATCCACAAATTCAACCTGATGCGGCTTTGGTTTTGAAACGAAAAATTGATGCATCAAATCAAGACAGGACAGATTTTGTAGAATACATAGACAGTTTTTTTCTTGAAAAGTATAAAAATGTTACCCCTCAAGCCGATGCATCTATCAACACCGAAACACCCGCTTGGGCTATTGATAGGTTGTCTATTTTATCGCTTAAAATATACCACATGCGCGAAGAAGCCACAAGGGAGAATGCATCGACCGATCATCGTGCTGCTTGTCAAGCTAAGCTAGATGTGCTTTTGACGCAACGACAGGATTTATCCGTTGCTATTGATCAATTGCTCGAAGATATTGCAGCAGGACGCAAGTACATGAAACTTTACAAGCAAATGAAAATGTACAACGACGAATCCCTCAATCCGGTTTTGTACGCAAAAAATAAAAACTAGTTGGCTCGTATGCACAAGCATATTGCGGTTTTCAGGCTTTCTGCACTCGGCGATGTGGCTATGCTTGTTCCTGTATTGCGCGCAATTACTCACCAATATCCAAAACTGACCATTACGGTTGTTTCACGCCCTTTTTTTAAGCCACTTTTTGACGACATACCCCAAGTGCGTTTTTTTCCTATTGACCTTACAGACAGACACAAAGGTTTTTTTGGATTGATACGTTTGGCATTAGATTTACGCAGTTTAAAGATTGATGCTTTTGCAGATTGCCATCAGGTTTTAAGAAGTCTTGTTGTTGGTTTTTTCTTAAGATTATCCGGCATTAAAACGCTAGTAATTGATAAAGGCCGACTAGAAAAGAAAAGACTGACACGCTGCAAAAACAAGGTTTTTAAGCCCCTCAAGACTACGCACGAACGCTACGCAGATGTCTTCAGGAAAGTTGGTTTTCCTATCGTTTTAGAGCACGTTCCAATGGCTATACAACCCATTGAAGACATTCGAAGCAGCTTAAAACTTACGCGTCAAGATTTTCTCATCGGTGTGGCACCTTTTGCCAAATTTGATTCTAAAACCTACCCACCCGATTTGATGCGCAAAGTACTTGCTTCACTTTCATCTTTATCAGGTGTCAAATTGATTCTTTTTGGTGGGCCAAACGAACGCGATGCCCTTTCATCACTATGCCAACCCGAATCAAACATTATAAACTTAGCCGGTCATCTCACTTTTTCTGATGAGCTCAGGTTGATTTCAAATTTAGATTTGATGCTTTCTATGGACTCTGGAAATGCCCATTTGGCTGCCTTGTATCGCATACCTGTAGTTACGATTTGGGGCGTAACACACCCACATGCCGGTTTTGCGCCATTCGGCCAATCACTTTCTCGAGCAATTACTGTGAATCGCGATTTATTTCCCTGTATCCCAACTTCTGTTTTTGGCAAGACTGTTCCGCCCGGCTATGAAGATTGTATGCGCAGCATTGCACCTGAAACTATTTTGGAAAAAGTTTACGAAATATACGACCAAAAAAAAACCGACAACTAAGGCCGGTTTTTAATATATTTTAAAACTTTTTATTCAGGTTTATATGCCTCGTTTAATGCTTTTAAAACGTCTTCAGTTACGTTTTTACTCTCCGCACCATATAGGATGTTTTCTGTGTTGTTGGAACCAAATATGTAAGTATATCCATTCTTTTTCGCATACTCACCTACGTATTTTTTTACTTTGTTTACCAAGCTGTCCATACGCGCTTTGTATTCGTCCTGAAATATTTGACTTTCTCTTTGCTGAATTTGCTGAATTTGCCTTTGTTGTCCTAGGAGAGTTTGTTCCGTTTCTTCTCTTTTTTGAGCGCTCATAGAAGAGGCCTTGGATTGGTATTCTTGTACTTGTGTTTGAAATTCCTGACTCATTTGAGCCAAGCCCGTTTGAACAGAATCTGATTTTTGCTGTAGCGATTTTTCTACATCCTTGGTTTCAAGGTAATCTTGCATCAGTTTTTCTGTTTCTACATAGGCTGTTTTTTCCTGGTTGCACGAAACAGCGAAGAACCCAATTAAAGTAATTAATAAATAATTTTTCATCTTTTGTTTTTAATATGTTTTTTAATAATTTGAATGTAATGCTTTAGGATGATACCTTTTGGATGGTTAAATCCGTTATTGTGCATTTCACGATTCCGTTTAATTGGCGCCAAATTTACGAATAAAACTCTAACAATTGTTTGTGAATTTTTAAGTCATATTATTACTATATCCCAAAACTATTATTGATGCATTATGTATAAATATTTTCTATTTTTAAAAGGTGTTTTATTTAAGTTTTAATCCATAGAATTCTTTTGTGTCACTATTTGTATAGCAGGTTGTTGTAAACGGCGTTAAATCGCTTCTTTTGATTTCTTTCTAAAATAATATACCATAGTGGCACATTTTTCTTTTTTTCTCCCAAGAAGGTTGCATTTGAGGGCAATCCAAAATGCCCTTACAGGATTTGATTTTCCGGTTTTATATTTTTCTGAAAGCAAGTTGATGTAAAAAGCATCCTGATATAAAGCTGCTGTTTTGATACATTCGAATTGTTCTGATGTAAATAATTTTTTCAGATAGTTCGGCGAAAAGTGCCACAAATGCCTTGGAACATCAAATGCAGCCCAGTGGTTTTTATAATACAGTGCGCTATAACACGTAAAATTTGGTACAGCAATTACCGCGATGCCTTCTTCTTTAAGCAGCCTGTGTATTTTTTTGACTTGTTCATCCGGATAATAAACATGCTCTAACACATGCCAAAGGGTTACTACATCAAAACTTTTATCTGCATACTGTTTGGTGTCACTGTGCAACGTCACGCCTTTTTCTAAAGCTTTTTTTCTGGCACCAGCATCAGGTTCTACACCTTCCGATATCCACCCACTTTTTTTTGCTGCTTTGACAAATTCACCTGTTCCCGCACCTATATCGAGTATCTTTCCTTTTTGATGGGTTATTTTTTCTATGTTTCTCAGTTTCTGTTTTGTAGCAATCTTACGTACGATATGATAAAGTTTATCAAAAAGAGAGTTTTTTACATCTGTATGAGAAATGTAATTTTCACTTTGATAATATTTTCCGATTTCATTTTTTTCAGGTTGCGGATGTGTTTTTAGCACATTACCGTTTTCTTCGGCAACGAGTGAAAACACTTCTTTTGACAAGGCATGGTCGGATACTTTTAAGTATATAAAAGTCTCTTTTTCCGATAGGTTTTTGGAATGTTCCACGTGAAGCATTTGAGTTTTATCTGCCCATATAAACGAGCAACGTAGAAATATCGCTTGGTGAAACACCGCTAATTCTTGAGGCTTGTGCTAGGGTGGCAGGTAATATTTTTTGAAGCTTTTGGCGACTTTCTATTGACAATGACTTTACTTTATCGTAATTAAAACCGACGGGTATTTGGATGTCTTCTAACCTGCCGAGTTTTTCAACTTGGGCCATTTCTTTCTCTATATATCCGGAATATTTAACTCGAATTTCGGCTTGTTCAATTTCTTCTTCTTCCAAATGATTATCGGAAATAAAATCAGCCACATTGTTTAAACTCGCTAACATTTTCAAATTGATATTTGGGCGACTCAGAAACTTAAACAACTTGTCGGACTGTGTCACATTTGCCGAATCGACAGCTGACAAAATCGGATTGATTTCTTTTGTGGTCACGCTTGTTTTTTTTAAAAATTGTACAAACGAATCTGTTTTATTCTTCTTCGCTTCCATTTTTCTGAGCCGTTCTGTTGAAGCTAGTCCAATTTGATGGCCGATATTTGTTAAGCGCACATCAGCGTTATCTTGACGCAATAGGGTTCTGTGTTCGGCACGCGAAGTAAACATCCTGTAAGGTTCTTCTGTTCCTTTGGTAATTAAATCGTCAATTAACACCCCTATGTATGCTTCACTTCTTTTGAGTATAAAGGGGACTTCTCCTTTCACCGACAAATGTGCATTGATTCCCGCCATTAATCCCTGTGACGCCGCTTCTTCATATCCGGTAGTGCCGTTTATTTGCCCGGCAAAATAAAGGCCACCTATCATTTTGGTTTCGAGTGTGTATTGAAGTTGTGTTGGAGGAAAGTAGTCGTATTCAATGGCATAACCTGCTCTAAAAAACTTCACTTTTTCAAAACCCGGGACGGCTTTTAAAGCTTTGTATTGCACATCTTCGGGCAATGAAGTGGAGAATCCGTTAACATAAACTTCTACTGTATGCCAGCCTTCGGGCTCTACAAATATTTGATGACGTTCTTTTTCTGCAAAACGGTTAATTTTATCCTCCACCGACGGGCAATACCGAGGGCCAATACTTTGAATGCGCCCGTTAAACATAGGTGATCGGTCAAAGCCTTCTCTGAGCAAATCGTGTACTGTCGGATTTGTATAAGTGATAAAACAAGAACGCTGTGAGCTCAAAGGCTTTGTTTCGTCTGAAAAAGAGAACTTTTGTGGCGCTTCATCACCCGCTTGTTCTTCCATAGAGGTGTAATTAAGCGACCTGCCATCTACCCGAGGCGGTGTGCCCGTTTTCATCCTTCCCGATTCAAAACCTAGGGAGACTAGCTGTTCTGTGATGCCGTAGGCCGCTGATTCTCCCGCCCGACCGCCGCCAAATTGTTTCTCACCAATGTGAATCAAACCGTTTAAAAAAGTGCCGTTTGTCAATACTACTGTTTTACCTTTTATGTGTATGCCTAGAGAAGTTATAACCCCTGTAACCCGACCATTTTTTATAATGAGGCTTTTTACCATTTCTTGATAAAAATCCAAGTTGGGCGTCTGTTCCAGTTTTAAACGCCAAGTTTCTGCAAAGCGCATTCTATCATTTTGGGTACGCGGACTCCACATGGCGGGACCTTTAGAGCGATTCAGCATTCTAAACTGAATGGCAGACAAGTCGCTCACGATACCCGAATATCCGCCCAAAGCATCAATTTCGCGCACAATTTGCCCTTTAGCAATACCGCCCATAGCAGGATTGCATGACATCTGTCCAAGGGTTTGCAGGTTCATGGTTACAAGCAGGGTCTTAGATCCCATGTTGGCTGCAGCAGCTGCGGCTTCACAACCGGCATGACCTCCCCCTACTACAATTACATCGTATATGTCTTGAAATAAGCTCATGGTTTCACGTGAAACAATTTTAGTTTTTCGTTTTCTTTAACCCGCATCAAAGCAGAATCGGTGTCTGTTTTATCGGTATAACCACAGAGATGCAATAGGCCGTGAATGATAACCCTTTGCAATTCTAGCTCAAAAGAGATTTGTAGTGTTTTTGCATTTTCTGACACACGCTCTACGGAAATAAAAATATCGCCAAAAAGTAGGTTGCCAACAACGTAATCAAACGTGAGGATATCGGTGTAAAAATCGTGACCCAAATGCTCCTGATTTAAAGCCAAGATTTCAGCGTCTGTACAGAAGAAAAAGGCCAATTCACCTATTTCTTTGTTTTCGTCAGCTGCGCAAAGCTGTAGCCAGTTTTCAATCTGAATCTCATCAGCCAGACTAAAATCACAACGGTAGTTAAATTGAATCATCCTTTGTAAAATACTTTTTAACTTTTTGTTTAAAAGAGGGTTGCAAAGGTAAGGGTTGTCTGTTTAATATTTCAATTTCCCGGAAATATTCTTTGATGTTTAAGGGCATTGTATCCGGTTGGGAAAAAATTTTATCATTGAATTTGGAAACGCGTTGTTCTTCGTTATTTTGTTTGTTGACGGCATCTTGAAGCTGAAGCAATTGGTGTTGGAAATTTTTCATTTTTTCCAAAACATTTGCGTTGTAGCCTTGCATCAGCATTTCTCTTTCAAGCTGGTCTGCTTGCTTGAGCAAATTGGTGTTAGGCGGCGTTAGGCCTTCTTTTTGAATGAGGTCTTTTAAGGCCTGGTTTAAGGCTTGTTGTTGTTTGAGCATTTCGAGCAATTCACCGTAATTTTCTTCAGAATTTTCTCCATTCTCACCATTGTTCAAACCCTTACCTTTTTCTTGTCCGGACGCTTTTCCCTGCTCACCATCTTTCCCTTTTTGCCCTTCTTTTCCTTTCTGCTCACCCATTTTTTCTTCCATTTGCTCCGTAAGCGTTTTTTGTTGTTGGATAATGTCGGGCAGTTGAAAACCCTGTTCACCACCACCGCCTTTACCGGACATACGCTCTTGCATGTTCTGCAAGATGTCACTTAAAAAATCTGCCAATACATTGGCCGAAGCCAAGGTGTACTGTTGTGTAGAAGCTGCTTTATATATTTGATATTCAGATAGTTCTTCTAAAGACCGGTCTGTGAAACTGTAAATTTTTTCAATTTCTTGGTTGATTTTTTCAGAGAATTCCGGGTGTCGAAGCGATAAGGTAAAAATGCTGTCATCTATGTGTGAGAAATGTTCTCTGAGGTAATATTGTTCTTTCAAAACACTCGAAAATCCTTTGGTGTTGCGTTCAGAAGCATCCGTTTTTTCCATCAGTTTTTCCTGCTCCATAGAAAAAGTAAGCATGTTTTCCATAATCTGTCGCAAGACGTCTATGTCTTCTTGAAGCTGGTCTTGACCGCTCATAGACATAGATTGTTGCAGCTGTTGGGCCATTTGCTTCATCTTCTCTGCAGCGCGTTTTTGTTTGGGCTTTGCTTGATCTTGTTGGTTTTGTTCTAGCGATTCCTGCGCTTTTTCTTGTTCACTGCTGATTTCTTTTTCTGTAATTGGATCTCGGTCTAGCGAAACCGGTTTTTGCAATTTCGCGTTGTCTTTTTCCAAATCATCAAAATCTTTTTTGAGTGCGTCAAAACGCTCATTTAGTTTTTCTTGCTTGTCTGCAGTATTTTTTTCCGGGTTTTCTTCAGAAAGTTCTTCTTGTTTTTCTGCCAACTGCGATACCTGATTGGCGATGGATTGCATTTTTTGTTCCACGTAGTAGCGCTTGGTGAGTTCTAACAATTGTTGTAAACTTTTTTTTCGGCTTTTAGATTGCTTTGCCAGCTCTTCCAAACGCTCTGTGAGTTCTGTTTGCGAAAGTTTATCGGCAATTTTTTGGAGTTCTTCCAACAGTTTTTCGTTGGCCTCTGCTTCATTTTGGTTTTGCTCTAAACGCGCTTTAAGCGATTCTTGCATGGGCGTTTCTTCGGGGTTTTGCTGAAAGCTTTTCATCAAATCTTCCGAGAATTTCTTCATCATGCTCTCTTGCTGCTTTTGACGTTCAATCACATCTTTTAGGGCTTGCTGCTCGTTCCATGACAAATTGGATTTTGATTTTTGCAGTTCGTTGAGCTTTTCAATTTGTTGGTCAAATTTCTGAATATTATCATTGGTTTTATCCAAATTCTGCATCAGATTTTGTTGCTGGTTTAAAAGATACGCCTGTGTTTCCGTACTCGTTTTTTTATTGTAGAAAAAGGTTTCACTTCTTGAAACTTTTGAGCCGTTAAAGCCATCATTATCGCCTACTTCAAAGTAAATTTCATAAGTATTACCCGGCAAAAGATTTAAGCTGTCCGGAAACGAAAGCGTAAACTGATCAATCAATCCTTTTTTAACGGAAAGTAAAATACTTTTAGATGTTTTAGCCTGATCTTTCATTTGGTAAACCAGCTTTAAAGTTTTTAAACCGTAATCGTCAGACAATTGTCCGGCAAAATACTGAACATTCGGATTGAGAGAATCGATAAGTTGCCTTACTTTGATGACGGGCATTTCGTCTCTGACCACTTCAATATTATATTGAAGGCGTTCGTGGTTTTTTAAAGCTTCGTTGGAAGAACTCAAAGCATAAGTCTGATTGCTTTGTGCTGTTTTGTCAAACACAAACAAATCGTTTTGTCTATCGAAACTTCGCAAACTATCACGGTCTTCAAAGACAATTTGCGAGGTATTTTTGGCCCTGATTTCCCAGCGTATTTTCGTGCCCTCGGGCACAGTCACATTTCCGGTATTTTCCATGCTTTCGTCTTTTTTCCCGGTGTAGGATGGATAATCCAGATTCATTTTCATTTGCAACATGGCCGGCACCATCAATAGGTTTACGGAATAGACCTCTGAACGGTATTTCCCGGATCGAAAGAAAAAATCTTTTCCCTCTTTGATGTTTTCGAAAGTGTAGGCAAAGCTTTGTGCATCTATTTTTTTTAATAATCGCTCTTTGCCATTCACTACAATACTCATGGTTTCCGGTACCACATCGCCAACTGTTTTTACCTGAATTGTAAAGTCTTCGTTTTCGATAGCCGTTAGCGCATTGTTGAGAAGCATAAACTGAAAGGGCGGAGGCGGCGAAAAAGGAGTGTTGAACCGCGCCACGCGGCTATAGCCCTCAAAAAAGTCGGATTTACCTGTAAACAAAATGGCTAAGATGATTAAAACCGGAATAAAGGCATATTTTAGAAACGGAACGTTGTTTTGTAAGTTAATGGCAATTTGAAAAGGGATCGGTTTCAATTCCACAGACTTCTGTCGGATGGCAGCCAAAACCAATTCGTTGGCCGTATCTTGGGTTTGCAGTTGCAATAGGTTTGTCAGTTTATCTTTTACTTCCGGAAAATGTTTTCCGATGTTTTTGGCTGCTGCCTCAAGAGTCAGTCCGCGCCGGATGTTAAACAATCCCAAAACAGGGCGTATTACAAACCAGGAAAACAGACCGAGTTCTACTAAAATAAAAACCCAAAACAACAGGGTTCGGAAGTTGGTGTTTAACCACAAAAAATACTCTAGTGAAGTGATGAGCAGGAAATACAACAAGCCAAGCGCTATGAAAAATATAGCACCGCGCAGCAATTCATTCAGATAATATTTCCGAATGTAGCCTTCGAGTTTGTTCAATATTTCAGCAGCAGCAGTCTTCACTTTTTTTTAATGCGTTAAAAGTAAGATATTAAGATGAAAAGGCTCGTTAAAATAAACCAAATACTTCCAGTTTCACAAGAGTCAATTTTTTTTACGAAATTCGAAGCGTTGAAAACACCATTTGATGAAATGCCCATGTAAAAATATTGACACACAGGAGTATGATTATCGCAGGGCGTTCCATTCCTGTGCTGAGCGCAGTCGAAGCATGACCGATAAAACAAATAATATAAACAGATGAAACGCCCATGTAAAAATTTTGCACACAGGAGCATGATTATCCTAGGGCGTTCCGTCTGACCTTTGAAAAACAATAAATATAAACAGATGAAACATCCATGGCAAGGCAAAATTAACACACAGGCGGATGATTATATTAAACCGATTATCAAATACTTAAAAAATATAAACAGATGAAATATTTATGGGCATACTCTATCCCTGTGGTAGCCGTCACGGGATTCTATTTTGGAGGCTGGGCAATGTACGCAGTCGTTTTTTACGCATTTGTGTTGCTACCTTTGGCTGAAATTTTATTGCCGCTTCAGACCGAAAACATTTCGGATGACAAGGCTGAAAAATTGTCAAAAAAGACACTTTACGATTGGATGCTGTATTTGAATGTTCCCATTGTTTACGGTATTTTATTGTACGCCCTGCAAACGGTTTCAAACCACAACCTCAGTATATTTGAATTTACAGGACTTGTGATTAGCACAGGTATTGTTTTCGGCGCCAACGCCATCAATGTAGCGCACGAATTGGGACATAGAGATGCTTTTGGTGAAAGGTTTTTAGCCAAAATATTGCTCTGGCCGAGCTTGTATTCGCATTTCTACGTGGAACACAACCACGGCCATCACTTAGATGTGGGCACACCCAAAGACCCGTCAACAGCAAAATTTAACCAAGCTTTGTATTTCTTCTGGATCCAATCTGTGTTTGGCACCTACTTCAAAGCCTGGAAAATTCAACTCAAACTTAACAAATCTCACCATCAAAATTTTCTTTCAACAACAAACGACATGTTGATGTTTACCATTTTTCAACTGATGTATTTATTGATCGTGTATTTGGTATTTGGCGAGACGGCCTTGCTGTTCGCTATAGTGGCTGCCATAGTGGGCATGCTGCTGCTTGAAACCATCAACTATATAGAACACTACGGTCTCAGAAGAAAGCAGCTTCCATCGGGGCGCTACGAGCGCGTAGCAGAAATACATTCTTGGAATTCCAACCACACACTCGGACGTATAGTTTTGTACGAGTTGACCCGGCATAGCGACCATCACTACAAATCAAATAAAAAATACCAGTTGTTGCATTGTCACCAAACCAGTCCGCAACTTCCTTTTGGGTATCCAACTTCTATGGTTTTGGCCTTTGTGCCCCCATTGTGGTTTGCCATTATGAACCGTCGAATTCCTGCCGAGATGCGTCCGAATAGTTAGGAATCTACGCATTTTAAAGATTTTTTTTGAAGCCCAAAGCAAAGTATCTTTGTGGCAAATTTCAAATATGAATGCACGAGTTCGGGTACGTTTTGCCCCAAGCCCCACGGGTCCTTTGCACATAGGTGGCGTTCGCACGGCACTGTTCAATTACCTTTTTGCCAAGAAACACGGTGGCGATTTTATACTGCGTATAGAAGATACCGATCAAACGCGTTTTGTGCCCGGCGCCGAAGCTTATATAGTAGAATCGCTTCAGTGGTGCGGTATTCCCTTTGACGAAGGCATAGGTTTGGAAAAAGGCTACGGACCTTACAGACAAAGCGAACGTAAAGATTTGTACAGACAATACGTAGAAACACTGCTTCAAAACGATTGGGCCTATGTGGCTTTTGATTCCCCGGAATCTTTAGAAACGCTTCGAAAAACATCAGAAGCCGAGGGGAAAACCTTTATTTACAACCACGAAAACCGCGACCAACTAGACAACGCCTTGGCTTTGGATACCGATTTGGTAGCAAAAAGAATCCAACAAGGCGAAAATTATGTGGTTCGTTTTAAAACGCCTGCCCATCGAAAATTGACTTTTACAGATATAATCAGAGGTGAAATTACGGTAGATACCGGTTTGCTCGACGACAAAGTGCTCTTTAAAAGCGACGGCATGCCCACCTATCATTTGGCCAACGTGGTGGATGATCATTTGATGGAAATCTCGCATGTAATTCGCGGCGAAGAATGGCTGCCGAGCTTGGCGCTTCACGTGCTGCTATACGAAGCATTTGGCTGGACAAAACCGGCTTTTGCACACCTGCCCCTCATTTTAAAACCGACCGGAAACGGAAAACTTTCTAAGCGCGATGGCGATAAAATGGGATTTCCCGTTTTTCCGCTTAATTGGAAAGATCCGAACACGGGAGAGGTCTCTTCCGGTTATCGCGAGAAAGGCTATTTGCCCGAAGCAGTTGTCAATATGTTGGCTTTTTTGGGATGGAATCCGGGTACGGAACAAGAAATATTCAATCTCTCAGCGTTGGTGGACGTTTTTTCACTTGAAAATGTGCATAAAGCTGGCGCAAAATTTGATCCTGAAAAAACAAAATGGTTTCAGCATCAATATTTTATCAAACAAGAAGATACTGTGATTGCCAATGAATTTCAAATTGTTTTAGAAAAAAATAACTTGTCGTCTGCCGGATTAAATTTGGTAAAAATTGTTTCGCTCTTAAAAGAAAGAGCACATTTTACTGAAGATTTGTTACATCTCGGGTCTTACTTTTTTTTGCCACCGGCTACTTATGACACTAAAGCTTCTAAAAACTGGAAGCCGGAAACAAATGCACTCATGCAGGAAGTCATCAAAATTTTAGAAAACGTAAATGTGTTTGACTCAAAAAACATTGAAAAAGAGATCAAAACTTGGTTAGAAGCTACGCAAACGGGTTTTGGAAAAGTGATGCAGCCTTTGAGACTGAGCTTAGTAGGGTCGTTGCAAGGGCCTCATTTGTTCGACATTATGGAAGTGATAGGCAAGCAAAATACTATAGAACGCATTCAAACCGCGATAAAATGGTTTGTAACAAATAATGAATAATACATACAAATTAGCATTCTTTTTTGTACTTTTAGTCGAACTTAAAAACACAACACTATGGGCGTTATTTTTTGGCCAATCGCATTTTTTTTAGCAGTCGTACTTCTTCTAGGAACTTTCTTTATCGTAAAACAACAAACGGCTGCTGTCGTGGAACGTTTTGGGCGTTTTCAAAGCATCAGACAATCCGGTTTGCAGTTGAAGATACCGGTTTTTGACAGAATAGCCGGAAAGTTGAATTTGAAAATCCAACAATTGGATGTTATCATTGAGACCAAGACCAAAGACAATGTTTTTGTGAAGCTAAAAGTGTCTGTTCAGTTTGTGGTTATCAAAGACAAAGCTTATGATGCGTTTTACAAACTCGAATATCCGCACGACCAAATTACTTCCTATGTGTTTGACGTAGTTAGAGCAGAGGTGCCAAAACTCAAATTAGACGATGTGTTTGAACGCAAAGATGATATTGCCATCGCTGTTAAAAGCGAGCTCAACGAAGCCATGATGGGCTATGGTTACGATATTATCAAAACTTTGGTAACGGATATTGATCCGGACATACAGGTAAAAAATGCCATGAACCGAATCAACGCAGCCGACCGGGAGAAAACCGCGGCTGAATTTGAAGCAGAAGCTTCGCGCATTCGGATTGTTGCCAAAGCCAAAGCTGAAGCCGAGAGCAAAAGACTTCAAGGACAGGGCATTGCCGATCAAAGAAGAGAGATTGCCCGCGGTTTGGTGGAAAGTGTAGATGTGCTCAACAAAGTGGGCATCAATTCGCAGGAAGCTTCAGCGCTTATTGTGGTTACCCAACATTATGACACCTTGCAATCTATTGGTCAGGACACCAATTCAAACCTAATTTTGTTGCCCAATTCACCCCAGGCAGGCTCGGATATGCTGAACAATATGGTTGCGTCCTTCTCTGCATCTAACCAAGTGGGAGAGGCGATGAAAAAAGCCTCTGAAAAGAAAGATAAAAAAGACAACGAAGCTTCAGAGTAGTTTAAAATCAGAGGTTTAAATAAAGTTTTTTTCGGTAAAATAAATCACAAGCGCTTCTTTCATTAGCAGCGCTTGTTCGCCTGCTTTAAGCGGCGGTAAGGGTTCGAGTACAAGGTAGTGTGGCCAGCCTTCTTCATCCACATAGTCAAACGCATAGTATCCATAGGGCTCAAGCAATCGGCAAATGGCGATGTGCATGAGGTTTATTTTTTCGTCTTTTTTAAAAGAAAGTTTTGGTTTGCCCAATTCTTGCACGCCCACCAAAAAGATAATGGCGTCTAGATCCAAATTTTCTCCTTGTGAAAAACGATCCGAAAGTTTTTGCACCAGCTCATTCCACTTGCTTTTTAAGATTTCGTCTTTAACCATTTCACTTTTTTGTGCAAAGGTATTAGGATTGCCAAGCAAATGCTATATTTGTAAGAACTATTTATCGATGAATGCAATTGACGTAATTCTTGTTATTATTCTTTTTCTGGCACTTGTCAGGGGATTTACAAGAGGTTTTTTGGTTGAAATATTTTCATTATTGGCCGTAGTGGCAGGTATTTTTGTTGCGTATTATGGTTCGGGTTGGGTGACCGAAAAAATAACGACATGGAGAGATTGGGAGGCCAATCAAGTAAACCTGATTGCTTTCATATTAATTTTTGTATTGGTGGTTTTTTTGGTCAATTGGATAGGGAAGCTCATTACAAAATTTGCCGAGTTAATCATGCTGGGTCTGCTAAACCGCATATTGGGTGCTTTTTTGAATTTGGCAACTACGGTACTGATTCTAAGTGTGTTGCTAAACGTGCTGAGTTGGTTTTCGGGCATCATAGCCTATGAAGGACCATTTGATACTTCACAAAGCCAATTGTACAACCCTATAAAAAAAATAGTGCCCGAAGCGTATCATATTTGGAAAGACAATTACAATCCAAGCCGGGAGGAGGAACCTTTAGACGAACAAGTTTGACTTTTTATTTAAAAAATTCCGTCTTTCCTTGTACATATTTTTTCGGCGTGATGCCAAACTTCTTGCGAAAAGCCTCTATAAAATGACTCGGGCTTGAATAACCCACCTGTTGGCCCACTTCGTGAATCATAAAATCCTGGGTATCCAACAATTTTCGTGCGTATTGAAGTTTGTAGTCTAACAAGAAATTAAATACGCTGTCGCCATAGACTTGCTTAAAGCCGGTTTTGAGTTTTTTTAAACTCAACCCAACAGCGTCTGCCAGTTCTTCCAAACCGGGTGGATCGGTCATATTAGATATAACCAAATCTTTGGCTTTTCTGATTTTTTGAACGTTATCTTCATCAACCAAAAAAGGACATCGCTGCGTGTCTGTTTCTTCTGTTTTCGAAAAGTACAGGCTCAGTAGCTCATAGGCTTTTGCTTTGTAAAAGAGGTTTTGTGCCGTGTTGTTCGGATCTAGCTTGAATATTTGGTTGATGATGATATATAGAGCCGGAGCAATCGGGTGTTCGCTGTAATACTTTTTGTTGAGATTTTCCGGACTTAGAAACGGTATATAATGCGCCTCGTTTGTAAAAAGGGCATGAAATTTTTCAATAGAGATGAGTAGCGTTAGAATTTTAGTTTTGGGTTCAATCAGCAAATCGATGGGCAACTCTTTGTCCGGATTGTATAACAAAAGTGCCTTTTCGGCACCGAGTGCCATATTATAGCCCCGCGCATTGAAAGTGAATTTGGCATTTCCGGTCATGCAAAAGTGGAATTGAATACACTCCGGCAACACTTGTTTTTGCCAATGAACAGCTTGATCTTTATCGTGAGAAATCAAAATAAGCTGGAAACCTTCCTCTATATTAAACACCATGGAGGGACTTTCAGCGACACTTTTTAGGTTCGAATTAAGCATTTTTTGTTTATCTTTATTTATTCTACATACAAATTAATAAGGATTAAAACCCTTATTTTGATACGAAAATACTATATTATATTGATTTACACCTGTTAAATAAAACCAAAATACAACTTAATTTTTAGACGAACCGCTTGCGATACTCTTTCAAGCTGATGTGGTGTAATTTTGTAGGAGAACCCGAGTCAAATGTACAGATGGAAAATTTCAAACTAACTAGAGGAAAATATTTTTACGTTATAGGTCTTAGTTATCAGAAAGCAGACGCCCAAATTAGAGGGAAGTTTAGCTTGACTGAGGATGCACGCATCGCACTGTACAACCAAGCCTTAGCAGAGGGTACAGATTGTCTCCTAACCATATCTACCTGCAACCGCACAGAAATTTACGGATTTGCCGAGCACCCCTTTAAATTGATTAAACTCCTTTGCGACCATACCAATGGTGATGTAGAGGATTTCCAAAAAGTAGGATTTGTTTATAAAAATCACGAAGCCATATCGCACTTCTTCAACGTTGCAACAGGTTTGGAAAGCCAAATACTCGGCGATTTTGAGATTATAGGTCAAATTAAAAACAGTTTTTTGGAAGCACGGCTACACGGCCTCACAGACGCCTATTTGGAGCGCATGGTCAATGCTGCCATCCAAGCCAGCAAAAAAATAAAATCGGAAACCGGATTGAGTTCGGGAGCTACTTCCGTAGCTTTTGCAGCGGTAAAATACATTTTGCATAATATTCCCGATCAGGACAATAAAATAGTGCTTTACGGCACAGGTAAAATTGGGCGCAATACCTGTGAAAATCTGGTAAAACACACAGCCGGAAATGCCATTACATTAATCAATCGTACCAAAGAAAAAGCCGAAAAATTAGCCGGAAAATTCAACTTGATTGTTAAAGACGTCTCAGATC
Organism: Bacteroidota bacterium; assembly: GCA_018829465.1. Taxonomy (GTDB): domain Bacteria; phylum Bacteroidota; class Bacteroidia; order Flavobacteriales; family Flavobacteriaceae; genus UM-FILTER-40-17. Next base: position 142,986 of record JAHJTN010000012.1, on the reverse strand, counting down.
TTCGCCAAGAAACAGCCAATGCAAATGTGCTGATTGTAGCTACCGGAGCCAACCAACCTACCATCAACCCAGATGATATCAACCCGAACCGGCCTATTTTGATTTTGGATCTTTCCATTCCCAGAAATGTAAATCCGGTTGTAGGCGACATGCAAAATGTCACCTTAATTCATATGGATGCCTTGTCTAAAATGACAGACGAAACCCTCGAAATGCGCAAGTCTTTTTTGCCCGATGCCCGAGCTATAATAGCCGACATTCAAGGAGATTTTGAAGAATGGGTGGAGGCCAGAAAGTTTGCGCCTACCATCAAAGCACTCAAAAGCAAGCTCGAAGAGATTAAAAACGGAGAACTGGATTATCAGAGTAAAAAAACAGAGCAATTCAATCAGGATCAGGCTGAGGCAATTGCCGGAAGACTCGTTCAAAAAATCACAACACTCTTCGCCAATCATCTAAAAACACATCCACAGGAGTTTGACGATCATGTTTCATTTATCCAAAGTATCTTTGCATTGGAAAATGAAGTCAAAAAGCATGAAAAGAATTATTAAAATTGGAACGCGGGAAAGTCCGCTCGCCTTGTGGCAGGCAAATACAGTAGCCTCGCTGTTGGAAAGTTTGGGGCAAAAAGTCAGCATAGTTCCCATAACTTCATCCGGCGACATAGAGTTGACCCAGCCGCTTTATGAAATGGGCATTACAGGTATTTTTACCAAAAATTTAGATATTGCACTGATCGAAGGTCGAATCGATTTGGCCGTACATTCCATGAAAGACGTCCCTACAAAATTGCCAAACGGCTTGATGCAAATGGCTGTGTTAGAAAGGGCCGCCTATGAAGACGTCCTCATCAGCCCACCAAATAAGCCTTTTCCCAAAGACTCAAGTGTAAGCATGACCATTGCTACAGGAAGCCTGCGAAGAAAAGCGCAATGGTTACACAAATATCCCAACCATCACATTGTCAATTTGAGAGGAAACGTCAATACCAGGCTTCGTAAACTTTCCGAAAACCCTTGGCAGGGTGCTATTTTTGCCAAAGCCGGACTGCAACGTATCGAATTATTAGCCGATAATCACCAAGTACTCCATTGGATGTTGCCCGCGCCGGCACAAGGCATTGTGATGGTTGCCGGCAGGAAAGACGACAAAGAACTGATCGAACTCACCGCACAGATAAACAATCGAGAAGCGGCTGTAGCTGCCCATATAGAACGAAGTTTTTTACAAACACTAGAAGGCGGGTGTACAGCTCCGATTGGCGCATTGGCAAAACAGCATGGCGATGCCATACACTTTGAAGGCGCATTGTTTTCACTAGATGGTAAGCAAAAAATCGCCCACACCCTAAAAGCTTCTTCGCAAGACTTTCACAACTTAGGCATCTTAGCGGCTAATGAAATTAGAGATAAAGGCGGTGTTTCTTTGCTAAAAGAAATTGAAGCGCAACTCAAAAAAAATGAGTAGTTTTATACTTTATTCTTGAAAAACCCACATGAAAAATCTGAAACGCTTTAGAGCCATTTACGGTTTTATTGATTTTTTTATATTGTTTTTCCTCATTTTTGACTTTGGGTTTATCGTGAATGAAGTTTACAAACCCTATAAAATGATAGGCTTGTTGGGTCTGTTTGCCTTGCTTTTAGGCTTCAATATTTCTAAATATTTCCTTTTCAAATCTAAACCCGTATATAGAAAAACCATTTTGGTAAACATGCTCTTGCTATTGGCTGTATTGGCGGGCGTGGTGGTATTGTTTTTCATCCATATAGATTTAAGTTTTAAAGAGATTTTCCAAAAAGCAAAACCCTTGCTCAACGGTGGTTTGTTTGCCTATTTTATTATTCGAATGATGGTTTTTGTGAGGCATATTTACAGCCGATATACCAATCCAACCATCCTCTTTGTCGGAAGTTTTGCTTCTATTGCACTCATCGGAGCTTTTTTGCTGATGCTGCCTAAAGCCACGGTCTCAGGGATTTCGTTTGTAGATGCGTTGTTTACCGCAACAAGTGCTGTATGTGTGACGGGGCTCATTGTGCTCGACACTGCCAACGACTTCACTTTTTTGGGGCAAACCATCATACTTATCCTGTTTCAATTGGGCGGTATCGGGATTTTGACATTCACCTCTTTCTTTTCGTTTTTTTTTAAGGGCAGCACTTCGTTTAGAGAAGAATTATACGTCAAGGACTTTACGTCTTCCGAATTGCAAGACGCCCTAAAAATGGGAATGAGAATTGTCGTCTTTACACTGAGTTTGGAAGCTATGGGAGCGGTTTATATCTTTTTTACAGCAGAAAACATTCCCGTTGATGATCGGCTTTTCTTCTCCATTTTTCATGCGGTTTCTGCCTTCTGCAACGCCGGATTTTCAACCATGTCTTCCGGGCTTGGCGACAGTATGCTTCGCTTTGACTACGCTTTCCAGTGGGGCATCATCATCCTGATTATTTTGGGCGGTTTGGGATATAATATCGTTTTCAACTATTTCACGTACGCTAAGGAATTTTTCAAAAAACAATTTGTTGAACACAAAGCCTTCCGACCTACCCGAATCATTACGCTCAATACCAAAATCGTCATTTACACCACAGCAATCCTCTTGTTGTTTTCTACTGTATTTTTGCTTTTTTCAGAAAGGTCTCACACGCTGTCTGAACACCTGACCTTGTTTGGAAAATTTACAACTTCCGTGTTTAACGCGGTCACACCCCGAACAGCCGGTTTCAACACCATTGATTTTTCTCAAATGGCTATGCCTTCGCTGCTTTTCGTTATTTTATTGATGTGGATTGGAGCTTCGCCGGGCTCTACAGGTGGCGGTATCAAAACAACTACCTTTGCCATTGCCACACTCAATGTATTTTCGATAGCTAGAGGAAAAAATCACATCGAACTCGGCACAAGAGAGGTATCGAGCGGAACCGTCAACCGCGCTTTTGCCATAGTTGTTGTATCTCTAATAACTATTGGCGCAGCCATTTTACTCCTCCTCTTTTTTGAGCCGGGTGCCCGATTGGTAGATGTGGTCTTTGAGTGTTTTTCTGCCTACAGCACTGTAGGTTTAAGCCTCGGATTGACACCCAATTTGAGTGTAGAAAGCAGGTATGTGATTATCGTGGTAATGTTTGTGGGCCGAATCGGGACGCTTAACTTGCTCTTCGGGATGATGCGACGCATTCAAACAAAATTTTACAAATATCCTCAGGAAAATATTTTTATCAATTAAACTGAAAAACTATGAAAATCATCATTTTTGGTTTGGGTAATTTCGGCACGCCTTTGGCACTTAACCTCACCGAAACAGGCAATGAGGTCATTGGGGTCGATCTCAATATGGACAAAGTAAACCTAGTCAAAGAAAAGATTTCACATGCCATATGTATGGATTCTACCAACGAACTCGCCTACAGAGCACTGCCCATAAAAGAGGCAGATATGGTAGTTGTAGCCATAGGCGAAAACGAAGGTGCCGCCATCATCACCACTGCCATCATCAAAAAACTCTCTAAAGCGGTTGTCATCAGCCGTTCACTTTCCCCGATTCACGACACGGTGCTTCAGGCCATGGGCATTGAAAAAATTGTACATCCCGAGCAAGAAGCAGCCGAGCGATTGACCAATAAAATCAACTTTAAGAAAGTTGTAGAAAATTTTGAAATAGATACCAACTATTCTATTTCGGAGATTAAAGCACAAAAAGAATTTGTGGGAAAAACGATAGAAGAAGTTCGATTCAGAGAAACCCACCGACTCAACATCATCACCGTTATCCGTAGAAGAGAGAAAACCAACCTCATTGGCAGCAAAATGGTGTCCAACGAAGTGATTGGCTTGCCCACACGCGAGACTAAAATCGAAGAGGGCGATGTTTTGGTCGTTTTCGGATTGAATAAAGACATATCTAATTTACTCGAAAATTATTGATGAAAGAACACGGTTCAAATCCATTTATCGTAAGCACCAAAAAACTCCCCAAATCGATTCACCATCTTTTTACAGAGGCACAAATCCGTTTGCAAGATTCCGACTTTCTCCGGTTTAATTATTTACAGACCAAACTGCCCGATGCGCCACAGAGTATCGTGATAAGCAGCCAAAACGCACTGAAAGCCATCGTCAGAATAGATGCAAACTACTTTGAAAAAAAGCCCTGTTTTTGTGTAGGTTCGCAAACCCGAAAAACACTAGAAAAACACGGCGCTAAGGTAGTCGCCGACGCACCCGATGCGGAATCACTCGTGCAGATTATAGATGAGATGTATTTGGACAGGAAATTTACTTTTTTCTCAGGAAATTTACGCCGCGATGTGTTGCCGGAATATCTTCAAAAAAAAGGAATCTTAGATGCTGAAATTGTTGTGTACGAGACCCTGCCCCAGCCGATAGAGATATCTCCCCAACCCGATGGTATTCTGTTTTTTAGCCCCTCGGGCGTAAAGAGTTACCTCTTAAAAAACACCCTGAGTAATTCCGTTTGTTTTTGTATAGGACAAACCACTGCAACCGAATTAAAAACCTTGACACGTTTGATACAAGTTGCCGCTTCGCCTGCTGTAGAAAACGTCGCCAAAACATGTATAGATTATTTTAAAAACCCCTAGAAAAATGATAAAAAACGATCTTTTCCTCCGCGCCTTAAATAATGAAAAAGTAGATCGTCCACCCGTTTGGATGATGCGCCAAGCAGGTCGATATTTGCCGGAGTTCCGTGCCTTGCGTGACAAATACGATTTTTTTACCCGTTGCCGCACGCCTGAGTTGGCTGCGGAAATCACCGTGCAACCCATCCGTATTGTCAAGCCCGATGTGGCTATCTTGTTTTCCGATATTTTGGTAGTACCACAAGCCATGAACATAGAGGTGCAGATGAAAGAAGACTTTGGCCCGTGGTTGCCAAATCCGATTCGTTCTGCCAAAGATGTGGAACAAGTCATCGTGCCCAACATACAAGAAACTTTGGGCTATGTGATGGATGCCATCAAACTGACCAAAGAAATGCTGAACAACGAAGTGCCGCTTATCGGTTTTGCCGGTTCGCCCTGGACCATCTTTTGTTATGCCGTGGAAGGCAAAGGCTCTAAAAGTTATGATGTAGCCAAAAGTTTTTGTTTTACCCAACCCCAAGCCGCACACGCTTTGTTGCAAAAAATCACAGATACCACCATCTTGTATTTAAAAGAGAAAGTAAAATCGGGGGTAGATGCCGTTCAGATTTTTGACAGCTGGGGCGGAATGCTATCACCGGCAGATTACCAAGAATTTTCTTGGCAGTACATCAACCAAATTGTAGAAGCTTTGGCCGACGAGACACGCGTAATCGTATTTGGTAAAGGCTGTTGGTTTTCCTTGCGCGAGATGGCACAAAGTAAGGCAGCTGCCATTGGTGTAGATTGGACGTGTTCACCCGAAATTGCCAGATATCTTACAGGCGGACAAAAAACTTTACAAGGCAATTTTGATCCTTCACGCCTTTTGTCGCCCATTCCCACCATACAAAAAATGGTTAAGGAAATGATTGATGCTTTTGGAAAAGACAACTACATTGCCAACCTTGGCCATGGTATTTTGCCGAATGTCCCTGTTGATCATGCCAAGGCATTTGTAGATGCAGTGAAGATGTATGGTCAGAAATAATACTTATTTGGGAAGACCAGCCAATACGATCACAAACTCTCCTTTGGGTGGTTTTTGCTGAAAATAGTCATGTACTTCTGCCAAAGAACCGCGTTTGGTTTCCTCAAATTTTTTACTGATTTCTCTCGATAGTGAAACCGGTCTTTCTGCACCAAAATGTGATATAAAATCGGTCAATGTTTTGAGCAGTTTGTGCGGCGATTCGTAGAAAACCATGGTTCGGCTTTCGTTTTTGAGTGCTTCTAAACGGGTTTGCCGTCCTTTTTTGACGGGTAAAAAACCTTCAAACACAAATCGGTCGCAAGGCAGTCCGGATTGTACCAAAGCCGGTACAAAAGCAGTAGCACCGGGCAGGCATTCGGTTTCTATACCCGCTTGCAAGCAGGCCCGGATTAACAAAAAACCCGGATCTGAAATACCCGGCGTACCAGCATCTGAAATCAAGGCTACGGACAATCCGGTCATTATTTTCGCTACCAACCTTTCCACCAATTGATGTTCGTTGTGCATGTGATAACTCTGCAGTGGCGTTTGAACCTCAAAGTGATTGAGCAAAACCTTAGAGGTGCGCGTATCTTCGGCCAGAATCAAATCGACTTCTTTTAAGATGCGGATGGCGCGAAGCGTCATATCTTCCAAATTGCCTATCGGTGTCGGGACGAGATAAAGTTTAGCCATTTGACGCTCTCACTTTTTTGCCGGTAAAATAAGAGATGAGCAATAAAAGAACCGCTGTAAAGGCACCGAAATGGCTGCCGTCGGAGATGAGAAAATGCGCAAAAAATGCGAGCATAAAATTAAAGAAAAATCCTGCGTAAACCCATTCCAACAGACTTTTGTAATTGTAAAAAAACCAAATAACGAGGAGTCCAATTATTTTAACCGCGGCCAATGGATAAATCAGATATACAGGATAACCCAATTGAACAAAATAGTGAGTCGTGGCCTCGTAGCTCAGAAAATACATACTTACTGAATACAGCATCAAAGCTGTGAGCAACAAGGTAGAAAACCAGAAGGCAATTTGATATGTTTTCAAGAGAGTCTTAGTTAAAACGCGCATTAATTATTTGTATAAATCGATCTTCCAAGGATTCTTTTCCTTCCCATTGGTTATAGTCGGGCTTCACCACTTCGTTTATAAAATTCATCGTTTCTTCGGCATCCGAAAAGGTGTTTAATTGAGAAACCACCCGGTTAAAATTTTCCGCTTCCCCATCGAACAAATGGTTGATAAAGGCTAACTTGTCGTTCAAACCAAATTGAATACCTTTATTAAAACTGTCATTGAGCGATTTGGGCCTGACATCTGTTTTGACATCCGATGGCTTTTTTACTTCTTCAAAAGTAGGAAGATTTTGATAGTCTTTAGCCACTTCTTCAAAATCAAAGGAGAGCGATTCACGGCGGTTAGGTGCGGGTTCAAAAAGATCGTCAACTGCCGATGATTCGGAAGGCATTTGTGCCACCATATCTTTGATGGTCTCCATCAAGGGTTCAATCAAATCGTTTTCATGCGGATTCTGATCGGGTATAAGTTCTCTCAATCGCTCTTCTATGTTGGCTTGGTCGTCCACCTTGCCCTTGGTTGTTTGGAATACCTCCTCCAAATACACCATGGCGTCTTCTTTGGAAATGGTCGGTTTTACATCGGAAAAATGATGATCTACAAACCGCATCAAGGCTAACTTTTCGTAAACCTGACGCGAAGCCTGATACAATTTTTCTACATCTCCCCGTCCGCTCATCTGCAAAATTTGATGTGCCAAACTCAACAATTCTTCTTCAATTTTTTTCTTCATAACTTGTGGAAAAGTATTATGTGCAACAGCACCATATTTTTGATAAATTTGTTCTTTGTGACAAGACACATATCTTTAGTTTCAAAATAAAGCCTAAAATTACAAAATGTTTCTCGAAAATACGGTTAATCATAAAGAACAATTTGGATGGATAGAAGTTATCTGCGGTTCCATGTTTTCGGGAAAAACGGAAGAATTGATACGAAGACTCAAACGCGCACAGATTGCCAAACAGCGCGTAGAGATTTTTACACCATCTATAGATACGCGCTACGAGACGGATATGGTCGTCTCTCACGACAAGAATCAAATCCGTTCCACACCGGTTCCTGCTGCTGCCAACATCCCGCTGCTATGTGCGGGCGTAGATGTTGTGGGCATAGATGAAGCACAGTTTTTTGACGAAGAAATTGTACAAGTGTGCAACGATTTGGCGAACAGCGGCATCCGCGTGGTGGTTGCCGGGCTTGATATGGATTTTAAAGGCAATCCATTTGGTCCGATGCCCAACTTAATGGCTACGGCCGAATATGTGACCAAGGTGCATGCCGTATGTACACGGACCGGAAATTTGGCCCACTACAGCCACAGGCTTTCCACCAATGACCACCTGATTTTGCTGGGTGAAAAGCAGGAATACGAACCGTTGAGCCGCGCCGCTTTTTTCAAAGCTATGCAAAGACAAAAACAGCAAATCAAACTTGCGGAAGAAATCAATCTCAAACAAAATGCAGAAAGCACGCGAAACGCAGTTGGAAATTAATCTTAAAGCGTTGCATCACAATTTTCTGCAACTGAAAGGCAAATTGCAACCCCAAACCCTTTTTATGGCCGTGGTGAAAGCCAATGCTTACGGTAGCGATGCCGTTGCAGTGGCCAAGTTTTTGGAAGACAAGGCCGATTATTTTGCAGTAGCCTACACCTCAGAAGGTATAGAACTCAGAGAGGCCGGCATTCGCAAACCGATATTGGTATTGCATCCGCAATCTGTCCATTTTGAAGAAATTATACATCATTGTTTGGAGCCTGCCCTGTATTCGCATTTTGTGCTCAATGCCTTTTTAAAATCGGCACAACTCAAAAAACAGCAACATTATCCGGTTCATTTAAAATTTAACACAGGCCTCAACAGGCTTGGTTTTGATCCTGACGAGGCCAAAGAATTGGCCAGGCGCATCTGCGAAAATCCGGAAATTAAGATTCGGTCTGTTTTTTCTCACTTGGCGGCAAGCGAAGATCCGAACGAGCGAGATTTTACGCTTCGCCAAATTGCTTTTTTTTCGAAGATTCGTTCAGCGATTTTAGAAATTTTACCATACAAACCCTTGTTTCACTGTACCAATACATCCGGGATAATAAACTATCCCGATGCCCATTTTGACATGGTGCGGTCGGGCATTGGTCTGTACGGCTATGGAAATGAAGCCCGTGTAGATCAATCGTTAAAACCCATAGCAACACTGAAAACAATTATTTCCCAACTGCACACCATACAACCCGGAGACACGGTGGGATACAACCGGGCTTTTGAGGCACCTGAGCCACAAAAAATAGCCACGCTTCCGATTGGCCATGCAGACGGTTTAAGCAGGCGCTTAGGCAATGGCGTTGGCTTTGTCACTATTCACGGCCAAAAAGCGCCTTATGTGGGCAACGTTTGCATGGATATGCTCATGGTCAATGTCACGGGCATCACCTGTGAAGAAGGTGATGAAGTAATCGTTTTTGGTGAAAACCCAACTGCTGAAACACTCGCACAAAGCACAGAAACCATCACATACGAAGTTTTGACAAAGATTTCTAAAAGGATTAAAAGAGTGGTCAAGTAACGAATTTTTAAATTGAATTTTTGTTAAAAAAAATTAACTAAATTGCAGCCATATTAACCAATTAATTCTTTCGATATGGGGTTTTTAAAAGACTTTAAATCTTTCCTGCTCAAGGGAGATATTATCAACTTAGCTACTGCCGTGATTGTAGGTGGTGCTTTTGGAAAAATTGTTGCCTCTTTTACCAATGATGTACTCATGCCACCTATTGGCATTTTGCTTGGCAACGTCAATTTTACCGAGCTCAAATACACCCTCAAAGAAGCTGTTGGCGAAACGGCTGCCGTTACCATTAACTATGGCAGCTTCATCCAAACAGTGATTGATTTTGTCATCATTGGTTTCTGTATTTTCATAGTACTAAAGGCTTATGAAAGGTCTCAGAAAAAAGAAGCACCGGCTCCTGCGGCACCCAAAGGGCCTACTCAAGAAGAATTGTTGACTGAAATCAGAGATTTATTAAAGAAAAAATAAACGACATCACTTAGCTTAAAACTGTCTCACAAGGCAGTTTTTTTGTATATATTTTAAAATAAAACATTTTGTTGTTTTTGTAACAATTTATGTTTTCATGTTTTTCCGGGCAGAAAATATGCTTACATTTGCCACCTGTTTTTATTTTAAAACCCTTACACGTATGAAAGTAGCAGTAGTTGGCGCAACCGGTTTGGTTGGCACCGTCATGTTGAAAGTCCTTGCCGAGAGAAAATTGCCCATATCCGAATTGCTTTTGGTAGCCTCAGAAAGATCTGTCGGCAAAGAAATTGTTTTTGAGGAGAAGTCATATAAAATTATAGGCTTGGAAGAAGCCGTTTCCCTTCGTCCCGATATTGCTATTTTTTCTGCAGGTGGAGAAACCTCTTTGGCTTGGGCACCCAAATTTGCCGATGTGGGAACTACCGTCATAGACAATTCGTCAGCTTGGCGTATGGATCCAACTAAAAAATTAATTGTCCCCGAGGTCAATGCGCACGAATTGACCCACGAAGACAAAATTATAGCCAATCCGAACTGTTCAACCATTCAAATGATTATGGCATTGGCGCCGCTTCATCGCAAATACGGTATCAAACGCATTGTGGTGTCAACTTACCAATCTATTACGGGCACAGGCGTAAAGGCAGTTCGCCAATTGGAAAACGAATTTGAAGGCAAAAAAGGAGAAATGGCCTATCCGTATCCCATTCACAAAAATGCCTTGCCACAATGTGATGTTTTTGAGGAGAATGGCTATACGAAAGAAGAAATGAAGTTGGTTCGCGAGACCAAAAAAATATTGAATGACCATACAGTATCCGTAACAGCCACAGCCATACGCGTTCCTGTTGTGGGCGGCCATTCCGAATCTATAAACGTGCAGTTGGGCAAACCGTTTGAAGTGTCCGACATTCGTAAATTGCTTCACGAGACAGAAGGCGTTACCGTGCAAGACAACCCGGCCACCAATGTGTATCCGATGCCGATTTATGCACAAGACAAGGACGATGTATTTGTCGGACGCATTCGCAAAGATGAAACAGTTGAAAACGGCCTTAACATGTGGGTAGTAGCAGACAACCTCAGAAAAGGTGCAGCCACCAATGCCATCCAAATTGCAGAATATCTGATAGCAAAAAAACTGGTAAACGCCTCGTTTTTAGCAAAAGCCTGATAAATATTTTTTGGGAAATTGTTGAATTTCAAGTTTTTTTGATATTTTTACTCAAACAAACCTCAAATCTTTTAACCCAAAAAACACACTTATGAATGCAAAACTTTTAATGGTAGTTCGCATACTACTCGGACTTGTTCTCATTATTTTCGGTGCTAACAAATTTGCAAACTTTATGCCTGCCGGCGAGATGCCTGAGGCAGCCGGAAATTTCTTTGGTGCCATGGTGGCAACAGGATTTATGATACCGCTTATTGCAATTGTGGAAATTGTAGTGGGTGCTTTGTTGGTGCTCAACAAATGGGTGCCTTTTGCCCTCACAGCTTTGGTGCCACTCAGCGTAGGCTTTGTCCTCTTTCACTTGGCATTGGCACCGGCTGGAATTTTACCTGCAGCAGTTGTGGTTATTTTGCACATTTTGCTGTTGTTTTCCTACAAAGATAAACTCAAGCCGTTGTTTAGCTGAAGTTTTTAAAGAAATGTTAAAAAGCCCTTGCGAAAATATCCCAAGGGCTTTTTTGTTTTACTTTCGTGCGTATCAAATCTTTTTAACGCCAAGGAACCGAAACCAAAACTTTGACGCTTCAAAGCAAGTAACACCAGAAATTAACAAACGCATAAGAACCAAAAACGATGAAACGCCCATGTAAAAATTTTGCACACAGAGGCATGATTATTAAGGACGTTCCATTCCTGTGCTGAGCGCAGTCGAAGCATGACCGATAAAAACAAATAATATAAACAGATGAAACGCCCATGTAAAAAATTTGCACACAGGAGAATGATTATCCTAGGGTGTTCCATCTGACCTTTGAAAAACAATAAATATAAACAGATGAAAAAAATAAGCTTTCTCTCAATGTTGATACTCATCATGGCTTGCAACGAAAAAAAGGCCGAACGTTTAGATTACCCAGTGACAAAAAAGGCTGACAGCACCACCACATTCTTTGGCGAGACCGTAGCAGATCCTTACAGATGGCTCGAAGACGATTTGTCTGAAGAAACGGCCGCTTGGGTAGATGCCCAAAATAAAGTTACCTTCGGCTACCTCGATCAAATTCCTTATAGAAATACCATCGCTCAAAAACTAGAAAAAATATGGAACTACGAACGCATATCTGCACCATTTGAAGAAGGAGACTACACTTATTTTACCAAAAATGACGGTTTGCAAAATCAATCCGTAGTGTATCGAAAAAAAGGAGAAAGTGAAGCAGAGGTTTTTCTAGACCCCAACACCTTTTCAACAGACGGAACCACTTCATTAGCGGGTTTGAGCTTTTCCAAATCCGGAAAACTGGCAGCTTACTCCATTTCCGAAGGAGGAAGCGATTGGCGAAAAGTGATTGTAATTAATACAGAAACCAAAGCAATAATAGAAGACACGCTCACAGATATCAAGTTTAGTGGTCTTTCATGGCGTGGTGAAGAAGGTTTTTACTATTCGAGCTATGACCGTCCGGATGGTAGCCAACTTTCAGCCAAAACCGACCAACACAAATTGTATTTTCACAAAATAGGAACGCCACAAACTACAGATATGGTGATTTATGGCGATAAACCCGAACAAAAAAGGAGGTATGTGGGCGGTTCTGTTTCAGAAGATGGCCGGTTTTTATTTATCAATGCTGCAATTTCCACAGCCGGAAACGAACTCTATCTGATGGATTTATCCAAATCCAACGCAACTATCGTTCCCGTTATACAAGGGTTTGATTATGAAACTTCACCGCTGGATGTATCGGGCAATACGCTGTATTTGTTTACCAACCATAACGCCCCTAACAAGCGGGTTGTTCAGGTTGATGTCAATGCACCCGGTGTCGAGAACTGGCAAGATTTTATATCGGAAACAGAACATGTACTGGGCATTTCTAAAGGCGGAGGCTATTTCTTCGCCGAATATATGAAAGACGCCATTTCACAAGTATTTCAATACGATTATCAAGGCAACCGACTTCGCGAAATTGAATTACCCGGCGTAGGTTCGGCCGGCGGATTTGGCGGAAAACGCGATGTCAAAACACTTTATTACAGTTTTACAAACTACATCACACCCGGTACCACTTTCGCCTTTAACCCCGAAAACGGCACTTCTGAAGTTTACCAAAAACCGAAAGTGGCTTTTGACAGCGATGCTTATACATCTAAACAAGTTTTTTATACTTCCAAAGACGGAACGCGCGTCCCGATGATTATTACGCACAAAAAAGATTTGGTTTTAGATGGTACAAACCCTACCATTTTGTATGGTTACGGAGGGTTTAATGTGAGTTTGACCCCCTCTTTCAGTATTGTAAATGCAGTTTGGATGGAAATGGGCGGAGTGTATGCGGTGCCCAACCTCAGAGGCGGCGGCGAATACGGACGCAAATGGCACGATGCAGGTACCAAAATGCAAAAACAAAATGTTTTTGATGATTTTATTGCAGCGGCAGCATATCTCATAGACAACCAATATACATCGCCCGATTACTTAGCCATTCGAGGTGGATCAAACGGCGGATTGCTTGTAGGTGCAACCATGGCGCAACGTCCCGAACTTTTTGCTGTTGCTTTGCCAGCCGTAGGTGTGATGGATATGTTGCGTTACCACACCTTTACAGCAGGAGCCGGTTGGGCCTATGATTATGGAACGGCCGAAGATTCACAAGAAATGTTTGCGTATCTCAAAGGCTATTCGCCCTTGCACAACCTTAAAGAGGGCGTGGCATATCCGGCTACTTTGGTGACCACGGCTGACCATGACGACCGCGTAGTGCCGGCGCATTCGTTTAAGTTTGCAGCTACCCTCCAGCAGGCACAAGCAGGCGCAGCACCCACTTTAATTCGGATTGAGAAAAATGCCGGTCATGGCGCCGGAAAACCCGTGTCTAAAACCATAGCCGAGCAGGCAGATGTTTTTGCCTTTACGCTTTATAACATGGGCATCAAAACCTTGGAATAGCAGTTGTCATTTGCCAAAAAAACATACCTTTAAGACCATGTTTCACAAGGCTGTTTCTTACCTGCTATCTGTCTTGCACTACCTGTTTTTTGGGCTGTGTTTGCTCGTTTTTCATCCCATTCAATATGCGTGCTTAAAGTTGGGCGGCTATCGTGCACACAAAGCATCCGTAGATTGGCTAAACTTTTTCCTGACCAATTCTTTATTGCTAATGGGCATCACAACCAGATTTACTTTCTCAGAAAAATTGCCGACGAACAGGAGTCTGATTTTTGTAGCCAACCACCAAAGCTTGTACGACATTCCGGCCATGATATGGAGGTTTCGCAAACACCACCCCAAATTTGTGGCCAAAAAAGAGTTGGGAAAAGGAATCCCAAGTGTATCTTTTAACCTCAGGCATGGCGGTGCGGCACTCATAGACAGAAAGAATCCCGAACAGGCAATATCAGAATTGAATCGGTTTTCAAATTATCTGAACAAAAATCAAAGGAGTGCTGTTATTTTTCCCGAAGGCACCCGAAGTAGGGACGGCATTCCCAAGAGATTTGCCATAGGAGGTCTTAAAACAATTTTAAACGGTGTACCTGACGCTTTAGTGGTGCCGGTGAGCATCAGCAATTCATGGAAAGTATTCAAATACGGTTCATTTCCGCTATCTGCTTTTGAACGCATAACGTTCCATGTGCATCCACCTATTGAAGCCAAAGAGTACGATTTCGATTCCTTGTTCAAAACCTTGGAATCGCAGGTTAAAAGTAAAATTATAGTTCCTTAAAACGAAGCGTACCCAAATTATTCATTTGTCGCAGTATCCATTTTTTTCGCTGTTGGATATAATTTGAAGGAGGATGGGCTTTGTATCTTAAAGGGTTTGGCAGTATGGCCGCCAAAGCGGCTGATTGGTCTTGGCTCAGATTTTTAGCCGATTTGTGGAACCAATATTGCGATGCTGCTTCTGCACCGTAGATACCCGGCCCCATTTCTACACTGTTTAAATAGACTTCAAGAATTCGCTCTTTGTCCCAAAAAGTTTCTATCAGAAAGGTAAAATAAACCTCAAATCCTTTTCGAATCCAACTTCGATTGGGCCATAAGAATACATTTTTGGCAGTCTGTTGCGAAATCGTACTCGCGCCCTTTATTCGCTTGCCTTTTTTGTTGTTTTCCATCGCCTTTTCAATGGCCTGCACATCAAAACCGCGATGACTCAAAAACAATTGATCTTCGCTACTCACAACCGCCAATTGAAGATGAGGAGACATATTCTCCATAGAAATCCAATCGTGTTTCAACACGGCTTTTTTACCCTCGGTTTTTTGTTCTACAGCACGAATAACCATCAGGGGCGTAAGCGGAACAGGAACAAATCTGTAAAGTATTACAAGTGCGATACTAAGTAGTAGAAACCAAAGAAAGGCTTTCATTATCAGTTTTAAAACATATCGGATTGCTCTCATAAGGTCTTTAAGTATTGGTAAGTTCGGCGAGTTCTTTACCCGTTTTACTCCCTAGTGCCACACCCATACCACCCATGCGCACCGCACAGCCAATACGAGGAGAAACCCATTTTACGATAGGTTTTTTTTGACCACCTACACCCATAATGCCGCTCCAACGATGTTCAATCTCAACAATTTTTCCCGGCAAAATCATTTCAGAAATCAAGGTATCTAACTTGTTTTGCACTTTTTGCGTCAAAGACAAATCGTAGGTTTCTTCTGTTTGAAAATCTAAATTTCTCCCGCCACCCAGCAAAAGCCGATTGCCGACATTGCGGAAGTAATAGTATCCTCTATCCAAATGAAATGTGCCTTTCAGTGGTAAATTTTTTACAGGCTTTGTAATCAAAACCTGCGCGCGTGCCGGCTTTACGTCCAAATCCATCAACTCGGCCGCGAAGCCATTGGTAGCAACAAGCACGGTTGGGGCTTTCAGACTAAATTTTTGATCGGTACCTATGAGCACCTCCCGACCGTTGTCTTCCAGTTGTAAAACACCCACGCCGTTTAGTTGTAGAATATTTGATTTTTGAACCTTGCGCAACAAAGCCTGCATCATCTGTCCGGTGTTTATTTGAGATTCATAACGATTTACATAACCCACATCGATTACTTTTTTAAATCCAAAGGTGTTTTTGGTTTTTTTGAAGGGGTTTTCACCAAAGATTCTGTGCAACAGTTGGTTAATCTCCTTTTCATGATGCATACACTTATCTAATGTGTTTTGGTCTTGGGATTCAAAAAACTCATAGCCGCCAAAATTTTTGAAACCTATTGCCCTATCTCCCAGATTTTCCCGAAGCAGTGCAATACCGTCAAAACGTTTTTTTACCAGTTCAAAAACCTCTTCTTGCGCGTGATGATTCAGATCATCTACAATCTCTGAAATACTGCCAAAACAGGAGAAGCCGGCATTTTTGGTGCTGGCACCGGCCGGCAAAAAACCTTTTTCGAGAATCAATATTTTGCTTTTTGGGAATTTCTGTCTCAACGATAACGCAGCATTGAGACCGACGATACCGCTTCCTATGATGACAAAATCGAGCTTAGAGAGCCAAGATTTTATTTCCCAATAACTAAGTGAGGGCGCAAACATTATGTAGGTAATTTGGAGATAAAGATACAGGAGTTTTATCATTTTTTAGCACATAAAAAGATTGGCATCCTGCCCCAAACTTCGGATATTTGCAAACGAAAAACCACGGCATTGAAAACTCCCGTATCTATCGTATCTATCGCCTCAGTATCTGCTTTGGGACACAACCGTGACCAAATCATCACGAACTACGGACTCGCGAAACACTTTTTAAGCAAGCAGTCATTTTTTGATAAGGAGGTGGTTGTTGGCGCACTTACCCCGGATACAAAAACTGCGATGGCGACCCTGAGCCATTCGGACAAAAAATACAAGAGTTTGGACAATACGGTTTTGTTTGCCATACACACGGCTCGCGAAGTGCTAGAAAAATCGGGATGGGACAGGGAGGCGACTATTGGTGTGAATTTCGGATCTTCAAGAGGTGCTACGGCATTGTTTGAAAAACAATATGCATTTTTCCTTGAGCATCAAAAAAGCGAAGTGCTGACATCGCCAACCACTACCTTGGGTAACATATCTTCATGGGTTTCTCATGATTTGCAAATAGACGGGCCTGATGTCAGCCATTCCATAACTTGCTCAACAGCGCTGCACGCTTTGCTAAACGGCATGGCTTGGTTGCAAGCGGGCTTCGCCGATAAATTTATTGTAGGAGGCAGCGAGGCTCCGCTGACAGATTTTACCTTGTCGCAAATCCATGCCTTAAAAATTTATACCGAAAATATTGAAAACCCCTTTCCTTGTCGTGCCCTGGATATGGACCAAACGCAAAACAGTATGGTTTTGGGAGAAGGTGCAGCAGCAGTTGGCTTAGAATTGGGTGTTTCCGATAAAGCATTGGCTTTGATAGAAGGCATTGGCTATGCGACGGAAATCCTGAGCCACGCCGCTTCGCTTTCAGCTACCGCCGAATGTCTGCAAAAGTCGATGCGAATGGCACTTCGAAACATGGCTCCTTCGGATGTAGATGTGATCGTGATGCATGCGCCCGGAACGCTTAAAGGCGATGTGGCCGAAATGCGCGCTATAGAAGCGGTGTTTTACAAGGACATTCCGGCTTTAACCACCAACAAGTGGAAACTTGGACATACTTTTGGTGCCAGTGGATTATTGAGTTTGGAAATGGCCGTTATTATGCTGCAAACACAAACATTTATAGAAGTTCCTTATTTAAATAACCATTCAAGACCCAAAAAAATCAAACGTATATTAGTCAATGCAGTAGGTTTTGGCGGAAATGCAGTGAGCGTCATGTTGAGATTACCTTAATGGTTTCTATACGGGAATACATATCATCACTTTATTTTGTAAATTTGACTTAAATATTTTTTCATGACTCAAATCAAAAACAATTGGACAGATCAAGAGTTGGTGGCACTGTACAACAAGCCTCTGATGGAGTTGCTTTACGAGGCTGCGACTGTACACCGACAATTTCACGACCCGAACAAAGTACAGGTAAGTACGTTGATATCCATCAAGACAGGAGGTTGCCCGGAGGATTGTGGTTATTGTCCGCAAGCTGCGCGCTATCACACCAATATAGAAACCAATGATTTAATGAGCGTTTCTCAAGTCAAAGCGATGGCGCTCCGTGCAAAATCAAACGGATCTTCTCGTGTTTGTATGGGTGCGGCTTGGCGCAACGTCAAAGACGGAGAGGATTTTGAACAAGTTTTGGAGATGGTTCGAACCATCAACAAACTCGAGATGGAAGTTTGTTGTACATTGGGAATGATAACGGAGAACCAAGCCAAACGTTTGGCTGAGGCCGGCTTGTATGCCTATAATCACAACATTGATTCATCAGAAGAATATTACAAAGAGGTTATTTCCACAAGAGGATTTGAAGACCGGTTGCAAACCATAGCAAACGTTCGCAAGACTAATGTAACGGTATGCAGCGGAGGCATTATCGGCATGGGCGAATCGGTAGCCGATAGGTGTGCCATGCTTAGAACCTTAGCCAACATGAGCCCACAACCCGAGTCTGTTCCCATCAATGCACTAGTTGCAGTAGAAGGCACGCCTATGGAAGACCAAAAGCCCGTTGAGATTTGGGAAATGATTCGGATGGTGGCCGTTACGCGTATCGCCATGCCGCTTACACAGGTGCGTCTTTCAGCAGGCCGAAAAGACATGAGTCACGAAGGGCAAGCCATGTGCTTCTTTGCCGGAGCCAACTCTATTTTTGCCGGAGACAAATTACTTACCACGCCCAATCCAAATGTGGATGACGACATGAAGCTATTTGCAAAATTAGGCATGAAACCCGAAAAACCTTTTGCCAAAAAAGCGCAACCCCAAACTGTAGAAGCTCAAGATTCATCCTTCCTGCCTTTGGGTGAAAAGCCAAAGTGGACGCGTCCCGGGCATAGCATTGAGAAAAACAAATTGGCTTCTAAAAAAGCATAAAATCAGGTTTTTACAAAGTTTAACAAACAAAACATGGTAGAATTAAACAGATTACGACAAGATCCTGCAAACTGTGTAGCCGCGCTAAACAAGCGACACATAGCGGCAGATACCTTTGTTCAAACAGTTTTAAAACTGGACGAAGAAAGGCGGAAATTGCAAACACAACTAGACGAGAAACTCGCATCACAAAACAAGCTTTCCAAAGAGATTGGCGTATTTTTCAAGAACGGGCAACAGCAAGAAGCGCAAATAGCAAAAGAGAAAACCTTAGAGATCAAAGAGGCCATTAAAAATTTAGAACCGGCCTTGCGGGAAACTTCAGAAAAATTGCAGGAAGCCCTCTATAAAATACCCAACATACCTCAAAAGGCAGTTCCGGACGGCACTACCGCCGACCACAATGAAGTGGTTAGAACAAGCGGAAAAATACCCGATTTGCCCAAAGGCTCTATGCCACATTGGGAACTGGCCTCGCGCTACAACATTATTGATTTTGAGCTTGGAAACAAAATAACCGGTGCCGGATTTCCCTTGTACAAGGGAAAAGGCGCTCGTGTTCAGCGTGCCCTGATCAACTATTTTTTAGACAAAAACACAGCTGTTGGTTATGAAGAATATCAACCGCCACATTTAGTCAACGAAGCTTCGGGTTATGGCACAGGCCAATTGCCCGACAAAGAAGGACAAATGTATGTGGTGACTGAAGACAATCTATATTTGATTCCCACAGCTGAAGTTCCGATAACAAATATCTTTCGCGATGTAATTTTGAGCGAGACAGATTTGCCCGTCAAGTGTACGGCCTACACACCTTGTTTTCGCCGCGAGGCCGGCTCTTATGGCGCCCATGTGCGCGGGTTGAATAGGTTGCATCAATTTGACAAAGTAGAGATTGTACGCATAGAAAAACCCGAGGATTCGGATGCGGCACTGCAACAAATGATACAGCACGTTTCTATGATTTTAGATGAATTAGAACTGCCATACAGAATTTTAAGGCTCTGTGGAGGCGATTTGGGTTTTACCAGTGCCATCACCTATGATTTTGAGGTGTATTCTGCCGCTCAGGAACGTTGGCTGGAAGTGAGTTCGGTGTCAAATTTTGAAACTTATCAGGCCAACAGGCTCAAATTGCGATATAAAAACAAAGAAGGAAAAATTCAGCTGGCGCATACGCTCAACGGCAGTGCTTTGGCACTCCCCAGAATACTGGCTGCATTGTTGGAAAATAACCAGACACCCGATGGCATCCAAATTCCCAAAGCATTGCAACCTTATGCAGGTTTTGAATGTATAAATTGAAATGAACGGAAAATCCTATACCGTTGATGAAGCCAAAAAATTGATGGAGCGCTATTGCCTTTACAGAGAACGCAACCATCAGGAAGTAACTCAGAAACTGAAGTCGCTGGGCATGATTGCTTTGGCCAGAAATCAGATTTTGGAACATCTGATGCAAGAGGGATATCTCAACGAAACACGCTTTGCGGAAAGCTATGCAAGAGGTAAATTTCTCATCAATAAATGGGGAAGAAATAAAATTCGATTGGCGTTAAAACAGAAGAATATATCCGATTACAACCTCAATAAGGCACTACAAGAAATAGACGAATCACGCTATACCCATCAAGTGATGCAATTGATATTGAAGAAATGGACTTCTCTCGACAAGAAAACAGATTATGAAACCATGCAAAAGCTAAAGGCTTATATGCTCAGAAAAGGATACGAATACGAAGAGATAAACAATGCCTTGGCCCAATTAAAAGAAAACTATGATTGAAGATAAGAATCAAAAAAAAACGGCACTATCCGATTTGGGCGAATTCGGGTTGATAGAACACCTCACCGCTCAGTTTGAATGTTCGCACCCCTCTACTTTAAAAGGCGTAGGCGATGATGCGGCTGTGCTGGACAACCTTAATAAAGTTACCGTTGTGACAACGGATTTACTGATTGAAAACGTGCATTTTGACTTAGCCTATATGCCATTGAAACATTTGGGATACAAGGCTGTGGTTGTCAACCTGTCTGATGTCTATGCAATGAATGCAACCCCTACACAAATCACAGTTTCCATAGCTGTTTCAAACCGCTTTCCACTCGAATCTTTAGAAGAATTATACGCCGGTATTCATTTGGCTTGCCGACAATATAAAGTTGACATGGTAGGTGGAGACACCACATCTTCGGAAAAGGGACTTATAATTAGTGTCACGGCTATAGGCGAGGCAGACAAGGATGAAGTTGTGTACAGAAGTGGCGCAAAAACTACTGATTTGGTAGTCGTTTCGGGCGATTTGGGCGGTGCTTATTTGGGTTTGCAAATACTCGAAAGGGAAAAACAAGTCTTTTTGGTGAATCCGAACAACCAACCCGATTTAGAGCCTTATGCTTATTTGGTGCAGCGACAACTCAAACCGGAGGCACGCCAAGATATCAAATTGCTACTGAAACAGTTGGATGTGAAACCCACTGCCATGATTGACATCAGTGACGGCCTTTCGTCAGAAATCAAACATATTTGCAAACAATCCGGTTTGGGTGCGGTTCTTTATGAAAATAAAATACCCATCGATCCATTGGTGCTCACCACAAGTGAGGAGTTTCAAATGCATCCTTTGACAGCGGCACTTAACGGTGGCGAAGACTATGAATTGCTTTTTACGATTCCTGTAAAAGATCACGACAAAATCAAAGGAAATCCCAATTTAACAGTTATTGGCTATATGTCAGACCAACACGAACAAGCTTTTTTACACTCAAAAGCGGATGAATTAATCCCGCTCACCGCCCAAGGGTGGAATGCTTTTGGATAAACCAAAATAAAAAACCCTCACGGCTTGAGAAAACGATGAGGGTTGAAAGTTTAAATGTGAACCGATATTTTTAATAGAAAACGATTCTGTTGTCTTCTATTTCTGCCTTTTCTTTCAATACATTAAATACGTTTGCGGCGACAGCTGCAGTTCGTTGCGACTTCAAATTTTCGGTGTAAGCCGCATAGCCCGGAAGCTCTTGCGGTGTCGTTGCGTTTTTGTTTTGAACCACATACACACCCAAATTGCCATCAACCGTTGCTGAAGCACCTTGCGCAAGCCCAAAAACAAATCCAACAACTTTGGGCTCTCTACCTGCACCCGGAATCGTTGGGTTTTGGCGACTGACAGCCAAGGCACTTTGAATGCTTATATTTTCGAAAGAATTGGCGGCTTCATCAAGTCCTTTGGTGCCAAGCTTTTCGCGTATGATACTTGCTTTTTTCTCATTTCTTAAAATAGGCAATACCCTGGCTGAAGCATTTTCAGGCGTAGCTAATCCTTCTTTGATTTTAGCAGTGAGTTGCACCACGGCATAGTCGCCGTTGGACAAATCAAAACGTCGAATATCAGCCACTTTTGTATCTTCATTATAAATCCACTGAACCAAGGCTCTGTTTACACCGATTCCCGGTAAAAACTCATCTAGTTTACCAATATTGTTAATCGGCCTAACTTGATAGTTGGACTCTTGCGCAATTTCCTGAAAATCGCCGTCTTTCACGGCCATTTCAAATTTGGTAGCAGCGGTGAAGAGGTCGGATAAGGTTTTTTCGGAAGGGGAAACAGCCCGGGCAATAGTGGCAAATTTTTTAACAGCAGAAGATCCTTTTTGGTCATCTATTTTTACGATGTGATAGCCAAACTGTGTTTCCACAACGCCTACGTCACCTTTTTTGTTTTGAAAGACATAATCGTTAAAAGCCGGCACCATGGTTCCTTGCGCAAAGTAACCTAAATCGCCCCCTTTGTCCTTGTTAGATTGATCTACGGAATATTCTTTGGCCAATTCATCAAATTTAGATGAGTTACTTTTTATAACAGTCAACAAACTGTCTGCAAGAGATTTGGCTTGAGACTTTGGCAAAGCTGTGGCATCGGCAAATTGTAATCCTTGGTAAGAGATGAGAATATGCGATGCTTTTACAGAGTCGGGCAAATTGGTTTGTGCCACCACACGCGTAGCTTTGTAGAGTGTTCCCTCTTTGTAGGGGCCAAAAACACCACCCACAGGCGTGTTAAAAAGGCTGTCTGCAAATTCGCCATTCAGTTGGTTGCGACTGGTGTAAACGTCTCTGTAAGGGATGTCTGAATAAGAGCCGAGATAAGCGGCGATATCTTCGGTTTCTGCCAAGCCTTTTACCGTGTCATTTTGTTGGGTATTAGGATTAAATTCCACACGATTTTGGATAAGCTTAGCCACCTCTTGTTTGGCAGCTTCTTCGTCATCAACTGAAGGATTTTCTTCAAAAAGTACAAAGCGGATGGCACGAGATTCGTCCACCTTAAACTGTAAAGGGTTCTTTTTGACATATGCGGCAATTTCTTCTTTGCTCACTTCAGCTTGCTCGTCCGCAATGGTTGAATAAGGTACATATACATAATCAAAATCTACAAGTGCTTCTTCGTTGGTGTACGCCCAACGACCTTCGAGTTTGGTAGTTCCCAAACCGCTCTTTACCAGATTGTGGTAATGCTGTTGCGCAGCATTTGAGGCCAGAGAATTTTCATATTCAACCCATTGAGTCCACAACTCACCGCCCTCGTCTTTTAGACCGGATATGTATTCACGCAAGATAAATTCATCAAAAAATCCATTTTCGTTTTGAAAGTTTGGATTGCCTGAAAGTGAATTGACCAACATGGTCCAAATTTCGTCTTGTTCTACACGAATCCCGAGCTTTTCAAATTGTTCGTTATAAACAATTTTTCCCACTTCCTGATCCCAAACATATTTGACGGCTTGTCCGGTTGTGGTGTTGGCACCCAGGTTTCTCTCTGCGTTGTCAACCTTTACTCTGAAGCTCTGCGCTTCTATATCTGTGCCATTGACCGAGCCAATAGAAGTAGGATTGCTCTGCGAAAAACCACCTCTCGACAAGATATCTGAAAGGATAAATGCAAACAACGCCAAAGCGATGATGAGTATCAAAAATAAAGACCGTTGTCTAATCTTAGCAAGTACAGCCATTTTCGTATTATTTAATAAAAATTAGTGGGCGAAAATACCACTTTCTGAACAATTAAAAAAATAAGTGTGACAGTCCTCAAAAAATATTTTTCGTGTTAAACTATTGTCGGTCATAGTATTAATAAAACAAAGCTGTTTTGATAAGCTATTGATGACATGAAACCGAGGTTTCACCCGCGTTTATTTTAAAATCGCTTGAATTTTTTCTAAGATTTTTTCCGTTGAAATACCTGCTAAATCTTGTACCTCAGCAACGGTTCCGTGTGGCAAAAACCTGTCCGGAAGTCCTAACAAAGTCGTTTTGACTGAAGTGGAGAAGTTGGACAATTGCTCTAAAATGGCAGCACCAAAACCACCGGTCACGCAGCCGTCTTCTACCGTCAATATTGCCCGATGCGAGGCTGCAATTTCTTGCAAGGCTTCAACATCTAAGGGTTTGACAAATCCAAAATGAAAATGACTGACCTTTTTGATGTCTTTTTCCGGAAGATTCTCAATAGCTTGAGAAACCAGATTTCCAATGTGCCCGGTGCTCAAAACAGCTATATCCGAACCGGAAAGCAGCCTGTGTGCCTTTCCGAACGCCACTTTTTGAAAATCTTTTTTCCATTCCAAGTGTACACCTCTGCCTCGTGGATAACGAATGGCAATGGGGCCGGAAATACCCAGCGAAACTGTGTAAAGCACCTGCCGAAGCTCGATTTCATCTATAGGTGCAAAAACGGTAAGATTCGGAATACATCTCAAATAAGCAATATCGAAAGCACCGTGGTGAGTGGCACCATCCTCGCCTACGATACCCGCCCTGTCCAGGCAAAAAACAACCGGTAGGTTTTGCAAGGCAACATCGTGTATAATCTGGTCATAGGCACGCTGCAAAAATGTTGAATAAATATTGCAAAAAACCAACATACCCTGTGTTGCCATGCCAGCCGAGAGCGTCACAGCATGTTGCTCGGCAATGCCCACATCAAAAGCCCTATGGGGCAAGGCGTCCATCATAATTTTGAGGGAACTTCCGGTGGGCATGGCAGGGGTGATGCCCACTATTTTTTCGTTTTTGAGGGCCAACTCTAAGAGCGTTTCGCCAAAAACATCCTGATATTTTGGAGGTAATTTATCTTCACCAGAAGCAATTATTTGTCCGGTTTGTTTGTCAAACTTACCAGGGGCATGGTATTTTACCTGATCTTGCTCGGCTTGTTTAAGCCCTTTTCCTTTGGTGGTGATCAGGTGCAAAAACTTTGGTCCTTTTATCTTTTTGAGTCGGCGAAGTTCCCGCAAAAGCTTGGGGATGTCGTGCCCGTCTATAGGGCCAAAATAACGAATGTTTAGCGCCTGTATGATGTTGTTTTGCTTGATGTTTTCACCTTTTTTGACTTGAGTCAAATAGTTTTTCAAAGCACCGACACTCGGGTCTATGCCTATGGCATTGTCGTTGAGAATCACAAGGACATTGGCATTGGAAACACCTAAATGATTGAGGCCTTCAAAGGCCATACCCGAAGCAATTGATGCATCACCGATTACCGCGATATGTTGTTTGGTTTCATCACCTTGCAATAGAGAAGCAATCCCCATTCCTAAAACAGCCGAAATGGAGGTGGAAGAATGGCCTGTGCCAAAAGCGTCATACAGACTTTCTTCTCTTTTCGGAAAACCGCTGATGCCACCCCATTGTCGGTTGGTGTGGAAAGACGCTCGTCTGCCAGTCAAAATTTTATGGCCGTAGGCTTGATGGCCTACATCCCAAATCAACAAATCTTTTGGCGTATCAAATATATAATGCAATGCAATGGTAAGCTCGACGACCCCTAGGCTCGCACCCAGATGTCCTTCCTTGGTGGCGACCACATCGATGATAAAATCTCTGAGCTCGTCTGCCAATACCGGAAGATCTGTTTCCGACAGCTTTTTTAAATCATCCGGAGAATTTATTTTAGATAGGAAATGATATTGCATGTCGCAAAATTACTATTTGATAGCGTAAATTTGCATCTATGGAAGATATATTTACAGATGCTTACTTCATGAAGCAGGCGTTAAAAGAAGCGCAAGCGGCTTTTGATGAAGGTGAAGTGCCGGTTGGAGCTGTAGTGGTAGTGGACAATACGATTATTGCACGCGCTCATAACCAGACCGAAAGGCTCACCGATGTGACCGCACATGCCGAAATGATAGCCATCACCTCAGCAGCCAATTATTTGGGCGGTAAATACCTGACTGGATGTACCTTATATGTTACTTTAGAACCCTGCGTGATGTGTGCCGGCGCACTTTATTGGTCACAACTTTCAAGAGTGGTATTTGGCGCGCCAGACCCTAAAAGAGGTTTTCAAATCAACCAAGTCAAGTTACATCCGAAGACCATTATAAAACAAGGAGAATTGCAAGCTGAAGCCATGGAATTGCTGCTGCGTTTTTTTGAGCAAAGACGTTGAAAAAGACCGATAAAACATATAAGTTTTAGTTATAGTTCAATCTGTTATTTTAATACTAAGATTTTTTACTGCTTGATCAATCTGTTGTATCTTTGTCATTAATTTAGAATAAATCTATTTACAGACATGATAAAAGTTTCAGATACAGCCAAAAAGAAAGTCGTAGAACTTATGCGGGAAGATGGGTTAGACGAAACGGTAGGATTGGTTCGCGTAGGTGTTAAAAGCGGGGGTTGTTCAGGTTTGTCTTATGAATTGAAGTTTGACCAAGCCACTCAACCCGACGATAAAATATTTGAAGACAACGGTGTTCGCATCGCAGTAGATAAAAAAAGCTTTTTATACCTCGTTGGCACCACTTTAGAATATTCAGGAGGCTTAAATGGGAAAGGCTTTGTTTTTAACAATCCCAACGCATCGCGAACTTGCGGTTGTGGAGAGTCTTTTTCGTTGTAGTAGTCCATTGTAATCGATGGAATGCATCCGAAAAAACACTATATTAAAATGTAGAAGGATTGAGAATATTTTTTTCAATTTTTAAAAGAAAACTATGAGCAAGTATACAGAAGCAGAGCTAAAAAAAGAGTTAGAAACCAAGGAATACGCCTATGGTTTTTACACTGATATAGATTCAGATACCTTCCCGCCCGGGTTGAATGAAGCCGTGGTCAGGGCCATTTCCCTCAAAAAAAATGAACCGGAATGGATGACCGAGTGGCGCTTAGAAGCTTTTCGCCATTGGGAAACTATGGTTGAACCCGAGTGGGCGAATGTCCGCTATAAAAAACCGGAATTTCAAAACATTTCCTATTACTCTTCACCCAAACAAAAACCTAAGTACGACAGTTTGGATGAGGTTGATCCGGAATTGCTCGACACATTTAAAAGGTTGGGCATCTCGCTTGATGAACAGAAATTACTTGCGGGTGTGGCTGTAGATGTGGTGATGGATTCAACCTCGGTGGCCACCACCTTCAAAAAAACATTAGCCGAAAAAGGCATTATTTTTTGCTCTATCAGCGAAGCCATCAAAGAACACCCCGAATTGGTTCAAAAATATTTGGGAACCGTAGTTCCGAAAAAAGATAATTTTTACGCAGCGCTGAATTCCGCCGTGTTTTCAGACGGCTCTTTCTGCTACATTCCAAAAGGCGTTCGATGTCCGATGGAACTGTCCACTTACTTCAGAATCAACCAAGCAGGAACCGGTCAGTTTGAGCGTACTTTGGTAATTGCCGACCAAGGCAGCTATGTGAGTTATTTGGAAGGTTGTACGGCACCGTCTAGAGATGAAAACCAGCTGCACGCAGCCGTGGTGGAGCTCATCGCGCTAGACGATGCAGAAATCAAATACTCAACCGTACAAAACTGGTTTCCGGGCGATAAAAGTGGCAAAGGTGGCGTATATAATTTTGTCACCAAACGCGGGCTTTGTGAAAACCGGGCAAAAATATCTTGGACGCAGGTAGAAACCGGATCTGCCATTACTTGGAAATATCCGAGTTGTGTACTTAAAGGAGACGATTCTATAGGTGAATTCTATTCCATAGCCGTGACCAACAATTTTCAGCAGGCCGACACCGGTACCAAGATGATCCACCTAGGGAAAAATACCCGAAGTACCATTATATCTAAAGGAATCTCCGCCGGTCAATCTCAAAACAGTTACCGCGGATTGGTTCAAATTGGTCCTCGTGCAGAAAATGCCAGAAATTTCTCGCAGTGCGATTCGCTTTTGATGGGCAACCGATGTGGGGCACACACCTTCCCATACATAGAAGCCAAGAACAAAACAGCACAAATAGAACACGAAGCCACAACAAGTAAAATTGGTGAAGATCAAATTTTCTATTGCAACCAACGCGGAATAGAAACAGAAAAAGCCATCGCGCTAATAGTAAATGGTTTTAGCAAAGAAGTTTTAAACAAACTGCCGATGGAATTTGCCGTGGAAGCACAAAAACTGTTGGAAATTAGCTTGGAAGGAAGCGTGGGCTAATGATTTGAAGACACGATGATTTGATGATGTCGTGCCTTAAAAACAACAACCCAATAACGTATAACCAATAACTAAAAGTTTGAGATACAGACACCAAGTCAAGCTTTAAAACAATAAACTACAATCAGATGAAACGCCCATGTAAAAAGAGTTACACACAGGAGTATGATTATCCTAGGGCGTTCCGTCTGACCTTTGAAAGACAATAAATAAAAACAGATGAAATGCTACAAATTAAAAACCTCCATGCCAGCATAGATGGCAAAGAAATCCTAAAAGGAATCAATTTAGAAATAAAACCCGGTGAAGTACACGCCATCATGGGACCGAACGGTTCCGGGAAAAGTACCTTGGCATCTGTAATTGCCGGCCACGATGCTTTTGAACAAACCCAAGGCGAAATCCTTTTTGAGGGCGAAGACATTCAAGAACTCGCTCCAGAAGAACGCGCACACAGAGGCGTGTTTCTCTCGTTTCAATATCCGGTTGAAATTCCCGGTGTATCGGTTACCAATTTTATCAAAACAGCCATCAACGAACTGCGCAAATCCAAAGGGCAAGAAGATATGCCGGCCAACGAAATGTTGGCACTTATCAAGCAAAAAGCCGAACTTTTGGAAATTGACAGAAAGTTTTTGTCCCGATCGCTCAACGAAGGTTTTTCCGGAGGAGAGAAAAAACGAAATGAGATTTTTCAAATGGCAATGCTCAATCCCAAATTGGCCATTTTGGACGAAACCGATTCCGGACTCGATATTGACGCCCTAAGGGTAGTAGCCAATGGGGTAAATAGGTTGCGAAGCCAAGAAAACGCGGTTATTGTCATCACACACTACCAACGATTGTTGGATTATATTATTCCGGATTTTGTCCACGTGCTTCACGATGGAAAAATTGTAAAGTCCGGCGAAAAAGAATTGGCACATCAACTCGAAGAAAAAGGATACGATTGGGTAAAGTAACTTTACCTAAAGAAAAAATTACCATATGGAATTAAAAGAAAGATTGTTGGCTTCTTATCTCGCTTTCGAAGACCGAACCGAGATGGACGACCATGTGCGCAACATTCGCTCGCAAGCTATTAAAAATTTTGAATCGAACGGTTTCCCGTCCAAAAAAGATGAGGAATGGAAATACACCTCTCTAAATCCGTTGCTCAAAGTGCCGTACACCGTTTTTTCAAAAAAGGAAAATTCGGTCGAATTTAAAGATGTGAAAAAATATTTTTTACACGAAATAGACTCGTACAAATTGGTTTTTATAGATGGAGTGTACAGCTCTTTTTTGTCTGAAACCACACACCAAGGCATGGATATTTGCTTGCTTTCGTCGGCCTTGTCAAAGCCCAAATACAAGATGGTCATGGACCGGTTTTACAATCAGGCAACCGACAAAAACGAAAGTCTCACATCCTTAAACACGGCTTTTGCTACAGAAGGCGCCTACATCAACATTCCAAAAGGGAAAGTTGTAAACAAACCCATTCAGATCATCCATTTTTCTACCGGACAGGAATCTGCACTGATGCTTTTTCCCAGAAACCTCATTGTAGTAGGCGAAAATGCGCATGTACAAATCATAGAAAGACATCAAAGCTTGTATGAAAATCCGGTTTTGACCAACGCAGTGACTGAAATTTTTGCCAACAAACGCGCCATTGTGGATTACTACAAAATTCAAAACGACTTGCCTTCTGCCTCTCTGATTGACCACACCTATATTTCACAGAAACAAGACAGCAACTGCGCTGTACACACTTTTTCGTTCGGTGGAAAAATGACACGAAACAACTTGAACTTTTACCAAGAAGGCGAACACGTCCAATCTACACTGAAAGGCATCACACTAGTTGGTGATAAGCAACATGTGGACCACCACACCTTGGTGGCGCACAACCAACCCAACTGCGAAAGTTTTCAGGAATACAAAGGCATTTACGCCGACCAGTCAACGGGTGTTTTCAATGGAAAAGTAATCGTGAAAAAAGAAGCGCAAAAGACAAATGCCTATCAGCAAAACAACAACTTGCTCACAGGAGACAAAGCCACCATCAACACCAAGCCACAGTTGGAAATATTTGCAGACGATGTAAAATGTTCGCACGGTTGTACCATTGGGCAGCTCGACAAAAAAGCCTTGTTTTACCTTCGAGCCCGTGGCATACCCGAGAAAGAAGCAAAGGCACTGCTCATGTACGCCTTTGCCAACGACGTGTTGAGTGCTGTGAAAATACAGGAAATAAAAACCCGCATCACCAAGATAATTGCCAATAAAATTGGAGTGAAATTGGGCTTCGATATTTAAAAAAAGCTTATGAGTGCTATCGAGAAGCGACAAAATTTGGATATAACAACCATACGCAAACAGTTTCCCATACTAAATCGGAAAGTGAATGGCTATCCGTTGGTCTATCTCGACAATGCCGCCACTTCGCAGAAACCGCAAATGGTGATAGATGCCATTGTAGATTATTACACAAACTACAACGCCAATATTCACCGCGGCGTACACAGTTTGTCACAAGAAGCCACAGACGCCTACGAACAAGCCAGAAAAAAATTGCAACAGCATTTTAATGCTGCAAAAACACATGAAATCATTTTTACTTCGGGAACAACGCACGGCATCAACTTGGTCGCCAATGGATTCACCACCCTCTTAAAAGCAGGCGATGAGATTATCGTTTCGGCCTTAGAACACCATTCAAATATTGTTCCTTGGCAAATGCTCTGCGAACGCACAAATGCCAGATTGCTTGTAATTCCCATGTTGCCCGACGGAACTTTGGACATCGATGCGTACGATAAACTACTTTCTCCCAAGACCAAATTGGTTTTTGTCAATCATATTTCAAACGCATTAGGCGTCATCAACCCAATACAAAGCATCATACAAAAAGCGCATGAATTTGGCGCTGCCGTATTGATAGACGGCGCACAATCATGTGCGCACATCAAACCCGATGTGCAGGCGATAGATGCCGATTTTTACGTGGCATCCGCTCACAAAATGTGTGGACCAACAGGCGTGGGGATTCTTTACGGCAAAGAAGCTTGGTTGCGTAAATTGCCGCCCTATCAAGGTGGTGGAGAAATGATAGCTGAAGTCACTTTTGAAAAAACTACCTATGCCGATTTACCGCATAAATTTGAAGCCGGTACGCCAAATATTTGTGGAGGCATCGCGTTTGGTGTAGCCGTAGATTATTTGAATTCACTCGGCTTTGAAAACATAGAAGCCTACGAAACGAAGTTGTTACACTATGTCACAGACAAACTGAAATCCATATCGGGATTGAAAATTTATGGTGATATTGCTGAAAAAACAGCCGTGATTTCGTTTAATTTGGAAGGCATTCATCCCTACGATGTAGGTTCAATTTTAGATAAATTGGGCATCGCCGTTCGCACGGGCCACCACTGCGCCCAACCCATCATGGATTATTTTAAAATTCCCGGAACTGTGCGCGCATCGTTTTCATTTTACAATACGATGGAGGAAGTAGATAGTTTGGTGTCGGCAGTCATCAAAGCAAAACAAATGTTAGCATAATGCAAATCAAAGAAATACAGGAAGAAATAGTAGATGAGTTTTCCATGTTTGACGACTGGATGCAACGCTACGAATACATGATTTCCTTAGGCAAAAGCCTCCCGTTGATAGACCCAGCATACAAAACCGATGACCACCTTATTAAAGGATGTCAGAGCAAGGTTTGGGTACATGCCGAGATGGATTCAGATTTGGTCAAATTTACCGCCGATTCGGATGCGATTATTACCAAAGGAATCATCGCTATTTTACTCAGGGTTTTTTCTAACCAAAAGCCCAAAGACATACTCGAAGCCGATATGGATTTTATCGATCAAATAGGTTTGAAAGAACACCTGTCGCCCACCCGCGCCAACGGTTTGGTATCGATGATCAAACAGCTGAAACTGTATGCTTTGGCATTTGAAACCAAAAGAAAACAAAACACTTAAACCATGGAAAACACCATAGACACCCACAAATTAGGCGAAGACATAGTGCGCATACTGAAGACGATTTACGACCCGGAAATCCCGGTTGATATTTATGAATTGGGACTGATTTACGACGTCATGGTGAGTACAGATGCCGATATCCGCGTGCTGATGACATTGACAACACCCAACTGTCCTGTAGCCGAAACGCTTCCTAAGGAAGTAGAAGACAAAATCCGCACCATTGAAGGCGTGGCAGATGTAGAAGTAGAAATCACTTTTGATCCGCCATGGACGCAAGATTTGATGAGCGAAGAAGCCAAACTCGAACTGGGATTGCTCTAAAATCATTTTAAGATGGCTCAGGAAATCAAAAATAAAGTAGCAGAAAGCAAGTTGGTTACGCTAGATTTGCAGGACTACTATATTGAAGGTAAGCGAAGTCAAATTGATGTAGCCCAATGGCTTGAAGAAGGTTTGATTTTGCGTGAAAAATCCTTTCGGCAAGCTGTCAATTCTTTTGACTTTTCCGCATTTAAAAATCATTTTGTCGCACTGCATTGCAGTACCGACGCCATCGTACCGGTTTGGGCATACATGCTTATGACCAGCAAATTAGAAGGCTTGGCGCAAGAAATAGTCTTTGGCGATTTGCAACAACTCGAGTCTTTTTTGATGCGAGAAAGTCTGCGCCGAATAGATATATCTGCGTTTTCCGGAAAGAACATCATTGTCAAAGGCTGTTTTGAAAAGCCCATACCTTCATCGGCATACGTGCAAATTACGCAACAATTATCGGCTGTGGCAAATGCCGTTTTTTACGGCGAGGCCTGTTCGAGCGTGCCGGTTTTTAAGAAGTCCAAATCCGGCTAGCATTTATTGACAATTTTTTTATTTTTGCGGCATATTAAACTGGCATGCGAGGTATTTTAGTAACTGTTTTTTGTGCACTTTTTTTTATTGCAAAAGCACAAAACCCGAATGACACGATTTCTAACTGGGAAAAAAAGGGCAAGTTCGGATTTTTGTTCAATCAGTCTAGTTTCCAAAACTGGACCGCCGGAGGGGAAAATAATATATCCGGAACGGCTTCGCTCAACTATACTTTCAACTATGCAAAAGACAACTGGTCGTGGAACAACCAGGTTATAGCTGCTTATGGGCTCACGCAGATAAACGGGAATGACGTAGAAAAAACAGACGATCGATTTGAGTGGAATTCCGTCTTGGGTAAAAAAGCCGGAAAGTATTGGTTCTACTCGTTTTTCCTTAACTTTAGAACACAATTCGACAAAGGCTACCGAAACGTCACAGACAGCTTGGGCGTGAGCAGACGCGTAGAACAATCTCGAATATTTTCACCTGCCTATTACACCTTTGGTCCCGGTATGCTCTGGAAAAAAAGTAACAACCTATACCTAAACCTGTCTCCGGCTACGTCCAAAATCACAACGGTATTGGCACGTTTCACAGAGACTAGAAGTGCTTTTGGGGTAGATCAAGGCAACACGGTTAATTATGAATTGGGATTTAATGGTGCGGCATATTGGAAATTTTTAATGATGGAAAACGTTACTTTTGAAAACATTTTCAATGTGTATGTTGATTATTTGCAAAACACAGATGAAGTGGATTTGAGCTACCAACTCAATGTGCTTATGAAAATAAACGGCAATCTCTCCACAAATTTTAACATACACGCCATATACGACACAGACGCCATAGCGCGTACACAGCTGAAACAGGTTTTTGGCTTGAGTGTCAATTACGATTTTTAATACCTCAATATCTCCCTTTTTGCTTTAACTTTACATAAAATTTATTTTTATGTACCCGCTTACAAGATACAGACGACTCAGACAAAGCGAAGCTGTCCGCAACCTGGTAAAAGAAACACATTTGACAGTAAACGATTTTTTAGCCCCTGTTTTTGTCACCGAAGGAAAAGGCATTAAAGAAGAAATTGCTTCTATGCCCGGCTATTACAGATACAGTCTAGATGAATTGACCCAAGAAATTAAAGAACTTTGGAATTTAGGTATTAAAAGCGTCTTGCTTTTTGTGAAAGTCCCCGACAATCTAAAAGACAACAAAGGCACCGAAGCACTCAATTCAAACGGATTGATGCAACGCGCCATCAAAACGGTAAAAGACACAGCGCCCAATATGTTAGTTATGACCGACGTGGCCTTGGATCCATTTTCTTCCTTCGGACACGACGGCATCGTAGCAGACGGAAAAATTTTAAATGACGAAACCGTAGCGGTCCTGTCGCAAATGAGTGTTTCTCACGCAATGGCCGGTGCAGATTTTGTTGCGCCCAGCGATATGATGGACGGACGGATTTTGCGTATCAGACAAGCTTTGGACATCGAAAACTTTACCGATACAGGCATCATGAGTTACAGTGCCAAATACGCATCATCTTTTTACGGTCCTTTCCGCGATGCCTTAGATTCTGCACCCGGTTTTGGCGATAAAAAAACTTATCAGATGGATTTTGCCAATAGAGAAGAAGCCATCAGAGAAACCCTAGCAGACATTGAAGAAGGTGCCGACATCGTTATGGTAAAACCCGGTCTTTGTTATCTGGATATCGTTAGAGATTTAAAAAATACTGTTCAAACACCCATTGCCGTGTACCAAGTAAGTGGTGAATACGCCATGTTAAAGGCCGCTGCCAATAAAGGCTGGCTCGATCACGACGCTGTGATGCTCGAACAACTGATCGCTTTCAAACGCGCCGGTGCCGCCATCATTGCTACTTATTTTGCAAAGGAAGCAGCTCGAATCCTTTAAACCATCAATTTTTTACATACAATTTTAAAGAATTGAGCACGTTAATGTACTGATTTGTCAATGCATGTGAATGCCCATGAACAGTTTTTTTTAAAATCTACAGCTATGACACATAAGGTATTCCATCCAATCGTTAAAAAAAACTTGTATTGAGCAAAGTCTAAATAATCAACATCAGCGGATGAAAAAGTTATTAATACTCTTTATACTTTTTGGAAATACGACCTTTGGTCAGAACTTTTCTAACAGATGGCAGGGACATTTTTCATATTTCAACATTACAGATATTTCCGAAGGCATTGATGAAGTTTTTGTAAGCAGCCAAAATGCGGTTTTTTCTTATAACCTGCTATCTAAAGAGATTAAGACCATCACCACCGTAGATGGCCTTTCGGGACAAGTCATTACAGCCATTCACTACAGCAAGGACTTTAAAAAATTGGTCATTGGTTACGCCACCGGATTGTTAGATGTTTACGACCCGCTCACCGAAGACGTAATCACAGTTGTAGATATCATCAACAAACTCACCATTCCGCCCGATCGCAAAAGGGTGAACAATATGTTTGAATTTGGCAACAAAATTTTCATAGCTTGTCAGTTTGGAATCGTAGAATACAACTTGGAAAGACTAGAATTTGGTGATACCTTTTTTATGGGAAGCGGCGGCGGTTTGCTCAACGTCACACAGCTCACCGTTTTTCAAGACAGAATTTTTGCGGCTACGGCAGAAGAAGGCATACGCATAGCAGATGTTAACAACCCCAATTTAATCGATTTTAACAACTGGTCCACGCTTATAAGTGGCAATTGGACATCCCTTGTGCAATTTAACAACACCGTTTTCGCCACACGATCTAACAGACAGCTCTGGCGATACAACGGAAGCAATTTTGCCAACACCGGGTTTACACATCCCACAGCATTTGCCCGACTTCGGGCAAACGAAAATTTTATGACGCTCACAACCACCAAGGCTGTTTTTGCATTCAACACCTCTGAAAGTGTTGCCTTCCAGTTGGCTAATTTTCAGAATAATGAGTTGACCTACACCAGCGCCACCGTTTTTGAAAACAGATTTTTTGTAGGAACTACTGAAGGGGGTTTGCTTGTTTTTACACCTCCAGATTTGACCAACGCAACGGTAACCATACCAAACGGACCGTTGCGAAATGATCCGTTTCAAATACAAGCCGCACCAAACGAATTGTGGGTGGTATATGGAATATACAGTTTTTCCTATAATCCTTCCCCGCTGGACCGACGCGGCATAAGCCATCTGGAAAACGGAGACTGGATAAACATACCGGCAAGTGAATTGCGAAATGCGGCCGATTTGTCGTATGTCAACATCAGCCCGTTTGACAACAAGGTTTATGTGAGTTCTTTTTTCTCAGGTATTCTGGTGATAGAAGACAACCAAATATTAGATCTTTGGGACAGCACCAACAGTGGCTTGGAAACCTTGCTTCCCGGCAGGGTTGATGTCCGAATTCACGACACACAATTCGATAGAAACGGCGATTTGTGGGCTACCAACAACCGTATAGAAAACGCCATCAAAGTATTGCGAAGCAGCGGACAATGGGAGTCGTTCAGTGTAGCAGATGTGATTGCTCCGGATAACAGCAATCCATCAAACCCTTTTTTGGGCTCCGAACTTGCCCTTTCAAATATGGTAATAGATCGAAACGGCACCAAATGGATTGCTACCTTTGGGCATGGTCTTTTAGGCTTTAGGGAGACTGCAGGAGGCTTTCAGCTCAAAAATCTCGATGAGGTCACCGGCAATCTTCCTATCAACGACATTCGCGCCTTGTCTATGGACAGCCGAAATCGGCTTTGGATTGGAACAAGAGACGGCCTGCGCGTACTCTTCAACACCTCCGGATTCTTTGAAGAAGAGAATCCACGAGCCGAAGAAATTATCATTCTTCAAAATGGTTTGGCGGAGGAACTCCTTTTCGGGCAGCTCATCTCTGATATTGAAACGGATGGCTCAGACAACAAATGGGTTGCCACCATCGGATCGGGCGTTTTTATGTTTTCACCGGATGGCCAACGCACCTTGCAACGATTTACGACAGACAATTCTCCGCTACCTTCCAATACGGTCAATGATATTTCCATTGATGGCGCCAGCGGAAGGGTTTATTTTGCGACCGATAGGGGGTTGGTTTCTTTCTTGAGTAACGCAACGCAAACACGAGATAACCTAGATGATGTCATTGTTTTTCCAAACCCTGTGAAACCGGACTTTAATGGCAACCTCACCATTCGGAATCTGTCGCCGAGAGCCAAAGTCAAAATAACGGATATATCGGGCAACTTGGTTTTTGAAACCATTGCCCAAGGCGGCTCTATTGAATGGGATCTTCGTGCTTTTGGCAGGTACAAAGTTGCCTCAGGTGTGTATATGATTATCATTACAGACCGAGACGGACAAAACACCAAAGTGAACAAAGTCATGATCATACGCTGATGAGAATTCAAACCAAGGCCATCGTTATTTCATCATTAAAATATGGTGATAACAGCCTGATTGTAAAGTGTTTTACCAGGTCGTCGGGGATGAAATCCTATCTGATTCGCGGGGTATTGTCGGCCAAGTCCAAAAAATTCAAATCCGCATTTTTTCAACCCCTAACACTGCTCGAACTCACAGCCATTCACAAAGACAAAGGAACACTCGAGCAAATTTTGGAAGTCCAACTCGATGAAGCTCTAAAAACCATACATTTTCAAATCGAAAAAAGTTCAGTCGCTGTTTTTTTGTCCGAAATTCTCAATATGTCTATCCGGGAAGAGGCAACACACAAAGATATGTACGACTTTTTAGCTTCTGAAATCATTCGGTTTGATGCCCTGCCCGTACAGCCCGACTTTCACCACCTTTTCTTGATTCGGTTGAGCAAATACTTAGGTTTTTTTCCTGACATAGAAGACACAGGCCTGTATTTTGATCTTTTAGAAGGGCGGCTTCAACAGGGTTACAATACCAAACAAATGCTAAACGCACAACAAACAGCCACTTTTATAGCCTATGTGGCACGCACAGAAAAGGCTTATTCGGAAAATACAGACAATATCGGGCATAGAAAAGAAATGCTCGACCACCTGCTCAGATACTACGCAATGCAGCTGGAAGGATTCAAAAACCCAAAGTCTTTAACGGTTTTACGCGAAATTTTTACAAGATAATAAAGGTTAATGCCTTATCAATCAAAGGAAAATCATTAATTTCGCAAATTCAAAAAAAGAATGAGATTGATGAGCAAGAAGTTTGCAACCTACAAGCACTTAGATTTACCTAAAGTCACAGAAGAAATATTGGCTTTTTGGAAGAACGAGCACATATTCGAAAAAAGCATTTCGACCCGTAGCGGAAAACCTGCCTTTATATTTTACGAAGGGCCACCCTCTGCTAATGGTTTGCCCGGTATTCACCACGTGATGGCGCGCACGCTCAAAGACATTTTCTGTCGGTACAAAACCCAAAAGGGATATCAGGTAGAAAGAAAAGCCGGTTGGGACACCCACGGCTTGCCCATAGAGCTTGGTGTAGAAAAAGAATTGGGCATCACCAAAGAAGATATCGGCAAAAAAATATCTATTGAAGCCTATAACGAAGCGTGCAGGAAAGCCGTCATGCGATATACAGATGTGTGGAACGACCTGACCGAGAAAATTGGCTATTGGGTTGACATGAAGAATCCGTATGTTACCTACGAGCCTAAATACATGGAATCTGTTTGGTGGTTGTTGTCGCAGTTGTACAAAAAAGGTTTGATTTACAAAGGCTATACCATACAGCCGTATTCTCCCAAAGCAGGCACCGGTTTAAGCTCGCACGAACTCAACCAGCCCGGCTGCTATCGGGATGTTTCAGACACTTCAGCAGTGGCGCAGTTTAAAGCTGTTTCAAACACACTTCCCGAATTTCTTCAAAATCTGGGTGAAATACATTTTTTAGCATGGACAACCACGCCTTGGACATTGCCATCCAACACA
This sequence comes from Bacteroidota bacterium, assembly GCA_018829465.1. Classification (GTDB taxonomy): domain Bacteria; phylum Bacteroidota; class Bacteroidia; order Flavobacteriales; family Flavobacteriaceae; genus UM-FILTER-40-17. Next base: position 103,867 of record JAHJTN010000012.1, on the reverse strand, counting down.
GCTTTGACTGTAGGCAAAAACATTGAATACGTTTTGGTTGAATCGTTTAACCAATACACATTTTCGCCCATCAAAGTTATTTTGGCTAAAGCATTGGTTGGTAAGCAGTTTTCAGGAAAGTATTATGCCTCAGCAGAGGCTTCAGATTTTGAAAACTTTGATGACCATCAGAAAAAAATTCCTTACAGAATTCTAAAAACCTTCAAAGGAGAAGCTCTACTCGAAATTAGATATGAGCAGTTGATTCCAATGGCATTGCCCTATCAACATACAGAAAATGCGTTTAGGGTCATAGCCGGAGACTTTGTGACCACAGAAGATGGCACGGGAATCGTACATACAGCACCTACCTTTGGTGCAGACGACGCCAAGGTAGCCAAAGAAGCCTCACCCGAAGTGCCGCCACTGTTGGTCCTCGATGACGACGGCAATCCGGTTCCTCTAGTAGATCTCCAAGGAAAATTCACCAAACACATGGGCCAATGGGCCGGGAAATATGTCAAAAACGAATACTACACTGACGGAGAAGCACCCGAAAAATCACTCGATGTAGAAATATCAATCTGGTTAAAAGAAGAAAACAAAGCTTTTAAAGTAGAAAAATACCTCCACAGCTATCCACACTGTTGGCGGACAGACAAACCCGTACTCTATTATCCGCTAGACTCTTGGTTTATTCGAGTTACCGATAAAAAAGACCGCATGTTTGCGCTCAACCAAACCATCAATTGGAAGCCCAAAGCTACGGGAGAAGGACGGTTTGGCAACTGGCTCAAAACGGCCAATGACTGGAACTTGTCGCGGTCTCGTTATTGGGGCATTCCACTCCCTATTTGGCGCACAGAAGACGGAAAAGAGGAACTCGTAATTGGCTCGTTGAAGCAATTAAAATCAGAGATACAAAAATCGATAGACGCCGGGCTTATGCAACAAGATCCGTATGAAGGTTTTGATCCGGATAGCATGAGCGACGAAAATTACGCGAAAGTAGATTTGCACAAAAATGTGGTGGATAAAATAAGATTGGTATCGCCCACAGGCAAACCCATGCAAAGAGAAGCCGATTTGATAGATGTTTGGTTTGACTCCGGCTCTATGCCATATGCACAGTGGCATTATCCTTTTGAAAATGCTGAAAAAATAGACCAAGGCAAAACTTTTCCTGCAGATTACATTTGCGAAGGAGTCGATCAAACCCGAGGCTGGTTTTATACGCTTCACGCCATCGCCTCCATGGTCTTTGACAAGGTGGCCTATAAAAACGTGGTTTCAAACGGGCTGGTGTTGGATAAAAACGGACAGAAAATGTCAAAGCGATTGGGCAACGCCATAGATCCTTTTGATGCGCTAAAGGTGCATGGCGCCGATGCGATTCGTTGGTATATGGTTGTCAATGCCAACCCGTGGGACAATTTGAAATTTGATATGGCCGGGGTGGAGGAGGTAAAACGCAAGTTTTTCGGAACCTTGTACAACACCTATTCGTTTTTTAGCCTTTATGCCAATTTGGACGGATTTACCGGCGAAGAAAATCAGTTGCCCTTAGCGAACAGATCTGAGATTGACAGGTGGATTCTTTCAGAACTTCACTCTGTAATAGCCGAAGTAGAGGCTGCATATGAAGACTACGAACCTACCAAAGCCGCTCGCGCGATTTCCTATTTTGTACAAGAAAACTTGAGCAATTGGTTTGTCAGGCTCAGCCGAAGGCGTTTCTGGAAGCCCGCTTCCGAAAATCAACACGGCGATACGGACAAATTGGCCGCCTATCAAACGCTTTACAGTTGCCTTCTAGAAGTCAGCAAACTCATGGCACCTTTGGCGCCGTTTTTTGCAGAAAGGCTATACAAAGACTTGACGAACAAAACAGAAAGCGTTCATTTAGATCAGTTTCCGACTTTTCAGCATCAATTTGTTGATAAATCTTTGGAACACAAAATGCAGCTCGCGCAAACCATTTCTTCTCTGGTGTTATCGCTTCGAAAAAAGGAAAAAATAAAAGTACGCCAACCGCTGCAAACCGTGATGATTCCTGTGTTTTCAGAAGAAGACAAGCAAGCTGTTGCCGCCGTATCACATTTGATACAATCGGAAGTTAATGTCAAAAATATTGTTTTATTGGACGATGATGCAGACATACTTACCAAACAAGTAAAACCCAATTTTAAGACCTTAGGCCCGCGCTACGGGAAAGATATTAGTTTGATTTCCAGCGCTATAACAAGCTTGACAAAAACACAGATTCGGTCTTTGGAAACGCAAGGCGAAATACGCCTAGAAATTGGAGAAAAAGTATTTAATTTGTCGTCCGAAGATGTAGAGGTTGTGGCTACGGAAGTTGCCGGTTGGTTGGTCGCTTCGGACAAAGGTATTACGGTTGCTTTGGATAAGACGATCAGTCCGGAGCTTAAAAATGAAGGTATTGCCAGAGAATTGGTAAACCGAATTCAGAACCTTCGCAAAGATTCGGGTTTTGAAGTTACAGATCAAATTTGTGTATCGCTGCTTACGCACAAAGATATAGTGGAAGCCGTTTCGAAGAACACGAATTACATCAAAAATGAAACCTTAGCGCAAGAATTGTCGCTGGTAGATACACTTGAAAATGGGGTTGATATTTCGTTCGATGAAATAGAAACCAAGCTTTTTATTAAAAAAATATAATTATGTCAACAGAAACCAAAGTTCGTTATTCTGATGCTGATTTGGCAGAGTTCCGAAAAATTATTGAAGCAAAAATTGTAAAAGCCCAACAGGATTTAGAACTCATCCGAAGTGCCTATATGAATGATGGCAACAATGGCACAGACGATACTTCGCCAACTTTTAAAGCATTCGAAGAAGGCTCGGAAACCATGTCAAAAGAAGCCAATACACAATTGGCCATCAGGCAAGAAAAGTTTATACGCGATCTCAAAAATGCGATGATTCGCATAGAAAACAAGACCTATGGTATTTGTCGGGTTACCGGAAAACTCATCAATAAAGAAAGGCTTAAGTTGGTGCCGCATGCAACGCTCAGCATTGAGGCCAAAAACATGCAATAAACCAAGCCCAATATATTTTACGACTGTAAAACCATTCGAAGGCGAGTGGTTTTTTTATCTTTACAACTAAAAGATGCATTTTTGGCACAGCCTTTTTTTCTTTATTTGTTTTACAACTTTTTCTCAACAAGCAAATTACAGGCTTTCGGTCGATCCTGGGGATAAGATTTTTTTGAATTTTGACGAAGCCACTGAAACCGTGATTTCAACCCAAAAGGGAGATTCTCTGTTTGTAGAAGTGGAGGGCGCCGGCGAGTACGCAAATTTTTACCAATTGCAGATTAACAGAGAAGCCAATGAGCTCATCTTTCATTTGACCAAACGGGTTTGGACGCCTGATTATGACGACAAACTCAGCGCACATAAAGTGAACTCGCAAAAGATTATCGTTATACTGCCCGAAGCCATGAATCTTCGGATGGTCAGCAGACAATCTCATGTAAACGTATCTGGAAAATTTGCCAATCTACAGCTCATACTAGGCTATGGGCATGCTACTTTGAGTCCTTTTTTTGGCCATGCAACTGTACAGACCTACAGTGGCAACATAAGGCTGGACACCAACTTGGCTCAAATAGAGGTTGATGCATCGCCGGAAAATGTGCAAAGAGAAACCGTCGTTACAGGACCTAATAAAATAAGACTTAAAACTGCCGCCGGAAAGATTTACATTCACAAATCGCATTAAATTTTTCAAATGCCCTCTTAAAAAAATTATGTAGCTTTGAAACCGGTTTTTAATCCACCTTTATTACGCATCAAAAAATGGCCTTAAACAAATCCGCCGCATTAATTTTTCTTGTTTTATTAATTGATCAAGTCAGTAAATTTTACATCAAAACGAACTTTCAGCTTGGAGAAAGTGTGCCTGTTTTTGGCTGGTTTAAAATCTTGTTTGTCGAAAATGAAGGGATGGCATGGGGCGCCAAAATTCCGGGTGAAAACGGAAAACTCATTCTTACTTTGTTTCGGATTGTAGCCATTTTCGGCATTGGCTATTGGCTGTGGGATTTAACCCAAAAAATAACGCCAAAAATTACAGTTATTGCGGTCTCTTTGATATTTGCAGGCGCTTTTGGCAACATCATAGATTCTGTTTTTTACGGTTTGATATTTACAGATAGCTACCACCAAGTAGCGACCTTTCTTCCTGATGCGGGAGGCTACGGCACGCTTTTTCACGGCAAAGTGGTTGATATGTTGTACTTTCCACTCTATGAAGGTTATCTGCCCGAATGGATACCATTTATAGGCGGCGATTACTTTACTTTTTTTGATCCGGTTTTCAATATAGCCGACACGGCTATCAGCACGGGTGTGGGTATTTTGTTGGTGTTCAACAAGAAGGCTTTTCCCAAAGAAACAGATGTGTTTCCTGCTAAAGAAGCGTTGGAGCATAGAAAGCAATAACCTAAATTGATTATTCCATTACAAAAAGTGATTTGGCTGTAAGGCAATTTATACAAAAAAGACTAACTTTGGAGTTCAGAAAATAATAACACACACAATCATGGCACTTGAAATAACAGACAGCTCTTTTGAAGACATCGTATTAAAATCAGACAAACCCGTATTGGTTGACTTTTGGGCAGCTTGGTGCGGTCCTTGCCGTATGGTAGGTCCCATCATTGACGAAATCAGTAAAGATTATGAAAACAAAGCCGTTGTAGGAAAAGTGGATGTGGACGCTCACCAACAATGGGCAGCCAAATACGGCGTTCGCAATATACCCACCGTTTTGGTTTTTAACAAAGGTGAACTCGTAGGCAGACAAGTAGGCGTTTCACCAAAAAACGTGTACACCGAGGCTTTAGATGCACTTGTTTAACAAGCGATAATAGTTTAGATTTGATGGTTTGGTCTTTAGGCCAAACCTTTTTTGTTTACTTTTATTTGACAAACCACTACTTCGATGAAAATTGATGAAGCCCTACAGCGACTCGAAACATTTGGCAACCTGCAGTTGGTAGCCAATCAGGTTGTGGAAGGTTTTATCAGTGGCATCCACAAAAGTCCGTTCAGGGGTTTTTCATCTGAATTTGCAGAACACAAGAGTTTTAATACCGGAGATTCTACCCGGCATATAGACTGGAAGCATTTTGCCAAAACCGATCGTCTGTACGTTAAAACCTATGAAGAGGAAACCAACCTGAGGTGTCATATCATTATAGACAACTCCGCATCTATGCACTATCCCAAAGTGACCAAACAAACGGCCACATCCTACAACAAATTGGGTTTTTCTGTTTTGGCTGCTGCCGCTTTGATGAATTTGCTTAAAAGACAGCGAGACGCTATCGGCTTGAGTGTTTATTCTGATGCTTATGAGTTTTATGCACCCGAAAAAGGCAGCGATCGCCACCATCGTATGCTCGTCGCCCAACTTGAAGGCTTGCTGCTTTCAGACGAACCCAAAACCACCCAAACATCTCAAATACTTCACGAAATAGCCGAAAAACTCAAAAGGCGATCTTTGGTATTGCTGTTTACAGACATGTTTGAAGCGACTCAGGATACCGAAAAACTCTTTGAAGCCTTACGTCACTTGCGCTACAACAAACACCGCGTCGTCCTCTTCCACGTAATAGACAAACAAAAGGAATACGCTTTTGATTTTGACAATACTCCGCGTCGGTTTGTAGATGTAGAAACGGGTGAAAAATTAGATGTATATGCAGACAGCGTACAAACGGAGTACAAACAGGCCGTTTCTTCGTATTTTCAAGAATTAAAACTTCAATGTGCTAAATACAGAATTTCGTACGTAGCAGCTGATATCAATGACTCTATACACCACATTTTGATGACGTATCTCACCGAAAGAGGCGGGTTTTAACAAAAAAACCGCCTCAAAAAGAGACGGTTTTGCGGTCCGGACGGGACTCGAACCCGCGACCCCCTGCGTGACAGGCAGGTATTCTAACCAACTGAACTACCGAACCTGTTGCTGATAGCGGATGCAAATATACACCGCATTTTGTTATCTGCAAATAATTTTTGTTTTGATTGTCGGTTTTTTAAAAACAAACGAAAAAGCCAAGTTTTAGTAAACAAAAAAACCAATTCGCAACGAATTGGTTTTTGAAAATCAAATTTAAAGCTTTAACTAATTTTCAACAGTAGCCTTGCCCGTTTCGACTTCTATGACATTTACAATCGCATTTTGGGAATAGTCCACTTCTTTTACATTGCCATTTTCATCCCAAAACAACCATTTACCGGTTTTTTTGCCTGATGCATATTGTGCCAGGGCAACCTTGGTACCATCTGCTCTATAGGAAATCCATTGTCCGTGAAGTTTACCGTCTTTTACGTAGCCTTGCTGACGCACTTGCCCATCTTCATAATAGTAAGTGGCTTTAACTAAATCACCTTCTTTTTCTAATTTTGGCTGTGGTTGTTGTGCATACACACCTACGACCATCAAAATCATCATGATAAATCCAATCTTTTTCATAACTGTGTTTTTTATGAGGTTCTTAAATATTTTACAAATCCTTTACAAAGGTACATTAAATTTACATACAAATTACGTTTACATAACATTAAATTTACATTAGATTTTTAAAACACTGAAAAACAATATTTTGTATTTTAAAAATATATCATTAGATTACATTCAAAGTAAAGTTTGATTAACAAAGTTTTTTTGGCTCGGCTGACACTTTGTGTTTTTAGCGAAAAGAAAATCTATTGCAGGTAAATGTTGCCATCCATTTCGTAATTTTGCCATCAAATTTAAAACTGTCTTTCAGATGTATCGATCACACACTTGTGGAGCACTCAGTATAAACAACTTAAATCAAAAGGTAACGCTTTCCGGTTGGATTCAAAAAATACGCGATAAAGGTTTTGTCAGTTGGATAGATTTGCGCGATCGTTACGGCGTTACACAGCTGGTTTTTGATACCGAAAGAACACCGGAATCGCTGCTTAAAACCGTTCAGAACCTCGGACGGGAATACGTTATTCAGATAAGCGGAACGGTCATCGAAAGAGAATCTAAAAATCCGAACATTCCAACAGGTGAAATAGAAGTTTTGGTAGCGAACCTCACCGTTCTCAATACAGCCAAAACGCCACCTTTTACCATTGAAGACAAAACGGATGGCGGCGAAGATTTACGGATGAAATACCGCTATTTGGACATTCGTCGTAATCCCGTCAAACAAAACTTGATTTTTAGGAGTCAAGTGGCTATAGCTGTTCGAAACTATCTTTCCGGGCAAGGTTTTATAGAGGTCGAAACGCCATATCTGATAAAATCTACACCGGAAGGTGCAAGGGATTTTGTGGTGCCGTCGCGCATGAATGAAGGTCAATTTTATGCATTGCCTCAGTCTCCACAAACTTTCAAACAATTGCTGATGGTAGCCGGAATGGACAAGTATTTTCAAATTGTAAGGTGTTTTCGCGATGAAGATCTGCGCGCAGACCGCCAACCCGAGTTTACACAAATAGACTGCGAAATGGCCTTTGTAACCCAAGAAGATATTTTGGAAACTTTTGAAGGTCTCACCAAACATATTCTACACCACACAAAAGGCATAACAGTGGAAAAATTTCCGCGCATCACCTATGCAGATGCTATAAAAAAATACGGAAACGACAAACCAGACATCCGTTTTGGGATGGCATTTGGCGAACTAAACGCCTTGGCCCAAGGAAAAGGCTTTCAGGTGTTTGACAACCAAGAATTGATAGTAGGAATCGCTGCGCCCGGTTTGGCCGATTATACCCGCAAGGAAATTGATGCGTTGATAGACTGGGTAAAACGCCCGCAAGTGGGTGCCGGAGGGCTAGTTTGGGTTCGCTACAACCATGATGGTACTTTTAAGTCGTCCGTAGATAAGTTTTTTAATGAAGAAACACTCTTGGCTTGGGCTCAAGCACTTCAAGCCCAACCCGGCGATTTACTTTTGGTCATGGCCGGATCCGCAGACAAAACGCGTTCACAGCTCAGTGCACTGCGCATGGAGCTCGCCAACCGTTTGGGCCTGCGAAAAGCCGATACTTTTGCACCGCTTTGGGTGACAGATTTTCCGCTTTTAGAATGGGATGAAGAAAGCAAAAGATACCACGCCATGCACCATCCGTTTACCTCGCCCAAACCGGATGACATGCATCTGTTGGACACAGACCCCGGAAAAGTGCGCGCCAACGCCTACGATTTGGTACTGAACGGCAACGAAATCGGCGGCGGATCGATTAGGATACACGACAAAAAGACACAGCAAAAAATGTTTTCGTTGCTCGGCTTTTCAGACGCACAAGCCAAAGCGCAATTCGGGTTTTTGATGGACGCTTTTGAGTACGGTGCGCCGCCACACGGCGGTATCGCTTTCGGATTTGACAGGTTGGTGGCTATTTTGGGCGGGCAAGAAACCATACGCGATTTTATAGCATTTCCCAAGAACAACGCAGGAAGAGATGTAATGATTGATGCGCCCTCGACCATCGCGCAGGAGCAGTTGGAAGAGTTGCATATAAACCTGACAAAGTCAGAAGACTAGTTTATAAACGATCGAAAATGATCCATTTTAGATAAAAATAATTGTGGAAGAGAAACTCAGACATTACCTTAAATTATTTTTAATCTGGAGAGTGCGGCATATATCCAACACCAATTTTGTGTACGTGCTCAGTATTGTCATTGGCATACTTTCCGGAATTGGCGCCGTGACTTTAAAAAACTTTACACACCTGATTCAGTCATTGGTGGAAGGGAAACTCATTGAACATTACGCTGCTTTTTATTTCATCTTTCCCACTTTGGGGATTGCACTGACTTTGCTAATCATTAAATATGTAATTAAACATCGGGTACCACACGGTATTCCCTCAGTTTTGTTTACCATTTCTAAGCGCAAATCTTTTATAGAACGCTACAAAATGTTTTCTTCCATTCTAACAGCACCCCTCACTGTGGGTTTTGGTGGTTCGGTGGGTTTGGAAGGGCCAACGGTTTCAACAGCCACGGCCATTGGGGCCAACGTAGGACAGCTCACACACATGAACCAAACCACGCGGACGCTTTTGTTGGGTTGCGCGGCAGCGGGTGCGATGGCAGCTATTTTTAAAGCACCCATTGCAGCCATCATTTTTGCCATTGAAGTTTTTAGTTTAGACTTAACTTTGCTGTCTTTAGTGCCGCTCTTGCTGGCTTCGGCCTCAGCCGTACTCACTTCATATCTGTTTATGGGATCTCAGTTTTTATTGCCATTTCATCTGCAGGATGCTTTTAAAATCAGTGAAGTACCGTTTTTTATTATGTTGGGACTCTTATCGGCGCTTACTTCCATTTACTTTTCTAAAGTTTTTTTTCGAATTGAGGGTGTTTTCGAGAAGATAGAAAGTAAAACCAAGAGGTTGATAATGGGTGGACTGGGTATTGGCTTATTGGTCTATCTCATTCCGCCACTCTATGGTGAAGGTTTTAGCAGTGTGAACAACCTTTTACAAGGCAACTACAGAGAAGCACTCGGATCTAATCTTTTCAATGCCTATTTAGACAATCTTTGGGTGGTGATGGGGTTACTTGCCGGACTGGTCATTTTTAAAGTCATTGCTGCCTCCTTTACCTTTGGTGCTGGTGGCGTGGGTGGTATTTTTGCGCCCACGCTTTTTATGGGGAGTGCCATGGGGCATTGTTTTGCCATGTTGGTCAACAACCTAAATATCTTTAACTTTAAGATTTCTGAAAGCAATTTTACGCTGGTGGGTATGGCCGGACTTTTGGCCGGGGTGCTGCATGCGCCACTGACGGCCATATTTTTAATAGCAGAACTCACCGGAGGTTACGAACTTTTTGTTCCACTGATGATTACCGCCGCCATCTCTTTTTTAGTGACCCGATACTTTGTGCCACATTCTGTGTATGCCATGCAGCTTGCCAAATCCGGCGACCTGATTACGCACGACAAAGACAATAAAGTACTTCAGTTGATGGACATAGACAGTATCATGGAAGGTGGGTTTATTCCGCTTGACCCCGAACTGAGCTTAGGCGGCATCATAGAAACGGGCGTAAAAAAATCGAATCGAAATATTTTTCCGGTGATTGATGACGAGCAAAATTTCTTAGGCATACTGCTTTTAGACGATATTCGCCCCATTATGTTTGACCAAAAGTTATACGACATAACCCGAGTACTCGATCTTATGCAAAGCGCACCGGCAGTCATAGAATATCAAAAAGACAATCCCAAAAAGATCATGCGTAAATTTCAAGATAGTGGTGCTTGGAATTTACCGGTTGTCAAGAAAGGAAAGTACATAGGTTTTATTTCGAAATCAAAACTTTTGAGTGTGTACAGGCGCAAGCTGATTGAAGTTAGCCAATAAATGCAAGAAGATGAAACGCCCATGTAAAAATTTTGCATACAGGAGTATGATTAATTAGGGTGTTCCATCTGACCGATAAAAATAAATAAAATAAACAGATGAAAATTGTATTAAGATTGCTTCTACTCTTTGTTTTGTCGAGCTTTGGTTATGGTTTTTACCTAAGGTCGCAAGCAGACCCACAAGCAGAATTCTTTATCGGCCTTTCGGTTTTAGTTTTGTGTTTGATACTGATGCCTTTGTTTATCTACCACAGATATAAAGACAAAGACCTTAGCGCATTGACCTTTAAAGGCTTCGAAAAAAAGGAAAACGAGGATATATAAATGACAATTTTGTTATTTTTTTCAAATTTTTCTTTTCAACTCATAAATAAAACTACCTTTGCACATATTATAATTTTTTTAACAATTACAAAATGACTGGTACAGTAAAATTTTTTAACGAAGCAAAAGGTTTTGGATTCATAACCAATGACGAAACCGGAAAAGACATTTTTGTGCATGTCACGGCATTAAATGGAAAGAAGTTGGCAGAAGGAGACCGTGTACAGTACGAGGAAGAAGAAGGTAGAAAAGGTTTAATCGCTACGCAAGTAGATGTGATTGAAGAATAATAATACTTTTTCTGAAAAAATTTACAACGAAGACTGCCCAAGGGTGGTCTTTTTTTATTTACCTAAGCGGTTTTTCTCTTCGGCTTCTATGTCTTTCTTGTTCGTCTTTAGCTTGGTGTTTCCAAAATTGTATCGCAATCCAAACCGCACGGTACGCACCTCCGTACGCACATCAATAAAACTGTCTTGATCTCTAAATTTGGTTCGCGTCAAAAAGTTTCCTTCGTTGTATATATCATTAAACTGTGTGGAGGCAATAAGTTTACCATCAAAAAAACTTTTCACCAAACTAAGTGAGAGAATCTGCCTGGAACCTGCATCCAACGAACCCTGAATAATAGGCGAAATGTATTGCCAGCTCAAATCAGCCGTGAGGCTTTGGTCTTTGAGTAAGGTAAAAGTGTTGGCCAAGTAGGTGTAATTGGATAGTCGGTCGTTGGTGACCAATTGGTTGTTGGTTTCAGGAGTTTTAAACTGATCTTCGTCAAAAAAAACGCTGGTAATGCCGTAGAAGCTCCAAAACTTTGTAAAGTCGTAATACGTGGAATAATCTATGCCCACAGAGCGACTTCGCTCTAGGTTATTGCTCACAAATTTTGTCAGTTTGTTGGTGTTATCCTGAAAGTTCAATTCGTAAATGGCATCTTTGGTGTAGGTAAAATATGGACTAAAAGTGTGCCTTCCGCCAAGGGTGATATCCAAATTGAGTTTGTGTGATATGGCAGGATCTAGGTTTGGATTGCCCCCGCTAAAGGAATTGTCTGTCAAAAAATTTTGAAACGGGTTAAGCATCTCATATCTCGGTCTTTCTATGCGTTTGCTGTACGAAACGTTGAAAGTGAGCTTGTCTGAAGGAACATAAGACACATAAACCGATGGAAACCACTTCAAATTAAAGCGGTTATTTACCAAATTCAACGTAGGCGAATCACCTGTAATATCAGCATATTCTGTACGCAGTCCGGTTTTTACGCTCCATTTTTCCCAGTTTTTATCAAGGCTTAAATAGCCGGCCCAAACGGTTTCATCATAAAAAAAAGTATTGGAAATGTTCGGGTCAAAGACCTGGTTGCCATTTACGATGTTGTATTGGCGCAGTTCGTTGTTAGAATCTATGGTTGATACTTTTGTGCCGGCTTCAATATTTACACTGTTGGGCAAAGTTCCGCTGTAGTCGATTCCGGCTGTGAAAATATTGATACTTTGCGATGCATCTGAGGTAAAGGAATTGTTGCGGATAAAATCGCCGTTTGGAAAAAAATAATCTGTGCTGACATCTTGTAGCCGGTTGTAGTAGTAATTGCTGTAAAAAACGCTCGATGAAATTTTCCCGCCTTTTTCTCCTAAATTTCTCTGATAATCCAACTGAAAAGCCGCGTTGGTGTTTTCATCTCGCATCACATTTTGGGTCACAAAAGTAGAATCCAAAACATTACTAGGGTTAAAAATTGCCGTTTCGGAGTTGTTGTTTCGCTTCCAATAAGGAAGATACAAAATAGTGGTAGATAGGCTCAGCGTACTTTCTTTATCTAAAAAATAATCCAGATTGGTGCTCAGCGTATGCGTCTCAGACTTGGTGTTTCTGTCCAACTCCGAAAGCCATCTGTCCGAGTTGGCGTTATTTTCAATAAACTGAATTCCCTGTACATCAAACCTGTTTTCCAATTTTGGTGCATAGCTGTATCCGGCGTAAAGATTTATTTTATCGGTTTTGTAAAAATGACCTGTCCCTATATTGAGTTTTGGGAAAACACCTTGGGTGTAGTTGGCAAATACATTGCCGTTGTAGCCCGTCGCCAGATTTTTTTTCATTTTGATGTTGACCACAGCACCGCCTTCCGCATCGTATTTTGCAGGCGGATTGGTAATGACCTCCACGCTTTCTACACCATTGGCTGCTGAACCTTCCAGCAAACTCCGAAGTTCGGAAGAGGTAAGATAAACTTTTCGGTCGTTGATATAAACCACCACATTGGTTGAGTTTTTGATCAATATTTGATCCTGATTTACCACCAATCCAGGCGTTTTATTGAGAATGTCCCAAATTGAACCTTCAGTAAGTGCTGTGTTCTCCACATTAAAAACTAGCCTGTCTATCTCTCTTTGCACTGTGGGTTTTTTTCCGAATACCTCTACAGTTTCCAGAGCGGTTGCTTCTGTCTCTAAAACCACATCTAAAGTCAAATCACCGGAAACACTAATTTTTTGATAAAAAGTTTTATAACCTACAAAGCTGACCATCAATATGTAATCGGACGGTGAAACTTGCTCAAAAACATAACGACCATTTTCTTCAGAAATAGCACCCATTTTCGGAATAGAATCTGCGGAAGACAACAAAACAACATTGGCAAACGCGACCGGATCACCTGAAGTTTCGCTCACTACGCCTTGTAAAACCTGTGCTGAAAGCATTGGTGAAAAAAGAAATACACCAAAAACGAAAGGGGTTAAAAATTTAAACCTGAGGTATTTTTTTTGCATAACAAAAATTTGGGCACGCCTCACAGATGTAGAGTTATATCAAATTGGGATGCCAAAAATAAGTTAAAATTTTATTAAAAATAAGTGTTTATGCTTTAGCCTTAAAAATTTAACATAAATGCTTCTGTTATTCTTTATCAACGGGTTTGGGTAAAATCCAAGGGTGGTGGCACCAAGCAGACCAATCCTCAGCGGCCAAATCCACTTCCGGATCTATCAGGGGCGTAAACGAACGGTTATTCACACTTACTTTACCAATGGCATAGACAGCCACATCTAAGGCTTTTTCTTGGTATTGTTTTTTGAGTCGTTGGGCATATTGCCAAATAAAATCGGGTTTGTTGGGCAAAGCAGCCATTTGTTTGGCTGTGAGTGAATCAACAGGGTTGATAAAGTTGATTTCACCGGTTTCTTTGTTCACCACTTTGTATTTAATAAAACCCTTTTTGGTGCGTAGCATCATACGCCAACTCATCCGATGGCCTTCCTCGGTCCAAAGTACATCGCCGGGAATCGCCCAATGCCTCAGCGGTAAAAGCAGTTGCACACAGAGATAGGAAATAAAAAGAAACTTGATGATTCCGGCGTGTTGTGGAATCTTTTGGATGTTTTCTGAATAAACTTTTTTCGATTTCAAAAAAATACCGGCAATGGTTTTGGGCTCAAAAAAGAAGAGGGTAAAGGCGAGAGACAAATAAGGGAAAATCCCGATTTGGAATACGATAGAGTTAAAAATATGGAAGAAAATGGACAAGAAAAATGCCCAGAGGCGGGTGCGTTTGTAGAGCAACAGCGGCACGACCAGCAAATCGTACAAGATACCAAAATAGATGATCACATAATGCACCCACGTTTGCTGAAGCCATGCGCCAATTATAGGATAGTCTTCCCTGCGCAACATGAATTCGGCGGCAACGGTTCCGTCTAACCAATCCGGATACAATTTGGCTACCGAGGCGAAGGTATAAACAATCCACACTTGCAGCACAACAATCCATTTGCACCAAGCTGGCATGCTCTCTGACCGAATTTCCGGTTTTCTTTTTGCATCAAGGCTATAGGCGCGGTTGGCTGGCAGAAAAATCATGATGCCACAGAGCAAAATCAGAAAATAGTAGTGGTTGTTGTAGAATGACTTTTGCATCAGATACACTACTGTCCACATCAGGGTAAACATCACCATAGAAAGCCTGTATCGATAGCCAATCATGACCATAAAACCAAAAACGCCCATCAACAGGTAGTAAAAATACATACCTAAGCCCGGCAGAGGTTGCAACCATTCAAACCCGATAAAACTAAAGGTAAAAGTAGGTTCTATCATAGCCAAACGAACCCAACCCGTAAAAATAGCTCCCACAGCTTCTAAAAACAGCAGCAGGCCGAACATCATTCGAAAAACTATGAGTGCGGAATTATCTATCTGTTTAAAAAAAAAGGAGTTGCGCATCTTATTTTAGAAATTTCAGGGCATTTTCCCGATCTTTAGAAAGTTGTGTTTTTAGCGCTTGTAACGATTCAAACTTTTGCTCTGCACGTAAGTATTCCAGCAAACGCACCTGTACTTTTTGGCCGTACAAGTCTTCATCTATATCAAAAAAATTGATTTCAATATGTTGGCCCTCACCACCAACAGTAGGGTTGCTGCCAATATTCATCATTCCAAAAACATCGCCGTCTAACAAACGACTTTTTACCACATAAACACCACTTTTAGGGATGAGTTTATAATTTTCTGCAATGTGTAGGTTGGCTGTCGGAAATCCGAGGTCTTTGCCGATGCCTTTGCCGTGTACAATAATGCCTGTCAGTATGTATTCATAGCCCAGATAGTCGTTTGCCAAGTGCATTTCGCCGGTTTCCAAGGCCGCACGGATTTTGGTTGAACTCACAGCGACTTCATCAATTTCCTGAGCCGAAATTTCAGTCACATCAAAGTGAAAGTGTTCGCCAAAACTTCGCAAATCCGAGATGTCGGCAGTTCGGTTTTTGCCAAAACGATGGTCATATCCAATGATGATGTGTTTGGTTCGCAACGCTTTTACCAAGATGTTTTCTATGTAGGATTCGGCAGTTTGCCGGGCAAAATCTTTGCTGAAAGGATGTACGATTAAGTGGTCTAAGCCGGTCGATTTCAGAATTTGAGCGCGTTCCTCAAGGGTGTGTAACAGTTTGATATCGGCCTGGTGTTGCACGACCATTCGCGGATGTGGGAAAAAACTCAACAACACGGACTCGTATCCGGAAATTTTGGCTTGCGCAACCAATCGGTCTATGATTTTGCGATGTCCGGAATGAACCCCGTCAAAAGTACCAATAGTGACAACACTGGGTTTTTGGGGTTTAAATTCCTCGATGGATGAATATATTTTCAAAAAAAATGCGTTTGTACACTCACAAATGTATGATTTCTTCAAAATGTATAGACCAACTAACGGCTAAAATTGTCAAGAAAATGAAAATTTAACGTTCATAAAATTTATTTTCCGTTAAAAGTATTCATGGTGTGTTGTATGCCTGCCAATCCGAAGGATGCAATTACTTCACATGACTTTTCCAGGCGTTCGGGTAGGTTTTTGATTTCGTCGGCTCCCCATGTACCCAACACGTAATCTATCTGTTGGCCTTTGGCAAATGCATCGCTGATGCCAAATCTGAAACGGTTGTAGGCAGCCGAATTCAGCTGTGTCTCTATATCTTTGAGTCCGTTGTGGCCACCGTGGCTTCCCTTGGTGCGGATGCGGATAGTACCAAAAGGTAAATTCAGATCATCGGTAATAACCAGTAAATGTTCAAGAGGTATTTTTTCTTGTTGCAACCAATATTTTACAGCCTTACCACTCAGATTCATAAAAGTGGTAGGTTTTATCAAAACAAAAGTTCGACCCTTAATGCGCACCACGCAACGCGAAGCCAAACGGGCAGATTCCCAACCTACTTGGTGTTTTTCGGCAAAGGCATCCAAAATTTTAAATCCGATGTTGTGTCTGGTTTCAGCATAAGTATCGCCGATATTACCTAAACCAACTACGAGATATTTGTGCATGTCTTCTTCACTTTCGGGCGCTTTCTGAAACCATTTTTTAACGTTTGCAAACATAATGCAAAATAAAGGTTTTGTTTTTGAATTTAGAAAGCTTTGCAAAAGCATCCGGTAAAAAAGCCTTATTTTTGAAAAAAATAATAATATGAAGGGAGTATTGTTAGTCAACTTGGGCTCGCCCGATTCCACGTCAACCAAAGATGTCCGCAAATACTTGGATGAATTTTTAATGGACGAGCGCGTCATAGATGTGCCCTATTTGTTGCGGGCATTTTTAGTGAAAGGCATTATTCTGAATACCCGCCCCAAAAAATCTGCAGCAGCGTACAAAAAAATCTGGTGGGATGAAGGCTCCCCGCTTATCGTACTTTCTAAACGCCTGCGGGATAAAACAGAAAAACTGACTTCCGTGCCCATTGTTTTGGCCATGCGCTACGGCAATCCTTCCATACAGCAAGGCCTTCAGGAATTGGCAGACCAAGGTGTTGATGAGGTGCTTATTGTTCCTTTGTATCCGCAATTTGCCATGGCTACTACCGAAACCATTTTGGTCCTTGCCGAGCAAATCAGAAAAAAACATTTTCCAAAAATGCAGTTCAGCCATCTACCGGCTTTTTACAAACATCCGGACTATGTACGTGCGCTCGGCGATTCTATTCAATCGTACCTGAAAGACAAGTCTTGGGACCATTTGCTTTTTTCCTATCACGGCGTGCCGGAGCGTCACATCAAAAAATCGGATATTACAAAATCTCATTGCAAAATAGACGGACAGTGTTGTCAAACAGCATCTCCCGCACACGAATTTTGTTATAGGCACCAATGCTACGAAACCACGCGCTTGGTGGCAACGTATTTGGGTTTGAAAACAGGCAGTTATTCCACTTCGTTTCAATCTCGATTGGGTCGCGACCCTTGGCTGCAGCCCTACACAGACCAAACCATCGAGAAATTTGCGCAAGATGGTGTCAAAAAGTTAGCCATTGTCACGCCTGCTTTTGTATCTGATTGTTTGGAAACACTAGAGGAAATAGGGATGGAGGGCAAAGAAGAATTTATACATGCCGGAGGCGAACAATTCCACTGTGTTGCTTGCTTGAACGACGATGATGCCTGGGTAAAAACGCTTTCGCGTTGGATAGACGAATGGGCTGCCCAAAATTAAACCGAAGCGCATGAAGGCAAATCGCGCCTCTATTTTAGGTACCGACCCTATTGGTAAACTCCTTATTAAACAATCTGTCCCTGCTTCTATTGGTATTTTGGTCATGTCACTCAACGTGTTGATTGATACGATTTTTGTTGGGAACTGGATTGGCTCGGTCGCTATAGCGGCCATCAATGTAGTTTTGCCTGTTTCATTTTTTATTGCTGCACTGGGCATGTCTATCGGCATAGGCGGGTCTTCGGTGATTTCGCGTGCTTTGGGTGCCAACGACCTCGAAAAGGCTCGCAGAACGTTCGGCAACCAAATTATGCTAACGCTTTCTCTCAGTATTTTGCTTGTTGTGTTTGGGTTGTTTTTTGTAGAAACACTTATCCCGAGTTTTGGTGGTAGAGGTGACATCTACGAACCAGCCAAAATTTATTACGAAATCGTACTCTACGGCGTGCCTTTTTTGGCACTGTGTATGATGGGGAACACGGTCATCCGAGCTGAGGGGAAACCCAAATATTCCATGATCGCCATGATTATTCCCTCAGTGGCCAATCTGCTGATGGATTATCTTTTTATCAATGTTTTGGGTTATGGCATGACCGGCGCGGCTTGGGCAACAAGTATTTCGTATGTGTTTTGTTTTTCTTTTATTTTATGGTTTTTCCTGTCCAAAAATTCGGAACTCAAAATCAAACTGAAGCACCTTTGGCTAGATGTCAAAATAGTGACAGAAATTGCAGCCTTAGGATTTGTGACACTATCGAGGCAAGCAGTGGTGAGCATCACCTATTTGATTGTTAACAATATACTTTTTAATTTAGGTGGTGCATCTTCGGTAGCGGTCTATGCCATTGTCGGGCGGTTGTTGATGTTTGCTTTGTTTCCGGTGTTGGGCGTTACCCAAGGTTTTTTGCCCATAGCCGGGTTTAATTTTGGTGCAGAAAAGTTTGTGCGTGTCCGGGAATCTATCCAAAAAGCAATTTGGTTTGCTTCGGCCTTGGCCTTTTTTGTTTTTGTGCTTTTGATGGTTTTTCCGTACGAAATAGCCCGCATTTTTACTTCCGATTTGGCGGTCGTTCAACAAGCACCTCAGGCGATTCGTTGGGTATTTGCTGCCACTCCGGTTATTGCCATTCAATTGATTGGTGCGGCCTATTTTCAAGCCGTCGGGAAATCAGTACCGGCATTGTTGCTCACCCTAAGTCGGCAGGGATTTTTCTTTATTCCGCTCGTTTTGATCTTGCCAAAATTTTACGGCGAACAGGCCGTTTGGATTTCCTTTTTTGCAGCCGATGTGCTGTCAACCTTAGTAACGGGTTACTTTTTGAGAAGGGAAATCAGGTTGAATTTGTCTTCGGGCAGATGAAATTTCCTTAAGGTGAATGTAACATTTTTCGTAGCTTTTTAGGACTTTGATAGTTTCTCCCAAAAAGGTGTACGACAATTTCTTTGTCATAAATTCGATAAAAAAAACTCACAATCTCGTTAACATGTCCTTTTCTATACTCCTTATTTGACTCCCATCTCACTATATTTTTCGTTTTCGCAAGTCTCTTGCCGAATGATGAACAGTCAAAATATCTATTCGAGTTTTAGTTACAATTTTGTAAATAATACGATAATTACCTTCGACAATTTCTCTTATATTTTTGTCATGAATTTCAGGAACTTTTCGACCAGAATAATTTTGAGATTTTAAAATATTAGTTCGATTTCGAATTTTCAAAACTTGTCGTTTTGCATATAGCTTTGAATCTTTAGAAATAAATTCAGCTATGTCCTATACATCATTTTTTGCTTGTAAAGTCCAATTTATTCGAACCATTTATGCATTTCATTATCAAGTTCGCTTTCGGTTAAAATTTCGTCTGTTTCCGATTGTTTTTTTCCGTTCTCGATCTTTTCAACTAAAATCAATCGTTCTATTAAATCGTCAATAGAAAATTGTTCTGGAAAACTTTCAATTTGCTCTTTCAATTTCGTTTTAGTAATCATAGCGAAAATTTTTATAAATATAAGAAAGATGTTAATTACTATAGATATCGTTATCAGTATGTAAGGTCGTAAACTTCGAGTAAAAGTATAAAATGTATGTTATTTTTTTACTTTTTTAATGCATCTTTTAACGCCTGCAACTCCTGTTCTTTTTCCCGCAGCCGGGCTTCGTATTGTTCGGTGCATTTGCCTAACTCTTTAAAAGCCTTTGTACAGTCAAGTTAAATTTATCTAAACAGACCGCTAAAATTTGAGTTTTTTCCTAATTTTATTAACTTTTAAAGGTCAAATCAAATTATTATATAACAAAAGCATCTTTAAATCTATAAAACCAAATTTAAACCCTAACTCAATTTCTTTCAAAATGAACAAACAAACCAAACTTTTATCCTTGTTGTTGTTTTGTTTTTTTCTGGCTGTGCCAAATCTTCAGGCGCAGCGAAACAAAAAAAACACTACTGCCACAACTTATGACCAATCTATTTATGACGCCCTAGAATACCGGCTTGTCGGACCATTTAGAGGAGGCCGGTCAGCAGCCGTAACAGGCGTGGAAGGCGAGCCCAACCTGTTCTATTTCGGTGCAACAGGTGGAGGTGTATGGCGCACCCAGGATGGGGGCAACACTTGGGAAAACATATCCGACGGCTATTTTGGCGGGAGCATTGGTGCGGTTTCCGTTGCGCCTAGCGACCACAATGTCATCTATGTAGGTGGTGGCGAAAAGACAGTGCGTGGGAATGTATCCTCCGGTAGTGGTATGTGGAAATCTGTAGATGCCGGAAAAACTTGGAAATCTATTGGCTTGCTCAATTCCAGACATATTCCCCGTATAAAAGTAGATCCCAAAAACGCCGATATTGTCTATGCAGCCGTTTTGGGAAACATCTACAAACCCACGGCAGACAGAGGCGTTTATAAAAGCACCGATGGCGGTAACAATTGGCGTAAAGTTTTATTTGCCAACGAAGATGCCGGTGCGGTTGATCTAATCATAGACCCAAACAATTCCAGAATACTCTACGCTTCTACTTGGAACGTACGGCGTACGCCATATAGCCTGAGTAGCGGTGGTTCCGGCTCTGCACTGTGGAAAAGTACAGACAGCGGCGAAACCTGGACAGAGATTTCTAAAAACGAAGGCTTTCCCACAGATTTGTTGGGCATCATTGGTGTCACGGTTTCACCGCTCAATTCTGAAAGGGTTTGGGCCTTAGTAGAGAACAAAGACAAAGGCGGATTGTACAGATCGGATAATGGTGGCAAAACATGGTCTTACGTGAATTCAGACCGCAGCCTCAGGCAAAGGGCTTGGTACTACACCCGCGTTTATGCTGATACCAAAGACGTCAATACCGTATATGTGTTGAATGTGAGTTACCACAAATCTACCGATGGCGGCAAATCTTTTGTGTCTAACAATGCACCGCATGGCGACCATCACGATTTATGGATTGCCCCCGAAGATCCCAAACGGATGATTATCGGCGATGACGGTGGCGCACAAGTAAGTTATGATGGTGGCGAAAACTGGTCAACGTATCACAACCAACCTACAGCACAGTTCTATCGATTAACTACCGACAACCATTTTCCATATCGCATTTATGCTGCGCAACAAGACAACAGCACCATTCGCATAGCACACCGCTCGGAAGGAAGAAGTATCAACGAAGAAGACTGGGAAGAAACAGCCGGTGGCGAATCTGCCCACATAGCGGTAGATCCTACCAACGACGAAATTGTTTACGGTGGCAGTTATGGTGGTTTTTTGACACGCGTCAACCACGAAAAAGGAACCACCCGTGGCATCAATGTATGGCCAGACAATCCGATGGGACACGGCGCTGAAGACATGAAATACCGTTTTCAATGGAATTTCCCCATTATTTTCAGTAAACACAATCCTAAAAAACTCTACACCTTTTCAAATCACGTACACCTGACCACCACAGAAGGCGCTACTTGGGAAACCATCAGTCCGGATTTGACCCGAAACGATGCTACAAAACTAGGCGTCAGCGGAGGACCTATCACCAAAGACAACACAGGTGTAGAATATTATGCTACTATTTTTGCTGCCAATGAGAGTCCGTTACAAGAAGGACTGATTTGGGTAGGCAGCGACGACGGATTGATTCATTTGACGCAAGACGGTGGCAAAAATTGGGAAAATGTGACCCCAAAAAATATGCCCGAGTGGATGATGATAAACAGTGTAGAACCCAGTGTTTTTGATGCGGGCACCTGCTATGTAGCCGGCACCAGATACAAATTAGGCGACTTCGAACCTTATTTGTACAAAACCACAGATTTCGGAAAAACCTGGACACTTATCACCAATGGTATTCCCAAAGAACACTTCACAAGAGTTGTTCGAGAAGATCCCAAGCAAAAAGGACTGTTGTATGCCGGTACAGAAAATGGCATGTATATTTCTTATGACGATGGAGCCAATTGGGAAAGTTTTCAACGCAACCTCCCCATCGTTCCTATTACCGATTTGCTGGTCCGCGACAACAATCTGATTGTGGCTACACAGGGTCGATCTATTTGGATGATTGACGACTTGTCTGTAGTTCATCAGTTAAAAGAAGCTGCCGGCAAAGACAACTTTCTTTTCAGACCCAAAGACAGCTATCGAATGGGGGGTGGCTCTAGAAGCGGCTCTCTTACTGAAGGTACCAATCATCCAAACGGAGTCATGACCTATTTTTATGTTTCAGACACTGAGAAGGAAGTCAAGCTGGAGTTTCTCAATGCACAAGGCGATACCATCAAAACGTTTAGCAATAAATCCAAATCCAGATCCAACAAACTAGATGTCAAAAAAGGATCCAATCTTTTTGTGTGGAATACGGTCTCAGACGGTGCCGAAAGTTTTCAGGGGATGATTCTTTGGTGGGCCCGACTTACCGGAGCCAAGGCCGTACCGGGTAATTATCAGGTACGTCTTAAATCCGGTGATTTCTCACAAACACAAAGTTTTAAGATTTTGCCCGATCCCAACTCGGAAGCCTCTGTTACAGACATGCAAAAGCAGTACGATTTTATCAATGAAGTGAACGCTACGGTAACCGAAGCGCACAAGACCATCAAGAAAATCAGAAAAATTAGAGAGCAGTTAAATGCCTTTGAAAGTCAATACAAAGACAACGAAGCCGTTAAAGCCCTATTGGAAAAATCCAAAGAAATGAAAAAAGGCTTTTCGGAAGTAGAAGAAGCGTTGTATCAAACCCAAAATAGAAGCGGGCAGGATCCTTTGAACTTCCCCATCAGATTGACCAACAAATTGGCTCACCTCAACTCATTGGTCGGGTTGGACGATTTTGGCCCAACAGAACAAGACATCGCAGTCAAAAATGAACTGACCACACAAATACGCAAGCAATTATCGGCTTTTAACCAGTTGGTTGACAGCGATGTGTCAGCTTTTAACAGCGAGTTTAACAAGCTGAATTTAAAATACCTATTTATAGAAAACTAAACATTTTTTAAACGATTTTATAACCTCACAGGCTATCAAAAGCAGGTGAGGTTTTTTATTTCACATATCCAAAGCGAAGCGTTCCCCGATCGTTTATTTAAAAGAGAAAATACCCACGGAATGGCCGCACTTTGGAATTCTTTTTGATGCAAGCATTTGTTTTAAAATCGCATTGAAAAGCGTATTTTTGGATGCGTTGGTGCACAATCTATGATTTACAACAAATTTTCTCTTCGGTTTCGCATATTTGTATCCATGATTTTGTTGGTCTTGGCTGCTTTTGGATTGATAGCCGGTGTCACCATATTGCAATACAGAGAAGAAGTGGCAGCATACCATAGAGACCGTCTGGAGCGCAAAGAGGACGCCATACGCGAACACATCAATTACGTATTGAGAACCACTACATTTGATGTCGTACCCAAAAACATCCCTTATATTTTTCGAGACAAAATCTATGAAATTGCCAATATTCACAATTTGCAAATCAACCTGTACGACTTAAATGGCAATCTGCTAAAAACATCAAAAGAATCATTTGCCACCGACACTTTGGTCACAAAAGTCAAAGACAGTATATTGATGCGTGTCAAAAATGCAGCCGACAAGCGGTATGTTGTCCAAAAAGTTGAAAACAACCAGATTTTTCAATCCTCCTACAGCTACTTAACAGATGCCAAATTTAAACCTTTGTTAATTTTGAATATTCCTTACTTGCAGGAGGAAGATTTTATACAAAGAGAACACTACGAATTTTTGAAGCGGCTTGGTCAGGTCTATTTGTTTATGCTGATTATCGCCGTGGCGTTGTCCTATTTTATTTCGAGTTATATCACCAAATCGCTCAAGTCTGTAAGCGATAAAATGTATAAGATCAGATTGGGAGGTCGCGACCAGAAAATCACGGTTAAACAAGCAGGCGTCGAAATTTATAACTTGGTAACGGCCTACAACAGTATGGTGGACAAATTGGAAGAAAGTGCGGCAAAATTGGCGGTGGGCGAACGCGAAAATGCTTGGCGGGAAATGGCCAAACAAGTGGCTCACGAAATTAAAAATCCGCTGACGCCCATGAGGCTTTCTGTACAGAGTTTGGAACACAGGTTTGATCCGTCTGACCCGGAGGCCAAACGCAAAATTTCAGATTTTTGCAAAAGTATGATACAACAAATAGATACCATGAGCTCTATTGCATCGGCTTTCTCCAATTTTTCCGATATGCCGGCTCAAAAAAATGAAACCATCAACGTGGTGAAAGTGGTCAAACTCGCATTGGAAATTTTTGACGAACAATACATTCTTTTTAAACCATCAACAGATAAAATAACAGCAAAATTTGACAGAACACAACTGATACGCATAGTTACCAACTTAGTAAAAAACGGCATTCAAGCCGTTTCAGAAGGGACGACCCCAAAAATTTTAGTTCAGCTCGACCAAAACGCCAATGAAGTCATACTAACAGTATCGGACAATGGCGTCGGCATCACCGAAGATAATAAAAACAAGGTTTTTGAACCTCAATTTACCACCAAAAGCAGCGGCATGGGTTTGGGCTTGGCCATGGTTAAAAATATCGTTGAAAGCAAAAAAGGCAAAATTAGTTTTGTATCCAAACCCGGAAAAGGAACGGTTTTTACTGTGGTGATTCCGAAAGATTAAATACATTTGATCTCCATATAAGAAAGCAATTTCTCTTAGCTGAAGTTGTACAAATTGGATATTATTGCTGTTGAAATAATTGTAAAAAAAAAGACATAAACACATGAAACGCCCATGTAAAAATTTTGCACTCAGGAGCATGATTATCCTAGGACGTTCCAAGCCTGTGCTGAGCGCAGTCGAAGCATGAACGATAAAAACAAATAAATTATAAAGAGATGAAAACCTTTCTGAACATCCTATACACATCGAATGGATCTACAGCGACCATCACCATCAACCGCCCCGAAAAGCTCAATGCGCTCAACAGAGAAACGTTGAAAGAATTACAAAGTGCGTTGACTTTGGCGCAAAACGATGGCGATATCCGCGCTGTGATTCTTACAGGAAGCGGTGACAAAGCTTTTGTAGCCGGGGCAGATATTTCTGAATTCGCAAACTTTGACGCCCACCACGGGAGTGAGCTTGCACAAAAGGGGCAAGATGAAGTCATGAATTTTATCGAAAATTTTAACAAGCCCGTCATCGCCGCTATCAATGGTTATGCTTTGGGCGGCGGGCTGGAATTGGCCATGGCGGCACATATACGCATTGCATCCGAAAACGCAAAAATGGGGCTGCCTGAAGTGTCTTTGGGAGTGATTCCGGGCTATGGCGGCACACAACGTTTGGCACAACTGGTAGGCAAAGGTCATGCCCTGGAGATGATTTGCTCGGCTGTGCCAATCTCGGCAGACAAAGCATTGAGATTGGGTTTGGTAAATGAAGTGGTCGCCCAAGAAAATCTTTTGGAAACTGCTGAAAAATTGGCTCAGAAAATTTCAGGGAACAGTCCGGTTGCCATCAAATATGCCATTCAAGCCATCAATGCCGGATTTGAAATCGATAAAAATGGTTTTCAGGAAGAAATCAGACTTTTTGGTGCTTGTTTTGAAACGGCTGACTTTAAAGAGGGCACTTCTGCCTTTTTAGAAAAAAGAAAAGCACAGTTTCAAGGTAAATAAGCAAACCTTATTTTTCAATGCCTTTTCCGGTAGCCGCATAATAAATCCCGCCGTAGAGGTGGTCTAAAAACCATTGGTTTTCGTACACTTTTTCGATGTGGCCTAAAGCCGTGTAAAAAGCGCGGCCACCGTCAAACTCATGATACCAAGAAATGGGATGCAGTTTGCCCATTCCTTTGCCTATTCTGTCCACCAAATTTCCATTTGCGTCCAAATCTCTTTTTTCCCATATAGTTACAGCATTGTAGGAATTTTCGTCAACGGCAATCAAATTCTTCAGCCCGGATACTTTATCTTCACCAAATTCGTACCACTCATCGGTCCACAACAAAGTGTTGGGAAAATGCTCTAAGCCCGGAAAATTATGATCGAGTATTTTCAGTTTGGCGGTTTGTTGCGCCGGATGAATGTGAAACATCCTACCGACCAATTGCGTGTACCAAGCCCAATCGTACTCCGTATCCGAGGCAGCATGAATACCCACATAGCCTCTACCCGATTGAATGTATTTTTCAAAAGCGGCTTGTTCATCTTGATCAAAGATATCGGCAGTGGTACTCAAAAAAATGACCGCAGCAAAGTTCTTTAGCCAATCTTCCGTAACCTTGATGGCTTCTTGTTGTCTTACCACATCAAAATTGTGCGTTGCGGCCAAATTTTGAATGGCGACAATTCCGTTGTCTATAGACTCGTGGTGCCAACCGGCAGTTTCGGTAATAAGCAGCACTTTAAACTGCTTTTGTGCAAAGCTTTGCACAGTCGAAAACAAAAGAAAACCCATGAGAATACCTTCGGATTTTAAGAATTTTTTAAAGTAGAACATGTTTGTGATTTTTTATAGGTTAGGCGGTGTTTGAAATTTTGTACTTGCAGATTTGTTAGAAGATTTTAAATGAATTCTATTTTTCTGACTGTAAAGGTAAATTTTGATTATTTATTTTTCCCCTGAATTACTTACAAAGGCTATATGTTTACTGTCCGGCGACCACGAATTCACATTGATAGTGCCTTGTCCGCCATACAAATGAGCAATTACTTTGGGTGCGCCACCCGAGGTCGGCATCAACCGCAACATCACACGTTTATATGAAGGATGTGCATTCAATTCGATGTTTGGTTCAAAGGAGATAAAAGCGATCCATTTTCCGTCCGGAGATATGTGTGGAAACCAATCGTTATATTCGTCAAAGGTAAGTTGCTCCTTTTGACTGCCATCCGGTTTCATCCGCCAAAGTTGCATAGTACCACCGTTTTTTGATCCGTTGTAGTAGATGTATTTTCCATCCGGTGAATACTCTGAGCCATCTGCATGTTCAAATTTTTGGTTGTTGGTCAACTTTATTTCATCGCCACCTTTTATGGACTTTTTATAAATATCATACACTTCCGAACCGGCTCTTTGCGCCACGTAAACAACCTCTTCGTTGTTGGGTGCCCACCCGTGAAAATAGGAAGGCGTTTGTGGGGTTACCAACTCAGGATTGCCACCTTCAACAGGAAGTACATATACGGTTGAGCCTCCCCCCGGAAAACCTGCTCTGTGGTGGCTGATGGCCAGTTTTTGTGCGTCAAATGAGATGCCGTGATCGTTGTTGTTGCTGGTGGCAAATCCGGTATTCAATTGTTCAAGTGCGCCGCCGCTAACAGGAATTTTATAAAGCAAACCCTCCATGTTAAATAACAATGTTTTACCATCAGGCATCCAATTCGGTGCTTCAAAACGGCTGTTTTTTTCATAAATAACACGGCGTTTTCCATCAAAAACATTCATGGTTTCCATTCTACATGCAATCCAACCTTCCGAATTCGGGTTGTAGTTTTTGGCAACAGGCTGGTCTATTCGTACATTCCAAACTTTTGCTGTTTTGATGGTTTTCTCATCATACGAAAACATCACTAAGCCGAGATAGATTTCTTCCGACATCTGGTTTATAACTTTTGACCCGATTTCCTGAAGCGGTTCGCCCGGGTGGGCAGCCCTGATAATAAATGTATTGCCGCTGCGCTCTAGTTGGATGATTTACTGATACCGCTTGGAAGCACTGATTTTTTCCGGCGAATTTTGTATTTCTTTTTCAACCGGCTCAGTCCATTCAGCGGTCATGTGTCCGTCGCCATAAAGAAAACTGCCCACCATGAGTGCTTTGTCGGCTACTGTGGCACGCGCCATCCAACCCATTTTTTGATGCATGTCTTGGGCATTTTCAAATTCGAAATTTGCCGTAGCTATAAAATCTCCTTTTAGTTTATTGTACAAGAAACGAAAGGCATCAGGTTTCTCCAAATCAGAGTTTCCGGCACCTTCGATGGTGTATGTTTGGGAAGCATGATCATAGGCCACCGAACCTGCAATTTTAGGACTGCCGATATCTCGGTTGTATTGAAAAATGCCGGTGGAATTTTCTTGGGCAAACACCATAAACGAGAGACATAAGACGGTTGGGAAAAGAAACGGTTTCATGATGGGTTAAAGTTTGGATGATAAGCTATTCAAAATTAGCTATTTATTTTTAAACGCCATCGCTTGGGTGTCAGCAACCTTATGATTGAAATAAAAAACGCCGAAACTTGTATTTCGACGTTTATAGTATGTTGTTTCAAATCTATTTCTCCAAAGCCTTCAGCGCTTCTTTGATTTTACCTTCTAGCTCTTCCAAAAGTTCAGGATTGTCTTTGATGAGTTCTTTGACAGAATCGCGGCCTTGTCCGAGTTTGGTATCGCCATAGCTAAACCAAGAACCGGCTTTTTTGACAATTTCATAATCAACAGCCAAATCCAACACTTCTCCGGCTTTGGAAATGCCCACGCCATACATAATGTCAAATTCACAAGTTTTGAAAGGCGGTGCTACCTTGTTTTTAACCACTTTTACACGGGTGCGGTTGCCTATGACATTGTCACCATCTTTGATTTGTGTGGCTCTTCTGATGTCTAAGCGTACGGAAGCATAAAATTTTAATGCATTCCCACCGGTAGTTGTTTCGGGGCTGCCAAACATCACCCCAATCTTGTCGCGCAATTGGTTGATAAAAATAACAGTCGAGTTCGTTTTACTGATACTCGCGGTAAGTTTTCGCAGGGCTTGTGACATCAAGCGCGCGTGCAGTCCCATTTTAGAGTCGCCCATCTCACCTTCAATTTCACTCTTTGGCGTCAACGCGGCTACGGAGTCAATCACCACAATATCAATGGCACCGGAGCGGATGAGGTTGTCTGCAATTTCGAGGGCTTGCTCGCCGTTGTCCGGCTGCGATATAATTAAGTTGTCTATATCGATTCCCAGTTTTTCTGCATAAAACCGATCAAATGCGTGTTCGGCGTCTATAAAAGCCGCGATACCACCCAATTTCTGAGCTTCGGCTATGGCATGCAAGGTCAATGTTGTTTTACCGGATGATTCCGGACCGTAAATTTCAATAACGCGCCCACGTGGATACCCTCCCACGCCCAAGGCCACATCCAAC
This sequence comes from Bacteroidota bacterium, assembly GCA_018829465.1. Classification (GTDB taxonomy): domain Bacteria; phylum Bacteroidota; class Bacteroidia; order Flavobacteriales; family Flavobacteriaceae; genus UM-FILTER-40-17. Next base: position 74,561 of record JAHJTN010000012.1, on the reverse strand, counting down.
CCAAAAGACCCGGACGGGATGGCTTCTAATTCTACCACGGCACTGTCGCCCATTTTCATTACAGTGCCTTTGCCATAGGCTTTGTCTAACTTGTCAAGCGTGAGTTTCAACGCTTTGAGTTTGGCTTCTTTATCAGCGCTCATAATTTTTTTTTTTTTTAGTTGGCTAATTTACTATTTTGTTTTGGCTTTCTCAAAGATGATGACGCACAGTTTTAATTTATTTGGCTAAGAAAATTTTGATATCATCGGCCAATTTTTTGAAATCAGGTTGGTGGTTATACATCATATGACCCGCTTCGTAGTATTGAAATTGTACACGATCGGATGGAATACCGTTTCGAGAAAAAGTGTACTCGGCATCAAAAAAAGGGGTGATGAGGTCGTAGTATCCGGCTGCAACCAACACTTTTAAATCTGAATTTCTGCGCATAGCGGCTGTCAATCGTCTAGTGACATTGACCGGGACAGGTTCCCAATATTGCCCAACAGGCACATCGCGCCAATTCCACAGATTCCCGATATTGTCATTGTCGCTCAAATATGGTATGCTTTGTTCAACGTTTAAATCCTGTTTTAGGTAATGGTTAAAAAAAGCGGTGTAGGCACCCGAGGTTTGATAACCCGATGCGTCGCCCAAAGTTGGACGGCCGCTGATATTGTCTGCTTCAGAGCCTTTAAACCTGCCATCGAGTCTCCCTAGGGTTAAACCTGCGTCGCGTAACAATTCTTTTTGATAGCGGGGGATAAGAATTCTGCAATTGGATAAACGGATGTAATTTTCCGACAGGCCTGTAAAATATACCAACTTTTGCACGAGCTTTTCTTTTTCGGCAGGCTTGAGCAGGTTGCCTTTGTAGAGTGCAGAGACGTATTCGTTGTAGGCAAACTGTCTGGCCTCCTCCACAAAACTTTCTAGCGTTTTGCCGACACCTGCTTTTTTGTGATACCAAGATGTGGCGGCCATGCTTGGCAAGTAGGTAACATAGGAAACAATATTGTCGTCTATAGAGGTGGATCCGGCATAGTCAAGCGCTTGAGAGATTAATACCAGTCCGTTGAGTGCAACTTCTTGTCCATCGCCTTCCAGCGTTTCGGCTATGGCTGCGGCACGGGTGGTGCCAAAACTTTCGCCGATGATGTATTTGGGAGACAGCCACCGGCCATTTTCGGTTAGCCATCGTCGGATAAATTGCGCTATAGAAGCGGCGTCTTCATTCAGACCCCAATAATCTTCTACCTTTCCTTTGCCTACCACACGGCTATATCCGGTGCCTACCGGATCTATAAAAACCAAATCTGTCTGCTCGATCAAAAAATCCGGATTTTCTGTCCATTCGTATGGCGCTGCGCCATCATCTTGATTTGCTTCACTGTCCACGCGCACCACTTTGGGACCTAAAAATCCCATGTGTAACCACACGGAGGCCGAGCCGGGGCCGCCGTTAAATACAAAACTCACCGGTTGTTTGTTGTCGGCATTTGCTTTAAGATAACTCACAGTCCAAAGCAGTGCGGTTGTATCCCCATCTTTGTTTGTGAGCGGTGTTTCGCTGCCGACGGCTTTGTACAAAACGGTTTTACTTCCGTTTTTCCAACCGTGTTGGGTAACAAATTTTTTGGGCGAAACCACTTGCCCATAAAAAACAGGCAGGGAAATAAACAAACAGCTAATGGTTAATAACAGTTTGTTCTTCAGTGTTTTTTGAATCATGGCGAAGATTACTTGGGTTGGAGAATTGCGTTATAAGTTGCAGGATTGTCGAGAATTTCTTTGGCTTTAAGAATAGCGTCATCAGTGTTTAAATTATAACTGTACAGACCTTCCCGATAGGCGTATCTTTTAACAATTTCTTGAGTGAGTTGCGTCCGAATTTCTTCTCGAGCGGCCCGAACGAGATTATCTTTTTCTTGACTGATTTTTGTTTTTAATACGGCGAGGTCTGTTTGCAAGGCATTTTTTAATTCATCACCAATTGCCGTCTCAATAGCTTTGTCGAGCACTTGTTCGGTTTGCGTCACAAACTCAAAATTTTTCTTTTGCACATAGGTTTGAAAATCGTCTAGGTGTTTGTCTGTAACCGAGAAGTTGTTCCAATCCAAATTGGGGTTGGCATAGTAAAATTGGGTGGCAAAATTAAAGATGAGATCTTCGTTTGAAAGTGCTTTAGTCACATTTCCGATTTTCTGATTTTGAAGAAAAATATCGGGGGTGATACCACCGTGGTCAAAAACAGTGCGCCCGTTTTTGGTTCTGAAGGCCCGGATATTTTTGTCGTCAAGCCGGGTTGCGTTGCCCTGCGCGTCTCTGTTTTTATAATCAAGCGCCTGAATGCCTCTGCCCGATGGAATAAAATATCTTGAGATGGTAATCTTCACCTGGGTGCCATAGAGCAAAGGTTTTGGCCTTTGTACCAAGCCTTTTCCAAAACTTTTTGAACCGATGACAACGGCGCGGTCTAAGTCTTGCAAAGCACCGGAAACAATTTCAGATGCGGAGGCACTTCGTCCGTTGATGAGAATAGCCAAAGGCATTTCCAAATCTAACGGATTGTTTTTGGTCAGATAAATATTGTTGTATTTCTGCACTTTAGATTGTGTAGAAACCACCAATTGGTCGCGTGGTACAAACAAATTGACCACTTCAACAGCCTCGTTGAGCAGTCCGCCGGGGTTGCCTCTTAGGTCTAAGATGATGCTTGTGGCGCCATCCAATTTTAAGTCTCGAACGGCATCTGCCACTTGGTCTGAGGCTTTTTGGTTAAATTCTGTCAAAACGATATAGCCCACCGTGGGAGATGCCATTTTGTAGTAAGGAACGGCATCAACCTCTATGTCCTTGCGAACCAGCTGTGTGTTCATGGTTTGGCCGTTTCGCATAAAGGTAAGCTCGATTTTTGAACCGGGCGAACCTTTGAGCAAAGCACCCGGATCGTCCGCTACCTCTGAAACGAGTACGTCACCAATTTTGACAATTTCATCGCCGGCTTTCAGCCCGGCCAAATCAGCCGGATAGTTTTTAAAAGGCTCTATAACAATCAGTTTTCCTCCTTTGTTCTTTATCAATGCGCCCACGCCGGAATACTCACCCGAATTTCTGATTTTGGCATCTTCTACATCTTGTTCGTTCATAAAAACCGTATAGGGATCCAAATCTGTCAGCATTTCTTTGATGGCTGTGTCCATCAATTCAGCCGGATTGACTTCATCTACATAGTTCATGTTGATTTCTTTGTAGAGCGTGGTGAAAATTTCGATCTGTTTTGCTATTTCAAAGAAATTGTCCTTGTAGCTCGTCCAAGAAATCAGTAGTGCAGATACAACGAAGGCGAGGCTTATTTTTTTGAGGAGTTTTTTATACATAACGGTCATTTTTGATGCCTTCCGGTAAAAGGCTTATAAAAATAACAAAATCTGGTTAGTATCTACACACTTACGGATTCAATTGTCTTAAAATTTCGCCAACATTTTTAAAAATGGTCTTAAAATCCGGCATTTCTTTTCCGATAAAGGTCAGCATGCAAGACAAATCGTGTGTTTTCTGCTCAGGAACCAATCCTTGATTGAGTCGATACGCTTCGCGAAGCAGGCGTTTGATTCTGTTGCGGTCTGTGGCGCGTTTAAAATGTCTTTTAGATACAGAAACCCCAACCTTAACGGATACTTCTTCGGCAGCTTTTGGATGGAATATACAGACGGCGCGAATTGGATACACAAACAGAGATTTGCCCTCCAAAAACAGACGGTCAATACCCGATTTCGACTTGAGTTTGGCTGCTTTAGGATAGGTAAAACGGGGTTTTTGAACGGAATTCATATGCCTTACTTCCGCTTGAAGCGGTTTCTATTGAGCCGTGAGTTGGTTGTTTGTTCTATCGATATCTGCCATCCTTTGGCTGGGATCTATTTCCACTTTGACTATTTTTTTACCATTGCTTCCTTCAAAGTTGTAGTTGGGATAGGCCCATGCCCAATCGGCTAGGATTTTCATCTTTTTGCTTTCGGGTTTGCTGCCATACATCATACGTAGCGGTACATAAAAGTTTTCTACAGATCCGTCGGCGTAGGTTATTTTTAAATCTAACGGCATTGGCATTAGACCTTTGCGCTCAAGAACAACGCTCGATTTGCCGTTCACGGTTTCTATAGATTTGACTGCATAGTCAATGGTATTTGTTGTTTGTGTCCAATCGGTCAAATACCAATCGAGTTGTAATCCTGATACTTTTTCGGCCACTCTTTTAATGTCGTTGGGCGTGGGATGTTTAAATTTGAATTCGCTGTAATATCGCTTTAAAGTTTTTTGAAGGTTTTCTTTTCCGATAACATAGCCTAATTGGTGAAGAAAAATAGCGCCTTTGCTGTAGGCTGTCACTCCGTAGGCAAAGTTTGTTTCGTAGCGGTCTGCATGGGTGGTTTGTGGCTTTTCCCGTCCGGAAGTAGCCAGACGCACATAGCCTTTGTAAGCGTTTTCGTGTGGGTTTTCTACATTTCTACCCATCACTTTGTTCATGGCTTCGCCGGAAATATACGAGGTGAAACCTTCATCCATCCATTCGTGCTTGCTTTCGTTGGATGCCAAAATAAACTGAAACCAAGAATGCGCCAATTCGTGCGCCGTGACACCGACCAAGCTGCCAAAATTTCTCTTACCGGTAATCAGCGTAAGCATGGCGTATTCCATACCGCCATCGCCGCCTTGTATCACGGAATACTGCTTGTACGGATAAGGGCCAACGTGTTCGTTGAAATACTGCATGACTTCAGCAGTTTTGGGCTGAAGTTTTTCCCAGTTTTCTTTGATACTAGGGTCATCTTGATACAAAAAATGCAGCGTCACTCCATTAGGACCCGGATAGGTATCGTGTATAAAATCGGGGTCGGCTGCCCAAGCAAAATCGTGTACATCGGGTGCCACAAAATGCCAAGTGAGTTTGCCGTTTTTGGGTTTGGATGTTTTGCCGTATCCGTGTCCAACTTCATCCGGATTTTGGATATATCCGCTAGCACCCACTACATAGCTTTGGTCTAAAGTGAGTTTTACATCAAAATTACCCCATACGCCGTGAAATTCGCGACCTAGATATGGATTGGGATGCCATCCTTCAAAATCGTATTCTGCCATTTTCGGATACCACTGAACCATAGAGAGCGCCACGCCTTCCGCATTGTCTCGCCCCGAACGGCGAATCTGAACGGGTACTTGTCCTTCAAAATCCAGCGCAAAAGTTGTGCTTTGGCCGGGCAAAATGGGTTTGGGCAACATCACTTGTAGAATTGTGCCCACGGTTTTGTGCATAGCCTTTTTCCCGTCTTGGGTGAGTGTACCTACTTTGAGGTAGCCAATTTCGCTTTCAGACAGCTTGCTGATTCTGTCTGCCACCCGATCGTCCGGGTCGGCAATGGTGCGTGATCTTACATCCATCTCACTACCGGGTTGGAATGCATTGAAAAACAAGTGGTAAAAAACCTGTTTTAGCGTGTCGGGCGAGTTGTTTGTATATACCAGGGTTTGAGTTCCCGTGTATTTAAAGGTTTTGACATCCATATTGACGTCCATTTTATAATCTGCCTTCTGTTGCCAATATCCGTACTGGCCAAACACAACCTGTCCGGATAAAATGCTGACAATTAGAAAAATGTAAATAGCTGCTTGTTTCATGGGTTTTAAGTGTTTGTTTTTAAATCTTTTAAGCACTCACATAGGCTGTGAGTTTCAGGATTAAATATTGCGATTATTTAAGTCCACGCGATACTTGACTGGCCAGAATGAGCGCGTTGTATGCGTTGGCTATTTTGCCCGATCTGGAAAGTTCTGCAAAGGGTTTGGTATCATCGCTCTCCGGAACCACTACGACTTGGTTGATGGGTAAACCGGAATCCATGATAATTTTCTTGACCTGAGAAGCGGTTAGTTTTGGAAAATAGGCGCGGATTAAAGCAGCCAACCCGGCAATTGCAGGTGCTGCCATGGAAGTGCCTTGCAAATACTCATAGGTGTTGTTGGGTGTGGTTGCCCAAATTTTGACACCGGGTGCAAATACATCAACGTGGGTTTTTCCGTAATTGGAAAATCCGGCAACGATGTCTGCTCCGTACTTGGGGCCAATGGCACCAATGGTAATTACATTATCAGCGTATTCTAATGTACTTCCATGTGGCGCATCGTTTGGAAAATTATAGCTTTTGGCATCGTCCAGATCTAGGCCGTCGTTTCCGGCAGCATGCACAAATAAAACATCTTTTGAAGCAGCATATTTGAGTGCATCATCCACCCATTCGCGGTTTGGAGAAAAAGCTTTGCCAAAGCTGGCATTGATAACTTTGGCGCCGTTGTCAACTGCATAGCGAATGGCTAGGGCAATATCTTTGTCATATTCATCTCCGTCCGGAACAGCTCTCAATGGCATGATTTCAACCAGATTGGATACGCCGTCCATTCCGATGCCATTATTGCGCACAGCACCAATGATGCCGGCTACATGCGTGCCGTGTTTAATGTCTTCTTTGTCTTCACTCGGGCCGGTTACGTCGTTGTCGCCGTAGTTTCTGTCGTTAAAGTTGTAAGGATCGTCACCCACAACTTCACGGCCGTCAAATTCGAGGTTTAAGTTGTAATTGAGCTGGCCATAAACATATTCTTTGAAACTTTTGATCTCTTCGTCAAATTCTTCTTTGGTGGATCTTGACAATATCTGCATAAAAACATTGCGCGCTTGTAAAACCTGGTTGTCTTGAGATTTCAGGTTTTGCACATCTTCTTTTGTGAAAGATTCTTTATCCAAAGCATCTTTGAGGGTTTGCTCTGCCGCCACGATAAAGTCTAACTGTTGTTTGGGGCCTTGCAGTTCTTTAATTTTTGTCTCCAAGGTGGCTTTAGCCCTTTCATAATCGGCATAATCTGCCTTGTCTTGTGCAGAAATTTGGCTTTCTGTTTTGCCTTCAAACCGCGTTTTGTATCGGCGAACCACACGGGTCATTTCCAAGGTTTCGTGTATAGATTTTCCCAAAAAATTCCAGCCATGCACATCGTCAACATAGCCGTTTTTGTCATCGTCTTTACCGTTGTTTGGAATTTCATCTTTGTTTGTCCAAATAACTGCTTTTAAATCTTCGTGGTTGATGTCAACCCCCGAATCTACGACAGCAACAATGACTTTTTGGCCCTTGAGGTTGCCCAAAATTTCGATGTAGGCTTTGTCCACGCTCATACCGGGAATGGTGTCTGAAACCAAATCGAGTTGGTTCCACCTTTTGAGGTCATTTTCCGGTATCTCAGTGGTTTTTATAGGTGTGTTGTCTATGTTTTGAATGGGTGTAGAAAGAATTGCGGGCACACTCCCACAGCTTTGAAGCAACCAAAGGAAAGCGACAAAATAAAAAAGTTTAGCAACGGTTTTCATAAGTATTTGAATCATTAAAATTTATAAAATTTCTTCGCAAGTATATGTCTTGTCTAACCGGACGCCTTTATCCGTGTGAGTTACAGTTATCATTTGATGGTGTGCATCGTGTTCGAGAAAAAGAAAAAGTTCTTGGTCGGCGGCGTAGTTCAGAAAAATTTCTTTTTCAGCCAGCGTCAGCAACGGACGTGTATCGTAGCCCATCACGTAGGGCAAAGGGATGTGTCCGGTGGTGGGTAACAAATCGGCCATAAAGGCTATTTTTTTATTTTGATACGTCACTATGGGTATCATTTGTTTTTCTGTATGACCGTCTGCGAAGAAAACCGAGAGGTTGATGTCAGGCACATGGGTCAGAAATTGACTTTTATCGGGCGAAATCATTTGCAGCTGTCCACTTTCTTGGATGGGCAAAATATTTTCCGGAAGGAACGAGGCTTTTTCGCGGGCATTGGGCTGGGTTGCCCACTGCCAATGATCGGCATTGCTCCAATACATTGCGTTTTTGAAGCTGGGTCGTAAGACACCGCTTTGTGGATTTTTGGAAACCGCTCCACCACAATGGTCAAAATGAAGGTGTGTCAAAAAAACATCGGTGATATCATCCGGATGAAAACCGTGTTGTTTGAGCGATGCTTCCAACTGGTAATCGCCCCACAAATGGTAGTAGCCAAAAAACTTATCCGTTTGCTTATTACCCAAGCCGGTATCTACCAAAATAAGGCGTTTGCCGTCTTCAATCAACAGACAACGCGCGGCAATATCAATCATATTGTTGGCATCAGCCGGATTGGTTTTCTGCCAAAGCGATTTGGGAACAACACCAAACATGGCACCGCCGTCTAGTTTAAAATTCTGAGATTCTATAGGATAAAGTTTCACAAAAACAGGATATCTTGTTGGATGTTTTAGAAAAAGTGTTGCAAATTAAAAATATTCGTAAAGTTATGACATCCGTTTGAAATGAATTATATTATTGTTAACAAAATTATATCTTTACGAACGGGAACAACTCAAATTTTCTCATATAAACATGGTTGAATTAGGCAGTATTGTGATTTTTGGAATTTTGGCGCAGTGGGTTGCTTGGAAGGCAAAGTTGCCTGCCATATTGCCACTTCTGATGATTGGATTGGCGGTAGGGCCAATATCTACATTGTTTACCGACGACGGCAGCAAATGGATTGAACCCATTTGGAATGGCACCAACGGACTTTTTCCTGGCGATCGGTTATTTAGTTTTGTCTCTTTGGCCATCAGCATCATTCTTTTTGAAGGAAGTTTGACACTTAAAAAAGAAGAGGTCTTTAAGGTAGGGCCATCCATTTTGAAACTTATCATATTGGGCTCTGTAATTACTTTTTTTGGCGCCGGTGTGGCGGCACATTTTATTTTTTCGTTGGATTGGTCTATATCATTTTTGTTTGCGTCTTTAATTATTGTAACCGGGCCAACAGTTATTTCTCCCATTTTGCGAAACATTCCCATGAAGAAAAACATTTCTGCTATTCTGAAATGGGAAGGAATCCTTATCGACCCCATTGGTGCATTAATTGCCGTCTTGGTGTTTGAATTTATCTTGGTAGGTGCCAGGGGAAATGAAGACATCAATATATTTGCAGAATTCGGCAAAACCCTGTTGACCGGTGTCAGCATTGGCGTTTCATCGGCCTATGTGATGTTTTTTCTCATTAAAAAAGATGCCATTCCAAAATATTTAATGAACGTATTTTCACTGGCTGCGGTGTTGGGTGTTTTTGTGGTTTCAGATCTTTTTGCACACGAATCCGGCCTCTTGTCTGTAGTGGTGATGGGCATGGTGTTGGCAAACATCAACCTACCCAACATCAAAGAATTGCTTCACTTTAAAGAATCGCTTAGCGTGTTGCTGATTTCCATTTTATTTATTCTTTTGGCTGCCAACATCAACATAGCGGACATGTTGTTGGTTTACAATGTCAAATCGCTGGTGCTTTTTTTGATTGTGATTCTCATCCTTCGCCCTTTGGTTGTGTTTTTGAGCACATGGGGTTCCGACTTAAAGACCAATGAAAAACTCTTTGTGAGTTGGGTCGGCCCACGTGGTATTGTCGCGGCGGGCATTGCATCGCTTTTTGGTTTGGAACTTAGTGCACAAAACATAGAAGGTGCGGCATACATCACCCCCTTGGTTTTTTTGATAGTGTTGGGCACGGTGTTTCTCAATGCTACTACCGCAAGACCGTTGGCTAAATTCCTAAATATTTACCTGAAAATTTCGGGGGGTGTTTTAATAGTTGGCGCCAACAAAATATCCCGACTTATCGGATCCTACCTAACTAAAAATGGCAGACATGTGGTGATGTTGGACAGCAACAAGGTGAATATAGAAAAGGCCAAAAAAATGGGTATTTACGCCTTCGAATCCAACATATACGAAGACGATTTGACGCAGGACATAGAACTCAGCGACGTCGGATTCCTCTTAGCACTCACCGGCAGCAATGAAGTAAATACGTTTGCTATCAACAAATACAAAAAGCAGTTTGGCGAGCACGGCTCTTATAGGCTCATCACACCGGAAGAAATCAACAATCCTAAAAAAATTGTAAAGCAGGGATTGGTTTCGGACACGGCCGATTACAGAAAATTTATGGATATCTGTGTTGAAAATCCGTATGTGCTTGAAGTAGAAGTAGAATCAACACGTCATTTTCAACAGCTCAAACGCGATATGACACAATCAAACGAAAGGATTCCTATATTGCTAAAGGATCTCAAAAACAATTATCATTTGCTCACTGCTGCCGATCCCCTTGAAGTTGAAAAAGGTTTTAGGCTCATCTACATAGGAAAACCACTTAAAGATGATGTGTTGCCGGCCGTTCAGTTGGATATGCCTGCTTAATCATTCAGCTTTAACACCGCCATAAAGGCTTCTTGAGGGATTTCAACATTGCCGACTTGGCGCATGCGTTTTTTTCCTTTTTTCTGCTTTTCAAGCAACTTTCGCTTTCGCGATATATCACCGCCGTAGCATTTTGCAGTCACGTCTTTGCGCAGCGCCTTGATGGTTTCGCGCGAAATAATTTTAGCTCCGATGGCAGCCTGGATTGGAATATCAAATTGCTGGCGGGGAATGAGTTCTCGAAGCTTCTCACACATTTTTTTACCAATGTGGTGTGCGTTGCCTACGTGCAACAGCGAAGAAAGCGCATCCACAGGTTGCGAATTGAGAAGAATATCCACTTTTACCAATTTAGATTCACGCATTCCAATGGGTGAATAATCAAAAGAAGCATAGCCTTTGGAAATGGTTTTGAGCCGGTCGTAAAAATCGAATACAATTTCGGACAACGGCATGTCAAAACAGAGTTCGACACGCTCAGGCGTCAGGTAGGTTTGGTTGGTGATGATGCCTCTTTTTTCAATACAAAGCGACATCACATTGCCTACAAAATCAGATTTTGTGATGATTACGGCTTTGATGTAGGGTTCTTCAACGCGGTCCAGACTGGAAGGATCGGGCAAATCGGACGGGTTGTTGACTACGATGATTTGATCCGGATTTTTCTTGGTAAAAGCGTGGTAGGAAACGTTGGGCACTGTTGTGATGACGCTCATGTCAAATTCTCGTTCGAGCCTTTCCTGTACAATTTCCATGTGAAGCATGCCGAGAAACCCGCAACGGAAACCAAAGCCCAAAGCGGCTGAGCTTTCGGGCAGGAAAACCAAAGAGGCATCGTTGAGTTGCAATTTTTCCATCGCAGAGCGCAGGTCTTCATAATCTTCTGTATCCACCGGATAAATTCCTGCAAAAACCATCGGTTTTACGTTTTCAAAACCTTCTATCGACTTCTGGCAAGGTCTTTCTGCCAATGTGATGGTATCGCCGACTTTTACTTCACGCGCATCTTTGATGCCGGTGATGATATAACCCACATCGCCTGTGCGGACAATTTCTTTGGGATGTTGTACCAATTTAAGCGTGCCCACTTCATCGGCAAAATACGTATTGCCTGTGGCCATGAACTTGATTTTTTGCCCTTTTCTGATTTCGCCGTTCATGATTCTAAAATAGGTTTCCACGCCTCTAAACGGGTTGTAAACCGAATCAAAAATCAATGCCTGCAGGGGTGCATTGGGGTCGCCTTTGGGTGCCGGTATTTTTTCAATGATGGCGGCTAAAATATTTTCTACCCCAAAGCCTGTCTTTCCGCTGGCGTGAATGACATCTTCTGCTTTGCAACCCAACATTTCTACTATATCGTCTGTTACTTCTTCCGGATTGGCACTGGGCAAGTCTATCTTATTGAGCACCGGGATGATTTCCAAATCGTGTTCGAGAGCGAGGTATAAATTTGATATTGTCTGTGCTTGAATGCTTTGTGCAGCATCCACAATCAGTAAGGCACCTTCGCAAGCGGCTATGGAGCGCGATACTTCGTAGGAAAAATCGACGTGCCCCGGGGTGTCAATCAAATTGAGGATGTACTTTTCGCCCTTGTACTCGTAATCCATTTGGATGGCGTGGCTCTTGATGGTGATGCCGCGTTCGCGTTCCAAGTCCATATTGTCCAGCAACTGTTCTTGTTTTTCGCGTGCGGTAACAGAGCCTGTCGCGTCGAGCAAGCGATCTGCCAAAGTGCTCTTGCCGTGATCTATGTGGGCAATAATGCAAAAGTTTCGGATGTTCTTCATAAATCTTTGTTCACAGACAATTTTGCGCAAAGATACTGTATTTCTATAGGAAAAAAAGACTGAAAAATTCAAGTGTTTTTTTCTCATACAGCACCGAATCCGGTAGCGAAGTCACAGCGTAGTTTAGGCTGCGGTCAACCTAAAAAAAGCTATCGCGATGAAGTTATTTTATCAGATTATTTTTCAGAAATGCACAAACATTTTTTGAATTTCAGCTTACTAAATGTTTATATAGAAGCTTGGTAGTTCATAGCGGTATAAGCTCAATTACAACTTTCAAAAGTTTTACTCAACCCGTTCCATCACTTTCTCCAGTTTGTGGGAATTTTCCGGAAAAAAAGCCTGAGCCATTAGCAGCATTCCAAAGAAGATGAGCAGTATGGCAATGCCTTTTTTAATTTGAAATATCCGATGTGTTGTGAGCCTGGATTTGAGTTGTTTAGCCAATATAATTTTAACGATATCCGTGGTCAAATACGCCCCGATGATGGCGCCAAAAAACAAGATGGTTTCCTGTGCGTTTAATTGCCATTTGGGAACAAAAACCACGATGAGACCCAGCCAAAAGCCCAACACTCCGATATTGATAAAATTGAGTCCGAAGCCTTTGACCAAAAGTGCCAGATAGTTGTTTTTAAAATGGATGAGCTGGGTATCGATATTGATTCTTTTTTGAAAAATATTGGTCTTAACTAGGCTGACGATGCCATAAACCACCAAAATACCACCGCCCAACAAGAACAAATAGGGTTGGTTTTCAATTTTTTGAAGTAAAGAATAGCTGGCAAAATAGGCGATGTAGATAAAAGTAGCATCGGCTAAAATCACGCCCAAATCGAAGACCAAAGCAGCACGAAATCCTTTTGTTGCCGCCGTTTCCAACAAGACAAAAAACACCGGGCCAATCATAAAACTCAGTACAAATCCTATGGGAATGGCTGAGATCAGGTGGTCTTGCATAACCTACAAATTAATTCATTTCGAGTATGTTGCCACCCATAAAGGTGTTTTTGTTTACTTTTTTGGGATTACCGTATATTTCCACCCGGCCGCCGGCCCTTACTTTGGCGTCAGCAAAATCTGTGGCAAATATTTTTGCTGAACCACCAGCACTCACTACTACAATGCTTTGTTTGCTGATGAGGTCTTTGGCATCGAACTGTCCGCCGGCTTTTACTGAAATATCCTGTACATCTGCGCGACCCTTCAGGTCGAGAATGCCCCCGGATACGGCCTTGGCCTCAAGTCTATCAACATTAATAGGCACTTTTACCTCTGCACCTTCTTGCGCATTGATAACCAAAGTAGTTGTGCTTATTTCGTCGTTGGAGAGTACATACGCATTTTCGTTGGCGTCAATCTTATCGATCTTGTCAAAGTGGATGACCACTTGAGTTTCGTCGCCGCGGAAAATCTTTTTGGTTTTCATCCGAATCCGTAAAAGTCCGTTTCTATTGATCAAAACCACATCTTCGGCGTTAGCTCCCGTGATGGTTACTTTGCCGCTTTCACCTTTTATGAGTCGAATGGAAATTCCGTTAAAAACTTTGATTTCATCAAATTTTCCCATGTTTTTGGTGACGGTTTCTTGGGCCATTAAAAAACCGGGAAGGAGTAGCAAGAGAATAAGGCTTTGTTTCATGTGTTTAAATTTATAATTTTTGTTTTACAGGTTAAATAAATTATTAAATCTTTTCAGTTCTGTGGAGAACTTTTTTTAAGAATTATTTTCAGACATAGCGGTTTTTATGTAATCACTTTTTTAAATAAAACGAAATATAACATTTATTCTTTCAAAAACGAAAAAACTTTCTCGAAACACCTTAAATTTACATCAAACATCTTGATAAAAACATAAAAAAGTCCTCAAGAAAAGTTTCGGTCTAATTTTGATTTCCCAAAAGTATTAAAACCATCAAATTTGGAACAACTTTTGCCAAATAAAAGAAATTTAACAATTCTATTTATGCATTTCACAAAACTCCCTGCCGTTTTAGTCGCGCTATGCTGTATTCATTTTACAGCAACAGCTCAAGAATTTAAGGAAAAAAGTCTTCAAACAGCGATCACGAATGTCACTGTTTTTCTCTCCGGCGCGCAAGTGTCTGAAAGTGGCAAAACCACCCTCGCACCCGGCTACACCGAATTGATCATCACAGGGCTGTCGCCTTATCTCAACACCAACAGTTTGCAGGTAAAAGGCCTTGGAAATTTCACAGTTTTGTCTGTTAACCCGCGCAAAAACTACTTGGCCAAAACCAAACAGGACGAAAAAATAGACAGTTTGGAAAATGTACTCGAAAAACTCAATGACAAGATGACCGCAGACAGGTCTCGGCTGGAAGTACTCAGCGAAAAGCAAAGTGTTTTGCATCAGAACAAAGATATGAGCAGAAATGCAAACATCAGTCTGACGCAACTCAAAAGTGCTATCGAATTTTTTGATGCTGAACTCACAAAAATCAAAACGGAGGAGGTTTCGCTCAGAAAAAAAGCCGCTGCCGACCAAAAACAGAAAACCGATCTGGAAAATCAACTAAACGCACTGCAAAGTAAATCCAAAGAACCCGTAAGCGAAGTGGTCGTGCGTGTGCAATCCGATAGTACGGTGGCGGCAAATTTTGAACTAACCTATTTGGTTTCAAACGCGGGATGGTATCCCAAATACGACATTCGTCTGGAAAACATACAACAACCACTCAGCTTGCTATACAAAGCAGAGGTGTATCAAAACACGGGTGTAGATTGGGATCGGGTGAAGCTGGTTTTTTCTAATGGTAACCCCAACAAAAGCAGCGTTTCGCCCGATTTGGAACCTTGGAAATTGAATTATGCACGCAATACCATTTACAAACGAAACCGCGGCAATGGAATTGTTTCAGGCATGGTCAGCGGTAGGGTTTACGATGAAAACGGCCCTTTGCCGGGGGCAAACGTCATTGTGGTAGGTACTAATATCGGCACACAAACAGACTATGACGGTTACTACAGCCTGACGCTTCCCAATGGCGCCACCGCACTTTCTATCAGCTATGTGGGTTTTGAATCACGGCAAGTGCCAATAAGCGGTGATGAAGTCAATGTAAAATTGCAAGAATCTAGTATGCAGCTAGACGAGGTGGTTGTCACAGGATACGGCGCATCTAGGAAGCTGGAAGGAAGGGCCTCGGGTGTGCAAATAGAAAAAGCCAACACCCTCATCACGGAGTTTACCGAGACGCAAACCACGGTAGAAATCGCCGTTGAACAACCCTATTCCATCAAATCGGGTGGAGACAAAAGGATGGTAGATTTAAGAGATTATACCATAAATGCCGAATACAATTATATTGCGATTCCGAAATTAGACAAAGATGCCTTTTTGATGGCACGTATCACCGATTGGGGACAGTACAACCTGCTTGAGGGCGAAGCCAACCTCTACTTTGAAAAAGGTTTTGTAGGGCGTACTATACTCGATGCCAATGCATTATCGGATACCTTGGAAATTTCATTGGGCCGTGACCAAAACATTGTGATAGCGCGCAACAAAGAAGAAGAATTCAGCAAAAAAAGAACATTGGGATCTAACAAAATAGAAAGCAGGGGTTATAAAATAACGGTGAGAAACAAAAAAGCAAGTGCCATTAACCTCACCATTTTCGATCAAATCCCCGTTTCGGTGGTTTCCGACATTTCCGTAACGCCCGGCAACTTGAATGACGCCCAATTCGATTCGCAAACCGGTGCATTAAAATGGATATTCACTTTGCCGGCACAAGCACAAAAAGAAATTTTGTTTGACTATGAAGTGAAATATCCCAAGCGAGA
Source organism: Bacteroidota bacterium (assembly GCA_018829465.1). GTDB lineage: Bacteria > Bacteroidota > Bacteroidia > Flavobacteriales > Flavobacteriaceae > UM-FILTER-40-17. The sequence continues at coordinate 58,669 of JAHJTN010000012.1, read as the reverse complement.
AAAGCTAATTTTGGATTAATTATCTTTGAAAAACTGTTGTAAAAAAATTCTTTTTGAAAATTGTGGTGGGTTTGTTGAACAAGTTTTCTTGAAGAATTTGGAGGTTTTTACGAATTATATGTGTTGTACGAATAAAAGTTTGCAAATAAACACGTTGCTAAGCTTTCGCCACAGTTACGGAACGCTTCAAAAAGAGATAGAACTGACGTTAAATAACTAAAAAAACAAAGACATGCCCAGTATTTTCACCAAAATCATTCAAGGCGAAATACCAGCCTATCGCCTTGCGGAAGATGAGCGTTTTATCGCCATACTCGATGCGTTTCCCAATGCAAAAGGCCATACCATCTGTATTCCTAAAACAGAAGTTGATAAGTTTTATGACATGGATGACGACACCTATGCAGACCTGATGAAGTTTGCTAAAAAAATGGCAACCGCCCTCGAAAAAGCCATTCCGTGCAAACGTATAGGTATGGCCGCCATTGGTTTGGAGGTGCCACATGTTCACATACATTTGGTACCCTTGCAACATATGTCCGATATGGATTTTACACAGAAAAAGAAAGTTTTCACACCCGAAGAATTTCATCAGACAGCCGCGCTTATCAAATCATTTTTGTGAAATGGGCCATACGCTCAATGCAAAGGGAACTTCCGGAAGCTTTATTTGACACATTGATTTTCAATCAGTATTGAAGATTCTGGTGTTTTTACAGCCTTCACTGCGGTCGCAAAAAGGTCTCATTCACGAGCACGCATTTCATTATTTTTGGCAAGACTGCAAAAAATTATCTTTGTACTGAAAATGGAAACCAAAAAACTAGACGTCATCCTAAAGACCCTTCCAAAATCGCCGGGGGTTTATCAGTTTTATGACAGCAAAGACAAATTGCTCTACGTAGGCAAAGCTAAAAACCTGCAAAAACGGGTTTCGTCATACTTTACCAAAAAACACGATACTGCCAAAACCCGTGTCTTGGTGAAGAAGATAGCCGATATTCGTCATATTGTAGTGGCTTCTGAAACCGATGCGCTGCTGTTGGAAAATAACCTCATCAAAGAATACCAACCGCGTTACAATGTGCAGCTGCGTGACGATAAAACCTATCCGTGGATTTGTATCAAAAACGAAAGGTTTCCGCGCATTTTTTCTACCCGAAAACTTGTGAAAGACGGTTCGGAATACTTTGGTCCGTACACCAGTTTTAGAACCATCCACACCTTGCTCGACATGATGAAATCGCTCTATACGCTGCGGACGTGCAGCTACGACCTGAGTGAAAAAAACATCGAAAACCAAAAATACAAAGTCTGCTTGGAATACCATCTTGGAAACTGCTTGGGTCCTTGCGAGGCAAAGCAATCGGAAGCCGACTACGATAAGATGGTGGCCAGTATCCGAGAGATTCTCAGAGGCAATTTCGGCAATTCGCTATCGCAATTTCGCCAACAAATGAGACATGCCTCAGAAGCCTTGGCTTTTGAGGAGGCGCAACGCATCAAGGAAAAACTAGAAGTTTTGCAAAACTACCAAGCCAAATCTACGGTGGTCAACCCCAACATTTCGGATGTGGATGTTTTCAGTGTGGTTTCTGATGAAAGTGCCGCTTATGTCAATTATCTGCAAATTTCGCATGGCGCCATTGTTCGGTCGCACACCTTGGAAATCAAGAAAAAATTAGATGAAGCCGACGAAGCGCTTTTGCAAATCGGTATAGTAGAAATATGGCAGCGTTTCGGGTCACAAAACATAACCATTTATTTGCCTTTTCCGGTAGATTTGGGGCCGGACAAAAAGATTGAAATTCCCAAAATGGGCGACAAAAAAAGACTCATTGAGCTCTCGCAGCGAAATGCGGTTTATACCCGTTTGGAAAAATTGAAACAAATAAAAATTACCGATCCGGAGCGACACACCAAACGCTTGATGCAGCAAATGATGAAAGATTTGCGCATGCAAAAAGAACCCCGACACATCGAATGTTTTGACAATTCCAACATACAAGGCACGCATCCGGTGGCTGCTTGTGTGGTTTTCAAAGACGGCAAACCCAGTAAAAAAGATTACAGGCATTTTAATATTAAAACCGTAGAAGGTCCGGACGATTTTGCCTCTATGGAGGAGATTATTTACCGGCGATACAGCAGGCTGCTACTCGAAAATGAACCACTTCCGCAACTCGTCGTGATTGACGGTGGCAAAGGTCAACTATCAGCTGCGTTAAAAAGTTTGGAAAAGTTAGAATTGCGCGGAAAAATTAGTATTATTGGTATCGCAAAAAGGCTGGAAGAAATTTACTTCCCAAACGATGCCGTTCCTTTGTATCTGGACAAGAAATCTGAATCGCTGAAGGTGATACAACAGCTTAGAAACGAGGCGCATAGGTTTGGAATAAGTTTTCATCGCAACAAGCGAAGCAAGGCCGCTTTGCAATCGGAGTTGTCGCTGATTCCGGGTGTGGGCACCAAGACAGAGTGGGCTTTGTTGAACCACTTCAGGTCGGCCAAACGTGTCGCAGCGGCAACTCAAGAAGAAATAGCGAGTGTCATTGGCCAAGCCAAAGCAAAATTGATATATGAATTTTACCAAACAACTCAAACAAATTAGCTGGTTTTGTGTGCTTTTGGCGACACCATTTCTACAAGCACAAGACACCATTAACAGAGATATCAAAGTAGGGTTGGTGCTCAGCGGAGGTGGTGCTAAAGGATTTGCACATATAGGTGCGCTCAAGGTTATAGAAGACGCCGGTATTCGGATAGATTACATAGGCGGCACCAGCATGGGTGCCATTGTAGGAGCGCTGTATGCATCGGGATATTCGGCAAATGAGTTGGATTCCATTTTTCGGGCGATTGATTTCAATACGCTCATACAAGACGGATTGCCCAGAAGTGCCAAGACCTTCTACGAAAAAGAAGACGCCGAAAGATATGTGCTGACTTTGCCTTTCAACAAGTTTAAAATCTCTTTCCCTTCGGCCATTTTCAAAGGTCAAAATGTGTACAACCTGCTTTTTAGACTCACCAACCACGTGAGCGAGATTGACGATTTCAGCAAACTTCCTATTCCGTTTTTTTGCATGGCTACGGATATTGAAACCGGTGAATCGGTGGTTTTGGAAAGTGGTTTTTTGCCCGAAGCCATTGCGGCCAGTGGTGCTTTCCCATCGCTTTTTGAACCCGTTACCATAAACGGACGCATGTTTGTGGACGGCGGCGTGGTCAACAATTACCCTTTAGATGAATTAAAAGCCAGAGGCGCAGATGTCATCATCGGGATTGACGTACAAGACAGGCTTTTGACCCAAGATGAACTCAAATCGGCCACCGACATTTTGTTGCAAATTTCAAACCTGCAAACCGGAAATTCGATGAAGGATAAAGTAAGACGAACAGACATATACATCAAACCAAACATAGAAGCTTTTAACGTGGTTTCATTTGCAGAAGGCGAGGCCATCATCAATAATGGCATTCTGGCTGCCGAGATGAAGCAAAAACAGCTAGACAGTCTGGCGCGCATTCAAAAAGGTTCAAGAATTCTGCATCCGGTACCAGCATCTAACGACAGTATTCATATTAATCAAATTAAAATCAGTGGTATCAAAAGTTATACGCGTGATTACGTGCTGGGAAAACTAAAGTTTAAGCCGCCTACCAGCATGACATATAAAAAATTTAACGAAGGGCTCAACAACCTAGCGGCTACCAACAATTTTAAAACCATCAAATACCAAAAGGAAAAAGACACGACCGGCAACGAATATTTAAAATTGAACCTCACCGAGAATCCCGACAATACATTTTTGCGGCTGGGTCTTCATTACGACGATTTATACAAAAGTGCTGCCATGGTCAATGTGACCAAAAAAAGATTCCTGACAGACAATGACGTTGCTTCGCTCGATGTGATGCTGGGGGACAACGTTCGTTACAGTTTACAATATTATATCGATAGGGGTTTTGGCTTTAGTTTTGGCATCAATTCAGACTATAATCAATTTCAGAAATCGCTGAGTTTTATTAATTTTATTAACAGACCTGTTATAGAAATTCCCAATCTGGAGCAACTCAACAAAATTGATTTGGAGTATTCAGACCTAACCAGCCAAATATACCTGCAAACGCTTTTCAGACAGGTTTTTACGCTTGGAGCCGGACTGGAACACAAAAGACTTCGTATTTCTACCGAGACGATTGCACTCACACAGGGCAAAACCTTTTTTGAAGACAGTGATTTTTATAGCTTTTACGGTTTTTTGAAATACGATTCGTTAGACGATAGGTATTTTCCAACCAAAGGGGTCATTTTTGAAGGCGATTTTCACCACTATTTTGCCTCTTCTGATTTTAACAATGTTTTTGAAGATTTTTCTATCGGGAAAGCCCATATCATGACGGCGTTTAAGCTTTTTCCAAAACTCGCCCTCCAAGTTGGCACCGAAGGAGGATTCAGAATCAACGGCGGAAGTGCCGGAGGTTTGGATTTTTTGTTGGGAGGATACGGAAATAATTTTGTCAACAACATCAGACCTTTCTTCGGCTACGATTTTTTGGAAATTGCCGGCGACAGCTATGTTAAAGCCGAATTCGAATTTGACTACGAGTTTATCAATAAAAATCACTTGAGTTTTGCCGGAAATTTTTCCAATATAGGCGATGGACTTTTCGAAACAAACGATTGGATAGACGCACCCGAATTTACGGGTTATGCCATAGGTTATGGCTTAGAAACTTTCATTGGCCCCATAGAAATAAAATATACTTGGTCGCCCGACACAGGAAACACAGAATGGTTTTTTAACCTTGGATTCTGGTTTTAAAACTTCAAATGCCTATCATTTTGTTAAGAAACACAAAACATCGAAGATAATTTCTTATTTTCGTGACTGTATGCAGAACGCTTTTTGGACTGATTTATTGATATTTCTTCACTTTCTGATGAAGCGAAATCCGGAGTAACATAAGTAGGATTTGCATCAGCAACTTTTTTCTATGGATGCATCTCCCCAAAAGTTTTACAGATACTCATTCACATAAAAAAACAGTCAATTATGCCATTCTATCATCAATTGGGACAAATACCGCCAAAGCGACACACCATCTTCAAAAAACCGGATGGCTCGCTTTACTACGAAGAACTTTTTGGTACAGTCGGCTTCGATGGGATGTACAGCAACCTGTATCACCACCACCGCCCGACACAGTTAAAAGAAATTGCATCCAAGCACTCGGTTGCCCCTAAAATTGCCCGTGCAAACAACATACAACCCTACCGGCTCAGGGGTTTTGAGGTGGCTCCTGAAAATGATTTTCTCCAAAGCCGAAAAATTATTTTGACCAATGCAGATTGCAACATCGCGTTGGCAGCGCCCAAACATGCCACCAAAGATTATTTCTATAAAAATACAGACAGCGATGAGTTGATTTTCATCCACCGCGGAAGCGGTAAACTCCGAACCATGTTCGGCAACCTCACCTTTTCGTATGGCGATTATTTGCTGATTCCGCGGGGTACTATCTACAAAATTGAATTTGACACTGAAGACAATCGCCTGTTTATAGTAGAATCGCACCGGCCTATCTACACACCCAAACGCTACCGCAATTGGTTCGGGCAATTGTTGGAACATTCTCCTTATTGCGAACGCGACATACGGAAGCCCTCTGAATTGGAATCACATGACGAAAAAGGCTCATTTCTCATCAAAACAAAAAAGCAAAACGACATTTTCGATTTGGTCTATGCCACACATCCGTTTGATGTGATCGGCTATGACGGATACAACTTTCCCTACGCCTTTTCGATACACAATTTTGAACCCATCACAGGGCGCATCCATCAACCGCCGCCCGTGCACCAAACTTTTGAAACCGATGCTTTTGTGGTGTGCAGTTTTGTGCCGCGTTTGTATGACTACCACCCGCAGAGCATTCCCGCGCCCTACAACCACAGCAACATCGACTCGGATGAAGTTTTGTATTACGTGGACGGCGATTTTATGAGCCGGAACGACATCGCCGCAGGGCACATCTCGCTACACCCCGCCGGCATTCCGCACGGCCCACACCCGGGAGCAGTCGAACGCAGCATCGGCAAACAAAAAACCGACGAACTCGCCGTGATGGTGGACACCTTCAAACCCCTTCAACTGACCGAAGAAGCCATGAAAATAGCCGATGAAACCTATATGCGGTCGTGGTTGGAATAGGGTTTTGATGATGAAACATTGTAGAAATGAAACATTTGTCAAACATTAAACGATTGAAGAAAAACGTATTACAAATAAAACTAATGCCTATTGGCTAATGGCTCTTGGCTTTACTTTGAATAACGAATAACACTAATGCCTATCGGCTAATGGTTTTACTTTGAATAACGAATAACACTAATGCCTATTGGCTAATGGCTTTACTTCTGAATAACGAATAACACTAATGCCTATCGGCTAATGGCTAATGGCTTTACTTTGAATAACGAATAACACTAATGCCTATTGGCTAATGGCTAATGGCTTTACTTCTGAATAACGAATAACAAATACCGAATAATGAATACCAACACATCAACAAATCGTAAAGATTTTTTACCCTTGATGGGTACTGACTTTGTCGAACTTTATGTCGGCAATGCCAAGCAGGCTGCTTACTATTATCAAAAAGCCTGGGGTTTTGAGCCGGTCGCTTACAAAGGCCTCGAAACCGGATCTAAAGACAGCGTGTCGTACGTATTGCAACAAGACAAAATCCGGTTGGTGCTCACCTCGCCGCTCAAACCCGATGGTGATATCAACGCCCACATCAACCGGCACGGCGACGGGGTAAAAACCATCGCACTATGGGTGGACGATGCTGCTAAAAGCTGGAAAGAAACCACCGCCCGCGGCGCAAAATCCTATCTAGAACCCAAAACTTTGCAAGACGAAAACGGGGAAGCCGTCATCTCAGGAATCCACACCTATGGCGAAACCGTTCATCTCTTTGTGGAGCGGAAAAACTACCGCGGACCTTTTCTTCCGGGCTATAAAAAATGGACAGCACCTACTGCTTCCAAACCCGTCGGCTTAAAATACATCGACCACATGGTGGGCAATGTGGGTTGGAACGAGATGAACCAATGGTGCGAATTCTACGCCAAAGTGATGGGGTTTGAGCAATTGGTTTCATTTGACGACAAAGACATTTCCACCGAATACACTGCCCTCATGAGCAAGGTGATGAGCAACGGAAACGGACGTGTCAAATTCCCAATCAACGAACCTGCTGAAGGCAGGAAAAAGTCGCAGATTGAAGAATACATCGATTTTTACAACGGCGCAGGCGTGCAGCATATTGCCGTAGCAACGGACAACATCATTGAAACGGTTACGCAACTCAAACATAACGGTGTTGAATTTCTCTACGTCCCCGAAAGCTATTACGACACCGTTTTGCAGCGGGTGGGTGAAATTGACGAAGACCTCGCGCCACTCAAGGAATTGGGTATTTTGATAGACCGGGATGATGAGGGCTATCTTTTGCAACTCTTTACCAAACCGGTTTTGGACAGGCCTACCATGTTTTTCGAAATCATCCAACGCAAAGGGGCAAAGTCTTTTGGCAAAGGAAATTTCAAAGCGCTTTTTGAAGCTATTGAAAGGGAACAGGAATCTAGAGGAACACTTTAACTATAATTCTTAAAGCCGCGCTAAAGTAAAGTTAAAGTGGCAAAAGCCTCTTTTCAATTCTAAAATATCACCTACTTTTGAATTGTAAATTTTTTCATATTTATAAGTTTTGGTTGGTTAATTTGATAAAACCTCGGCATCTTTCAGGTGTCGGGGTTTTGTTTTTTTATCACATCTATTACAAAAAACCATCGTATTTTATATTCTGTTTTCGTAATTTTGTGTGTCATTTTAAAAGCAATCAATCATGCTTCAAAAACTTACCCTCGCTTTGTTTTTATGTTCTCAAATTATGTATGCACAGCTTGGATTGACCGTTCAAAAAAGTGATATTTTTCAAGATGAAAAAAAGCGTTCCGACCTCATATTTGCAGAAGAAGACGGTCAAGGCGGACTCGTGACTGTTCGGGCGTTTTATTCGGGGCTTAACAATAAGATTTCTGGGTATTATTTAGAACACCATGACAAACAGCTGAAAGTGTTGAATAAAACCGAGTTGGCCTCCGAGAATTATCAATTGAAAGGCTTGAAGGTGGCCGACGGAATAATTTATCTTATATCTGTATATTCCGACAAATCGGCTAAAACGTGGAATGTTAATTTACACACCTCACCCTTGGAAAAGCTGAATTTTACACAAACCGTTTTAATCTCCCGTGATGATATAGAAAAAGGTCATTCTACTATTTTTAGTTTCAATCAAAAGGATGCAGATGCTTATGATGAAGTTAAGTTTTCAAAAAACAAAAACTTTATGTGTGTTTCTCTAGACGTGAAAAACAAAGAAGAAGAAACACACCTAATTTATGTTTTTGACAAGAATTTTAAAAAAACTGGCGATTACGTTTTTAGTAAAGACATAAAAGACAAGCTCTTCGAGTTGGACAATATTGATGTGGACGACTTCAACGGAGGTGTCTATCTTCAGGCAAAGGTATTTGAAAACGACAGCCGGATGACTAAGAAAGAGAACAAATCCAATTATCATTACGAAATTTATTATCTATTGGGCGAAGAAAAGAAAACGCTCAGTTTCAAAGAAGATGATAAATTTATTGGTTCACTCATGGCCATTAATGACGGCGGCCAACTTTCTTATATAGGTTTTTATTCGGAGCTGAACGACTGGCGGTACAAAGGTGTTTGCAGGTTTGAGATAGACCCCGGGACATTTGAAATCAAGCACGGATCCTTCGCGCCATTCACCGAACAGTTCATGATTGACAAATATGGCGAAAAAAAGGAAAAAGAGTTGAGAAACTTGGTGTACAAAGGTGCGTTTAAGCTCAACAACGGCGACATTATCTTGAATGCAGAAGAGTTTTTTATTACGCAGGTCTATGTAAGTTATGGAATGGGCGGTGCTTTGTCAACCATTTACAATTACAACGATATCGTGGCATTGCGTATAAAGGAGGACGGCACACTGGTTTGGGCTCGGAACATCAACAAAGCACAAACACTAGATGGAGGTAGAGAGTCGTTTTCCTCTTTTGCGTTCAACGATAAGAACTATATTTTAGTTAACTGTTCTGACAAAATAAAGCAGTTGAGCAACAACCGGATTCAATTTAAACAGAAGAGAAGTAAAAAAACGAATTTGTATGCCATTGCTTTAGATGCGGACGGTAATTTTACCCATCAGGAAATTGTAGATGGCGATATAGAGCAAATGCCTTATGCAGTAGCGAAAGGTGTTTTAACAAAAAACGGGAATGAACTCATATTGATTGGCAGGAACAATAAAGACAAACAGTTTATAAAAATTTTTGCAAGTGAATAGATTGAGATCACGGGAAAGACTCCGCAAGTTTTTTTCTCAGAATCAATAGGCTTCAATTTTTTAAAAGCTGCTAATCAGATTCCTAAATTTTTGTTAGGGTTACCACTCACATCCTCAAAACGTTTTTTCGGCCAAGTAAAAAAACTTACTTTTACCGCTTGATTATTTATATGCGAAAAATCGTTTTAAGTTTGGTTTTGTTTTTAGGCTTTTGTGCCCAATCGCAAAGCAATCAAAGTTTTCAAGCCGGCGAATGGTTTCGGTTTAGAATTCACTACGGAATTTTCAATGCGAGTTATGCCACACTTGCCGTAAGCGACTCCGTTTACGAAGGAAAGTCGGTGTACTATGTGTCCGGTAGGGGAAAATCGACCGGTTTGTTGGGTTTGTTTTTTAAAGTGGACGATCATTTTGAAAGTTATTTTGACAAAAAAACCGGAAAGCCCTACAAATATGTCATCAAGACAGAAGAAGGCCCCACCACCAAAGACAAGGAAGTTTATTTCGATTACGACAACAGCATTGTTACGGTAAAGAACAACAAAAAGCAAAATTCAGATGCGCTGCCCATCAAAGGCAACCACGTACAAGACATGCTGTCGGTTTTTTACTTTTTAAGAAACAGTATCGACCATCGTAAAATTGTAAACAATCAAGAGTTTGAACTCGATATGATTTATGACGATGAACTCTTCAAGTTTAAACTCAAATTTGTGAAACGAGAAATCTTGCGTACCAAGTTTGGAAAAATTAAAACATTGGTTTTCAAGCCTTATGTAGCTTCGGGGCGTGTCTTTAAGGAAGAAGAGAGCATGACGGTTTGGGTTTCTGACGACGACAACAAGATTCCACTGCGCATCAAAGCCGATTTGGCAGTGGGTTCTATCAAGGCAGATTTGGATGCCTTCAAAGGACTCAAACACTCTTTTTCTGTAAAAGTTGATTAGTTTTGGTAGCTTTTTAGATTTCATAAACCGGCTCATCAGCGATAATGAATGTTTAGCACTTAAATTGGGGTTGCGATTCTAAAAATTTCAAAACATTTTCTAAAAATCTTGGGCACTTCGAACAATCCATTAACTTTGTCACTAATTAAATTTATTTTTTAAAATATGAATGGCAATCCATCGCCATTTATGAGAACAAAAACATCAGATGAATATGCCCAAAGTGTCTTTTACTCATCCTTTTTCGCTAGTATCTTTCTTTTGTTTACTGCTCATTGTTTCGGCTTGTGGAGACAAAGAAGTAGTTGATGTAACCAAAACGGTTGAGAAAGCACCCTTAGAAAAAGAAGAAATAGAGTACGGCTTCCGCCTCAATGATTATTGGGTGGTCAGAGACACCATCCAAAAAGGAGAAAATTTTGGTGAACTCCTGACCAAGAATAACCTTGACTACGGAAAGATTTATGAAATTTCCAATTCGCTCAAAGAAGATTTTGACGTGAGACGCCTGAGAGCCGGAAAAAAATATACCATTTTAAAAACTAAAGACAGTTTGGCCAAACCCGTAGTGTTTATTTATCAAGACAATGTGATAGACTATGTGGTCATTGATTTTAGAGACAGCATCTTGCTGAAAAAAGAAAAAATGCCCGTCACGCTGCGTCAAAAAACAGCCACAGGCGTCATTAATTCTTCTCTGTCCAATGCTATAATTAACAACGGTCTCGATTACGATATCGTAAACCGCCTATCAGATATTTACGCTTGGAGTATCGATTTTTTCAGACTTCAGCCCGGCGACAGGTTTAAAATTATCTATACAGAAAAATATATAAACGACAGCGTTTATGCTGGAATAGACAGGATAAACGCCACCTATTTTGAGCACAACGACAAACCTTTCTACGCTTTTCGATATGTGGCAGATAGCGTGATGCAAATACCCGATTTCTACGATGATGAGGGCAATACACTACGCAGCCAGTTTTTAAGAGCACCCCTGAAGTTCAGCCGAATCTCCTCACGCTTTTCACCAAATCGGTTTCACCCGGTACAGAAGCGATGGAAAGCACATAAAGGAACAGATTACGCAGCGCCTACCGGCACGCCCATCATGTCAACGGCCAACGGAACTGTCATAGAAGCCGGCTATACCTCCGGTAATGGGAATTACGTAAAAGTTCGACACAATGGCACTTACACCACCCAATATTTGCACATGTCTAAAATATTGGTCAAAAAGGGACAATTTGTCAAACAAGGCGACGTACTTGGCAAAGTAGGAAGCACAGGACTGGCCACAGGGCCACATGTGTGTTACAGGTTTTGGAAAAACGGCGTGCAAGTTGACCCGTACAAACAAGACTTGCCCGCTGCAGAACCCATAAAAGAATCTGTGAAAGCACAGTATTTTACAGATATTGACCCGCTCAAAAAACAACTGGACCAACTTTATTTTGAACCCGAAACCACCATTACACAAACCCAATAAACCATGTCTTTCGCTAAAATAAACCCAACCCAAACCCAAGCTTGGCAAAAACTTCAAGCGCATTTTGAAGAATTGAAGCACACCCATATGAACGCTTTATTTGCTGAGGACGCACATCGTGCCAAAGAAATGAGCATACGCTGGCAAGATTTTTTTGTAGATTATTCGAAAAATAGGATTACGCCCAAAACCCTTTCTTTGCTGACAGAATTGGCAAAGGAAACCAATCTCAAATCCGGTATTGATGCCTGTTTTGGCGGCCATGCCATCAACGAGACTGAAGGCAGAGCCGTTTTGCATACAGCACTGCGCAATCCGAAAACTGCTGAAGTTTTGTTGGACGGAAAAGACGTGATGCCCGAAATTTTATCGGTACGCACCAAGATGGAAAACTTTAGTACGGCTATTTTAGACAATGAAAAAGTAGGACATACAGGAAAACCATTTACAGATGTGGTAAACATCGGCATCGGCGGATCAGATTTGGGACCGGCGATGGTAGTAGAAGCCTTGAAGTTTTACAAAACCCGCCTCAACATGCATTTTGTTTCTAATGTGGATGGCGACCATGTCATGGAAGTGATTCGCGATTTGGATCCGGAAACAACCTTGTTTGTCATTGTTTCCAAAACTTTTACCACTCAAGAAACACTGAGCAATGCCCAAACCATACGCGAATGGTTTTTGCGAACAGCACCCGAGCATGCGGTGCGCCATCACTTTGTGGCAGTATCTACCAATATTGAGGCCGTAAAAGAATTTGGAATAGACGCCGACAATATCTTTCCCATGTGGGATTGGGTAGGTGGTCGGTTTTCGCTCTGGAGTGCCGTAGGACTTAGTATTATGCTAGCTATTGGTAAAAAAGACTTTAGCGATTTGTTGCGCGGTGCTTACGAAATGGACGAACATTTTAGGTATCAACCCTTCGAGAACAACATTCCTGTAATTTTGGCGCTTATCAGTATTTGGTATAACAACTTTTTTGGTGCAGAAAGCGAAGCCATTATACCTTATACCCAATATTTAAATCGCTTTGCTGCCTATATGCAACAAGGTATTATGGAAAGCAATGGGAAAAGCGTTGACCGAAACGGCCAAAAGGTAAATTACCAAACCGGCACTATTATTTGGGGAGAACCCGGTACCAATTCGCAACATGCCTTTTTCCAATTGATTCATCAAGGCACCAAGCTCATTCCGGCAGATTTTATCGGTTTTACGCAATCTTTACATAAAAAGAAAGACCATCAAAAAAAATTGATGTCCAATTTTATCGCCCAAACCGAGGCATTGATGAATGGAAAAGACGAAACAACAGTAGTGACCGAACTCCAAAAACAAAAGTTGAGTGCGTCTGAAATTGACCGACTAAAACCCTTTAAAGTTTTTGAAGGCAACAAACCCACCAATTCTATACTGATCAACAAACTCACACCTTCATCGTTGGGCGCTTTAATAGCCCTCTACGAGCATAAAATTTTTGTTCAAGGCTATATTTGGAACATCTACAGCTATGATCAATGGGGTGTTGAATTGGGTAAGCAATTGGCAAACAACATCCTCAAAGATTTCGATTCGGCAACACTCCAAGATCACGACGCTTCCACTTTACAATTAATTAACATTTTCAAAGCGTTAAATTAACTTTAGCAGTTTTTTTGTTACTATCTAAATATTTTTTAATCAGCAACTTGTAAACATACTTTTGTTTAACGGTTGATTACTTTTTATGATTTGTTAACATCCTAGATGTCTTCATTATGATTTTTTTAAGACCTTTGCACCAAATTAAAAAATTCATACAAAATGAAGCAAATCAAACTAACGCTAACAGCGGTATTCCTTTTTGCCGCACAACTGATTTTTGCCCAAGGTTCGACGACTGCGTCAATCGGTGGTAAAATCACAGACAACAATGGTGACCCTCTTCCGGGAGCTAACATCTCGGCTGTTCACCAACCCTCCGGATCTACTTACGGAGCCACTACAGATTTCGATGGTTTCTATCGAATTTCAAACATGCGTACCGGTGGTCCTTACACCATCACCATTACTTATGTAGGTTTTGAAGCAGCTGTTGCCACAGATGTTTTCCTTCAATTGGGTGAAAACAGAAGAATCAGCAAACAGATGCAAGAAGCCGTGAATCAATTAGATGAAATCGAATTGGTGGCTGAACGAAATGGTTTGTTTAGCTCCGGACGAAACGGTGCAGAAACCGTTATCTCCCAAAGGGACATTCAAAACATTCCTGCGGCATCTCGTTCTATTGCCGATTTTGTCAGGCTGACTCCCCAAGCCAGCATCAGAGAAGGTGTAGATGGGTTTTCCATTTCCATCAGTGGACAAAACAACCGCTACAATGCCATTTATATTGATGGTGCTGTAAACAACGACGTTTTTGGTCTGGCAGGTTCCGGTACCAATGGCGGCCAAACAGGTGTGAATCCTTTTTCTGTAGACGCCATTGAAACTTTTCAGGTGCAAGTTGCGCCCTTTGACGTGAAAAACTCCGGTTTTGCAGGTGGTTCTATCAACGCTGTTACCCGTTCAGGTACCAACAACTGGGAAGGATCTGCCTATTACTTCTACCGCGATGAAAGCCTAGCAGGCAAAACACCCAGCGGTTTGGTTAATGAAGGCGACTCCAGAGAGCGTTTGAGTGATTTTTCAGCCGAAACTACAGGTTTTAGAATTGGTGGTCCTATTATCAAAGACAAATTATTTGTTTTTATAAACTATGAAAACCAAGATGATGAGACCGCACAACCTTTCAACTTTAGCAACTATCAAGGGGATTCGTCTCTGGCAGATTTGCAAGGTTTGTCTAACTTTCTCAACACACAATTTGGATACAACCCCGGTAGTTTTGACAATTCAACGGCAACCTTACAAAGCGACAAAATCATCGCTAAAATAGACTGGAACATCAATCGTGACCACAAATTGTCATTGCGACACAGCTATGTGCAAGCCGAAAATTTGGAAGCACGCAGATCTGCGAATAGAAGCATCCAATTCCTCAATGGCTCAGAATTTTTTGATACAGAAACCAATTCATCTGCGCTTGAACTCAACTCTCGCTTTGGCGATAAGTTTGCCAACAACTTTGTATTTGGTTACACAAAAGTAGATGACGACAGAGATCCGCAGGGCTCTCCATTTCCATCGGTTACCATACAAGATGGTGCAGGAAATATTGTTTTTGGTGCGGAGCCTTTCTCAACTGCCAACTTGTTGGAACAGGAGATTTTTACCATCACCAACAACTTCGAAATTTACTCCGGAGCGCACACCATTACCATTGGAGGTAGCTTCGAATACGCCGAGATGAAAAACGTATTTTTTGGTAACAACTTTGGTACCTATACGTTTAGTAATTTAAACGATTTTTTGACGAATCAACCAGCGGATGCTTTTCAAATTGGCTATTCATTACTCGGACCAAGATCGGTAGGGGATGATTCTACAGGTGCTGCCGAATTTGCAACTTCTCAATTGGCCGCTTACATCCAAGACGACTGGAACATCACAGATAATTTTAAGTTGAGTTTGGGCGTTAGAATAGATGTACCCTATTGGAGGGACGGTATCGAAAATGAAGTCTTTAACACAGAAACGGTTCGATTGCTCACAGCAGCCGGGAAAGATCTTCAAGGCGCACGTGTAGGCAAAGGTATAGATACCAACCTTCATATAGCACCCCGTGTAGGTTTTAACTGGGACGTATTTGGAAACCGATCTACCCAAATCCGTGGAGGTTTTGGCGTATTTACCTCTCGTTTGCCTTTGGTATGGCCTGGTGGTACCTACAACAACAATGGCGTAACAGCCGGTTTCAGTACAGAGCGCGATTTTGACGATCCTATTTTCTTCAACCCTGACGTCAATACCCAACAAGTGAGTGTAGAACCGGGAACTGGAGGAACCGGTGGTAACATCGATTTATTCGCACCGGACTTCCAATTGCCTCAAGTGTTTAAAACCAACATCGCTGTTGACCAAAAACTACCTATTTGGGATTTGGTTTTAAGTACAGATTTTGTTTACAACGAAAATTTGCAAGCTGTTTTCTATGAAAATCTTAATATTGGCGGACCGGTTGGTTTTACTAATGGCCCTGGCAGAAGACCCATTTTTTCCAGAAATGCCATTGATAGAAGATTTGGCGGTATTTACTTGGCTTCCAATACCGACGAAGGCTATTCATACAATGTAGCCGTTACTTTAAGCAAGCCATTCTACAGAGGTTTCCAAGGTTCGGTTTCTTGGACATTTGGCCGCGCCGAAGCAATTTTTGACGGTACATCTTCTCAAAACAGCTCTCAGTGGAGAAACCAGCAAACGGTAAATGGTAAAAACTCCAACTTACCCACTACCATTTCTGATTTTTCACCCGGACACAGAGTTATAGCCAACGTCTCTTATGAACATGTATGGACCAAAAACCTAAAAACAACCATTGGTCTGTTCTACGAAGGATCAGAGGGTTCGCCTTTCTCCTATGTGTATCAGGAAGGACGTGATTTGTTGAATGACGACTCACGCGACAATGCTTTAATTTACATTCCTAGAAATGCCAGCGAGATTACCCTTCTTGAAGGCGCCAACGGTTTGACCGCTGCCGAGCAGTGGGCCGCTTTGGATGCCTTTATCAGGGGAGATTCCTACCTCAATAGCCGTAGGGGTAAATTTGCCGAAAGAAATGGCACACAAGGACCGTGGAGCGATATCGTTGACTTAAAATTCATGCAGGATTTTTCTATCAATGCTTTTGGTAAAAATCACACCTTACAGTTCTCTGCTGACATTTTTAACTTCACCAATATGTTGAATAAAGATTGGGGTCGTAAGAAATTTGTTCCCGGAAACATAGGATTGATCAGAACCGAAACAGCCGGCGAAAATCCGGTGTTTAGTTTTAATCCGACTGCTGTTGCAAACGGCATTGAGCAACTAGACGATTCCGGTATTCAAAGCTCAAGATGGCAGATGCAATTGGGTATCCGATACATCTTCAAATAAGAGTTTTAGCGTTAGAATGTAAAACCACGCCTATAGGCGTGGTTTTTTTATGGTTTATGTATATATTTGAGAAAGTTTAATTTTACCTCATCATGTATTCAAATTTACAAACCATTCACTCCTATTGGGCTTACCTTGTACTTCTCGTACTCATCGTAGCCACCATCAACGCATTTAGCGGTTTAGCCAGCAAAAGAGCCTATGCTCAAAAAGACTTGAGAATACCCTTGTTTGCACTTATTTTTTCGCATATTCAGTTGCTGATTGCCATTGCGCTTTATTTTGTTTCCCCCTATTTTGATATTTTGGCCAACAGTGGCATGGGAACAGTAATGAAAGACGCTACACTCAGACTTTTTTTGGTCGAGCATCCGCTGACTATGGTTATAGCCATCGTGCTTATCACCATTGGATTTTCCAAACACAAAAAGAAAACAACCGATGTAGCCAAGTTCAAAACCATAGCCGTTTTTTACGGTTTGGCGTTGTTGTTGGTACTGAGTAGAATCCCTTGGGCTCAATGGTTTTCTGCCTAAATTGGGCTATTTTTTAAAAAAAAATTCTAACCCACAGTTTATCTGTGGGTTTTCTGTATGAAATCTATAGCTAACCAACATTTCGACTTTGCCATAGCCGGAAGCGGTTTGGCCGGCTTGATGCTCGCCTACAAATTGATACAAAAACAGGGTTTTGGCGATAAGCGCATTTTGCTGATTGATGGTTCAACCAAAGATAAAAACGACCGCACTTGGTGCTTTTGGCAAAAACCCGATAGCAGATGGTCCGCACTTGTCAAACAACAATGGAATGGTGCTTTTTTTAAATCAGATCGCGGCTTGCTGCGACTCAACCTGAGCCCGTTTACCTATCAAATGATACAGGCTTCCGACTTTTACCATCATGTCTTATCTACTTTACAAGCCCAATCCAATGTTTTCTTTTTGACAGACCTTGTTCAAAAAATTGATGACCGAGGCAATCAGGTAAAAATCAGCACAAAAGCATCCGGCGTAGTGACCGCTACTAAAGTTTTTTCGAGTCTTTGGTCAGCCGATGACATCAAAAAACAACAGCAATTTCCCTATCTCAAACAGCATTTTAAAGGTTGGTTTGTTCGCACGGAAAACCCAATATTTGATCCGGACTTTATGACTTTTATGGATTTTTCTGTGCCCCAAAATGGGAATACCCGTTTTATGTATGTCTTGCCTTTTTCTCCGCAGGAAGCCTTGGTAGAATACACCCTTTTTTCGGAAGATCTATTGACCGCATCCGAATATGAAACGGCCATACAAAGCTATTTGAAAAAAAACAAAAGCGGCAAGTTTGAAATCTTAGAAAAAGAACAGGGAGATATCCCAATGACGGCGTTTCCATTCCACCAAAAAAACACCCAAAATGTATTGTACATTGGCACGGCAGGAGGTTGGACTAAAGCTTCCACAGGGTTTACATTCAGCAAAACAGACAGAGAAACAGACAAATTGATGTCCTTTCTCGATACCCAAAATGATTTCACCCATTTTTACAGAAAAAGCCGTTTCAATTTTTACGATTTGTTGATTTTAGATGTATTACACAAAAATAATGCTTTAGGCAGTGAAATTTTTTCAGCGATTTTTCAAAAAAACAAACCCGAAAAAGTTTTGCGCTTTTTAGATGAGCAAACCACGCTTTGGGAAGATTTTCAAATCATTTGGAGTTGCCCCAAACGCCCTTTTATACAAGCTTTTTGGAAGCGACTAGGAAGTGGAATGTTCGCTTAAAAAACGCGCGATGATGGCATCGACATTTTTGATAGATTTTTTGGTCCAATCAAGTTGTTTTTCCGCTTTCTCCGCTTCGGTGAGTTGCCAACGGATGTCTGATTCGTTGAGTCTTTTTCGTAATTGATTCAAAACAATAGCCACAGAAACCGACACGTTGAGACTTTCTGTAAAGCCAAACATCGGAATTTTTACCCTTAGGTCTGATTGCGCCATGATTTGCGAGCTCAGTCCATTTTTTTCGGTGCCAAAAAAGAAGGCGGTTTTGGGGTTGATATCTAAATCGTCCAACAACATACTGTTGCCATGAGGTGTGGTAGCAGCAATGCGATATCCTTCAGATTTTAAACGGTCTATACAATTTTGAATACTGTCGTAAGACTGCACATCTACCCACTTTTGGGCACCCATCGCAATGTTTTTATCGATTCTTTTGGCATATTTGGTTTCTATTAAATGCGCCTCTTGTATGCCGAATACATCACAACTTCTGATGACGGCACTCGCATTGTGCATTTGGTACACATCTTCCAACGCAACAGTAAAGTGCTTGGTTCGGTAGGCCAATATTTCCCGAAATTTTTCTTTTCTTTCGGCGGTGAGCATTTTTTCTAAATACGCTTGTAAATTAGGACTTTCCATGATTATACGACTTCCACAACATCTATGTTTTCGTTGAGATATACCAACCATTTTTTTGTTACCGAGAGGTTCATTTCTGCTAAAACGGCTGCATATTCATTCACTTGATGGTGGTATTCGGGCTTGGCGATGCCGGTTTTGTAGTCAATAATAGTGACTTCGTTGTGCTGTATAGACAACCTATCGGGACGCAGTAATTTTTTATCCGCGCTGATCAAATCACGCTCGTTATACACCTCATTATCAACAGTAAAACTATAGGATATCTTTGGATGCGTTACCAGTTCCTGAAGCAGTTTTCTGGTTTGGTTTTCTTTGTCATTTTCCAGCAAGCCTGAAGAAACGGCACGGTCAATAGCACGATCAATATCCTGATGCGTTTGTACATCGGCCATGATGAAATGTATCAAATTTCCTTGGGCCACAGCTGCATCTCGGTCGCCTACCCAAAGACGCGATGCCTGCGTGGCAACGGCGTGCAGGCCGGGATTTTTACTTTTGTTGAACCACACCTCAGGAGACAGGTTTTCTTTCCCTTTTTCGTCTTTAACAAACGCGGTGCGACGGCCAATTTCATAAAAACCTTCCCCAGTCTTATATTGTTGGTTTTCACTAAAAAAAGCAGCGTAAATTCCGTTTGTGCGCGTTGGTTTTTGAAGATCAGACACCGCTTTTTCTTCGGCAGTAAGTATGTGCAGTTCAGCTACAGCGCGGGTGTGCGCAACATACATATTGTTGAATTCATCAAAATAGGTCTGTTGTTTGAGATGTTCATAGGTTTCGTGCCAAGCGGGGTTAAGGTTGGTGGCTTCTTTGGTTAAACCGATTTCCATTTCTTTAAAACCTGCCCAATCACCTTCGGGTAGGTCTATCCATATGTGATTATCAACGCGAAGATTCTGATGGGCAAACGGAAGAATCACTACAGGAAATTCCAATCCTTTGGCCTTGTGTATTGTCATAATACGAACGGCGTCGGCGCTGCCGCCGGTAAGGCTGAGTTTTTCCTTTTTATAGTCCCAATATGTTAAAAAATCGTGGGTAGTGGCATAATCTTTTAGGCAAAACAAATGGATTTCATCCAGAAATTTACGCACATAGGCGTTGGGCGTTCTACACAAATCAAAATGGCTGACAATACTTTCTGTAGCTGCGTAAAGTGGATCGGAAAGGACATTTTCAAAACTCACGGTTTCTTCGTTTGCTGCGAAGGCTTTCCAAAACGTCGTCGGTTCTGTTTGTAAATGTTTCGAAATAAAATCGTGTCTGTCCCCACCGGCTTCTAATTTGTGCATTGCCCAATATTCCAAAACCTCGTAATAGGCTTCCTGATGGGTTTGATCTTCAAAAAGCCGCAACCAAGCTATCAGAAAACAAACCGCAGGATCGTTTGCCAACAACAAAGAGTCGGCAGAAATGAGCGGCACCCGGTTTTGTTTTAAAAAATGGGCCATCTGGGTTGCGTTTTTGTTGGTTCGAACCAAAATACAAATATCGCTCAGCGCAAAGCCCAATTCCAAGCTAGAGTGGATAATATCTAACACTTGGAGGCAGTGTGTTTTATTCACTTCGGCCACTAGGCCTTCAGAAAATCGCACAGATACATAGCCGACTTGTTCCTTCACGGGCAACTGTTTATTTCCCAACACATACAAATCGCTGTACATTTTTTGGTTAAAACATGTAGAAATAAATGTGAAAAATTGGTTGTTGAAGCTTACAATCTCACGATAGCTCCTGTAGTTTTTTTCGAGTATTTGATGTGTTGGTATAATGCCAGGATAGGGTGTTTTGCCTCTACAAAGATCCATAAACTGATGCGGTTCGCCACCGCGCCACCTGTAAATAGACTGTTTGGCATCGCCCACCAGCATCACTTGTCCGGGTATTTGCGCATCGTGCGAAACGGATAGCGTGTGCCCCAAAAGTGGAATCAGATTTTGCCACTGTCGCACAGAAGTGTCCTGAAATTCGTCGATAAAAAAATACCGATAACGCTGACCGAGCCTTTCGTAAATAAAGGGTACAGGCTGGTTGCGCACCTCGTTCCAGATGATTTGATTGGCTTCGGTGAGCGTAACAATTTCTTGTTCTTTTTTATAAGTTTTGTAGAGGTCATTTAGCAAACTAATCACGGCTTTGGGCCTGGTGGACACCAAAAGCTTTTTTATCAAATACAGTAGGGCATAGGCCGATTTGCTTTCCTCAAAAAGTACAGCAATTTCATCGCGCAGGCTGTCGATGCGCGCTTTTTTGTCGGCGGCTGTGGTCTTTGTGTAAAAATCGGTATCCGGGAATTTTTGTTTCCAAACCGCTTCGTAGTTCACCTTATCAAGATTATTTAACAAGCTCTTAAAATGGATGGGAATCCAACTTCTGTAAAAGTCTTTTTCATCAAGTTGATGCTTATTGATAAGTTCAAAAAAAGCTAGCGCCTTTTGTTCGATGATGGCCACTTGCTCCGAATGTTTTTCAAACAACAGGTTGATGAATTTTGTAAAAGTTTCCACGGTTTTGCCCGTCAGTTTTTCAACTTGTTCGCTGATGTTCTCGTAGTCTAATTTTGTAGCGACTTCCATTAAATTTTTGCTGATATCCCAAGTTTTGCTCTCGTCTATTTCCTCTAAGGCATATTGAACCATAAAATCGGTTAACACTTTGTCTTCGCCCACTTTTCTAAAGAGTAGTTCTATCACTTTTTCGTAGAGGCGTTGGGTGTCCAAATCTATTTCAAAGCCGTGCGACAGGCGTAAATCGCGCGCAAAAGTTCGCACAATTTTAACGGTAAAGGCATCAATGGTGGACACTTCAAACAGGCCGTAATTGTGCAACAGGGCATGCAATACCCGCGCCGCTTTTTTTCTGAGATCAGAAACGGTGATTTGCAATTCGTGCGCAAGCGATTCTAAAAGTTGTGTATCTTGTGGTTGGCTGACATCTGCAAGTGCAGTTAGGTTTTTCAGTATCCGCGCCTTCATCTCTGCTGCTGCTTTGTTGGTGAAAGTGATGGCCAGTATGTTTCTAAAACTGTCGTCTTCTTTGTTGCCAAGCACAATTTTGAGATAAGCTTTAACCAAGGTGTAGGTTTTGCCCGACCCGGCCGATGCATCGTAAACGAGAAATGAAGGATGGTTTGCCATAAGATGAATGCAATATAGAGATTTTTAATATTTCTATAAGAATTAAGTATTTTTAAATCCATCAGATTCTCTGTACCTTTGAAAGAATTAAAATATTTTTTAACACTTTAAAATTGTACTCATATGTCTTTCGAACTCCCTAAACTTTCCTACGCTTATGACGCGTTGGAACCTCATATTGACGCCCGTACTATGGAAATTCACCATTCCAAACACCACGCCGGCTACACCAACAACCTCAACGCCGCTGTGGAAGGAACGCCTCTTGCAGGCAAATCCATAGAGGAAATCCTCACAAACTTAGATTTGAACAACAAAGCTGTGCGCAACAACGGGGGCGGATTTTACAACCACCGTTTGTTTTGGGAAATCATGGGCCCTAACGGCGGCGGTAAACCTTCCGGAGCTTTGGCAGCTGCCATTGATAAAAAATTCGGTTCGTTTGACGCCTTTAAAGAAGCATTTTCAAAGGCTGCAGCCACACAATTTGGTTCCGGATGGGCTTTTCTCTGTGTACACAAAGGAGGCGAAGTAGATCTTTGCGCCACGCCCAACCAAGACAATCCGCTTATGCCCGGCGTGGGTTGCGGCGGTACACCCATATTGGGTATTGATGTTTGGGAACACGCATATTACTTGAACTACCAAAATCGCCGGCCCGATTATATTGCCGCTTTCTACAACGTGATTGATTGGAAAGCCGTTGCAGATAAATTTGAACAATTCAAATAAGCAGATTGCTTAAAATGATAAAAGCCCGTTTGCGCGGGCTTTTTTTTATAGATAAAATGGGTTCGATTTGAGAAAAAAACAAGGTAAATTATTTGACAGAAAACGGTTTGATCTAAATGTAACCGCAAATACGCAAGGTAGCTTACTTGCCAAACAAACCACCGAGCATACCACCCAAACCACCTTTTTTCTTACCCATTGCCATACCGGCTATGTCGTCTATTACGCTGCCATCTCCGTCTGCATCTAAAAGCGATGTGATAACACTTTGGTTGGAATTCGATTGCGAACCTCCGGACAGGCTTCCTAAAAGACCTCCCAGTGCATCGGGCGTACTCACGTTGTTTTGACGCGATTGTTTACCAAGATAAGCCATGACAAGTGGTGCGGCAATTTTGAGTATTTGTGAAATTTGACCTGCACTTACACCTGTTTTTTGACTCAATGCATTTTCAACAGGAGCCTGTTTGCCACCCAGTAAATGACCGAGTATGCCCGCACCGTCTTTGACCACTTCATCATCAACCCCACCTTGAAACAAACCGCCAAGATTGTCGAGTAAGCTTCCGTCGTGTTTACCCAGTGCGCCCAATAAACTTGCTGCCCCTTGGGGTGAATTCGCATTTTTTTGCAGGGCTCCTGTCAACAAAGGAAGTGCCATAGAAAGCACATCGGCTGTTTTGTCTCTCGATGTTCCGGTTTGGCTACTGATGCCGCCAATCATTTGTTTGCCTAAATCGCTTTGAATTAAATCTAAAATTCCCGACATGATTTTATTTTTTTTCAAATATAGTTTTTTTAACTACTAAAAAGAATCTTTAGTGTAAAGTTAATAGTTTGGTTACAAATACGCTTGCTCAAAAGGATAAATGATCGCTTTTTTTAAATTTATTACGCTAGTTATAAGTGAGTTAAATAAGTATACTTCTATTAAACATTCCATTTTAAAAAGCCTATTGTTAAAAACTTTCGCCGAATGTTTATAAAAATATCATCGGCTTTTGGATCAAAATTTAAATCTTTGTTACATCATTTTTGGGCAACAATCCCCGTTTTTTTAACACGATTAAACACACAAACTCATGTCTGTTGTAGAACCTATTTTGCAAGAAAATCCGAATCGATTTGTTATTTTTCCTATCCAACACCACGATTTGTGGCAGTGGTACAAAAAACAACAAGCCTGTTTTTGGACGGCCGAAGAAATCGATTTGCAACAAGATTTGTCTGATTGGAACAACAAACTCAATGCCGATGAAAAATATTTCATCAAGCACATATTGGCATTTTTTGCCGCTTCAGACGGCATTGTCAACGAGAATCTGGCCGAAAATTTCGTGAACGAAGTACAGTTTTCGGAAGCCAAATTTTTCTACGGGTTTCAGATTATGATGGAAAATGTCCATTCGGAAACCTATTCGCTCCTCATCGACACCTACGTAAAAGACCCGGAAGAAAAAGACAAACTCTTCCGCGCCATCGAAGTCTTTCCTGCCATCATGAAAAAAGCCGAGTGGGCTTTGAAATGGATAGAAAGCCCGAGTTTTGCCGAACGCCTCATCGCTTTTGCCGCGGTGGAAGGCATTTTCTTCTCGGGTGCTTTCTGTTCTATTTTCTGGCTCAAAAAACGCGGGTTGATGCCCGGATTGACCTTTTCCAACGAACTCATTTCCCGTGACGAAGGCATGCACTGCGACTTTGCCGTGCACTTGCACAACCACCACCTTGTCAATAAAGTATCTAAAAAAAGAATCGCTGAAATCATTGTTGAGGCACTCAATATCGAACGCGAATTCATCACCGAATCGCTGCCCGTGAGTTTGATCGGGATGAATTCCAAATTGATGACCGAATACCTTGAGTTTGTCACCGACCGCCTGTTGATAGAGTTGGGTTGTGAGCGGGTCTATAATTCCAAAAACCCGTTCGATTTTATGGACATGATTTCGTTGCAGGGCAAAACCAATTTCTTTGAAAAAAGGGTTTCGGAATATCAAAAAGCCGGTGTGTTGAACAAAGACACCGAATCCAATAAAATTAGTTTCGACGCTGAATTTTAGTCGGCTGTCGATAGAAAGACGGTCATTGTAGCCCCGGGTGCAGCGGCATCCTCTATCTTTTTGTAAAAAAGATGGAGATATAGCGGAACACGGGAAAAAGCTCCAAAAAAATTCAATCCTCCGAGGGGTTTTTCTTTCGCAGGGTTTCATCAATAATCTCAAAAAACCAAAAGCTATGTACGTATTTAAAAGAGACGGACGCAAAGAGCCCGTCATGTTTGACAAAATCACTGCCCGGGTGCGGAAATTGTGTTACAGCCTAAGCCCGATGGTCGATCCGGTAAAAGTGGCCATGCGCGTGATTGAAGGCATTTATGATGGGGTGACCACTTCGGAATTGGACAACCTGGCTGCCGAAATTGCGGCCACGATGACCACCACACATCCGGATTATGCCAAGCTCGCGGAACGCATATCGGTGTCGAACCTGCAAAAAAACACCAAGAAATCGTTCTTCGAAACCATGACCGACCTCTACGAATACGTCAACCCGCGGACGGGCAAAAAAGCACCCCTCATCGCTGACGATGTGTATGAAGTCATCAAAAACAACGCGGAATTCCTCGATTCGGCCATCATCTACAACCGCGATTTCAACTACGATTATTTCGGGTTTAAAACCCTCGAACGGTCGTACCTGCTGAAGATAAACGGCAAAATCGCCGAACGGCCGCAACACATGCTCATGCGGGTTTCGGTGGGCATCCACTTGGACGACCTGGACGCGGTTTTGGAGACCTACGAACTCATGTCGAAGAAGTTTTTCACCCACGCCACGCCTACATTGTTCAACTCCGGCACGCCCAAACCGCAAATGTCTTCCTGTTTTTTGTTGGCAATGAAAGACGACAGCATCGACGGCATTTACGACACGCTGAAAAACACCGCCAAAATCTCGCAATCGGCTGGCGGCATCGGCCTGTCTATTCACAACATCCGCGCGACGGGCTCCTACATAGGCGGCACCAACGGCACATCCAACGGCATCGTGCCCATGCTCCGGGTGTATAACGACACCGCCCGCTATGTCGATCAGGGCGGCGGCAAACGCAAAGGCTCGTTTGCCGTCTATATCGAACCCTGGCATGCGGATATCTACGATTTCCTCGAACTTAAAAAGAACCACGGCAAAGAAGAAATGCGCGCCCGCGATTTGTTTTACGCCATGTGGATACCGGATTTGTTTATGAAGCGCGTGGAAAGCGATGCGGCGTGGACGCTGATGTGCCCGAACGAATGCCCGGGGCTGTTTGATACACACAGCGAAGCTTTTGAAGAACTGTACCTGAAATACGAAGCCGAAGGAAAAGGCCGAAAAACCGTCCGCGCCCGCGATTTGTGGGAAAACATCCTCGAATCGCAGATTGAGACCGGCACGCCCTACATGCTTTACAAAGATGCCGCCAACCGCAAATCGAACCAAAAAAACTTAGGCACCATCCGCTCTTCCAACCTTTGCACGGAGATCATGGAATACACTTCCGCGGATGAAATTGCCGTGTGCAACTTAGCTTCCATCGCCCTGCCGATGTTTGTCAAAGACGGCGAGTTTGACCACAAAGAACTCTTCCGGGTGACCAAGCGCGTGACCAAAAACCTCAACCGCGTCATCGACCGCAACTACTATCCGGTGGAAGAAGCGCGCCGCTCCAACATGCGCCACCGCCCCATTGGCCTGGGCGTGCAAGGCCTGGCAGATGCTTTTATCATGCTCCGCCTGCCGTTCACTTCGGATGAGGCAAAAAAACTCAACCAGGAAATCTTCGAAACGCTCTATTTCGCCGCCGTCACCGCCTCGATGGAGCAGGCAAAAGAAGAAGGCGCTTACGAAACATTTAAAGGTTCGCCCATCTCGAAAGGCGAATTTCAGCACAACCTTTGGGGCGTGAAAGACGAGGAGCTCAGCGGCCGCTGGGACTGGGCAAAACTGCGCAAACAGGTGATGAAACACGGGGTGCGCAACTCCCTGCTCGTGGCACCGATGCCGACCGCCTCTACCTCACAGATTTTGGGCAACAACGAGGCTTTTGAACCTTATACCTCCAATATTTATACCCGCAGGGTGCTGTCGGGCGAGTTTATCGTGGTGAACAAGCACCTGCTCGAAGACCTGATTGCGCGCGGCTTGTGGGACGACGGCATGAAAGAAGAAATCATGCGCGCCAACGGCTCCGTGCAGGGCATTGATCGCATTCCGGCCGACCTCAAAGAACTCTACAAAACCGTGTGGGAAATGAGCATGAAAGACATCATCGACATGTCGCGCCAACGCGGTTATTTTATAGACCAGTCGCAGTCGCTGAACCTGTTTATGGAAAACGCCAACATGGCCAAGCTCACTTCCATGCACTTTTATGCCTGGAAATCGGGCCTGAAAACGGGCATGTACTACCTCCGCACCAAATCTGCGGTGGATGCCATCAAGTTTACCTTGGACAACTCCAAAAAAGCCGAACCCCAACCCGAGCAAGTGACCGCCGAGCCGATGAGCGCGGACGAACTTAAACAACTCATTGCCCAAGCCAAAGAGAGCGAAGGGGACGATTGTTTGATGTGCGGGAGTTGAGGGGTTGATGTGCTCATTTGAAAATGTAGCAATTTGGAAATGTAGCAGTGTAACAATGGTTTGATGGTTGGGGAGATGTATGATTTTGGGATGTTTATTGGTTGATGGCCAAGGTAGGAAGACCGTTCCAAAGACGACAGACCATCTTGAAATTTAAACTTTAAGTGATAGGAAAATTATAAAATAAAGTAGACAATGAGTGAAGCATTCATAAAAGAGTTAGATGAACTCTACATACGTTACGGGTATGAACCCCGTAAGAACAAGCCTACTCGTGTTTACTTGTTTACAAAAAGTATTTACAATGGAGCTGATATTGTAAAAACTGGAACAGATGAAGAAGCTGAAGAATTAAAAAAACAATACGCTGGTTCAGGTTATGCCGTTAAAGTTAGAAGCTTCAAGAATATTGAAGAAGCCGAGGACTATTTATTCAAAGATTTTTTTAAAGCAGATGGAGTAATTCAAAATCTCAGAAAACGCTATGAAAATTTCGTTAGCAAATTGATGAATAATTTACCCGAAAATGCAAAATATCAATACATAAGAAGTTCCTACGACTACACAAACTACAATCTTGACCAAGACGACACTAAAACAATTTCTATAGGTGCAGATGATGACAACAACTCCTTGGTTACTAAAATAACAAAACAGATAAATGAACACTTTGGACCGCTTTTAATAATATTGGAAGCTGCTGCAGGTTATGGAAAAACATGTACCGCTTACGAAATATTGAATGAGTTCATTTCGATTCCTTCAAATAAGCTACCATTTTTCACAGAACTTTCAAGAGATAGAAGGGCTTCTATTTTCAAACACATTTTGGCGTTTGAAATCGAAGAACAGTTTTCAAATCGTGTAGATTCAAATGTTGTAATACATCAAATTAAAAAAGGAAGAATTCCGTTAATTATTGACGGCTTTGATGAGTTAATTTCAAAAGACTTTTCTTTCTCTTCAAACCAGTTTGAACAAGTTGAAAGTATGCTTTCAACAATTGTTGACTTGCTGACCGACAACGCCAAGGTAATTATCACATCTCGGAAGACTGCGATTTTCAATAGTGAAGAATTTCACAATTGGATGATTGACAGAAATATTGATTACACACTTTCAAAAGTTACAATTTCAGAACCTTCTATTGAAAATTGGCTTCCGAGTGAACGACTTGAAATAGTTCAGTCAAATAACTTTCCTGTTGAGCAAATTGCAAACCCGGTTCTTCTTACCTATTTACGTTACGTGAAAATTGACGAACTCAAAGAAATGGGCGTTGAGGGAAAATCTATTGTTGACCGCTATTTTGATTTCTTACTGACAAGGGAGCAAACGAGACAGGGATTGTTAATTGAACCTGAAACTCAATTAAGAATTTTCAGAAAATTGGTTCGCTTTCTTACTGAATGGGATGTAAAGGCTGAGTCGAAGGAATTTATAAAAGACTTAATTCTTGATTATAACAAAACAATTTTAGAAGAAACGAAGAGAAAATACACTCCTGACAAAAGACCAAGAACAGACCAACTTGCCGACATTCTTTCAAATCATGCCTTTTTGGATAGAAACGAAAAGGGAATGATAGGAATAGTAAATGAGTTTGTATTAGGTACATTAATCGGTGAAAACTTAATATTAGGCAAGTATTTACAATATAGTAAAACTTTCTATGAAAAATTGTCTCAAATGTTTGCCCTGCTTGCAACTCAAGCATACCAAGTTCAACCAAAAGAAAACAAGGAAAAGCTTTGGGAAGTATTTAATGAGTATCCATTTCCATTTGACCCACAATTTTATTTCAAGATTGATATTGATTTCAAAAATGAAATTGTACGCAATTACAAACAAGCTATTTTAAACGATTTCAGTTTAGATACTTATTCATTCACCAAAAAAGGACAATTTGAATCTGCAATATTTACGGCTTGTACTTTTACTAATTGTGAATTTTCATTTGAAGCTTTCAAAAATTCATCATTTGTTAATTGCAGATTTTTCAATTGCCATTTAGTTGAAACAGGCATTGCGTATTCTGATAGCTATTTTACAATATTTGGCTGTACTGGCGACAATGGTTTTATGCAAAATATATTCGATTCTGAAGAAGTAATAAATAATGAGGATATTAACATTGAAAAAGAAATTCTTGACCTCTATTTCAAGAAAGGAAGTTTCAAGCCACGTCACAGACAACTTTCTCATATCAAGAATGAACTTTCAGAATTAGACACTAAGTCCATAAGCAAGGTTTTACACAAGTTAGAAACAGAAAGTATTATTCAACTCAATGGTGATTTGAGTTTTTTAACTCGCCAAGGTATCTCCTATTACAATGATAAATACAGAAATAGTTAAGCAATGTCGGAATACGGATTGGAAATAATTGAAAAGCGTTTAAAGGAAAAACTTGTTAATGAGTTGACAAGAACAGGTTTATTATTTCGTCTATTTTCCAGAGTTAAGGAGCAAACTTCTATTGATGAAAAGTTTACAAGAAAAACATATTCAGCTGACAATGAATTGATGCAAGACCTTGTTGGTTTTAGGATTACAACATATTTTAGTGATGATATAAAAATAGTCGTTGACCTTTGTGAAAAGATTTTCGAGAAAGTGGAATTGGTCTATGATGAACCATCATCGGAAGTTTTTAAACCACTTAGAAAAAATATGATTTGCCGAATGCCTGAGTATGAAACAGGCTTTTTTCAAGAAATGAAACCGAACAATCCTCAATACGAATTGATAGACAATACTTTTGAAATTCAGTTTAGGACAACTCTATCGGAAGGTTGGCACGAAGTTGACCATTTAATGAGATACAAATGCAAACCCGACTGGGAACCGCTTACAACGGAAGGCAGAATGTTGAATGGGATTTACGCAACACTTGAGACAAATGACCAAGCTTTAAAAGCCTTGTTTGATGATATTTCATATCAACACTATAAAGCAAAAAAATGGGAAGCTATGTTGAGGAATAAACTTCGTTTACGTTTTTTACTACAGGGACTTGATTCGGAAATAATAAATTATCTAAACGAATACCCTGAGGTTGGTAAAAAAATATTTAAGTTGAATAGAAACAAAATTCTTAAAACTTACATTGATTCCACACTTTCATTTCCTGTAACATTTGACAACTGGATGTATTTTATAAATTATTGTTTTTTAAATGATGAATTTATTACATCTAAAACAAAGCCAATATTAAAAGACGAATTTGACCTAGTATTCAATGGACAAGAAAATAAATAGTCAATCCGAAGCATTGACTTCTTGGGCTAACGTAAGACGAAAACAAAGGCAGTAAATAAAGACAAAAGCCATAATTCCAATATATTGATATTAAAATAGTTATAAAAGAGTCAGTCAGAATTTCAACTTAAAATGGTGAAAAACAAGGAAAAAACGATAGGAATTTGTAGATTATGTAAAGAAACCAAAGAAATGAGTTTTGAACATTTTCCACCAAGTTCAGCTTACAACAAAAACACAAAATACTTTTCAATTTCGCACGACGACTATTTTAAAGATTCAGAAGCTGAAAGTCTTTTAGAGTTTCAGCCAAAAGGTAGAAAATTTCAAGGTGGTTTGGGCGACAATTGTTTATGTATCGATTGTAACGGTTTTTTAGGTTCAGCTTATGTACGAGAGTACAAAAAATGGGCGAGTATAGGAATGACATTAATAAATCAAGATGGAGGCAATTTCAAAGCTTGCGGTTTCACTTCAGTAGAAATTAATTTTTTGAAAATCCTGAAACAAATAATAGCAATTTTTATTTGCAACAATAGACCAATATTTACGGAAATTTATCCTGGATTAATAGAATTTGTTAGAGATGAAGAATCAACTTATTTACCATCGAGATACAAAATCTATACATATTTAAATAATGAAGGACAAATAAGAACTGGGAAAATATTTTACACAAATTTGTACGGTGCAGTTTGTGAATTTACATTTAGACCATTTGGTTATGTTTTGAGCATCGATAATGAAATGAATTTTGAGAATTTATTGGAAATTACGGGTCTAAAAGATATTACTGATTATAAAAAAACAGAAATTGAAATGATACTAAATAAATATCCAACTTATTTACCATTTGTTCCTATGGATTACAGAACTAAAGAAGAAATAAAAAACTGCAGGTAACAGGCGTTTGCCCAGAAATTTTATCTTTGATAGAAAATAATCAGTTCTCGGAGGCGCAGAATCTCCCACATCGCCAAGCCGGGAACCGTGTGATGCATTATAGCTGACGCTGCAAAAAAATAAATCTGAGCTGAAATTTTCGAAAAAAATTAATTAATTTTGTATCCAGTTAGATACAGCGCCTATGTTTTTTATTGAAAAAACAACTGAATTTGACAAATGGCTGAAAAAGCTGAAGGACTTGAAATCCAAAGTGAAAATCTTGTTTAGAATTCAGAAATTAGAAAATGATGGGCATTTTGGAGATTGCAAACCAGTTGGTGGCGGTATTTTGGAAATGCGGGTGAATTTTGCCAAAGGTTATCGTATTTACTTTAAAGAAAAAGACGGAAAAATTATTATCCTCTTAATGGGTGGTGACAAATCGACTCAACAAAAAGACATTGAAAAAGCAAAAGAAATTTGGAAAAATTTAAACAGTTAAAAATGGGAACTTCAAAATTTGAAATAGCAGATTATTTAGAAAGCAAAGAAATGATTGCGGCGTATCTAAATACTGTGTTGGAAGAAGGGGACAGTTCAGATGTTGTTAACGCAATCGGGCATATTGCAAAGGCTATAGGAATGACCAAAATTGCAGAGGAAACAGGTATGAGCAGACCGAGTTTGTACAAAGCTTTATCGGACGGAGCAAAACCCCAATTTTCGACCATAATGAAAGTTTTAAAAGCGATTGGTGGACAAATTCAAGTGAATCCAATATCTGCGTAAAAAATAATGCTACTGCAACATCTGTAACCGTTGCACAATCCTGATATTCACAGGAATTGCATTCCGTGCCTCGCTTATCACAGAACCATCCAAATCGCCAAGCCGAGAACCGTTAGCATTAATACGGAACGAATTTTGATACTTCAACAAAATGTATTTACTTTGTAATAACATTTTAGAAATTATGGAAATATCAATAATCAGAATTGGAAATTCAAAAGGCCTTCGCTTGAGCAAGACCATTTTGGAAAAATATAACATCAAGGACAAAGTGGAGCTTATTCTTGAAAAAGGACAAATAATCCTGAAACCAATTGATCTGCCGAGAAAAAATTGGGAAAAAGAATTTAAAAAAATGAGTGAAAACGGCGACGACAAGTTGCTTATGCACGATGTTTTCGAGGATGAAAATCTTGAGGAATGGATTTAAAACAATACGCAATTGTTCTTGTCAACCTTGACCCGACTATTGGAAGCGAAATAAAAAAGACCAGGCCTTGTGTGATCATTTCACCGAATGAAATGAACAAGTATCTGAACACAATAGTTCTTGCTCCAATGACGACCAATTTGAAAAAATATCCCACTAGAGTTTCGGTCAAACACAACGGAAAAAAAGGAATGGTTGCCATTGACCAAATTCGAACAGTTGACAAAACCAGAATAATCCGCGTTTTTGAAAGCCTAACCGAAACGGAAATTGAAAAATACAAAGCGATTATAAAAGAAACCTTTGTGGACTAAATAATTGCTTGCGCCAGTTCGCTTCGCTCGTGTCTCACGGATTTTCTATTCGGTTTTTATTTGCTAAATGATATGCTTTAATCAATTTTTAACCTGTAGCCATATTCCCGAAGGAGCAGAATTACCGAACAGAAATCACATCCCTTGCTTCCATTGGCGCAACATTTGTCTGCCGTTCCCACGCGAATAGGTTGCGAGAGCCTCTTAAATGTTAAAGAAAATGTGGCTTAAAGCAAGCCAATCTAAACGGTGAAGGCTGCATTGGCCGTGCTTATTCGGGTAAATCAAAATAAGACTATTTGGCTACATCTTCAGAGGGTTTGACACCTAAGTTCTTAACCATTCTTTTCAAGATAGCCCATTGTTTAAGCGCATCTCTTGCCTCCACAGCGGGATAACCCAACATGGTTTTTCCGGCGGGTACATCGGCAGTCACACCCGATCCGGCACCAATTATGGCGCCATCGCCTATAGTTGTGTGGTCTTTGATAGATGCGCTTCCGCCTATAACCACACCATTACCCAAGGTCACCGAGCCCGCCAAGCCGCTGTTGCCGGCCATGATGCAAAATTTTCCGAGTTTGCTGTTGTGCCCTATTTGTACCAAGTTGTCAATTTTACATCCGTCGCCCAAAACTGTTGCGCTGAACTTTCCCCGATCTACACAAGAATTGGCACCTATCTCCACGTCATTCCCGATGATAACATTGCCAATTTGCGGAATCTTAACCAAGCCGCGTTTGGGGTCGGGGCGAAAACCAAAACCGTCTGCACCTATGGTCGCATTGGGATGTATAATACAATTGGCACCCACATGACATCGCTCCCGAATAACGGTTCCCGGCCACAAAATGGTGTTGTTGCCTATGCTACACGCATCGAGTATAGTAACGTTCGGGTAGATGGTAATGTTTTTGCCGAGCAATACATTTGCGCCAACATAACTTCCCGCACCTATTCTTGTGCCATAGCCTACAGTAGCGGTTTCGTCAACCACGGCAGTCGGATGAATGTCTGTATTTAGCGTGGGCGCAGGCGGCGCAAACAAATCGAGAATTTGAGACATTGCCAAATCGGCATTTTTCACTTTTATAAAAGCCCGATTTTCTCCGGGTTCTATCGAAATATCCTCGTTGACAACGGCCACACAAGCTTTGGAATGTGCCCAGTATTTCTCATATTTTTTATTACCGATAAATGATATATCGGTTTGTGTTGCCACATCCAAATGTTCGGGCGTGGTGATGTTTTGAGATGTATTGCCGATGATTTCCCCTTGCAGGACCTCGTTTATTTCTTGTAGAGAGTAAGTTTTCATATCGTATATATTTGCTTCATTAACCATTAAAGTCAATTAGCATCTAAATACCCTATTTAACTTTTGTCCGCAAGGTAGTCTATTCGTTTTGATTTAGGTGTGTAAAAACTGTAAAACATTTATTTTTAGATATTTATTTCATAAGTTGACATCAAATGATCTGAAAAAAAGCCCTAAGGTCTATAAAACGAATTAAAGTATCGTCTGTTAGCATTCCAAAAAACGGCTTAGACTTTTCGAAGGGAAATTTGCATCACGCTGCCTTTGCCTATTTCTGTTTTTTTTATGCGCAACTGTCCTTGGTGGTAGTCTTCAATAATGCGTTTGGCCAAAGAAAGTCCCAAACCCCAACCGCGTGTTTTGGTTGTAAAACCGGGTTTAAAAATCTGTTTCTGAATGTGCTTGGGAATGCCGCTTCCGGTATCGGAAATTTGCACGTGCACCCACTGCGTTTCTTCCTCAATGTTGAGCGAAATACGGCCCTTGCCGCGCATGGCATCTATACCGTTTTTTACCAAGTTTTCTATCGTCCAGTTGTAGAGTTCGGTGTTGAGTTTCACACAGATTGGTTTTTCCGGAATAGCCGATTCAAACCGAATCAATTTGGAAGAACGCGAAGACACATAACCAAACGCTTTTTGGGTTTCGGCTACCAAATCTTTTTCCTGTAGCGCAGGCATCGAGCCTACCTTAGAAAACCGATCGGTGATGATGTTGAGCCTGTCCAAATCTTTTTTGATTTCTTCCAACATGTTTTCCGGCACGTTTTCCTGCTTCAAAATTTCTACCCAACCCACCAGTGACGACAGTGGCGTCCCAATTTGATGCGCCGTCTCTTTGGCCATGCCCGCCCAAAGCAAGTTTTGTTCTGCGTTTTTGTC
Organism: Bacteroidota bacterium; assembly: GCA_018829465.1. Lineage (GTDB taxonomy): Bacteria > Bacteroidota > Bacteroidia > Flavobacteriales > Flavobacteriaceae > UM-FILTER-40-17. The sequence continues at coordinate 22,962 of JAHJTN010000012.1, read as the reverse complement.
TGCGCTGTAGTACAAAAAAATCACCGTCCCAAACAAGACAACAATCAAGATAATGGCAAAAGGGAAATATTTGATATTCTGCAACATTGCAGAGTCACCGTAATAGAGATACGCAAACACCTCGTTGTTGTGGCGCACCACTATAGGCTCGTTAGACTGTCCGTATTTGCGCGCCAAAGCCTTCAGTTTTCCGGCACTGTCTGCGTCTTCCCTGTCAATATTTCGGTAATCGATAATCTCGCCGTCCGCATCGGTCAGTATCATAGGCGTGCTGTTGTTGCTGCTCAGCACCTGCACCGTTAAGTCGCCCAGATCTTCATTCAAATTGGTGCTTCTCAAAAAAGCCTCTTCCGCAAATGCCCAATTGTTCATCTTGATGCGTTCTTCTTCTTTAAATCGCTGAAAAAACATATACGTATTGATGAGCAACAAACTCACAATCACAAAAGAAATGAGCAGTAAAAACCAACGAAATGTAAGCCTGTGTACGCGCAAGGGAAATAGGATCTGAAAAAAAAGCTAAATTACAGAAATTATATCTTTCCAAGACTTGACCATTTCAATTCCTGCAACATAAATAGTACCTTTGAAAAAAATCGGCCTATGACCCGCTCTTTTCTTGCATCCGAACTCGACAATTCGCGCCTCTACGCCTACCTGTCAAGTGCCGTAGCACCTCGTCCCATAGCTTTTGCCAGCACCATAGATGCCCACGGCAATCCCAATCTGTCTCCCTTCAGTTTTTTCAATGTCTTTAGCTCCAGTCCGCCCATACTCGTTTTTTCACCCGTCAACCGCGGACAAGACGGCTCTCAAAAAGACACGCTGCTCAACGTGCAAGAAGTCCCCGAAGTGGTCATCAACGTGGTCAACTACGAAATGGTACAACAAATGTCGCTCAGCAGCACAGCCTATCCCAAAGGCATCAACGAATTCGTGAAATCAGGATTTTCGGCGCAGCCCTCAGACCTCGTAAAACCCTTCCGCGTGGCCGAATCGCCCGTACAGTTCGAGTGTAAAGTAACCCAAATACTGCCGCTCGGCCAAGGCGGTGGCGCCGGCAACTTGGTAGTATGCGAAGTAGTCAAAATACACATCAAAGAAAACCTCATAGACACCAACGGACATCTCAAACATCAACAATTAGACTTGGTTTCACGCATGGGTGCCAACTGGTATTGCCGCGCTTCCCACGCCATGTTCGAAGTCCCAAAACCCCTAGCGGCAATGGGCATCGGCGTCGATCAAATCCCTAAAGAAATACGCCATAGCCACATCCTCACAGGAAACGACCTAGGCAAACTGGCCACCCTCGAAAAAATACCCGACACCGTTTCTGCCAAACAATTTGTATCTTCGCTCAAAGGTTTTCCACAAGCGGCGAACACAGAAAACAGGCACCGGCTCGCCCAAGAATACCTAGACAAAAACGAGATAGAAAACGCCTGGAAAATATTATTAGCAAACTAAAATTATGGAAGTTACCGGAAAAATCAGAGTTTTGGGAGACACCAAAGAAGTGGGCTCCAACGGATTTAAAAAAAGAGAATTGGTTGTCACCACAGACGAGCAATACCCCCAACACATCCTCATCGAGTTTGTGCAGGACAAATGCAGCTTGCTCGACAATTATCAAGTGGGTCAAGACGTGCGCGTCAGCATCAACCTGCGCGGTCGCGATTGGACAAGCCCGCAAGGCGAAGTAAAATATTTCAACTCCATCACCGGATGGCGCATCGAAGCCTTGCAACCCGAAGCCCACAATGCACCACCGGAAATGCCGCCTCTGCCCGACAGTTTTGAAAAAGCCGGTTCCGCTACAGATTTCAATCCCGAAGATAACGACGACCTGCCTTTTTAATTAAAAGATGTGGGCGTGCCCCTCGCCAAATGCCTCGGGCATTTGGCGGGGTCGGGCTGTCCGCTGTAGTCCCCGCCAAATGGCGGGGCGCTGCCGCTCCCATCCCTCACGCAGCATTCCGCTGATTCTTATATTTACCACCTTTAGAATCCAGTAAAACGATGCCAAAAAACCCAAACAAGACCGAAAAATCAGCCATCGGATACATCGAAAACTTGTTTGGCAAGTGGTTGCCATCGCCTTTTACCATTGCCGTACTCCTCACTTTTCTCACGTTTATCTTGGCTTGGGCATTCACCAAACCCGCCGCTGAAGACAACCAAGGGTTTCAATTGCTCAAATTTTGGGAAAGCGGAATTTGGAATACCGGTTTGTTGGTCTTTGCCTATCAAATGATGCTCATTTTGGTGCTAGGGCATGTCTTGGTGCTCAGCAAACCTGCACACCAATTCTTGCAAAACCTGAGCCGCTATGGCAGCACCACCAAACGCGCCGTTATATTGGTCAGCATCACCACCATGTTGGTCGCTTTTTTCAATTGGGGTCTGGGCCTTATTTTTGGTGCCATACTGACCCGGAAGATTGGCGAAAACGCTGCCCAAAACCAACACCCCATCAACTATCCGCTAGTGGGTGCCGCCGGCTATGTAGGGCTTATGGTTTGGCATGGCGGGATGAGCGGAAGTGCGCCGCTTAAAATAGCAGAACCCGGCCATTTGGCAGATTTGGTGGGTTCCATCAACCCCTCATTGGCAGCGATATTGCCAAATGCCATTCCCACAACGCTAACCATTTTTAGTACGCCCAACCTGCTCGTTTTCGCACTTTTGCTAGTCTTGGTACCACTCACTCTGGCATGGTTATCTCAAAAAGCCGCATCCACCAAAATTCCTGTTAAACCACCGGTATTCCATACCAAAAAAACAGCCTCAACCATAGGTGCCGATAGGCTGGAACAAACCGCCTGGGTGTCAAAAATTTTCGGCCTCTTAATTCTATTGGCCTGGTGGGTGCAATATCAATCCGACATGGCACAATTGCATTTGACGCCAAACATGCTCAATTTTTTGATGTTGGGATGCGCCCTGTTGCTCCACAGAAACATCCGTCAGTTTCTAAAAGCACTGGATGAAGCCGTAAGGGGCGTGTCGGGAATCTTGATCCAATTTCCACTCTACTTCGGCATTATGGGCATGATGAGCGGGAGCGGATTGGTGCAACAATTTTCCGATTTTTTTGTGTCTATTTCCAATGCACAAACCTTGCCGGTTTACACTTTTTTTAGTGCCGGTCTGGTCAATGTCTTTGTGCCCAGCGGTGGCGGACAATGGGCCATACAAGGCCCGGTGATTCTGGATGCCGCCAGCCAACTAAACGTTCCGCTTCCTAAGGCTGTGATGGCCCTTGCCTATGGCGATCAAATCACCAATATGTTACAGCCCTTTTGGGCGCTGCCCTTACTGAGCATTACCCGTTTGAAAGCCAAAGAAATATTGCCCTACACTGTGGTTTTGATGTTCGTGGGCACGCTTGTGTACTTGGCCGGTTTGATTTTTTTGTACTGATATGGACGCTTACCACTTTCTTTCAGATGATTTGTATTTTCCACCGGCGCAGGCGGCTTCGCCGGATGGTATTTTGGCTATTGGGGGTGATTTGTCACCCGAGCGCTTGCTTTTGGCTTACCGCAGTGGTATTTTTCCATGGTACAACCGCCACGAACCTATTGTCTGGTGGCATCCACCCAAACGGATGGTACTTTTCCCCGATGCATTGAAAATACCAAAGAGTCTTCGGTCTTTTTTGCGCAAACACCCTTTTAAAATAACCGTGAACCAAGCGTTTCGCGAAGTGATGGAAGCTTGCGCAGCTACACCAAGACACGGACAAGCCGACACTTGGATACAACCGGAAATGATAGATGCTTATGAAAAACTGCAAGGTTTAGGGCATGCGGTGTCTGTTGAAGTTTGGCAAGGCGGAAACCTGGTTGGCGGTTTATACGGAGTAGATTTGGGCAGGGTTTTTTGTGGCGAAAGCATGTTTTCCAAGGTTTCCAATGCGTCCAAAGTTGCCTTTGTATTTTGGGTGACAGAACTGCGCTCTAGAAACTACCAACTTATAGATTGCCAAGTTTATACAGATTATTTGGCCTCTTTTGGCGCTAAAGAAATCAGTCGTGCCGATTTTATGAGGGTTTTGGAAACCCGTTAGGTGATTTTAAAATGAATAGGATTCTGGATTATTTATCAAAAAACCGCAGTCTATTGCTGTTTAATCGAAAAGAATTTATCGACACATTGTGTTGGGGTTTTCTTTGGATTCAAAAACAGGAATAATATTCTAGCTTGCTATAAACCACGCGAAGGAATTACTTCATCCGTGCGCTTCGCTCGTGTCGCGGGGGAGGTAATCCACGTTTTGCAGGGCGCTCACTTGCAATCCGTGCGATGCCCATTCGGATCATGACATTTATTGTTTTTTAGCACCTTTGCTTTCTTTCAAAAATAGCAAAAAATCTTTTGGTTTGCTGTGAGGTCGGGAGACTTTGAAGCGCGATGGGCAAAATTCTGCTAAGGCGCTGCCTTGGGTACAGTTTGTTTAAAAAACTCTTTATTTTCTCTTAAAATCTTACATCCTATAAATCCAAAGCGCCGGATTTTGTACTTGACTGTCTTGAAAAATGCTGAACTTCAATAGGGTTTCTCCGGTGGTTTTATCTGTGTAAACTTCACCTATTTCTTGATAAATAGTAACTTTATCACCCTTTTTCACAAATACTTTAGAGAGGTTGTTATAGACGGATATGTAATTGCCGTGCTGTACCAAAACCGTTTTGTTTGCACCTTTGATGATTTGTACTTCCAGTACTTCTCCCTGAAAAATAGCACGGGCTTTGGCACCTTCTTCTGTGGCAATGCGCACACCATTGCTGTTGATATAAACATTTTTTACATACGGATGGGGTTGCTTTCCATAACCCATCACCACCAATCCTTTTTCAATGGGCCATGGCAAGTTGCCTTTGTTTGACAGAAAATTATCCGCTACAATTTTAGCCTCGGGCGTCAGGTTGAATTTGGCACTCGCTGCACTTCCGCTACTTTTGTTTGCTGAGGCTATCGCCGCGTCAACCAACGATTGAATTTGCTTGTCTATCCGGGCAATTTCTGTTTGTTTTTTCTTAATCTGCGAAGCAAAAGTTCGCTCCTTTTTACGCAAATCGCCTATTAGAATTTTTTGAATGCGCTTTTGCTCTTCTATTTTTTCCTGCTCCTTTTTATGCTCCGCCAACAGTACTTCTTGCGCCTTAAGTTGTATGCCCAATGTGTCGTTTAAGATTAACAAAGACTGTGTTTTTAATCCAATTTCTTCGCCCTGTACACGTCGGTGTTGGGTGTATTGCTTCATGTATTGCAAGCGCTTGTAGGCTTGTAAAAAATTATCGGACGACAGCAAAAACATCAAACGGCTCTGTTCAGATTTGCTTTTGTAAGATTTTACAATCATATTGGCATAGTCTGCTTTGAGAACGTCTAACTCCTTATTCAGTTTACTGATTTCATTGCGGTTGTTTCTGATTTTTCTATTGAGCAAACCGGCTTGCTGGCTGATGACAGCGATGAGTTTTTCTTGAGATTTAATTTTTAAATCGAGGTCTTCTATCTGTTGTAAAACGCTACGCGATTGCTTTTTGTTGGAACTCAACAAACGGTTGGTTTGCTGTATTTCGGCCATGATTTCTTGTCGCCTTTGTTCCAACTTTTGCTGTTCACTCTGGGCAAAACCATGCAGGCTTGTCAGCAACAAGAAACCGAAGGTAAGGGTAGAAAACAGAATATTTCGTTTCATTCAGAGAAGACAAGTTCTTTATAACCGGATGGAATTTTAAAAGGCAAATTTAATGCTTGGTTGATTTTGACATCTCTATATTCAATGTCAATATTAATTTTTTTTGGATTTTCATAAGCCAAGAGATGGAGATTTTCGGGCAAGACAACACCGGCTACCGTTTGATAGGATTTATAGTTGGCTTTGAGATAATTGTCGTCACTTTCTCTGCTGATTTGTTGTGCCACTGTTTTGAAGTTGTCCGGACGTAGGAGAATCATAGCCGTAAAATCTTCAAAAAAACGGGAAGCATCTAACCGGTATAGGTTTTTTTCTACGCGGCTATTTAAGCCGTTCACTTGGCGCAAATCTGTTAAGGGTTCGCCCAACAGCAGATTTTGTAACTGGTCGAAGTTGAGCGGTGCGCCCAACCATTTGCTGAGCAGTTCAAAATTTCCGTCAAAGTATGTCTTGTCTAATTTTTCGTAATACTGCACACTGCCGGGTGTTATTTTGGCGCGTGCCATGGAAATGCCTAGCACAGAAGCATTCATCCAAATAAGGCTGTCTTTTTCCATGCGAATGGTCACAATGAGGTTTTGCATACGTTGGTCGTCCTCGTATCTCACTTTCAACCTAGATTCCATGGTGTTAAACTGACTTTTACGCTGATCTATTTCACCAAAAAGCTCGCTGTCTTTCAGTTTTTTTACGTTTTTAAAACTGAGTGCATCTGCTCCTGATTTACAAGCATTGAACAGCATTACCAGAACAATAGGTAACAGGATTCGACACGCAGAAGTAATGTTTTTTGTCACGGATTTGGAATGTTTTTCAATTTTGCCCGATAAAAAGCTTCTCTTTCTGTATTACCTAACAATTTATATGCCGAAGCCAGTTTTTGATAAAATTCGTTTTGAAGGATGTTGTCGTCAAAAATAAAGTCGATGCCACCCAAAAGCATTTCTACGGCACTGTCCGGTTTGTTAAGCGCGATAAGTGCCTTGCCGCTTTCGAGATAAAAAACGGCTTGTGCAGGATATAGACCCAATGCCTGTTGCGAAAGATCTAGCGCCAAAGCATGGCTCTGTTGCCTATTGAGCAGCGTTACCTTGGCGGAAATGCCATCAAAATTAGTGGCATCTGCGGCTAGGATTTTGTCGGAAAGCACAAGTGCAAGTGTGTTTTTTTGCAGTTTTAATACGTATTTTAAACTGGCGGTCAATATAGAAGTCGCTTGTACTTTTGAAGTCAGAAAATTGCTTAAGGCCAAATCTGAACCCAAATTTACTTGTTGGGCAGTGGCTTCTGTCAGGGTTTTAACAACCAGCTTTTCAAGCGGAGCATTGTTCTGAATGTCAGCTTTTAATAGAGATGGAAAAGCTAGCTTGGCTGCCGCGGAATCTTTTTGAGAAATAAAAAAAGGCAAAGCGTACATTTTTGCTGTGTCTGACGGAGCATTTTGAAGCCAATCGGCAGTTATCTTTTGATATTCTTCCCATTTTTCCTCACGCATCAAGTCTTCAACATTTTTTTGATATGCGGTATGGTTAAACGCAGATGTATTGGATCTGGACATTTGCCGGTTAAGCCTGTCAATAAGTTCTTGAAGTGTAGCAACCCGATCCGAATCGCCTGTTTTCAAGCGCATGGCATTGAGGGTTTCGGTGGCTTTTTCAGGGTTTTCTGCTTGCAAATACAGCCGAATCAGCGTTTCGTGATAGTCACGACCCAGCGCAATCAATTTCTCGGAATACACTATACTCTTAGGGAGGTTTTCAGACATTTTGTAGAAGTCGAAAAGTGCCTCGTTGTACCAAATATTGTCCGGTTGCATTTGTTGTGCTTTTAAAAAGGCTTTTTCTGCTTCGTCCAGGTTTTTGAGTTTCAAATGGTTTTTTCCCATTTCAAAATACAATACCGGTTCTTTTTTATTGAGCTCTTCACATTGGTAGAGCAATACCAGCGCGCGGCTGTAGTTTTCAATGTTGCTTTGCTTTAAAGCTTCAAAAAAACAATCTTGGAAAGCATCTGCATATTCACCCAAACCGTCATCGGGTTCTTGACCGTGTACCCAGTTGTAGGTCAGCATCAAAAGCAGCAGAATTTTTGTTTTAAACCTCATGCGTGTAGTGGCTTGATGTGTTTTTATTTCACGCCCGTACTGCCAAAACCGCCACTGCCACGTGTGGTTTCACTCAGGTCCGAAACTCGAATAAAACCGGCTTGTTCGTGTTTGGCTATGACAAGTTGTGCAATCCGATCGCCGTCTTCAACCACAAAATCTGAGGAAGAGAGGTTCACCAATATCACACCAATTTCACCTCTGTAGTCGGCATCTATGGTGCCGGGTGTGTTGAGTACTGTAATCCCAAACTTGGCTGCCAATCCACTTCTGGGTCTGACCTGGGCTTCATATCCAACCGGTAATTCTATAAAAAGTCCGGTTTTTACGATATGCCGGTCAAGGGGTTTAAACGTGACAGGTGCATCGAGATTTGCTCGTAAATCTACACCCGCAGAAGCCGGTGTTTCATAAGCAGGATCCGGATGTTTCGATTTGTTGACCAGTCTGATTGGTAGTGTGTTCATGGGGTAAAATTAACGGAAAATCTTTAGAATTCCTATGTTTTGGATTTAGTCATAGTCGTTAGGAGAAGCTTTTTGAGGGTGTTTTGTTCCAGTTTCCAAACAAATAAGAAAAACACAACCAAGAGCAACACACCCACCCATACTTTATGGTCGAATATATAAAAAGAAAGCACGGTGAAAACACCGCTAAGAAGCAGGTACAATCCGGACTTTTTAAAATGATAGGGAATAATCATGTATTTTCTTCCCAAAAAAAGCGAAAGGAGCATCATGCTGCCATATGCTGCAAAAGTCGCAATAGCCGATCCCATATAACTCATAGTAGGAATCAACCAAAAGTTTATACCCAATGTTACCATGGCACCAAACACAGAAATGCCGGCACCCACTAAGGTTTTGTCTGTCACCTTATACGCAACAGACAGGTTGTGATAAATCCCCAAAAACAGGTTGGCAAAAAGCAACAAAGGCACCACTTTCATGGCCTCCCAATAGGCGCTGTCTCTAATGAGGATAGTTTTTAAAAAATCGGAAAAAACGACCACTGCCAATACGGCTATACTGCCGAAGACCGTAAAATAGTGCGTGATAGTAGCATAAGTTTCCGGGGCGTTTACGTCTTTGGCTTTGCTAAAAAAGAAGGGCTCTATGCCCAGCCTAAAAGCCGTTGCGAAAAGCGTGATAAACATGGCGAGTTTGTAACAGGCGGCATAAGCGCCTACCGCTTGTGCTGCGATGTCTTTGGGCAATAAACGGCCGAGTAGGATTCTGTCAAAAGTTTCGTTTACAGCAAAGGCCAATCCGGCTATCAAAATAGGATACGCATAACGGAGCATTTGTTTGAGTAAAACACGGTCAAAGCCCTTGGTTAAAATACCAAAGGTTTTTATGAGCCACAGCAGCGTGAAACCACTTGCGAGCAAGTTTGCTGTAAAAATGGCAATTATCGGATCCTCAAAAACAACAGAAAGGCCTATCAAATGTGTGATTTGGTAAGCGGGAAATAACCAGAGAAACAGGATGTTTAATGATAAATTGAGAAACACATTTGAAATTTTAATCCATGCGTATTGCGCTGCTTTTTGACGAATACGTAAAGTGGCAAATGGCACTACAACAAGTGCATCGAGCACCAATATCCAAACAGCCAACTTTAAATATTCACTGTTGATGTGTGTGAGTTGGGCAATGTCTTCTACAAAAAGGAGGCCGATTAACAAAAAACCTAAACTGGAAAAAATCAGCGAATACAGTGCTGTGGCTATTACTTTTTTGTTCTTGTTTTCTTTGTGAAAAAATCTAAAAACGGCTGTTTCCATACCATACGAGAGCACTACATTAAAAAGCACCATCCACGAAAACACTATGGAAATAACGCCATACACACTCACTTTGAGCAAACTTGTATATAAAGGAACAAGCAAAAAGCTCATCATGCGCGGCAACACAGTGGCAAGACCGTACACAAAGGTTTGACCAATAAGTTTGCGAGCTGTATTCAAGGAAGCGAGTTAAATATGGCTAAAGTTAAGCGAATGCCCAAAGATAACAAAGCCTATGCTAGTTTCGCATTCTCGGATCGGGGTTCTGAGGTTTTTCAGAGATTCCGGAGATTTTTGTCACTTTTTCCTGACCATCAACCGTATAAAAAATCATGGCTTCATCGGCAGCAAGTTCGTATTGTGGTTGCTTTTTGGGCATTTCGTTTCCGTATTCCTGAGTTACATCTTTATGAAGGATAAAAGACTCTCTTGGGCGGAGGTCATTTTTTAGATGTGCTACAAAGAGCAAGGACTCTTGTTTGTTTTGTTCCCAAACGGCTTGTTTGTTGTTGAAATACACAGCGGTAAGAACTACATTTTCAGGAAGCGGTTCGGTGGTTTTTAAAAATAGGTTGTATCCGGATCCGGCGCCTTCTATACCGCCCACCCATGTTTGATAATACACGGCATCTATTGTAAAAGGCAAAGACTGCTGCGGCGGCAGTTTTTTGGCACATCCTTGATTGAGTATGATAAAAATCATCGCAACTATGACCATGAGAATATGTTTTTTGTATCGAGTCATCGAGATTTTTATAAAACAAAAAACCTGCCAAAAGACAGGTTTTGTATAGGTTTAATTTTAAAACTTATCCGTTGAGTGCTTCTGCGCCACTTACGATTTCTAAAATTTCGTTGGTGATGGCTGCTTGGCGGGCTTTGTTGTAGGTGATTTTTAGCTGCGACCTAAGCTCTGTAGCATTGTCTGTTGCCTTGTGCATAGCTGTCATGCGCGCGCCGTGTTCGGAAGCAAAAGAGTCTCTTAAAGCTTTGTATAGTTGTGTCTTTAGAGATTTTGGAATTAAAGACGAAAGTATATCCTCTTTTTCGGGTTCGAATATATAATCTACTTCTGTTTTGGCATCGGTCGCAATGGGCAGTATCGGCAAAAATTGCTCAGTCAATACCTCCTGATTGGCAGCATTTTTAAAACTGTTGTAGATGAGTACAATTTTGTCGCAAGTACCATTGCTAAACAACTGCATAAGTTCATCTGCAATTGAAGCGGTATTTTCAAAAGTCAGGCTGTCGAAGATGGTTGTTTGTACACCTATTGGTTTTTGTATTTTTTTCAAACTATCTGTACCGCGTTTGCCGATGGTGTAGAAATCGGTTTCTACGCCTTGCCAGTCTTGTTGCAAGTTTTTGGCTTTCTTAATCACGTTTGAATTGAAGGCACCACAAAGACCCCTGTTGGAAGTAATTGCCACTACCAATGCGCGTTTTACAGGTCGGTTGTCGGCATAGACACCCAAATTGCTATCCTGAGATGATGCACTCAAATTTTGCATCAACTCGGTTAGTTTTCTAGAGTAAGGCCGCATAGCCGTAATGGCGTCCTGCGCTTTTTTGAGCTTGGCCGCCGATACCATTTTCATGGCAGAGGTTATCTGCATGGTAGAGGATACCGAGGCGATTCTGTTGCGTATTTCCTTTAAATTGGCCATTGTTTTGTTGGGCTAAACAGTGGTTAAAAAATTATTTTTTATAACTGCCTGCAATTTCTTTGGCAACCTGTGTCAAAGTGTCGGTAATTTCGTCTGTCAACTGTCCGGCTTTTAGCTTATCCAACACATCGCGATGTTTGGCATTGAGCACTTCCAAATAGCTGCGTTCAAATTCTTTTACTTTGTCAACCGGCACATCGCGAAGCAAATTTTTGGTACCTGCAAAAATGATGGCTACCTGATCTTCTACGGTGAAAGGATCGTTGAGTGATTGTTTCAAAATCTCTACGTTGCGCCTTCCTTTTTCAATAACGTTCAATGTGGCAGCATCCAAGTCGGATCCAAACTTGGCAAAGGCTTCCAATTCGCGGAATTGTGCCTGATCGAGTTTTAAAGTTCCTGCAATTTTCTTCATGGATTTGATTTGTGCATTACCACCCACACGCGATACGGAGATACCTACGTTGATGGCAGGGCGCACACCGGAGTTGAACAAATCCGACTCTAAGAATATTTGACCATCTGTAATAGAGATAACGTTGGTCGGGATATAGGCCGACACGTCTCCGGCTTGCGTTTCAATGATAGGAAGTGCCGTCAAAGAGCCACCGCCTTTTACGATAGGTTTTAATACATCTGGCAAATCGTTCATGTTTTTGGCAATATCATCGTTGTTGATAATCTTGGCCGCACGTTCTAGCAAACGGGAGTGCAAATAAAACACGTCGCCCGGGTAGGCTTCACGTCCGGGTGGACGACGCAACAACAAAGACACCTCCCGGTAGGCAACTGCCTGTTTAGACAAGTCGTCATACACAATCAATGCCGGACGACCCGAATCGCGGAAATATTCACCGATAGAAGCACCGGCAAAAGGTGCGTACACTTGCATCGGTGCAGGATCTGAAGCATTTGCGGCGACAATGGTGGTATAGGCCATAGCACCTTTGTCTTCAAGTGTTTTTGCGATTCCGGCTACGGTTGATGCTTTTTGTCCGATAGCTACATAGATACAATATACCGGTTTGCCGGCATCGTAAAATTCTTTTTGGTTGATAATGGTATCGATACAAACCGTTGTTTTACCGGTTTGGCGGTCGCCAATCACCAATTCACGCTGCCCGCGTCCGACGGGAATCATAGCATCAACTGCTTTTACTCCTGTTTGAAGGGGTTCGTTTACCGGTTGGCGAAAAATAACACCCGGGGCTTTTCGTTCTAGCGGCATTTCATATAGTTTGCCTTCTATAGCACCTTTGCCATCTATGGGGTTTCCAAGTGTGTCCACCACGCGACCCACAATGCCTTCGCCCACTTTGATGGAAGCAATGCGCTGGGTGCGTTTGACGGTTGAGCCTTCTTTAATATGTGTATATGGTCCGAGCAATACCACACCGACGTTGTCTTCTTCCAAGTTCAATACAATGCCTTCCAATCCTTGATCAAAGGAAACCAATTCGCCGTATTGAGCGTTGGACAAACCATATACACGGGCAATACCGTCACCTATTTGTAATACCGATCCTACCTCGTCTAAGGTTGCGGCGGCTTCAAAATTGGAAATTTGTTTTTTGATGATTGCTGACACTTCAGCGGGTTTTATTTCTGCCATGATACTGTATGTTAAAAGGCTTATGTTTTAATTGACTAATTGTGTTCGTAATTTTTCAAACTGGTTAAGCACGCTTGCGTTGTATTCGCTGTCGCCTACGCGTAGCACAAAACCACCTATGATTTTGGGATCTACCCTTTCTTTGAGTTTGCCTTCTTTGCCGGAGATGGCTTTTACTTTCATCAAAATTTTTGTGCGCAAGGCGTCTGTAAGCGGAATGGCGGAAATCACTTCGGCCTGTACAAATCCGTTTTCAGAATCGAGTTGGTCCAGATATCGCTGCATGATGTTTTCCAGCAAATCTAAGCGACGGTTAGAAGCCAAAACACCAAACAAACTGGATGTAACGTTTTGTACGTCTGTAAAAACGTGTTCCAAGATTTGCTTTTTGTCTTCAGTTTGTACCAAAGGCGATTGGAGCAGGTTTTTTAAATCTTTGCTGCCTTGCAAAGTTTTGATGATATAAATGGCATCATCGGAAACCTTAGCCGTTGCTTTTGCTTCTTTAGCTAGGCTCAGTAATGCATTTGCATAGCGAATGGATGCCCTGTTTCCTGTTTGCATAGCTTAGTTTATTTGAGACTCTTTAAGCAGGCTTTCAATCAATTTTTCTTGATTTTTGTCTTTGGCCAAGTCTGCGGTGACTACTTTTTGGGCAATTTCTAGAGACAGGCTCGATACTTGGTTTTTGATTTCGCTCAGCGCGGCTTGTTTTTCGGCTTCAATGGCTTGTTGGGCTTGTAGCATCAATTTATCTGCTTGGCTCTTGGCTTCTTCTTTGGCTTCGGCTACGATGTTGTTTTTCATCTCGCGTGCTTCTTTTAAAATGGTTTCGCGTTGCGCCCGTGCTTCTTTCAAGATTCGCTCGTTGTCTGCCTGAAGGTTTTGCATTTCTTTGCGGGCATCTTCAGCAGATTTTAATGCATTTTTGATGCCTTCTTCGCGCTCATTCACGGCATTGAGGATAGGTTTCCAAGCAAATTTTTTGAGCAGAACAATCAGCAATATAAAGATGATTAATTGCCAAAAAAACAATCCGAACGAAAATTCTTCAATTAATTTTTCCATGAGTTATATAATGTCTTTATCGTATCTAATTTTTAATAAAACCGCCTCCACAACCAACCGTTGCAAGGCGGCTTTTTTAGGACTATCCTACTGCAAAAAGCGCAGCAAAACCAATACCTTCAATCAAAGCAGCTGCAATCAACATCGCTGTTTGAATTTTTCCGTAAGCCTCAGGCTGACGCGCAATAGCGTCCATTGCTGAACCACCGATGCGACCGATACCGATACCGGCACCAATTACTACCAAACCTGCACCTACCATTACTGGAATTTCCATAATATATAATTAAAAATTGAACATTCGTATTAATGTGCCGCTTCGTGGTCGTGCTCTTCCACAGCAAAACCAAAATACAAAGCAGACAACATGGTAAATATATATGCTTGCAACAAGGCAACTAATATTTCAATCAGTGAAATGGCAAAGGCGAGTCCGAAAGACAACGAACTTCCCAGCCAGTTTTTGAAAATAAAAATCAAACCAATCAAACTCATCAAAACGATATGTCCTGCAGATATGTTTGCGTAGAGACGAATCATCAACGAAAAAGGTTTGATGATGACACCCAATAATTCGATAGGTGCTAAAATGATTTTCATAGGCAAAGGCACACCGGGCATCCAAAAAATGTGTCCCCAATAATTTTTATTGGCAGTCACGTTGGTGATGATAAAAGTGAGCAAAGCCAAAGCAAAAGTTACAGCAATATTTCCTGTGACATTAATGCCCAGTGGCGTAAGGCCGAACATATTTAAAAACCAAATAAAGAAGAAAATGGTGAGCAAGTAACTCATGTATTTCTTGTAGTGTTTTTCGCCAATGTTGGGAATGGCAATTTCATCGCGGATATACAAAATTATGGGTTCAAAAAATCTGCCCACGCCTGTTGCGATGCCACTGTTGTTTGCATAAGATTTAGCCAAACTGCTAAAGAGCCAAAACATGAGCAAAGCGGTCATCAAGATACTCACCACACTTTTTGTAACAGAAAAATCGAGCGGTTTGGCGTTGGTCGGGTGGTGATTTTCATCATAGTTTATCGTGCCTTGTGCGTCGGTTTTGTATATTTTATTGTGGTATAATTTGTAGTAGTTTCCGTCCACTTCGGCTAGGGTTTCTCCGTGGTGAAATTTGGAAGCCGAAAAAACTTTCAACCCGTTGTCCCATAGAATGACAGGAAGCGGAATGGCATAGTGGGTTTCTTCATCTGACAGAAAGGTAAAATAATGAGAATCTTGCAGGTGATGCTGAATATCAGCCCTGATTTCTGCCCTTAAATCCTTGTGTGCAGCGGTGGCTTCGTGGTTTTCCGGCTCTTGTCCAAAGGATAAATAAGAAAGTAACGCGAAAACGCCGATGATAAGCTTTTTAGAAATTGTGTCGATCATACCAAAAATAATTGTCGAAACCCCATTTTTAAATCGGCGCAAAGGTAAGTCTTTTATCAAAAACAAAAAACAAATTTTTTTTGTTTAAAATGTGCTTACAGTTGATTTAAAATCTTTGATGCTGAATAGGTTTCGTAAATCAGACAACAAACATACGGAATGAAAAAAGTGGAAAACTCTTCGGTAACCACATTTCCATCTGACTTATAAACCGGATAGAAGATGATAAAAAACACGGCAAACTTGAGGAAACTGCCGGCCATAAACATAAAACCAAGTGCGCTTTTTTGTCTGGTTTTGTATCGATCGATAATCCAAAAAATGATAGCGGCCAATAAATAATTGACCCAATACGCATGCACAAGCAGGTTTCCAAACAATGGTTTTTTCAAAAAATGTAGAATCAACAGGTGGCATATCAAAACCAAGGACAGCAACAAAAGTAGGTTTCTAATAAAGCGCAAAGTGGTTTTTGGCATGATGCTCTAAAGGGTTTAAACGCAGATCTAATATCTACAAATCGAGTTTTTTCAGCTGTTTAATCAGTGTAAAAATAGAGAGAAAAACACCGAGCAAGGTAAAAACAACCACAAAAACTTTTTCGAAGTGGTAGTAGGCATCCAATTTTTTGCCCAGCCATACACAGATGTAGATGGTGAGTCCCATTTGCGAGGCCAGACCGATAAGTACGAGCGGACGGTTAGACGGCTTTTTCGGCAACTTTTGGCTGCTCATTAGAAATGGCTTTTAGGCTGCCTTTCATTTTGCAAGTGGCATCAATGGCAGCACCGGGTTCAACAGCCAGTTTGCCAACTATCAATTCGCCCGATACCGAGGCTGAAGGTTTCAGGCTCAAAAGGCCGTTGACCAACAGTTCACCGGAAAATTTTCCTTCAAAATCGGCATTGGCGCACTCCACTTTACCTTTGACAAATCCGGCCTTTCCTATCACCAATTTGCCTGAAGTTTTAATAGTGCCTTCCAACTTGCCATCTATTCTAATATCACCTTCGGAGATAAAATCGCCTGTGATTTTTGAAGATTCGCTAATCGTGTTGGGCTTGCTGAGTGTGGGTAAAATACCTTGCTTTTTTTTGGGTTCGTTAAACATATTTTTGGTTTTATTTGGGGTTCAAATGATAATCAGGAAAGCAAATATAGTATATTCATCTAAAAATCAACAAATTTGACATGGCTAATTTTTGATAGACGCTTTCATCTCTTCTGTTTTTAACAGATAGTCGTCAAGGTTTTTGTGAATTTGTATGATTCGATAGTTTTCAGAGTTGACCACAATGCCGTCTAAACGTAGCTTAAAGTCTTTGTTTACCCGCAACAATTCTAAGAATCCTTCTGCCCGCGATGCATCCGGAAATCCGTGAATGACCAAAAATATTTTGTCGCGGCTGTAAAGGTCTTCCGATAGAAACAAATAATCGTATTGCAAAGTATCAATGGCTTTTTCTACAATTTCCCTTTCGCGCTGCATCTTCAATGAATCCACAAAGGCGTATGGCACTAGCACCTTCCAATACAACGAGCTGCTTTCCAAGTCAAATGAAGCGGCTTCAAGATCTTTTAAGTCTGAGTTTAGCAGTTCGGCAGCCAATTTGCCCTCAGCACTGTTGGCGTAGTCAACAGACAACTCTTCCATGCTTTTTCTGTAGGCTTCAAAGCCGTCGAGCCGTGCCAAACTTCTCGCTTTGAGCAAGGCCAATTTGGGCACAATTTCATCTCCGTTAAAAGTCAGTACCGCTGCATCCAAAAGTTTTTCGGCATCTGCAAATTGTTGGTTGCGGTACAATTCATAAATTCGGTTGTACACAGCTTCCGGACTTTCGGTGTCTTCCGCCAAATCTGCTTCCGGATTTTGCAACAATTGTGCAAACCTGGAATTTGCATGATTGGTCAAAATATCTGTTTTAACGGCTAAGGCTTTTGGAGAATCTGTCAGTGCATACAATTGGTACAAATTGTATTTGGCAGGCAAAATCAATTTTTCTTCGGGTTGGTTTGTCAATAAAATTTCGAGTTTTTCGATGGCCACAGTATAGGCCTTGAAACGTTCTTTGTATATCAATCCCAACTGATAATAGGCATCGTTCCGCTGACGCGAAAGGCTGTCTATCACCGCAGGATCTTTGGGAATGCGGTTTAGGTAATAGGCCAACTGATAAATGGAATCTTTAAATTGTTCGTCAGGATTTTCGGCGACCACTGCGCTGCTGGTTTGCGGCAAGGCCGAACTGCGATCTTGCCAGCGCCAATTGTCCGAGAGATTTCTGTTGCCCCATTTTCTTCTAAATTCTATGCGCTGTGCGCCCATCACCGAAGGATCATAAAACTGAAATGCCCCGAGGCTCGGTTTCTGATTTTGGCCATCCAAGCCTAAAAAACTTTCCCGATCCAAGGCAAGGGCTTCTTGCTCGGCAGCTTCTTTTTGGGCTGCCAACACACGTGCTTTGAGCGTGTCTATCACGGTTTGAAAAATGCTTTCCCGATCGGCAACACTCAACCCAACCAAATTGAGAATACTGTCGTTTTTAGCAGCTGTGTTTTCATAGGCGATGACATCTTGTAGGTTGTCGCGCTTTCTTTTGAGGCGAAAATGTGCCAGCGTGGTTTCGTTCATGTTGACCAGGGTACTGTCGTAGTATTGCCCGGCTGCATAGTATTCCGTTTTGTCGAAATAGATGTCGCCCAAGGTTTGATAGGTGCGCGCTTTGAGTTCCTTGTCCGGTGTTTGTTCGCGCAATGCTTTGTTGTAGAAGGTTTCTGCCAGTGCTATGTCGTTGCGTCGGTTGTGAAACTCCCCAATTTGATAATAAATCTTGTCTAAATACGGACGGCTCTCTCTGTTTTCGGCCAGTTTCATTAAAGCTTCCAATTCTTCTTGTTCGTTTCCGTCTGTATAGGCAAAGTGTTCGGCCATTTTGATTTGCGCATGAGCCCAATACATTCGAGGTGCTTTTCGTTTCATCTGCAAGATTTCGCGAAATGCCATATCCGAACTGTCGATGGTGTTGAGACTTTCGTACAGCTGTCCTAAGATGAATAAATAGCGCGCTTTGTTTGTTTGATTTTTGGTGGTAAAGGCAGCTTCTTTCAAATAGGCAATAGCGGTATCATTTTTCTTTTCGTTTATGTAGGCTTGTGCCATAAATGCATGAAGATCTGCATATTCTTCCCTGCCTAGTGGTTCGGTTTTGAGCAACCGATCGAGATTTTTGATGGCGATTTGCTCGTTTTCGAGACGGATGTTCACCTTTTCGCGCCAAATTTTTGCCGTGTTGATTTTATCGCTGTTGGGATATTTGTACAATACATAGTTGAAGGCTTCAAGTGCCGGAATAAACCGTTGGTCAAAATATCGCGCCTTGCCGAGTAGTAAAAAAGCTTCGTCCATTTGTGGATTGCGCTCCAAGCCCGAAATGTTCATCGAGTGTTTTTGAATTGCTTTGGTGGCTTTTTCCTCTGCAATTTCAAAATTTTTGTCCTTGGCGCGGCGTCCGGGAAAGACAATATCTTCTTCTTCAACAGCGAGCCGTTCTATGGGTAAAATTTCCCAAAAATTGTCTTCGTAACTGTTTATTAGCGCATCTCTACCTTCCTCGAAGGCCAAGTTGCCGTTGTAGAGCACGTTATATTTTGTACTTAGCGCGTGAAAATTTCGGTTGATAAACTTGTCTTTTTTGGTGGAACAAGCCCCCATGACGAGCAGCAAAGCAAGGAAGATATAGGTGTAAACAAATTTCAAACTACAGCGTGTTGGGTGATTAGAAACTAACTGAAATTGCGCGAAAATATTTTAATCGGTTGTAAAAATAGCGGAATTCCTGAAAATATGGCAATTTGTAGATATAAAACAAATCTGCAACTCACTACAAATGATTAAAAGGTAGAAAAGCCGACTTTCCTTACTAAGGAATTGGATAAAAGCGTATTTTGATAACTAGGGAACGAAATTCCAAACCGACCCTCTTAAACACTTTCGTCTTTAAACGCCTGAAGACCTGTCACGTCGTGGCCGGTAATGAGCAAATGAATGTCGTGGGTGCCTTCGTAGGTGATGACAGATTCCAAATTCATCATGTGGCGCATGATGGAATACTCGCCGGTGATGCCCATTCCACCTAATATTTGTCGCGCTTCACGAGCAATCTCTATCGCCATATTGACGTTGTTTCGCTTGGCCATCGATATTTGGGCCGTAGTGGCTTTGCCTTCGTTTCTAAGCACGCCAAGTCGCCATGCCAGCAGTTGCGCCTTGGTGATTTCAGTAATCATTTCGGCCAGTTTTTTTTGTTGCAGTTGGGTGGCGGCTATGGGTTTTCCAAATTGTACGCGTTCTTTGGCGTAGCGCAATGCGGTGTCGTAGCAATCCATCGCGGCGCCAATGGCACCCCAGGCAATGCCATATCGTGCAGAGTCCAGACAATTGAGTGGCGCACCTAGACCGCTTTTGCCCGGTAAAATATTTTCTTTAGGTATTTTGACGTTGTCAAAAATCAATTCGCCGGTGGCGGAAGCGCGCAACGACCACTTGTTGTGCGTTTCAGGTGTAGAAAATCCTTCCATTCCGCGCTCTGCGATAAGTCCGTGAATGCGCCCGTTTTCGTCTTTGGCCCACACCACTGCAACATCTGCAAATGGCGCATTGGAGATCCACATTTTGGCTCCGTTTAGCAGAAAATGATCGCCTTTGTCTTTAAAATTCGTGGTCATGCCGCCCGGATTGGAACCGTGGTCGGGTTCGGTGAGTCCGAAACAACCCAACATATCGCCGGATGCCAGTTTGGGTAAATATTTTTGTCGCTGTGCTTCCGATCCAAATTTCCAAATTGGGTACATTACCAAGGAAGACTGCACTGAAGCGGTCGATCTTATGCCCGAATCACCGCGTTCGATTTCTTGCATCATCAAGCCGTATGATATTTGATCTAGGCCTGCGCCGCCGTATGCTTGCGGAATGTACGGACCAAAACCGCCGATTTCTGCCAAACCTTTGACCAATTGTTGCGGAAAAGCTGCACGCTGTGCATAGTCTTCAATAATGGGTGACACCTCGCGTTTTACCCAGTCGCGCGTGGCTTGTCGCACCAGCAAATGTTCTTCGGATAGGAGTTCGTCAATTTGATAATAATCGGGCGATTGAAAAAGATCGGGCTTCATGATGTATAATTTCTAACAAAAATACATCAAGAAGTTATAGTTATCAAAGTGTTTGGCGTAAATTTCCGAACCAACCATAATTTGACGTCGTAAAACGAGAATTCGTAACAAATTTTTAGACAACCTACACATCAAAATCTTGCCTGCTTATTTTTGCGACTTTTATATTTTTATCTTAGCAAAACCAACTCAAATGAATTTATGATTGAAATTGAAAGAAAGTTTTTGGTGCGTTCGGATGCTTATAAAAATGAAGCATCTCGGTCTTACGACATTCAACAAGGTTTTTTGAACACAGATCCTGAGCGAACAGTGCGCGTTCGCTTGGCTGACAGCAAAGGTATTTTGACTGTAAAAGGATTGACGGACGACTCCGGGCTCAAGCGTTTTGAATGGGAAAAAGAAATCGACCGTGAAGAAGCGATAGCGCTTTTGGCATTGTGTGAACCCGGAAAGATAGAAAAACGCAGGTATGAAGTGGCTGCGGGACGACATATCTATGAAGTGGATGATTTTTTTGGCAGCAACCAAGGTTTGGTGGTTGCCGAAATTGAACTCGTGGACGCAGATGAAATGTTTGAAAAGCCGGATTGGTTAGGTGAAGAAGTCACCGGAGATATCAGATATTACAATGCGCAACTTGCTAAGAAACCTTTTCAGGACTGGTAAACAAACTATTTTTTGTCGAGTTCCAACACCCGTCGTATCACAGGGTCTTCCTTGTTGAGCAAGATGGCTTTGTATTCATTTCCAAAGAGTTGTCCGGCCAGGTTGGCGGTCAAATAGACTTTTAATTTGTCTTTAAAGGATTGGTATTGCAAACGCAAACCACGTTCGGTATAGCTGTTGATAAACTTAGTTACCAAGCTGTCCGGAAAAACATTTTCTTCTTCAAAATCTTTAAAAGTGAGCGCAGAAAATGCTTTTCGGTTTTCATCGATAGATTCAAAAATAAAGAAATTGAAATTGCCGTTCAGTTCCAAATAACGAAGCGCTTCACTGCCCTGAATGGTATCTGTGGAGACAAACACATCGGGAATAATGCCCCCGCCACCATAAACTATTTTACCTTTTGGGGTTTTGAATTTGAGTGAATCATCTACTTTGATGCTGTCTTTGTCAATAAATTCCCCGTTTTCGTAGCGGTTGTAAAAATCATCGTAGTAGGCGTTGACGCCGTTTTCATAGGGCCGTTGTATAGATCGACCGGTAGGCGTGTAGTAGCGCGCAATGGTAAGACGAACGGCGCTTCCGTCACCCAACGCCATTTCTCGCTGCACCAATCCTTTGCCGAACGAACGCCTGCCCACGATGGTGCCAATATCATTGTCTTGCAAAGCGCCCGCCACAATCTCGCTGGCCGAAGCCGAATTTTCATCAATGAGTACGTAAAGCGGTTTGTTTTCAAACCTACCTTTGTTGGTAGCGATGCTTTTGGTTTCTTTTCCGCTTTTGTTTTTGGTGGTCAGCATGGGCGTGTCTTTTGGAAGAAATTCGTCGAGAATTTTTTCGGCAATACCCACATAGCCGCCGGGATTTCCGCGAAGATCGAGCACCAATTCTTTGGCGTTGAGTGCAATCAGCGAATCGAGTGCTGTTGTAAATTCCTGATAAGTACTTTCTGCAAAGCGATTTATTTTAATGTATCCCAATTCGGGAGTCAACATATAAGAGGCGTCAACACTTTTGATGGGAATATGGTCTCGGGAGAGCTTGAATTTGAGAAGTTCTTTTTCACCGCGTCTGTACACTTCCAAATCAACTTCGGAGTTAACTTCACCTTTGAGTACGCTGACCAAAGTGTCGGTAGTGACATCTGCGCCAAAGAGTTTGCGACTGCCTGCAAATAATATTCTGTCACCGGCTTTGATGCCTACTTTTTGCGAGGGACTTCCGGGAACTGGGTTGATGACGGCGAGGCTGTCTTTATAAAAATAAAAATTGACACCAATACCGACAAAATCGCCTTTCATGTTTTCGGCAGTGGCGGCCATTTCGCTTTTGGGAATGTAAACAGAATGCGGATCAAGTTTGGCTAAAATTGAGTTGACCGTAAGGTCGACGATGCTGTCTGTGTTTACATTGTCCACGTATTCTTTATCGATATAATCTATGAGTCTGGAAAGTTTTTCCTTCCCGGAATTTTTAGACAAAAAAGCGGGTTTGGCATTAAAACTCAACAGACTTCCCAATACAATACCAAAGGCAATGAGCAAGGCATACATAATGGGTTTTAAGTAATCTTTCATCTGTTTATAATTATTGTTTTTCAAAGGTCAGATGGAACTCGCTAATAATCATTCTCTTGTGTGTTACACTTTTTAGCATGGCTCGTTTCATCTGTTTATATTATTTATTTTTATCGGTCAGATGGAACTCGCTAATAATTATTCTCTTGTGTGTTACACTTTTTAGCATGGCTCGTTTCATCTGTTTATATTATTTATT
>JAHJTN010000052.1 GCA_018829465.1 Bacteroidota bacterium | reverse complement strand
GGACATGGTCACCAGCCCTTAACTCTGGAGTAATAACCCCGGGAGCCGAAGCCTTGTTCCAAGAATGCCCACTGGCCGTTATTTGGCTAACCTCTCCCGGCCACAAACCACCACCAGTGATTAGGCGCGGCGGTATGTCTTCTAAGAAGCGTGATGGTTTATTCACCGTGCTGCTCCCCCTCAGGCTACGGCGAAAGGCACGAACCAGATACACCTTCTGCTTGGCTCTGGTTATACCTACATAACACAACCGCCTCTCCTCCTCCATCTGCGCCGGGTCATCAAATGACTTAAAATGAGGCAAGATACCTTCTTCCATGCCGACAATAAACACCACCGGAAATTCCAGACCCTTGGCTTGATGCAGGGTAATCAGGGTTACCCCACCCACACTCTCATCAAGTCCATCAACATCCGATACCAGGGTTACCCCCTCGAGAAAGGCAGTTAAACCATCAGACGGTTTCAAATCACGATATTGCTGGGCTACAGTACGAAGCTCAAGGATATTATCCCAGCGCTCCTCCCCATCCATTTGACCTACCATATATCCCTTATAACCAGAGCCTGCTACCACCAAGTCAAATAAATCAACCATGTTTAGCTCCTGACTGCGGGCTCTAAATTCATCAATCAATTTTAGAAAACCAGTCAGTGCTTTGCTGATACGAGAGCTAAAGGGGAGCTGATGTTCATCTCCTTTAGGCTCAGTTATAAGTTGTAACGCCTCATACTGAGATACACCCATTGACTTTGCCCAGTTAGATAGCTGACTCAGGCTGAGCTGCCCGATACCCCGTCCGGGAACATTGATTACTCGGAGCAGGCTAACGCTATCATAAGGATTCTGGATGAGCCTGAGGTAGGCAATAATATCCTTTATCTCTCGCCTCTCATAGAAGCGAGTGCTAGCCACCAGCTTATAGGGCACCCCATAGCGAACAAATGCCTCCTCAAGGGCTCTTGACTGGGCATTGGTGCGATACATTACCGCACAGTCGCCCAGGCTAAGCTTGTCCTGCCCTACCAAACGCTCAATCTCACTAACCACAAACTGAGCTTCTTCCTGCTCGGTGTATGTCTCAACCACTGTAGTTAGCTCACCCAGCTCATTGTCTGTCCATAAGTCCTTGGGCTTGCGCTGTTGATTAGCTGAGATTACGTAAGATGCCGTTTCCAGAATCTTCTTCGTCGAGCGATAATTCTGCTCCAGCAACACCACTTTAGCCTCGGGATAATCCTTTTCAAAATTAAGAATGTTGCGCAGGTCAGCAGACCGCCACGAGTAGATTGATTGGTCTGGGTCGCCGACAACACATATATTGCGAAATTTCCCGGCCAGTTGTTTGATTAGCTCATACTGAACCAGGTTAGTATCCTGAAACTCATCGACCAAGAGGTGCCGGTATCTTGCCTGGTATCTAGACAAAAGCTCAGGGCTTGCCTTAAATAGCTGCACCGTTTTCATTAACAAATCATCAAAGTCCAGAGCATTGCTTTCAGCCAGTAGCTGCTGATAGCGCTCATAGACCCGCCCCACCACCTCATCAAAGTAGCTGTGGCTACGCTGTGCATAGTCCTGGGGGGTCAACAGACGGCTCTTAGCTGCGGTAATGGCTGAGGCTATAGCCCGAGGGGCATATTGCTTGGGGTCAAGACCTACCTGCTGAATACCTCGTTTTATTAAGCTGAGCTGGTCGTCTTCATCATAGATTACAAACCTAGGGTCAATGCCCATAGCCTTACCATCCCGGCGTAGGATGCGGGCACAAATGGCGTGAAAGGTGCCCAGAGTTAAATCCCTTACTGAGCCGCTGACCAGCCGGTGAAGCCTATCCTCCATTTCCCTGGCGGCTTTATTGGTAAAGGTAACTGCCATAATCCGGCGTGGGCTAACACCACAGACTTTAATAAGGTAAGCCACCCGATGGGCAATAACCCTGGTCTTGCCACTG
The DNA here is from genome assembly GCA_018829465.1 of Bacteroidota bacterium. Lineage (GTDB taxonomy): Bacteria > Bacteroidota > Bacteroidia > Flavobacteriales > Flavobacteriaceae > UM-FILTER-40-17. The sequence continues at coordinate 493 of JAHJTN010000052.1, read as the reverse complement.
CCCGGACCAGCCAAAATCAATGCTGGTCCGCTGATTGCCTCTACGGCTTCCCGTTGCGCTGGATTAAGCTCCGTCAGAATATCCATCATCTAGCTCATTATAACATTGGCACAGGGGCGTTTAAAATCAAAGATTAAGCCGGGTAGTATTGACACATGATAGTAAAAGGCATAGAATATATGCGGATATGCAAATATACTGTTATATCCTGGAGGGGAAGCCATGCAAAACTTGATTAAAGCGATGAAGGCTCTTTCAGATGAGACCAGGCTGAGGATTCTAAACATTTTATTGCTGAGGGAATGCTGCGTCTGTGAAGTGATGCAAGCTCTTAATATCTCCCAGTCTCGGGCTTCCCGCAACCTTGGTATCCTTCAGAATGCTGGTTTCTTAAAGGCGAGGCGGGATGGGTTATGGATAGTCTATTCTATAGATTGGGAGGCAACAAATCGCTACGCTACCTCTCTAGCTAAGCTACTTAAGGATTCCCCGG
>JAHJTN010000031.1 GCA_018829465.1 Bacteroidota bacterium | reverse complement strand
GACACCCTCGTGGTCAACTTCAAGATGATGACCATGTACAACGATCCTTCGGCGCCGGCGATGATCCGAGCCCTACTTCAGGACCTCGAAGTCAGAGAGATGGTGGAGAGCTTCCTGACCGCGGAGTTCAACCCGGAGATCGCCTCCTCGTCTATTGCTCTCCAGTACCGGAAGGTGGTCCCAGCAGAGCTCATCCGTCTCTACGCCCACATGGTCTGGGACCTGAGGCTCCTGACCTCGTGGGAGCTGGACATGCTGTTCCAGATGCACAGGAACGGCGCCAACTACCAGGTCCTCCACAACATGGGTCACCAGGTGGCGTTGTTCTACGCTGGGGCGCAGGTGACAGCCGACGAAGAGGCCACGCTGCGGTACATGCAGGCAGCGGCTGCGATCAAGTTCAAGGAGACCGTGCGCTTCAAGGATGCGGCGGCCGGCGCGGCGGCGGCGTCGAGGTGGGCAGACATTTACCTCAAGGCGACAGACAAGCTCGGGCCCATGGCAATGGTCAACAAGCTCATCAACAAGGTACAGGCATTGCAGGCGAAGAAGAACGAACTGCCCGCCCTTGGCCTACCCGAACTCGAGTCCCACTCGGGACTCTCCCACGGACTAGCCGTACTCCAAGACATCGTAGAACAGAGGAAGAAAGATGACACAGACAAACATGAAACCGACGAATAAGAAGGCGCCGACGTTCTACAACCGCCTCCCCATCTTTGGGGAGAACATCGACGACTTCGTCATCCACGGCGGGGTGGTGGGGCAGGACTTCTTCCAGACCGAGATGGGCTCGTACTGGGTGAAGTACCGGTACAAGAAGACCTGGGCGATCTTCCAGTTCTACGTCTCGGACAAGTCCGTGTTCCCGATCACATCGGAGCCGGACCTCTGTCGTGTCATCGGGCCATCGAGCCTGCCCTTCTTCCTTGACTGGACGGCCGAGGCGGACTCGTGGTTCCTGGCTGTGAACTTCGGGCAGGATGCGATGATGATGACCAAGCCCAACATCGACCGCACGGCCACCAGAGGGCTTGAGGCCCTGACCACAGGGATGATGCCACCGGCACATGTGATTCGTCGTCACGTCGTGGAGCGCGTCCAGCGTATCCAGGCGTGGCGCATGAGGGAAGTGGGAGCACAGCAATGAAGAAGCTGAGCAGGAAGTACCTGGATGACCTGAACGCCTTCCGGAGTCGGATCCAGGAGGGCGAGATCCTGGCGACGGGGACCTTCACCGGAGTGAACGGTGCGACGCGCACGATCACCGACGCCACCGCATCGTTCACCACCGGTGACAACCCAGTGTACGCGGGATGCTGGCTGGTGGACTCAACAATGAGTCGGGCGGCGAAGGTCCTCCAGGTCACACCCCTCACCCTCGTGGTCGACGACTGGCCTGGCTTCATTGCCCTGGACACCTATAAGGTCCTCAGCAAGACCGTGAACCCCGATGACCTGAAGGCCACGGAGTACATGGACGGGCAGAGCGTCATCACCACAGAGGAGGATGACGGCATCTACCGGGTCCGGGGGAACCTCCTCCAGGATGTCTTCTGGGAAATGACGAACGGGGTGGCGTTGGTTGCAGAGAGGTCTGATCCCTTCTTCGTACCCAGGAAGGCCCGGAGTGTGGAGATCGAGTGGCCAGTGGCCCACGCCAACGCTCTCTACGTGGAGAAGTTCATTGGGGACTGGCAGGGGAGGCCACTCACGGACGTGGAGCTCCAGCCGGACCATGGACGCATCGGCGAAGTGGACGCGGGGGTGTGGTCCAAGTACCTCTCCAATGGCGGGGCATGGGCACCGATTGCATCGGTGGCGGTGGAGCCTGGGAGCTTCCCCCTCATCAACGCCGCAGTCATCTCTGGTCATGTACCACTGTCCCCGGGAGTGTACAGACTGCGCTCAACCATCCCTGCACTGTCCGCAGACGTCACCTTTAGGGTGATCGTGGACCTGGGATAGTCAAATGAGGAAAGGGGCATACGGTACTGTTCGAGTACTACCTACGGTAGTACTCTCACTGTACCGTTATGGGCAGGTGCCCCGGCTTGCGCGAGCGCGAGAGGGCATTTCACGGCCTGGGGACTACACGAGACGTGGACACAAGGACTGGGGGGGGAACTTTTCCAGGCCCCCGCACCCACCCCAAAAACTCCAACTCCAAGGAGCGGCATCATGAGAGCCAAGAGCATCGACGGAAAAGACCTGGTCACACTGTCCGCAGGGACCACGATGAAGTGGTGGGCCTCCAAGCGTGGGAACGGCTGGATCTTCATCAACGACCGGCACATCGTGCGTGAGGACCCGACCCTCGGGCCCTTCGACACCTACGAGCAGTCGGTGGTGGAGGCCAAGGCCCACGAAGCTGCTCAGAAGAAGTAGAGGAGAAGAGTCATGGACGAGTTCATGCGTGGATTCCAGGATGCACTGGAAGAGGGCGTGGAGAAGTCCTCTGGAGGAGCGGCCAGAGTTGGTCAGGCGATAGCGTCCGCGCTACAGAAGACCAGGGCGTCCGAGGCACAGCTCAAGCCGATGGGCAATCTTCGCTCGTGGGCTGATGTGAAGGCGGGCGAGGCGTATGACAAACGCACCAAGAAGCGCTACAGGAGGTAGACATGACGAGTTCATGCAGGGATTCCAGGGCGCCCCGAACGTGAGATAGGAGGTCCCTGTGCCCACCAAGGAAGAGATCCTCATCCAGCGTGCCAAGCTCCGCCGAGCTGACTACCTCCAGGACATGCTGCGGGTAGAGCTGGAGGCCAGCAAGGTCAAGGAGCACTTCACCGCCGGCTTCCAGGATGCAGTGGAGGGCGTGGAAAAGAAGGGCTCTCCCCTCTCCCTGGGAACGCTGATCTTGGGTCGGAGGGCTGCACTTTCTCGTGCGCGCGCGAGAGATGAGGAGAAGTGATGGTTTTCAGGGCCTTACTGATTTTGTCTCTCCTGGCCACCGTGTCAGTGGTGTGGGTTCGCTGAGGGGTTGTGATGGATGCTTTCACCCAAGGATTCCAGGACGCCCTCGAGGAGGGCATGGGTAAGGACGCCGGAAAGATCCAGCTCCTCTACCACAAGCTCATGGCCCGGAGGGCGTTGAAGCAGGCTGCGAGCCTAAAGGGACGGCGCAATGTCCCCAAGGGCATCACCAACCACCTCTACCACAGCCGGATGGCCAAGTCCCTCAAGTCTGGGAGCAGCTGGGTCCCTGGGCTTCCTCACGGCATGCGTGTGTAATGTGAACCCATTTGAGCAGGGCTTCTACGACGCGCTGGAGAAGACCGCCGGGGCCCTCGACCTCTACATCGTCGGACCAGGTGGATCTGGGAAGACCACTCTCGCCGACAAGTACTCCAAGACCCACACCATCATCCACCTGGACGACTACCAGCTGAAGAACCAGGGGAAGAAGAGGATTGGGCATCGGTGGTCCGTGGTTCGTAGGCTCATCGAGGAGTCCAAGAAGCCTGTGGTGGTGGAGGGCATCTCAGTCAACCCCGCTCTGGCACGCAAGGCAAAGAAGAAGCTGCTGCTCAACCCAAGCCTGGGAAGAACGCTGCTACAGCGCCTGAAGCGGGGGGCCACTCCCAGTGAGAGGCCTTTCTGGGGCAATGACGACCCCAGGACTGGATGGAGACGGCACCGCCGGTGGCAGCAGTTCTTCCTCCCTGGAGCGAAGAAGGCGGGCTTCCAGCCAGCGGACAAGGTGACCTCGTGACGACCCGGTACGTCCTCAGAGACAGCACCTACACCAAGTACCACTTCGTGCGCATCGGGGGGTTGGCTGCGGACATCCTGACCGACGTCGGGGAGGTGCGCTCCTTCACCGGTGAGACTCCGCACCCGGTTACTGCCATCCGCTCCATGGGACTTCGGGGTGAGGGCCTCGATCCGTTCACCGTGTACGGGGACCGGGACCTGGTCTACGTCGTGTGCTCCCCGGATGCGTGGATGACTGCCCAACTGTCCACCATCACGGCGTGGGACGGGAAGTCCCTGTCTGTCTACTCCATCTCCCTCGATGAGATGGGAGTCCCCGTCGTAGACCGGGGAGGGCTCTGGAACTGGCTTGTCTTCTCCGGAACTGTCCAGGAGGTCAAGTCCTCTGGAGGCCTCTTTGAGATCCACGTGGAGTCCGACAACGCCGCTGAGTACGACGAGATCCAGTGGGAGAGCATCATCGGGCGCCCCACGACCATCGGGGACATGCTAAAATACGACTACGACTCCAACGGTGACTACATCGTGGACGCTGCGGACGTGGCGGGACTCGCGGCCGACGCCAACAAGTTGGGCGGACAGCTCCCGGTGTTCTACGACCAGGGTGGGGAGGCCGCAGATGCCGTGGCAGCCCACAATCTGGCCTTTGCTCATGCCAACCTCCCCAGCTCCGGAGAGAAGGCAGCGCTCCCCGGAACTTCAGGTATCCCAGGGGTAGCGAACAAGTACGTCACCAACGCAGACGCACGCAACAGCGACGCCAGGACGCCCACGGCGCACGCAGGGACACACTCCACGGGGCAACCGGATGCGATCGCACCGGCAAACATCGGAGCAGCGGCCGCGGCCCACACCCACG
>JAHJTN010000035.1 GCA_018829465.1 Bacteroidota bacterium | reverse complement strand
GCTCCTTGTCGTCGGTCCACCCGTTTTCGTCGAGCCGCGTGTACGGGTAGCCTTCCCAGTCGGTGGGCGTGAAGATCGGCTTCCCGTCTCCGTCGGAAGCCCAGGCGCCGGGTCCGTAGTCGTCTCCGTGACATTGTATGGCGGTGAAGACAAGTCCGGCTTTCCCGGCTTCTTCGAAGACGTCGTAGGCGCCGTAGTTCACCTCCTCTAACTCGAGGTGCAAGTAGGCGTCGTTGTCCTCGCAGATGCAGGCGTAGGCATCTTCGACGCTGGGGGCGCTTTCTTCTGCGAGCGCCTCTTCCCACGCTTCGTTGCTGAGGAACTCGAGGTTGTCGATGGCGTGCGCGAGTCGCTCAGCGTCCTTCTTCAGTACGTCGACGGCGACGTAGCAGCGGTCACTCATCGGAGTTCTCGTCCTCGTCGCCCTCGAGCTCGGCGATGAGCGCGTCCCGGTCCGAGTCGGCCATGGCGAAGACCTGCTCGAGCGGGATCTCCTTCACGAGTGCGACGCCGTTGTACTCGGTCTTGAGGACGAAGCCGTCGGCGCGCACGAAGTCCGGATTCTTCTCGGTGGCGTAGCGCCCGGGGGCCTCGGGGTTCTGGTTGAACCCCTTGTAGACCTCCAGCTGCTCCGTGTCGAGGTTGATGATGTAGGCCCACTCGCAGAAGAGCGAGTCGAGCAGGAACCCGTGCGAGTCGATCATGACGCGCAGCCCGTCCTTCGTCCAGGTGGTGAGCTCGCCCCGTGCCGGCCGCAGCAGGCAGTACCAGTCTTCTGTGGACTGGCCGCTGACCTTCAGGTCAGGCCACGGCGCGCACAGCTCGATCTGCTCGGGGGTGGGCTTCTCGTCTTTGTTGACCATGATGAGTCCTGCGGCGACGTCGCGCAGGTGCTCGATGGTCTCGCCTGACAGGGCGGCGAGGATGTCTGCGCCCAGGCCGTCGGGGTAGCTGTCGGAGTGGTTATAGGTGACTTTGTCTTCGTTGTCGGCGTGGAAGCCGAAGGCTCCGCGTGTTCCCATCAGTTCCTCCCCGGCGCGGGGACTGCCTGCTTTAGCTGGCAGAGGAAGCGCCGTGTCTTTTTGTTGTTGACTAGATCCCTGGCGCTGGTATACTGAGCCTCATGGGCAGGTATAAGAAGAACCAGGGTGCCGTGTTCTCGATCAAGTTCCACTTGGTTTGGTGCCCGAAGTACCGTCGCCCCGTGCTCACCGGCGAGATTGCCGAGCGCCTCAAGGCGCTGTTGCTCGACACTGCTGACAAGTTCAAGATAACGATCCTCGCTATGGAGGTCATGCCCGATCACGTCCACCTCTTCGTAGAGACCGACCCTACGTTGTGCGTGGCAGAGATCGTCAACCGATTCAAGGGGCGCTCCTCGCATGACTTGCGCGCTGAGTTCCCGTCCTTGCGGTCCCGGCTCCCCACGCTGTGGAGTCGAAGCTACTACGCTGGTTCGTGCGGCGCTGTCACTGAGGTGAGCATCCTCCGGTACATCGAAGGCCAAAAGGGCAAGTAGATGCGTAGGGCGTACAAGTTCAGGATCTATCCGAATGCCAACCAGTGTCGTGAGCTCGGGATCATGCTGGAATCGCACAGGAGGCTCTACAACGCCTGCCTCGACCAGCGCAAGACCTCGTACGAAACCGAAGGCACCAGCGTCAGTTACGCTGTGCAGTCGGCGTGGTTCAAGGCCCAGAGAGCCGCGAACCCGTTTTTCGCTCGGCTCAACTTTTCGTCGGCACAGGCGACGATGCGCCGCCTCGACAAGGCGTTCGCAGCTTTCTTCCGTCGCTGCAAGTCCGGTCAGAAGCCCGGTTACCCGAGGTTCAAGTCCAGGGACCACTGGAGCAGCATCGAGTTCCCGGCGTACGGTGACGGCATCCGGCTGATCGAGAATCGGCTTCGTGTCCAGCACGTAGGTACCGTACGCTGCAAAGTGCATCGGGCAGTCGAAGGGACGGTCAAAACCGCCGTCGTCAAGTGCGAAGCCGGGAAGTGGTTTGTTGTCCTTTCTTGCGCTCTCGGTGACGTCGCCGTCCCGTCGAACGGGTTGCCTTGTGTTGGTATTGACGTTGGCCTTGAAGCCTTCCTCACGACTTCTGACGGGAAGCGCGTATCGAATCCTCGGTACTTGAAAGGCGAACTTCCAGAGCTTCGCCGAAGACAGCGCGCCGTTGCCAGGAAGGTCCGTGGTGGAAAGAATCGTCGGAAGGCGGTGCGTCGTGTCCAGGTGCTCCATGTCCGTGTCAAGAACCTTCGGCGCGAGCATCACCACCAGACTGCTTTGAGTCTCGTCCGGTCGCACGGGTTGATCGGAGTGGAAGGCTTGACCGTGAAGAACATGGTCAAGAACCACTCGCTCGCTCGTGCGATCTCCGATGCTGGCTGGGCCAGCTTCGTGAACATCCTCCGTCACAAGGCTGAAAGCGCCGGTGCCGAGGTTGTGGCTGTGAACCCCGCAGGAACAAGCCAGGAGTGCTGTGAGTGTGGCGAAACAGTGAAGAAGCTGCTGCGCGAGCGGTGGCATCGGTGCCCGCATTGTGGCTTGGTCCTGCACAGAGACGAGAACGCTGCTAGGAACATCCTCGCTCGCGCTCTCCAGGCCCGGATGGGGCCTGTGGGCGTCAACGCGGAAAGCCGCGTTGCCCAAGAAGCCGTCTGCTTTAGCTGACGGAGTCATCACGATTAGGCTCCGTCGTTGATGGCGTTGACGATGGTGGCTTCGCTAAGGCCGCAGTTGTTTAGCAGGAAGTCCAGTTGCGATTCCATTCCGTCGTTATTCACAGGACCTCCAGCAGGAAGCTGTCGTCTTCAGGCGACAGAGGAATGCGTTCTTTCCGCTTGACTTTGGTTTTCATGGTGGTTATCCTTTCATCATGAGCACGAGGTCCATACGATGTCGACTCGCACCGACCGAGCACATGGCTCTGGCGCTTACGGCGACCTGTGC
>JAHJTN010000025.1 GCA_018829465.1 Bacteroidota bacterium | reverse complement strand
TAGGTAGAATGAAAAAAAAGAAAGAGCAGTCTATATACTAGATTGCTCTTTAAGGCATGTTAGAAGCTCTCTAAGCTACTTTCTAGCAATACTCATACATTGTATCACCCTAAGCTTTGAAAGTGGCTTAGAACTCATCTAATTGGTCTACTCCAGGGAAGAGTTCATCCCCTTCTGTAAACCCAATTTCTATTCCTTCTTCATTGAAGAAATAAAATCTATCTCTTTGATGAGTTCTGTCCCATCGGACAGATTCACCATTTACAAAGGCTTCTTCTCCTCTAATTTGTACATACGAACCAGTATCTAGAAGAAATAATCTCTTTGGTGAGTCTAATGCTATCTTCATAGCATCTTGTCGAATGGACTGAGTATCTACTGAGACAAGAGTGTCACAGTAAATGTTAAGCTCATTTCTCAACATTAACTGTTCAAAGACTGTCCTCTCTTCAGCAGTTTCCATATCACTTAATGTTAGCCAATTGTTATCCCAACCCTGGGATATCAACTCTTGATTCTTGATATTCTTCATTGTAACCTCTTATATTAAATTATATTAAATGAGTAGTGGCTTACCGTCAATCGGATTTAATCATCTCATTTGAAACGGAAATCAAAATATTATCCGTTATATTAACACTAGGATGAACCACTACTCTGATTATGTAAATTTATTCTATTATGGATAATATCTGAATAGAGATATAAACTTTACTTTATCTCTCTTCTCTAGTATAGGAATTGATCGAATAACTATAGTAATCTCTACAATATGAAATACAACTTCTAGTCTATAAGTTACATTATCTTTATCATAACTAAATGATAAGATATGACCATACATACTGTAGTGCCAAATGTATATCCAACACAATAATAGATATGGATATAGATTGGATAGAAAGAACTGTATCATATAATTGGTATTATGTGATACCTCTACCATATGCCATGGATACATTATGGATATGATAGTGATTAATAGTATTGTGAAAATAAAGACTTTCATTGTAACCTCTACTAATTGTTAGAAAATAGTGAATTTATATAGAATAGGGCAATCTATACACATATAGAATACCCTATTACTAATACTGTACTAAATACTATACACTGTGTTATAGAGCCTTTATTAAGGCTGTAATCGAAGGATTTGGGTGGATTATGTAAACTAGGTGATAGTTTCCATTCACCTTATTTACACTAAATTTACATCTCAATTCTCGTAATTGAGACAAGAATGCCAATACCTCAGTATTAGACATATTACTTAGATATACTACCATGACATACTCCTATGTGATGAATTTATAGTAAATAGGGCAAGGAATGAGAGATGGAAGTGCCAGAATATGCGGTAAAACACTTGTGTACTATGCGAATATGAGCTATAAACGCATAGTAGGTAGCACTAGACACTACTCAATACCTCATTATACCTCTATAACAAGTGATTTAAATGGCTTATTACCTCCAAATAGTGCGAAAACTGTCCATTATTGCGGACGAATAGAATCTTTGCCACTTATTTATATCCAATAGGGCAGAATTACATAGGGGGGGTAGTCAGAATAGAGAGTTTTACGGTATATAGAATTAGGTGCTTACATTCCAGACACTTTTTTACATATACTTTGGTATCCCAGACAGTTTTTCATACCTATTTGACATTCCAGTTTTAACTTTCCATACAATTTCTCCAGTTATCTCTACATCTTATATAATTCTTTATATATATTTCATTAGTTTACATAATGTGGCTTCGGTGCGAAAAGGTGGAAAATACTAGATCATCCATGTAATAATATTAGAGTATTAAGGTTTTATATTACCCAGGTTATTATACTACTAGGGTTATTATACTACTATATAGTATATACTATACTATAGTACCCTGGGTAATATAGTATTTAAGGTAATATAGTAATTAGAGTAATTATAGTATTTAGGCATCTGTATATAGTATTAATATAGAGAAGGGAGGTATGGAGAGGTAGGAGAGGAGAGAATTGATAAAATTTTTTTAGAAATTTGGGGTGGGTATATTTACGCCCTACTTTTTATAAATTACTTTTTTAGTATAGGAGGATATAGTGGAGTTGAATATATTCTTGAATGTTGACTGTATGGAATACATGAAAACAGTTCCAGATAAGTATTTTGATTTAGCAATAGTTGATCCGCCTTATGGGATTAATTGGGACGGTGGGAATGATATAACAAAGAAAGGACGCCCAGATAGTTTTGATAGAAAGAATAATCCTAAATTTAACAAAAAAGATTGGGATGCAAGCCCGCCGACTAAAGAATATTGGGATGAGTTATTCAGAGTAAGTAAAAATCAGATTGTGTGGGGAGGAAATTATTTTACTAATTATTTGCCAGTTAAAAAGTGTTGGGTGTTTTGGGATAAACTATTTGATAAAACTTTTAATTTTTCGCATGGTGAACTTGCTTGGACAAGTTGGGATATAAGAATGTTAAAAGTAGTAATGAGTAGTAAAGCAGAAACCAAAGGTGGATTTGACAAAATACACCCGACACAAAAACCAATAGGGCTTTATAGGTGGTTACTTAAACAATTTGCAAAGATGGGTGACAAAATACTAGATACTCACGTAGGCTCTGGAAGTAGTCTAATAGCTTGCAAAGAATTAGGCTTTGATTATGTTGGTTGTGAAATAGACCAAGATTATTTTGAAGCTGCACAAAAGAGAATAAACAAATCATTTAGGAAATATGAACTATTTGAAGGAGATAAGGATACAATAAGATAAAGTTTAAATAACTGTACGGAGTATTCTATATGAAGTATGCATGTGAGGTACAGGAATGTACCAGTAGAACAGATGGGAATCTATGTGAAGGATGCAGACAGAAGGCTGCTAAGAATCATATAGT
>JAHJTN010000055.1 GCA_018829465.1 Bacteroidota bacterium | reverse complement strand
TCCCAGCCGGCAGCGTTCCCTGTTGCTGAAACGATTCAGCCAGATTGACCGCCTGGGTTTGTCCACCTATTTCAACCGGTATCGAGCCGGCATCACCTATCACTACTGCGATGACATTATAGACATTGTATGACGAATGACTTTTGACCTTTACGGCCCATGCAGCCGTCCTGGCGCCGGGTGAAGTGACAACGGATATTTCCTGAATCTGCTCGGAGCCTTGACGAGCAAGTCTTTCCAGTATCTGTTGGCCATCTACAATATTTGCTCCACTGCCCATAACTCTCAGCCCCTTTGTCGAACGATTTTCAAATTCGTACACTGTTTTTCAAAATCCATCCGCACTCGTTCTATCCAGATTCTGCTTCGATTATCGCTCCTGCAGGCTAACAAGTCTCTGCTTTCGGGACTTGCGCTTACTCTGTCGCCGACTTTGTAATCGAACACAAGATTCGGTGTTTGTATATCAATGGTCTCGATGGTCTCGGACGAAACCACTGCCCTGTGCCGGACAAACTCATACAAAGCATCAGTATCATCGACCTCGTCCGCAGTGCCGAGCGTCTCATCATAAGGGTCTGCGAAGATGCTCTGGTCCGAAACTTTGCGATACTTGAACTGACGGGGTAGCATAATAATCTGCCCAACCACAGGAACTGTTGAATTGACAGGCCCATCGGTAACTATACAAGTTAATCTCTCATCACTGATTACCGAGGCAGTTATTCTGAATTTCAACACTCCCTTCAGCGCCGCCACCCAGGTATCAACGTCGAGCTGGTCACTGCTGAGCCACACTCCACACTCATCGAGCAGGATATTAAAAGCTTGAAGGTACTGCCACCAGTGCAAGCCATCATCGAAAGATACCTGCAGGAAATAACCTAATGACTTTCCCTGTTTGTCGGTGGTCAAAGTTGGCCAAAAGCGCCTGCGGCGACGAGCGAAATCACTGCTGCCGAAAATTTTGGAAAAGTCAAACGCATCACCTTGATTATATGGAGCGCCACTGTAGTTCCCCGCCTCGTTAAGGCACCATTTGCGATATACATCTTTTACCTGATAGAAATCAGGATTGGTCGAAGGCGAGAATTTATCATAGTTGATGTCCTCAAGACTCCCATCCCAGGCCTTTATCAAATCAAAAGTCGATTCCACAATTTTGAAGTCGCCTTGACCAATATATTTGTGCGTTATTGGCCAAAAATTCCTTCTATTGTGCAAGCTTGCGATGTTCGTCTTTGAGATGCTGATCTGCTCGCCAGTTTGCTGACAATTCAACTCAACGACTCTGCCTGCGCCGCTTTTATGGAACACGATCGCCTGGTCAGGCCCGGTCGGTACAGGTCGAGGGACGAACTGGAAACTTAAGCCGATCCTTTCGCAACATCGGTGCAAAGCCTCTATCAGGTTTAATCCCGTGACGTCGAGGTCTCGAACTATTTGGTTCTCGGTCAATACTTTCAATTGACCTATCCCTGGCATTTGTAATTGATTGGTCATCAAATATTCACAAAGCAGATAATCAATTACTTCTGCATAGCTCCAGAGTTTGCCTTGCGATGGTTCAGCACAAAAGCTTGTGTAGCTCTTGCCATTAACTTGTATTGGTTCTGGATTGGCATTGGCCTTGCCATCCGGATTAAATGTTGTATCAAGACCAGCCAAAAACACAATGGAATTGCTTGCATCCGCCAGACGCTGGCCATAGACTGAGACCCGCTTTAAATTTGCGCTGAAATCTCTCGCTACTACTTCCACTTTTTCACCGTCAGGCGCCAACTTTGTATCGAAGTTTTCTATTTGACCGCAAAAGATTGGGAGACTAAAAGCTGCTGCACCTGGCGGGACACCGTTAAAGTATTGCCGGATACAAACAGTCTTTCCCATAGCAAATAAGGTCTCGATCTCTTCGGCAGCTGTCAAGCCGGAATCTGGGTACGCAGCAGGATTATAAGCCAATCTGGCCCAGCTAAATTCAGGCCAGCCACTGCGTATAATCTCTATTGGCTCCAGCACCGGACACAACGTCCCATCGACCAAAATTGAAATCGAAGCTGCCGGAAGTGCCAGTCGTGTTTGTGCTGATTGGAAAAAGTCGATTCTGTTAGACATAGTTTCATATCTTGTATATCGTATTGTGTATCTTATTTTTAGACCCCAGTTTCACTGGGGATTTCGTATGCACCAAATCCGTTTTTTTGTCCGTGTGTCAGACTCCTTCGACGCTTAAAATATCAATCGCGTTGGGATTTGTGGTGTTGAATTGGATTCTCAGCCGCGCTAAAGAACTATTCTCTATACCGCTGGCGTCTTCAGTCCTTATAGCAAACAAGTACCTGCCCGCTTCGAGTGCACCACTTTGGTAGCTGTAAAACTTTCGCCCCTTATAACTAATTATGGCAAGAGGGTTTTCATAGTCAATTTGTCCTGTCCGACCGTCATAATAAACATTGAAACGCATCGGTTGCGACTTTTGTTCGAGGAGGCAATAGTACCAAACAAGCTGTATCTTGTTGCCATCTACGAGCTCGGCTCCTGAATCGAAAACTTTGTTTGGTTGCGGCTCCGCCAGCTCACCGTTTGATTCTATTGAAACCTTCACCGAAGGAGCTAAGGTACGTTCCTGATAGCCACAATTGTTAAATCGACGAACAACGTAAAAGTATGTCGAACTGCTGTTGTGTGAAATGTAGCTCGATGGTGAGATTTCAAGAGCATTCTTCTCAGCAACAGCCAATATATTCACAAAATCTATTTCTCCCATACTGGAGCCGCGGTAGAGCACAGAGCAGCCGGCAACACGAACCCAGAACCAGCCCAAACTCAAGGTCGTACCAAGCTTAAAAGCATTAGCAGTCATTCCATTAAAAAGTGCTTCTCTTAACCAATCCCTTTCGACCTCTAGTAAGCTGCGAATCGAATTTAGTTGTGCCGCGACATCAGAGGTACCTGCTGCAGTTCCACCGACTTTTCGCGATGCTTTTGCTATCGCGCTCAGGGACGACAAAGCCGTGGAAGTGCCCGCAAGTTCAACGATTTGGCCGTCTATCAACCCAGGTCTCCAAACCCTATCAAACATACAGAACGGCTCTCGGTAGAGTAAGGCAATTTCAGAAGCGGATAGGGCACGGTTGTAAATCATTACATAACCTATTTTACCAGGGAAATAATTTGCAGTACCACTGTGTGCAGCTCCTATGTCTAATGGAGCAGTCCCAATATGTAATGAAGATGTAACAGGTTTAACATCAACAGAGGATGCCTTTTCAACGCCATTAACGTGTAAGTCTACATTTGTATTCGCTCCGCTGTATACTACTGCTACAGTTTGCCACAGATTTGCACTAATAACAGTATTATTTGTGGTTACACTCCAATAATTAGCTGACGTGCCATTATCCGTACCAGCAAAACGAAGCAGTCCTGTATTATTTATCGTAAGTGCCCAGCTACGCTGATTGGCAAGAACAAGACTATCATATTTAGAAACAATACTATCAGCAGAATTTACAACTGTCGGATTTATTAAGGCAACTATAGACAACGCTGCTGACATATCCAAAATATCTTTATCAGGAACGTTTACATACTCATCAGTTCCAGGCAATGAAATAGCAGACCCAAACTTTCCACTACTCCAAATCGCTCCAACGATAGTCCCCGTATTACCATTCCCGCTCAAATCAAAGGCTTTATTGCCTGAGCCTTCGTTGAATAGCCAATAACCAGCAAGGCCTCTACTGAGGGGATGACCTCTATTTAAACGAATTCCTCTTGTGGGTTTAAGCTGTGGCATCTGTCATTGCTCGGCTATGAAGAGGCATAGTTCCACGATTGGACGTATGCCCTCACATCGTGGCTGTCGGTAGAGCCAGTCTGCTGAGCGCCAATTCTAAAATGTGCAAGGTCCTTGATAATGAAGCTAAGCTGCTGGGGGTCAACGCCCTTATCTCCCTGCATCTCCCAGATGGGCGTATCATCATAGTTGACACCATCGAGGGATCCGTATAGCTTAATCTTGACCTGGTCGGTCGGAGTAGCATCGTAGTTGATTTCGATAATGATGTGAGCTCCCTCGTAGCCGTTTGTTTCCAAGTCGACATCCGAAGAGAACGACTCCGTAGTCCCGGACAGGGTTACGTAGCCGTCGCCAGTACCTATTATTTGACTCTGAGAAGCCCAATTCTTACTTATAGTCGCCATTAGTTAACCTCCTTTCCCCGCAGCTTCGTTTTGCGAAGCTAAACGGCGGGGACTTAATCTAACGATACATCTAAATCGCCTGCGGCAAATTTAGCCGTGTCCCCACTGCCGATAGTCTTAGATGTGCTTAATGCCCCATAGGCCAACATATTACTACCTGTTGCTGCGTCGAATAAGGCAAAGTGAGTTATTGTCCCCCAGCTACCGGTAGCCTCTGGAAAAGTAATCTCATTGGCGTTATCGAGTGTCCCACCAGATGCAGTGTTCCAGTCAGCACCAGTGGTCGAAACTCGTGCATAAGCATTGCCACTTGGCTCGGCTAATCCCGAACTGTCATCGAGTGGTTCTGCAGTTGATAACCCCACATAAATCGTAACATCAGGGTAAGTTCCACCAGTTCCCAAAGTGGCGTTATATAATCCCTTGCCAAAAAGATGGTCTAAAATTTCGTTTTCCCAATAATCCGCAAAACTGCCCATTTTGTATCTCCTCGATATTTATAGTTTTTTCAAGTCTTCTGCCTAACCTCAATTTTGCATAACTCTTATGGTTTTTATCAACTCGACGTCCTTGTGATAGTCGCTTCAGCATCGGTAGGGGTGTGAGTCAGAAGGACCGTTTGCCCGTCATCATCATAGTATTTGATTTCTCCAGTCGATTTGTTTTGGACGGCCTTGTTGGCAAGCAATTTGTCACTGGTTACTTCGCCTACTCCAGACCATACAATTTCGTCACCCCCCACAAGGTTGTCACTATCAGCAGGATTAGCTCCGGCCTGCAGGAATGCCTGAACGGAATATCTGCCTGCGGGGATATTACCATCAAAGTTGCCAACATACCTGTTGCCGCCCTTGTCTGTAAGGGATATGTCGTAATCGTTCGCAGCACGGCCGCCCGTCCCCCAGGACTCAAAGACTTGCCCTCCAGAATACCAGACTTCTCCCGCCCGGTTACGAACAACTGCATAAAGCATATTGCCGGACGTGTAATCTACATGTATTTCGTTCGCCATCTTAGCTCGACTTTTGCCATTTTTTAGGCTGTTAAATGATGGAGAAAGAATACATTGGCGCAAGAAATAGACTCCTGCCGATGCTTATTATTGTTAAAGATAATAAGTTCGGAAAGGAGTCTATTATGCTTACTATTC
>JAHJTN010000054.1 GCA_018829465.1 Bacteroidota bacterium | reverse complement strand
GACCTCGTGGAGGCAGGCGGAGACTACGAGATGCGAGGCGAAGTGGGGCCCGGTATGAAGCTCATCAACACTGAAGAGGGTCTAGTCTTAGCCTTAGACACGGTGGGAGAAGTCACCCCAGATGAGGTGCTGGACCTCTACATGAGGCAGAGCTTTGAGCTAGCCCAACTAAAAAGCGACCTCGTGGAGACTAAGCGCCAGCGAAACATAGCTCAGAGTGCAGCGGTTCAAGCTATGGAACGTAGCGATTTGTTAAGCAGTGAGTTTACCGGATTAATGAACGCAAAACCAGACATAAGACAATTGGTTATACAGGAAACGCTTATGTGGCTTCATCTTCTCGGTAACTTTGAGTCTGCCGCCAAACACCTCAAAGGACCTAGATTACCCTTCAAACTCTCAGCGAAAAACGTCACAACCATGACGCTAGCCCTGCTAGTCTCGGTGCTAGTCTACCTGAAGTGGGATAGCCTAACCAATGGAACCGTCATGGCTTGGACGTGGTTCGCAGCCAGCATACAGAACCAAGCGATAACCCTAGTAGCCTTACTCATAATCTGCGGAACCGCAATATACGGGTGGAGACGAGCCAAGCAATGAGCGAAGAACTTCTCATTAGGTTCTTGGAGAGCGTCAAAAAATACAGAAACACCAGCAAAGAATTAGAGACTATGGCAGATAAAACCATGGCATATAAAATCGTAAAAAGCCACCAGTCAGAAGCAAGAGTCAACGCTATGACAGCTATGCACACATACCTCCTAAAAGAACCCGTAAACCTCTCGCCAGAAGATTATGCACAGCATATGAAAGAGCAACTTGAGGTTATATGTATAGGACTCGGAGAGATTGCGATACCTTTTCTCGGTGGCAAAGACAGCGAAGGAGCAGCAGATTTTCTTGATCAATATGAGACTATTACTGCTTATTGTAGAGAATATATGGATAGCCTCATTAGAACGCTAAAAGGTCGAGGGCATGAAGATTTAGATTATAACAACATTATTAGTTTTGAAGATCACTGGAACCATTTTCAATCTACTCGTTGGATCGATAAGTCGGTGCTGATGGTGTTTTACAGTGGCTTTTGGCAGAAAAAAGTAAAAAAGGTTCTCTTACTTGTGAAAGATGTAAGTTTCAGTGATGAGCACCTAGTAAGAGAATGGGTGTCAGGTGGAATATATCCAACCAAAGACAGAGGCGGATACCCACCCACCAGCCTAAATTACCCCCGCCCCACATTCGGGGCTGAAGAGCACCCTGAATCACCTGGGGTCCAGGACTGGGGACCCCCACGGCCAGCGAGAAAGAAGAAGGAGGAATAAAAGATGGCAGATCTACCTACACCTAAACGCGTGCTGAACAACGTGAACAGCATCAAGGACCTAGAGGGCCGCTACGAGTACATGCAGCATTACGTAGACGCGGTGCCCAGTGAAGAGGATAACAGCGAGAAAAGCTGGGGCTCATGGCTGAACAACCCTGAAATTCCCTGGAATAACCGCGAGGTCCAATACTACACACATGGGTTGCAGGAACTATATGATGAGATGATACATGCCCTCATAAACGGTCTCACTGGATGTTTAGATGAAGACACCAAAATAATACTTTATAAGGCACATCAGGATCCCGTGTTAACATCTCAAACAGTAGACGAAACATATAAAGAAGGAAAAAGGATCATCTCTCTTCCTTCCTACAATTTCAGGAAAGGCACCGTTGAGATGGACCAGGCGGTCATAATAGACAGCGGTAAGAAACAGTTATTCAGGATAAAAACCCGAGGCGGCCGCACCGTTAACGCAAGTGAGGATCACTTGTTTTTCACTAAAAACGGCGAAGCCGTCACCGAGACGAAGGTAAACGATCTCCGGGAAGGTCACCGCCTAGTTGTTAAGAAAAACGATTCAGTGGTCACTGATAGAATAGTCAACATAAAACCAGTCGGAATCAAACAGAGCTACGACCTGAAGGTACTCAAAAACCAGAACTTCTTCCTCGAAAACGGCATACTAACCCACAACAGCGGAAAAACCACCCTCATGGCCTCAATTCTCAGAGTATACCTCGACCGAGGAGCACACGTACTTTACCGGGACGACGGAAAAAAGGAGTTCAGGTTCCTAGCCTACCACTTCCCCCACGAAACAAGGGTATGGATACCTGAGGAGGAGCAATGCACCCTAGAGCTCTTCGGCATCCCCAGCGAAGTGGAAATAGCACGCTTCAGTACAGCCCAGGACATAATTGATAAAGTCTATGACTTCGACAAACAACTCAACGTCATAGTCTACGACCCGTTCAGCCGACCCGGACCTGAAGGCTGGAAAATGAAAAGCGACTTCTACTCAATGCTCTTCGAGTACCTTCTTTTAAAATGTCAGGGACTCAGGGATAGTAGCAAGAGGCACCTAATATTCAACATAGACGAACTCAACGACCTCATCCCACCCCTGGGCAAAGGCACCACAGGCTCATCAGTCAGAGCCGCCATGGAAGTAGACATACGCAAGCTCCGAGGCCACAACATCCAGATGTTCGGCTCCACACACCGCTTCAACCAGATCAGCATAGACACCCGCAGCCAAATGAAAAACATTTTCTTAAAACAAAGCTACGGTTTTGATTCCTATACATTTCTGAGCCACAATCTGATAAGTAGCAGCCCTAAGACGTTCTGGGGCCTCATTAAGAAGGTGAGTCAGATGCCGGAGAACATGTACCTGCTCTTCGATAAAAACCGCAACTTTGACCTATG
>JAHJTN010000011.1 GCA_018829465.1 Bacteroidota bacterium | reverse complement strand
TCGCAGGCAGGATGCCGCCGGGACACCGTTTTGTATTACCGTCGATCATCAAACCCTCGAAGACCAGACCGTCACCATCCGCCACCGCGACAGCATGCAGCAGGAACGCCTGCCCATCAGCGGGTTGCGTGCCAAAATTGCCACAGCCGTAGATTTGAAAAATTGGTTGGATAACCTATAAACTTTTTGAAACAAGACCTGAAAGGTTTTGAAAATCTTTCAGGTCTGTACATTTAGTATTGCATGTGCTGAGACCTCACATGTTTTAAAAACCTGTGAGGTCTATATTAAAAATTACGCAACATATTTTGTAATATGCTACTTTTGAGTGTAATTTTTAAAAACGTTTATGAAAACCTGTCTTATCATCGGCGGCGGCATCGTCGGGCTGTCAACAGCTTATTTTCTGCACCGGCAGGGGCACCAGGTTACGCTGGTCGATCAGTCCGATATGACCGGTGGTGCCTCGTTTGTCAACGCGGGCTACCTGACGCCCAGCCACATAGTACCACTGGCAGCACCGGGCATGGTGGCCAAAGGCCTGCGAATGATGTTTAATCCAGCCAGCCCGTTTTACTTGAAACCGCGGGCAGATAAAGATTTGCTCCTTTGGATGTGGCAGTTTTACAAGTCTGCCAACGCTCGGCATGTGCGCAAAAGCATGAAAATTATTGCAGATATCAACGTGTTGAGCAAATCGCTTTACACAGAAATGAAACAAGAAAAGGTTTTTGAGTTTCACTTAGAGGAAAAAGGTGTGCTCAATGTGTTTAAAACCGAAAAGATCGGCACAAGTGAAATCCGAGTAGCAGAATGGGTAAAAGCTGAAGGTCTTGAAGTTGAGATATTGAGCCAAGCGCAACTCAAAGCGCTGGAACCGCACTATGATTTTGATGCATTAGGAGCCGTTTTCTACAAATGCGATGCCCACACAACGCCCACTATATTTATGAAAAATATGATGAGTTATTTGGAAACTGTTGGGGTTGCCATTCACAGAAACGAGCAAGTCACCGACTTTGATATTTCCAATAATAAAATCGCTAAAGTGCATACAACCTTTAAAAGTTTTCAGGCTGATGAGGTGATTTTGGCCACAGGCTCGTGGAGCCCGGTTTTGATGAAAAAACTCGGACTCCATTTGTCGCTTCAGGCAGGAAAGGGTTATGCTATAAATGTTTACAAAGCTACCAATATTCAATATCCGGCCATACTGATGGAGGCCAAAGTAGCGGTGACACCTATGCAGGGTTTTACGCGTTTTGGTGGCACCATGGAGTTGGGTGGCGTCAATCACCATATCAGCAACATCAGGGTAAACGCGATTGCAGAAGCCGCAAAAAAATACTATCCCGGTTTGGAAATTTCCAAATTTGATTTGGAACATGCCAAATGCGGTTTGCGTCCGGTTTCGCCAGATGGTTTGCCTTACATCGGGCGAATTGCTGCTTTACAAAATGTGACACTTGCCACCGGCCACGCCATGATGGGTTGGAGCTTGGGGCCGGCTACGGGCAAGTTGATCAGCGAGATGATTTCCGGTGAAAAACTGTCGATGGATATAAGACCTTTTACGCCTGACAGACGCTTTTGATTACGATGTTTTTGCATCTTATGAAAAGGCTTCAATACACGCAAAGTATATCGATAATTGAAAGATTAAACAGCCTAAATTTCTGAATTGCAAAGACGTTTTATCTTTTCTAATTTTTCGAGCGAAATGGGTTTTTCAATAAAAGATACTACACAGGGATGGTTTTGGGCTTTTTTGATTTCCAAAGCATCAAAAGTAGAGGACAAAACAAAAATTTTGCATTTACGTCTTACTGATTCGGGAAAGTTTTGAAAAGCATCTAAGAATTCAAAGCCATTCATTCTTGGCATATTGATATCTAAAAGGATAACATCGGGTATTTTTTCTGGCAGGCCTTTATGTTGATGTAGGTAATCAATGGCTTGTAAACCATCTGTGAATTTCTGCACTATACTTCTTTCCCAATTTCTTTCTATCACATAATTACAGATATAGAGATCCATTTCCACATCATCTACAACGTGAATTAAAATACTTTGCGTTTTAGTTAACACCATGTTTTCTGTAGTTTTTAAGTGTTACTGTAAATATGGAACCTTCATTTGGTTGAGATTTAACTTTTATACTTCCGCCAATATTTTTTGCCGTTTCTTTAACCAAATACAAACCAATCCCGTTTCCGTCTGTATGGCTGGAAACTCTGAAAAACATATCGAAAATTTTTTTTTGTAAATCTTTTTCAATTCCCATGCCATTGTCTTCAACCGAAAGAACAGCGCGATCCGGAAAAGTTTTTAAAGTCACACGGACAAAGGGATCTGCTTCGGAAGGATTGTGGTGCTTGATGGCATTCCCAATCAAATTTTCTGTGATAGTCTTTATACGTTGTAAATCTGAGTAAAATTGGGTTGTGTCATTGATATTTATTTCGAAACGGATTTTCACAGCTGTTTCAATATGCATCAAATTGCTTATGGTTTCTTCTATCAAACTGCGAAAATCGATACAAACCGGTTGTACTTCATGACGTTTATTAACAGAAAAACTCAAAATATCTTTCAGCAGGTGGTCTAGCCGATTGATGCGGTTTCTAATCATCTCGGCATGGGTTATCGTATGAGGTTCTTGTGTTTCAGATTCAATAATTTTTAAAATTCCCAATATAGAAGCAAGTGGAGAACGCAAATCGTGGGAAGTACTATACAAAAATCGGTCTAACTCTTGGTTGGTCTTTTTTAGTGCCTCATTCTGCTCTGACAACTTTTGCATATTGTGCTTTTTGTTTGTCAAATCGCGTACCACAGCCAACAAGTAAAAGCTATCGTCATGAAGGTGTAAAGGTGTTACTTTAATCTCTATCCACCGCTTTGTACCCGTTTGACTTGCCAAAACAACCTCAATCGTTTTTTTAAATCTGTGTTTTTTTAGGTTGATGAGATTAAGAAATTTTTCTCTATCGGATTCTTCTATAAAATCGACAAAAAGTTTATTTTTAATGGGAAATGAATCTTCAATTTCCAAAAGTTGTCGCCCGGCAGGATTTACATCATAGATTTCACCGGATTCTAGAAACATAAAAACTCCTTCCGGAATACCGTCCAAGATATTTACCAATTGTTTTTGTTGGTCTGAAAGTGTGTTTTGAATCTCTATCTGATCGGTTATATCGTTTATCCACACATAGCCGATAAGTTTGTTTTCTATAAGAACGGGTTGATACGAAACTTGTGCGTAGATTAATTCACCATTTTTTTTAAGATGTTTCCAAACGCCTGCCTCCATGACTGCGTGTTTTCTATGGCTTTCTTTTTTGAGAAATCGTTGGAGTTTATTTCTTTCATCTTCAGGCCGGATGTCCAATAAGTTTTTTTCGAGAAATTCAGTTCGGCTGTAGCCGTACTTATCGAGTGCCGATTGGTTTACATCTATAAACTGTAAGGTTTCCACATCAAAAGCAAACATCGGTATTGGACTTCCTTTAAACATCAATCCATACCTGTATTCATGCGCTTCTATTTGTTTTACAAAATGAAAATGGTTAACCGTATTCGTCAATATATCGGCTAACATCTTGAAGAAACATAACTCTTCTTCACCGAGCGCATTGTTCTCCCCAAAAAAAATAACCATCAATCCCAACAGCTGATTGCTTTTGGAATGCATTGATAAAGTAAGGCTCCTATCCAAACTTTCACTTTCAAAAGTAGCTTTACACAACATCCAATAGGGATGCTTCTGTGCTTTATCTATGGAAATACCATCCGATTTAAAAGAAGACGGCTCCCAAAGTGCCTTCTCGTCTTCCGTTAGTATTGCTCGAATTTTTGCAAGACTGACATTCGGCAAACCGGGAGCCGAAATCGCATCAATTCTTAAGGTTTCATTTTCGAATAATATTACACTTCCAATAATCTTTTTGGGAAATGCCGAATCCACATACAGCATAACATCATCCAAAACACACTGCAATGGTTTTTGTTGAATTATCTTATCTAAGATATCAGACCTAATCTTTTCCAAGGTTGTGAATAGGGGCATATTCGCTATTTTATCTCACTTTCTGAAACGATTCTTTTCTTCACTGTAAACATTTAATTTTAAAAAAAATAAAATGTTTAATAAATTTACTTTAGAAAAGAAAAGTTTACAAATTTTAAGTTAAAAAAAATGGGTAATTATAAATTCTGTCAACTAATTTAAGAATATCGCTAGGATTAACCAAATTATTAGCGACTTTATTTAAAAAAGTTATACCCAAGCAAAACCGCGTTGGCGTTTGGCTTCAAAAACAAGGATAGAAGCTGAAATAGCCAAGTTGAGTGAGTCAATTTTACCACGCATGGGGATGATGATGTTTTGATCGGCTGCTTTAAGCCAAGGTGCAGTCAAACCGGTAGCTTCGGTGCCGAGGACGATAGCCGAGGCGCCCGTAAAATCTTGCTCGTGATAGTTTTTAGAAGCATTGAGTTCGGCTGCAAAGATTTTAATCTGTTTATGTTTCAAAAAGGCGATAATATCTTCAGTACTTGCCGCCGCCAGTTGGTTGGTAAAAACTGTGCCCACACTGCTTCTAATGACATTGGGATTGAACCAATCTGTACGCGGATCGGCCACGATGACCGCATCTACTTGGGCGGCGTCGGCAGTGCGTAGAATAGCACCTAAATTTCCGGGTTTTTCAGGCGATTCTATCACCAACACCAAGGGCGTTTTTGTTTTAAAAACCAACGTATCCAAATGGGTGTTTTTAGACGCTACCAATGCCATAACACCTTCTGTAGAATCGCGGTAGGCGAGTTTTTGATAAACCCCCAACGACACCTCCAACCCAAGGGCTTTAGGCAAACTGTTGCGTATTTTTATAATGGCATCTCCTGCCAGATGCGGACAAAATAGCAGTTTTTCGATGTGATAATTGCCTTTGAGTGCCAATTGAATTTCGCGTACACCTTCCACCACAAATTTGTTTTCAGTTTTGCGAAAAGCCGACTTTTCCTGTAGCTTTAATAGATACTTAACAGTAGGGTTTTGTAGGCTTTGAATCGCTTTGGCAGCAGGCATCATCGCTCTTGTGTTTTAGGGTCGTCCGTGCTTTCCGCAATGCGGTAGCGCTCACCCGATTTGCCCGATCGCAGTATCATTTCGCCCAAAAAACCGGTCAGGAAAAACTGCGTACCGAGCAGCATCGCTGTCAATGCTATGTAGAACCAAGGATCTTGCACCACCAAGCGGGCAGACTCGTGCAGGTAATAAATTTTGTACAACTTCATAAATCCGATATAGGCAGCCGATAAAAAACCGAAGAAGAACATAAGCACGCCCATGGCTCCAAAAAAATGCATGGGGCGTTTGCCAAACCGGGAAACAAACCAAATGGTGAGCAGATCCAGAAAACCGTTGATAAAGCGTTCCATTCCAAATTTGGTTTTTCCGTATTTTCGAGGGCTGTGTTGGACAATTTTTTCAGCAATTTTTTCAAATCCGGCATTTTTTGCCAATACAGGAATATACCGATGCATCTCTCCAAAAATATCGATGTTTTTCACCACTTCATTCCTGTAGGCTTTTAAACCGCAGTTGAAATCGTGTAATTTGAGTCCGGAGGTTTTGCGCGCCGCCCAATTAAAAAGTTTGGAAGGCAAGTTTTTGGCCAATACGGCATCGTATCGTTTCTTTTTCCAACCTGAAACGAGTTGGTAACCCTGTTCTTGAATGAGTTGATAAAGCTCCGGAATTTCTTGAGGATTATCTTGCAAGTCGGCATCCATTGTAATGACTACTTCACCCCTCGCCTCTTTGAATCCGAGATGCAAGGCTTGAGATTTGCCAAAGTTTTTTGAAAATCTAAAGGCTTTTACACTATCATTTTGAGTGGCTAGTTTTTGCAAAACTGTCCAAGAACCATCCGTACTGCCATCGTCAATAAAGAGAATCTCATAATCGAATTTTGCTTCGTTCAAAACCTTTTGTATCGCTTGGTGGAGTTCTACCAACGATTCTTCTTCGTTAAACAAAGGAATGACAACAGATATTTGCATGGCGGTTTGTTTGCGCCTCAAAAATAGGGAAATTACCGCTTATAGATTTTCCGGACGCGGATTTTTCATGAATACACCCACAAGCAATGCATAGATAAACCCAAAAAACAGGCTTGTAATGAGCGTAATGGAAGAGGTAATCCAGGGTGAAGAAAATTTTTCTGCCATAGAAGTTGCCATATCCAATTGTTCTTGGGTAAGTTCCGGATTGTTTTCTACCATTTTTTGCTGTTGCACTTCAAGCATTTTTTGCATAAAATCCGGGTCTATGTATTGTGTGAGTATAAATTGATAAATCACAGCAATTATACCGGCTATCAGTGCGATGCCCAAACCTATTTTGAGCGCGTCACTCAAGCCCATAAAACCGCCGTTGTCTTTTTTAAAATGATTGAAAGCCAAAACCAAGACGCCTACAGATAGTGCGACACTAATCACGAAATTAAACCAACCGCCATCCACGTGCATCTCCATTACATAGAGTACAACGGCAAAGGCTACGGATAAAAAACCTAGCAAAATGCCGTAGGTAAGAATCAGATTTTTGTTTGAATTTTGAGGTGTTTCCATAATTGTGTAAATTTAAGTTTGTTTGGTTTGTAATTTATATTGTAAAAATATTAAAAAAATTCTTTCATTGTGGGTCTCGACTGCGCTCGACCTGACATTAATAGACTGCGCTCAACTTGGCATGTTTGGCAGTTATTTAAAATCTAATTTCACGTAAATCTGATACAGCAAACTTAGACACGAAACTGTTGGTTGACAAAAGTAAGATTTTGTTACAAGAATCTTAAAAATGTTATGGGTTAAAATTAAAATACAGTTTTGGGCTATGGCTTTTATAATTCCCCAAAAAAAGGTGAACAGTAAGCTAAATTAGAATTTTAATTTTAACATTTCTACCGTTTCTACTTTATTCTTGAGCCAAATCAAGATTTCTTTCATTGCTTGGAAGACCGTGAAAAAGAAGAACTGTTTCTTTTTTTCTTTTGAAGCTGCAAACATTTCGAAAGTTGTAATTTAATCTTTTACAATTGTTATTGTAATTTCTGTTCTAGTTTCTGTATACTCAATGTTACTGTTTTTAAGCATATAAGTTTGTCCTAGTCTCGTTTGTTGGATGTTCGCTTTTTTTACCTTTATTTTTTTGTCCGAATAAAAATCATAGCAATTGCGGTGGTGATTATGCCCATGATGAGTGCCCCAAAAAAGCCTTGCATCATATAATTTTTCAGGTTAAAATAAGCTTGTGCCTCTTCCAAAGATTTGTGATATCCTGTTTCAACGGAATAAGCAATCACATTTGGGAAATATTCAGGAGTAATAACCGTAGAGGTTATCCATTGCGTCAAAGGACTCAGCAATGCAATACACACAGAAAGCAGTATGCCCGTAAACAAGCCTTGCTTGTAGTTCATTCGCCCCTCATAGAAGTTTTTCTTTTTGTCCTTTAGTGCCAGCACCATAACGACAATTGCGGGAATAGCGAAAAGATTGGTAAGATATTGATGCTTGTCAATATGGGTACTGTGTAAGCCTACGATTTTCTCTAATAACATCCACAGTAGGGCAACTACAGAAAAGATGATGGCCCATTTGATTTCGATTTTTAAATTTTTCATGTTTGTAGTTTTTATAATTTTAAGGTTTTAACTTCCAAATTTTATCCGAAAAAGGTAAATATTCGGGCAATGCTGCAGAACCATACCAAGTGAATATATCATAGTCCAACAATCCGACTCTGATGGCGGGATCGGATTGCAAGAGTACATGAGCATCTTCTAAAGAAGCTAGATTGTGAAATATAAAAATACCTCTATATTGATTTTCATTTTTCTCCAATGGCCCGGCCACAATCAATTTATCCTCTTTTACCAACCGTCCAATATTATCGAGATGGCCTTTAAAACTTTCGCTAATTAGATTCTTATCTACTGTCTTGTTAGTTCCGGTTTTTAAAATTACGAGAAAATAACTTTTCATTCCATAGTCATCACTGCCTAATTTTTCGGCAAGATGCTTATCGTAATTTGGATTCGAATTCAAAGTATCTTTTTCAGACTCGTTTGATTGCGCATAGGTGTGTGTGATTGCAAATATTGCAATGATTGTTAAAATTTTTTTCATGGTTGTTATTTGGTTTCTTTAAGGTTTTGAATGACATTTTGATGGTTGGGTGTACACTGGTTTGCTTTCAAAAACAGTGAATGTTTTCGAACAAGTCCTATAGTTAGTTTAATAATTTGTATCTGTTGTAGATGGTATTTATTTTATATCCGTACAATGCCCATATCTCCCAATTCTAAAGGGATCTTTTCACCACCATTTTGGATAGATCGGTAGATGGCTTCAATAATAATCATATCGCGTTTGCCCATTTCGCCGGGAGCCATATTAGGAGTGCCATAAACAATGTGCTTGGCAAAATCATCTATTTGAAGCATTTGCTGGCTTTGGTGGGGAAATTTTATCTCGTTTCCGTCTGATGTACGTCCGTCCAAAGGACCGTAGCTGTGGCAAGGATTGAGTTCTGCCCATCCGCGTTCGAAGGAAACATATAAACGGTTTGCATGGGCATTATGCGAGGTAAACATATTTCCTACCACACCCTCAGCAAACTCCATTTGTGCGGTGATGGTCTCATCGGTTTCTTTAAAATACTGTGGGCGCGAGCTAAACTCTTGTGCCGAAACAGCGATGGGATTTTTTCCCACGCCATAAATATTGCTTTGTATGGAATAGACGCCCATATTCATCAACGCACCACCACCCGATAAAGCTCGATTGAGCCGCCATTGATTGGGATTTCCTCGAGAGATGTAGGCAGCATCCGAGGACACATACCTAACTGTTCCAAAAGGTTTTTCTTTAACTAGGCGTTTGATTTCTTTTGTATATGGATCTGACTGCATGCGATATCCAACACTGAGTTTTACACCCGCACGATTGCAGGCCTCAATAATGGCATCGCATTCTGCGACATTGATAGCCATAGGTTTTTCGCATATTACGTGTTTGCCGGCTTTGGCTGCCCGAATACTAAAATCGGCATGCATGCTGTTTGGCAACACCACGTACACGATGTCAATATCTTTATTGTTGGCTATACTATCAAAATTATCGTAATTGTAAATATTTGATTGGGGAATCTTGTATTGCTCCGACCAAATTTTTGCTTTTTCGGGAGTTCCTGTGACAATTCCGGCCAGATAGGCGTGCTGCGTATGTTGCAAAGCCGGAGCAAGTTGTCCACTGCTGTATCCGCCCAAACCGACTAGGGCAATGCCAAGCTTTTTCTTTTGTAAACTATGACCCAAGGCATGGAAAGGCAACGCGCCCAGAAGTGTTATTCCACCAATGCCTTTTATAAGGTGTGTACTAAAAGTTCTCCGGCTTATTTTTTCCATGCTTCATATAAATTTTGTTACCAAACAATTTATCCATCACAATTTTAATAAAAAAAATGCAATTATGATACATTATCATGCACCCGCTAAGATCTACAAAATATTAAAAAGCCTTTAAGACAAAATAATCATCAATATTTTTGAGATTTTTTTCTTTGAAAACTTTTTCGAGTAAGACGATTAAAATTATGGTAATCAATTTTTTATATCTCAAGATCCAGCAAAAGGGGTGCCGAAAATACCTACCGCCAGCTCGGCATAGATAAGAAAAAACACAAATAATATGATGCCACAAACGAGCCATCTGTATTTGAATGATTTTAATTTTCTCCAAGCAAAATCGATGGACAAGCCTGCAGTAATTAGCAACAAGCCCATAACGACAAAATCGAAAGCTGTCCAATTTACTTCTGAAGTAAACTGCATAGCTACTAAAGGAATCAGCAATATGGAAGCAACTATTGCCAATATGAGGAGAATTCTTGAGGTTTTCATAATGTACTGTTTTTATAAAGTTAAAGAGCTAAAAAATGGATGTTTTATAATTGAATCAAGAACGCTTTTGACCGATGCTAAACCGGATTTTCACCAACCAAGCTACGCCAAGAAGGATTAAAACAAGCGGGATGGCACCTGGCTCATCTTCTACCACAATCATATAGACAAGCAGAAATATCCCCAAAGACAAAACCAACATAGCAAGGCCTGCCTGAGTTTTAAGATTTTCTTTATTCTTCATTTATTTTTTGTTTAGTGAAGCAATTGTTCCAAGGCATTTATGTGTTTCATAAATGATTCTTTACCTTTTTTGGTAGCCGTATAGTTGGTGTTGGGTTTGCGTTCCAAAAAAGATTTTTTGTAGGTGATGTATCCGCTTTTCTCCAGGTTTTTTAGATGGCTGGCCAGATTACCGTCCGTAACGCCCAAGAGTGTCTTCAATTCGTTAAAGTCAATATGCTCATCAACCATCAACACAGACATAATACCGAGTCGGATTCTGTTTTCAAATGCCTTATCTAAATTTTTAAGAACTTCCTTCACAATTTATATTTTCTTTGAATCATCAAACCGTATAAAATTTGAACTAGCCCAAAGCCAAATGCCCAAAAAAGAAGACCATAGCGCAAAAAGGCAAAGGCCAAAAGACCTAAAATAATTTGGATAATGCCCAAACTCCTGATTTCAGAAAAGGTGTATTTACTGCCATTGACCAGTGCAAGCCCATAAAAAATCAAGGTCAATGAAGGCAGCACACCCACAAAGCCTTTCCACAAAAACAACAAACAGAGAATACCTCCACTAACTAGCGGTATCAACAAATTGATGAACAACCTTTTAGATGCAACATCCCAACCATGGTGTTGGTAGGGTTGGGTTTTTATTCTGGTGAAAAAAATGGCGTTTCCAATAGACAAAATCAGTGTTCCCGAAGCAATCAACAACAAGTTCACCATACGCTCATAAGGAAGATGTACCTGATTGTACACCAAAAATTCCGTGTCCTTAAAAACAATTTGATAGGCCAAAAAAGCACCAATTAATGCGATAATCCCTGTAGAAACCCCCGAAAGTCCGCTAAGTGAGATAAACCTGGAACTACGTTGCATGATGTCCCTGATTTCTCTTAAATCTTCTGAATAATCCTTTTTCATTTTAAAAGTACTTTGAAATGCAAAGTAAATAAAAATTTATTGGGTTAACAATTTTTTTTCATGCTTTTATTTTACTGATTTTAAGCGGATACGCTTCGGCTTCTCTCAGCACAGGCATGAAAGGAATAGGATAATCAAGCCCCTGTGTTAAAATTTTAAATTGGGGGTTACATCTTATTTGAATTTAGCATAGAAGATTGCTTATACTAACTAAAAACATTTCCCAACTTTTGGTAGCATCTTTGGGTATTTGCCTATTTTTGCAAAAAAGCATCAGTTGAAAACCATCTCTTTAACGATAACTACTATATTCTTGGCTGGCTTCCTTTGGTTACCCGCTCAGGAAGTCAAGAAAATTATTATCAACAATGCCGATAACTTTGACAAAAACGAGCTGGATCATCCGGGTGTGGTGGTTGCCATCGGCAATGTGCAGGCCACACACGAAAACGTAAAGCTGTATTGCGATCAGGCTTATCACTACCCGCGCAGAAACCTGATTCGCGCCTATGGAAACGTCAGGCTCAATCAAGGCGACACCTTAAAACTTTACTCACAATATCTCGAGTATTACGGCGACACCAAAACAGCTATTGCCTATCAAAACGTGCGCATGACAGACCCAAAAATGACACTGACGACAGATACGCTCTATTTTGACCGCGTTAAACAACGGGCGTATTACAATTCGGGCGGCACACTTAGAGACAGCATCAACGTACTGACGAGCAAGCGGGGCACCTATTTTGCAGAAAACAAAATGTTTCAGTTTCTCACCAATGTAAAACTCGTCAATCCGGATTATGTCATCAACACCCAACATCTGGATTTTTATACAGATTCCGGTTTCGCTTATATGTACGGACCAACAACCATCATTAGTGAAGCAAACCAAATTTATTCCGAACGCGGATTCTACGAAACCCGTGGCACCCGCTCTTATTTTGTCAAGAACTCTAAAATACAATACGAAAACCGACTCATAGAAGGAGACAGCCTTTTCTATGACAAAGTGCGAGAATTTGCATCTGCGACCAACAATATCAAAATCACCGACACGCTCAACAGCACCGTCATCAAAGGCCATTACGGTGAAGTGTACAAAGCCAAAGATTCTGTTTTTATCACCAAACGCGCCGTAGCCATCACCTACGACAAAAAAACTTTAGACTCTGCATACATCCATTCTGATACCATTTTGGTGACCGGCAAACCCGATGCGCGTATCATGAAGGCCTATCGCAACGCACGATTTTACAAAAAAGACATGAGTGGCAAGGCAGATTCCATTCATTCTAACCAGCAAACCGGCATTACCAAAATGATACGAAAGCCTGTCATCTGGACCGGGCGTACACAAATGACCGGCGACACCATCATCATTACTTCCAACACGGAAACAGAAGAATTAGATTCACTCAAAGTGTTCAACAATGCTTTTTTGATTGAGCATGACTCGCTTGACAATTACAACCAAGTAAAAGGCTTACGCTTGTACGGATTGTTTAAAGACAACGATTTGTACTTTACAGAACTCGTCAAAAACACAGAATATGTTTATTTCACACGAAATGACAAAAAAGAACTTATAGGCATCGACAAAGGATATTGCAGCAAAATTTCTATGTTTATGTCTGAAAGTCAAATAGACGAAATTACGTTTTACACCCAGGTAGATGGCATCGTTTACACTGATGAAGATTTGCCCCAAAACGTGCGCAAACTCAGGGGGTTTAACTGGCGTGGTGAAGAGGTCATTCGCACCAAAGACGATATTTTTAAAGGTGATAAACCCATAAAACTTACCAAAATCAGAGGCCTTCCCCTACCCGTCATCGAAAACGATCCTATTGAAGAACTCAAACGTTTAAAACAAGAAGCTGACAAAAAAGATATGGGTGACGGACTTAAACCCAACTTGCCATCGACCGAAAATGAAACATCGGAGAAAGAAAATAAGTAGCAACCTATGTCCGATTTTTTAAAATATCAAGCACAAACCACGCCGCATCCGTTGGGTATGGAAGTTTCACGTGCCCGAGGAAGTTATATTTACGACACGGTCGGCAAAGCGTATTTAGATTTTGTTGCGGGCGTTTCTGCTTGTAGTTTAGGACATTGTCATCCGCGCGTTATATCGGCCATAAAATCACAGCTTGATGATTATTTACACGTGATGGTTTATGGAGAATATGCCCAAAGTCCGGCTGTGGCATTCTGCAAACTACTGGCTGAAAAATTGCCAGCTTCTCTCTCCAAAACTTACCTGACCAATTCCGGAACTGAAGCCATTGAAGGCGCGCTTAAACTTGGCAAACGCGCTACAGGTCGCTCCAAAACCATCGCTTTTCATCACGCCTATCACGGCAACACCCAAGGTGCTATGAGCGTCATGGGGTTTGAAGAACGCAAGGCCGCTTTTCGTCCGCTGATTCCCGATGTACATTTTATCCGTTTTAATGATTTGTCAGATTTACACTATATAAACAGGGAAACTGCTTGTGTGATTGCCGAAACCATACAAGGCGGAGCAGGTTTTATTGTTCCGGATAAAAGCTACATGAAACAACTTCGACAGAAATGTACAGAAATGGGTGCTCTACTCATTTTGGATGAAATTCAACCCGGTTTTGGCCGCACCGGAAAACTCTTTGGTTTTGAACATTTTGATATAGTGCCGGATATTTTGGTCATGGGCAAAGGCATGGGCGGTGGGATGCCGGTTGGTGCTTTTACAGCATCTGATTCTTTGATGGATTTGTTGGCAGATGCACCCAAACTTGGACATATTACCACTTTTGGCGGACATCCCGTGGTTGCAGCAGCTTGTTTGGCAACCCTCCAAGAACTCACAGAAACCACATTGATGGTCGATACTTTAACCAAAGAAGCCTTATTTCGAAGTCAACTCAAGCATCCGCTCATCAAGGAAATCAGAGGCAAAGGACTCATGCTGGCTTTGATAGTAGAAACCCCCGAAATCGCTAACCAATTGGTATTGAAAGCTCAAAACCGGGGACTCATTCTCTTTTGGTTGTTGTATGAAAAAAAAGCAGTACGCATCACACCGCCGCTGACCATTTCGCCAAAGGAGATAGAAATAGGCTGCCGTATTATTTTGGATGTTTTAGATGAAATGCTTTAGTTAAATTAACTGAATTAAGCATTTTGAAAATCTATTTGCAAAAGAAAACCATCAATCTTCAACCTTTACTGTAATTCAGAACGGCTAAATGAAAGCGTTTCTTTTATTGATTGATTTCCCTGATTGCCTTCAACTTTTCTTTTAAAACTTCCAATTCGTGCTTGAGGTTTTCGATGTTTTTTTGAACATCCCTAAAAAGCGGGTTGCTCGGATCAGACACATTAAAAAACTGTATGTTGTTTTCCAACTGGCGAATTTCGTCTTTGACTTCGTCTATCCTTTTACGAAGATAAACCCGCTCTCTGTACAAAGCGTCGTCGTCTTTTTCGGATAGGTGTTCTATGCGGTTGTTGAAGCGAAGCATATCTACCTCCTCCTTCGAAAGTCCGGCTTTTTTACTTGCGTTTTCAAAATTTCTGTAAAATTTCCCGTTGATGGAGCGCTGGTCAACATCCGTGCGAGGCAAACTGTGCCATTTGTCCAAAATATCTTTTAAGTTTTGAACAACAGCGGTTTTGTCTTCTAATTTTTCAAAATTAATATTTGACAAGGTCTCAATAAGTTGCTTCTTTTGTCCGATAACCTCTTGGTCTTTTTGACTGCCTTTGTTCTTATTAGCATGCAATCGATTAAAATAATGGTTACAGGCTTCTTTAAAATCATGCCATATCTTATCTGAAAACTTGCGAGGCACATGGCCGATTTCTTTCCATTCTGCCTGAATCTGCTTCATCATGGGTGTAACTGTATCCCAATCTTCCGAGTCTTTAAAAGATTTGGCTTTCTCCAGCAATGCCATTTTCTTATTCAGGTTGTCTTGCTGGTCTTTTTTAAGATTTTTATAAAACTCGTTTTTGTTGTGGTTAAAATTACGCAGGGCTTTTTTGAAGCGTTTCCAGGTAATTTCATTGCTCGCTTGCGGCACCCGTCCGGCTTTGAAGAAAGATGCCCTCAATTTTTCTACTTCTGCAATGCGACGCTGCCATTCGGAGTGCTTATCGGTAGGTTCGCTCAAGGTTTCCAACGAACTTATCAATTGGTTTTTTACCTCCAAATTGGCTTGGTAAATCGCGTCTTGGTTTTTGATGAAATCTTGTCTTTTTTGATGCAAATCTTTGGTGATGGCACTAAATCTGTCCCAAATTTCCTCCCGGTGTTCTTTGGCTACAGGCCCTAAGTCTTCTTTCCAGATTTTGTGCAACAATTGCAACTCTCTAAACATTTTAGGGATGTCACTTTCTGATTTGAGTGTTTCTGCACGTTCCAAAATTTTTAATTTTTCTTCCAAGTTGTGCTTGAAATCCAAATCGCGCAAATCCTTATTCAAATCCATAAAGTCGTAGAAAATTTCTACGTGGTGATGGTAAGTGCGCCAAACGTCATTATAATTTGCCCTCGGTACAGGTCCCGCTTGTTTCCAACGTTCTTGTAGTTCGCGAAAATGCTTATAAGTCGTTTGAATATTTTCTTCTAGATTGAGTAGAGATTTAACTTCTTCAATAATTTCGAGCCTTGTTTGTAAATTGGATTGCAAGGCGTGTTCCAGTTCTTTGTAATAATGGTTGCGCTTTTCTTTGTATTCTTTGTAGAGATTTTGAAAATGTTGACGAATCGGGAGGCTGTAATCAAAGTCCAATTCGTTGCCGCCTTCTTCTACAAAGGCTTCTTTTTTCTCCTCTATCAGTGATTCATATTGGCTGTTGAATTCTGACTTGATGCTTTCCACATGATCTCTAATCACTTGCACACGCTCATTCTTCAAAAGCTTCTCTAACACATCCACTAATTTCTCTAACGACATATTGTGATAATCCTCCATCGGCAGAAAGTGACGGCGGTGGTTGTCGTGGTCTTCTGCATCTGTGGCATTTTCAGTTTCCACTTCGTGCAAATGCTGATTGGACTGAATGTCAGCAATGTGTGATGCATCTGACTCTTGTTTGGAAGTTGGTGTAGCACCATCGCCTGCCACTTCTCCAGTTTCGTTGGCAGCCGATTCTGTTTTTTTGATGTTTTCTGGTTCTCCTTCTGCCATAGGCAGGTTATCCGTTGGACACATAGCGTATATAATTTCGTTTTTCCCTGTGGAAAGGTAGTAATCGGTTTGTTAACTACAAAACCTCAATATTTAAAAAGATTGTCAAAAAACAACGATTTTTCATAAAAATATGCTAAAATTCATTAAAAACAGTTGTTTCAATTGGGTTTGGGGGTCACTTCTTTGAGTTTATCAGAAAATAAAAACATTATTGACGCATCCAAACACCATTTTCTGACAGGTATTTTTTAAGCGTTGGAATTTCAATTTCTTTAAAATGGAAAACACTGGCCGCCAAGGCTGCATCTGCCTTCCCTAGCGTAAAAGTCTCTAAAAAGTGTTGGGAATTACCGGCACCGCCCGATGCAATCACAGGAATATTCACAGTTTTAGTCAACTTCGCCAAAGCCTGATTTGCAAATCCGGCTTTGGTGCCGTCGTGATCCATGGATGTAAACAAAATTTCACCTGCGCCACGTGTTTCAACTTCTTTAGCCCAGGTAAACAAATCTATTTCTGTAGGGACTTTTCCGCCTACCAAATGTACCTTCCATTGGCTGTTTACTTTTTTGGCATCGATGGCAACCACTACACATTGGCTGCCAAATTTAGCTGCCAGAGCATTTATCAAATCCGGATTTTTTACAGCTGATGAGTTGATGGAAACTTTGTCTGCACCCGATTTTAGGAGCAAATCCACATCATCAACCGACGAAATTCCACCGCCAACCGTAAAAGGGATATTAACTTTTTCGGCCACACGCAGCACCAAGTCAACTAATGTTTTTCTGCGTTCTTCTGTGGCAGAGATATCGAGAAAAACCAACTCGTCTGCTCCATTTTCAGCATAGAAAGAAGCCAATTCGACCGGGTCGCCCGCATCTCTCAAATCAAGAAAATTGACACCTTTTACCGTGCGACCATTTTTTATATCCAAACAGGGAATAATCCTTTTTGTCAGCATACTACCATTTTATTTTTTGTAAACCATTTTTTTCGAGATAGTCATTTGCCAGGGCAAAGTGTTTGTTGCCAAACCAATAACCTCTATTGGCGCTCAGTGGTGACGGATGGCCACAAGTGAGCACCAAGTGTTTGCTTCGGTCTATGTGTGCACCCTTTTTTTTGGCATAGGAACCCCAAAGCATAAAAACAACATTTTTTTTCTTATCGGAAATCAGACGAATCACTTCATCCGTAAAAATTTCCCATCCTTTGTTTTGATGCGATCCGGCCGCAGCAGCTCTGACCGTTAAAGTTGCATTGAGCAACAAAACACCTTGTTGAGCCCACCGCGTCAAATCGCCGGATGATGGCACTTCTATAGACAAACTCTTCTCGAGTTCTGTGAAAATATTTTGAAGAGACGGTGGTTTTGGCGTGCCCTCACGCACCGAGAAACATAAACCGTGAGCCTGTTCGGGACCGTGGTAAGGATCTTGTCCTAAAATCACGACGCGGGTTTGCTCAAAGGGACACAAATCAAAAGCGGCGAAGATTTCGCTTCCATTCGGATAACAAGTGTGCTGCTTGTATTCATCTTTGACAAAACGGCGCAAAGCCTGAAAATAGTCTCGGTTAAATATATCAAGTAAAAAAGCTTTCCAAGAAGGGTTAATGGCTACCTCCAAAATTGTGTATTTTTGCAGCGAATTTACGGATAAATTTTTATGCACCAGCCCGCGAATAAAACACGAGAAGATTTAGAATTTGACGTCTTGCTCATCCAAGTTCAGAAACTGTGCAAAACAGATTTGGGGCAAAATCGTGTCGCGCAGTTACAACCCATCTATAACGAAACATTACTTCGTGAAACGCTTCAACAGACTTTAGAATTTACGGCTTCTTTTAAAGGTGACAACCGCATACCCTCGCACGAATTTGAAAGCGTTACGGCTGCGCTCAAACACCTACAAATTGAAAACTTTACGCTGGAGGTTAAAGCTTTTCAAAAAATCGCTTCGCTTTGCAAAACCACTAATGATTTGGTTAAGTTTTTTAATGATTACCAAACTTTTTATGAGGCGATGCATCGGTTGGCAAAGCCTGAATTTTACGACAAAGAAATTATTGCAAACATAGAACAGGTTATTGACAAATTTGGAGAAGTAAAAGACAGTGCTTCTGAAAATCTCTCTCAAATCAGAAAGCGCAAAAACGTAGTTTTAGGACAAATTAATCAGAGTTTCAACGCTGCTTTGAGCAAGTATGCCGCTTCCGGATGGCTCGATGACATTCGGGAATCTGTAGTGGACAGCCGTCGCGTTTTAGCCGTACAGGCCATGCACAAAAAGCAAGTAAAAGGCCGTATTTTGGGTACTTCAAAAACAGGAAGTATTATTTTTATGGAACCCGAAGCTACTTTTGCTTACACCAACGAACTCAACAATCTTATATTTGAAGAATCTGAAGAAGTCAGGAAAATACTGACGGCTCTGACGCATCAATTGCGCCCTTATGCCGATTTTCTTGAGGAAATTCAAACATTTCTCACAGAAGTTGATGTTATTTATGCCAAAGCACGCTATGCGCAAAAAACACGGTCTGTGCTTCCTGAAATTAACAGAGAAATGCGTGTGCGTTTAATAGATGCCTTTCATCCGTTGCTCTACCTCAGTAATCTGGAGAAAAAAGCCGTAACGTATCCACAGACTTTTGAACTCGATTCGGACAAGAGAATACTCGTTATTTCCGGCCCAAATGCAGGAGGCAAAAGCATCACACTCAAAACACTTGGCTTATTGCAAATGATGCTGCAAAGCGGGATGCTGATTCCGGTACATCCGCAATCTACTACTTGTTTGTTTCGAGAAATTCTCACCGATATCGGAGACAATCAATCTATTGAGAATCACTTGAGTACATATAGTTATCGACTCAAAAATATGCGTCGATTTTTGAGAAGATGCCAGGCAGATACGCTTTTTTTGATTGACGAATTTGGCAGCGGCACAGACCCTGAACTCGGCGGTGCGCTTGCCGAAACTTTTTTGGAAGAATTCTATCACCGGAAAGCTTACGGCATCATTACGACACATTACGCCAACCTTAAATTGTTGGCCAACGAAATGCCGCATATGACCAATGCCAATATGCTTTTTGACCACCAAAGTTTAGAACCTATTTTTAAACTCCAAATGGGAGAGGCCGGCAGTTCATATACTTTTGAAGTAGCTCAGAAAAACGGGATTCCGTTCAGTCTCATCAATCGGGCAAAGAAAAAAGTGGAACGCGGAAAAGTTCGCTTTGACAAGTCTATTGTCAACTTACAAAAGGAACGCAGCCGGTATGTCGCAGAGAAGGAAAAACTGGAAGAAGCGTCGAAGATGCAACATGATTTGGCGCAAGAAAACCTAGAAGTCAATCGGCGTATTCGGGAAAAATTGGAGCGTTATCAAGTACTCTATGACAACAACCAAAAAGCCATTTATTTAGGGAATAAACTCAAGGAATTATCTGATGATTACGCAAAAAATAAAAATAAGAAACAGCTTTTGGGTGCATTGTTAAAAATAGTAGAAGTAGAAAATGCCAAAAAAGAACCGACAAAACACGCGCCCAAATTGACTGTGACAGAAAAAAAACAGGCATTAAAAAAGCCAACAGATGCAGAAGTAATTGCTGAAATAGCGCCTGAAATAGAAAAGATAAGGGCGCGCAAAAAGAAAGAAAGAGAAAAAAAACAAAAGACTGAAAAGGAGATGCCCACGATACCCACAAAAGTGGGCGATCGCGTTCGGCTTCCATCAGGCAAGGCTGTGGGTAGTATTGACCGCATCGAAAAAAATATGGCAACAGTCAATTACGGTGCATTTACCACCAAAGTAAAACTAGATCAACTGGAATTGGTTGAGAAAAAGAAATCCTGACTTTTGTTTGAATTTTGGTTTTAAGTAGGGAATAAAATTCCTGTAATACGATTTCAAAACTTTTAATAACTTTCCCTAACTCCTTAATGATTGCGGTAGGCTAAAACCGGGTTTGTATAAAACAAAAGCATTAAATCGTTTTTTAACGATTTAATGCTTAAATTTTTTGCAATAAGGAAAAAAATTAATCCAAACCTCCTTTACGCGTAGGGTTTCGCGGTGAGGGCCATTCCATTTGTTGACCTGTTCTAGGATTTAAAGGAAGTACACTTTTATCTCTTGAAACCAATTCGGGTTCTTCGCTAGCCATGTAGGCAAGGATGGCAGTGAGGATGGCATTGCTACGAACATCGTCAAAAACGATTTTGTCGTAAGTATCTCGATTTGTATGCCAGGTATAGTTCCAATAATCCCAACTCAATGAGCTGAGTGAAAAAGCCGGTGCACCGGCTGCTACAAACGATGCATAATCAGACCCGCCGCCACCGGGAACACCGGGAAAGCTAGTTTCTATGTGTTTTTTAATGTCTTCAGGAACCGGAACCAACCAACGTCCGAGAAAGTCATAAGCGTGTAAAAAGCCTTGACCGGAAAGACTCACTACCCTACCCGTTCCGTTGTCTTGGTTAAATACGGCTTGCACTTTGGCCACAATTTCAGGATGGTCTTCCACAAAAGATCGCGAACCGTTTAAACCTTGCTCTTCGCTTCCCCAGTGTCCAACAAGGATGGTGCGTTTAGGGTTTGGATACACTGCTTTCAGAATGCGTAAAGCCTCCATCATGGTGATGGTTCCTGTGCCGTTGTCTGTTGCGCCTGTGCCACCATCCCACGAATCAAAATGGGCAGAAAGTATGATGTATTCATCCGGTTTTTCAGAACCTTTTATTTCTGCGATGGTATTAAATGTGGGTACAATACCTAATTCTTTTGACTCAGCTACAATTTTGATTTGTGGTTTATGACCGTTTTCTGCCAGCCTATACAACATGCCGTAGTCTTCTAAAGACACATCGACAGTCGGGATTTTTTTGGTACGTGCACTAAAAATTTTATTGACTCCAAAACCTTTAGACCAGTAGGATTGAACAATCCCAACTGCACCGGCATCTTCGAGAGCAGGCGGCAAAGTGCGGCCATTGAAACCTGTAAGCTGCATGTTTTGCGACCATGCGTCTTGAAGCGCCTCTCTGTCTTTTTTCATTTTTTCAAAAGATTCGGGCGTTGCAAATTCTTTCCAATTCTCATCAGGGCGTCCTGTGGGTTCGGGCATAGAAACCATGACTATTTTTCCTTTGACGGTTGGTAGCCACTTGTCAAATTCTGCTTTGCTGCTAAAAGTGGGGATTCCCACCACTTCAGCGGTGACACCTTTGGCAGTTGTCCCCGGATTCCAGGCCAATTGTGTGCCTTCGAGAGACTTAACTCTAGGATAAATCATATCGATATGGGTGATGCCACGTTGCCAGCCGCGCCACTCGCCCCATTGCTCGTTTCGGGCAGCAATGCCCCAAGCTTTGTATTTGTTTACAGCCCAATCATGAGCTTGCTTCATTTCGGGTGTACCTACCAAACGCGGCCCGACAAAGTCCATCAATTCATGTGCTAGATTCTCTAATTGTGAATTTTCGGAGCCTTCTTTAATGATTTTATCTACAACATCTTGTTGGGGAAAAACCAAAGAGGCATACATCAGTAAAATAAGGCTAAAAAAGACTTTGAGAAAGGGTTTCATTATTTAGGTGAATTTAAAGTTATGTTTCAAATATAGCCATTCCTTAAAAACTTCTTAAAACCTTAACAATATTTTAGATTTAATATCAGAAAGCGAAAAAAAATGAGAGTTTAACAAATTATTTATAAGTCAGGCACGAGAATTGATTATTTTTGAAGCAGAATGTTCAAAATGAAAGCATACGTATATTTAGGTTTGTTGTTTTTTCTGGGTATAGTCCAAGGCTTTGCGCAATTTGAAAACGCTAATAAAAAATCTGACTTACCCGGTTTTCCCGTGGCCAAAAGTCCGTTTGAAACCGGCAACAGCAATAACAATATTATAAAGCCCAAAGATACTGTTACGCTGATTCAACCCCAGAAAAAGAAGTTCAGCATGGCCAACACCCAACAATGGCATAGTGATGTTGACAAGTACACCCGAAAAATGAACAATGAGATTCGGGCAAAAGAAAATGGATACAAGGGTTTTAGCGGTAATAAAATGTTGGGGGAAATTAAAACAAAATCGAAATACGTTACCATAGTTTACCGCGATCATGAGTATCCTGATGGTGATATTGTAAGGGTGTTGCAAAACAACCAAACCTCTATGGACAACCTGTGGCTTACTTCCGACTTTAAAGATTTTAACATTGCACTTATCACAGGGTTTAACATGATTGATTTTCAAGCACTCAACCAAGGGGATTCCGGTCCTAATACGGCAGAATTTCACGTGATAGACGACAAAGGCAACTTGATTTTTTCTAACAAATGGCTCTTGAGCACAGGCGCCAAAGCCTCGGTGATGATTGTTCGAGAAGCCGATGATTCGACAGGTAGTAATGATTAAAAATCATGCTCAAAGTTTCAACAATTTTTCTTCAGGCAACCGTTTTGCTTACGGGTTTGGTTGCACTCGCTATTTTGATATATTTTCCTTTAACTGAAGGCAGGGCTACAAACTTAGATGTATTCAGTATTTATATAGATCCATTCATCTTGTATGCTTATGTGGCCTCCTTGGCATTTTTTGTAGCCTTGTACAAGGCTTTTATTTTACTTAGCTACATCAGAAAAAATACAGTGTTTACAGCAAATGCGGCTCGGGCTTTAAGAAACATAAAGCATTGCGCGATTACATTAAGTGTTTCCATAGTGGCAGCCGGGGTATTTATAAGATTTACCCACGATAAAGCGGATGACCCTGCGGGTTTTCTAGCTATAAGTATAGTGATGGCTTTTGTCGCTTTAGTGGTTGCAACAGCTACTGCCATATTGGAAAAACTTTTGCAAGATGCTATAGAAATGAAATCTAGAATAGACTAAACTTTTTTTTGGATTATAGTTACAAAAATGATTTTGTTAAAATGATAATACATCCAATACATTTGCCGAATAATTATATATCCTTATCTTTTTGTTTCAAATCGGTACAAACAAAAAACGCTATCCGAAGATAGCGCTTTTAGTATGCAGGAAGCTAAAGATTACTTTTTGCTGTCCATTTTTTCTTTCAAGTCCGCAAGGGCTCCAATGTCGCCCAAAGTAGTTTTTTCTGAAGCAGAGGCTGCCTTAGATTTGGCCGCTGCTGCTTTCACAATTTTCTCTTCTTCCTCACGGAAAAGAGCTGTGTGTGAAGCTACCACGCGCTTGAATTCTTTGTTAAACTCAATTATAACAAACTCGGCTTCTTCGCCTTTTTTGAGTTTTTTACCGTCTTCTTTTTCCAAATGACGGGCCGGAACAAAAGCTACAATATCTTCGTTAAAAGTAATGGTAGCACCTTTGTCAACCAATTCGTCGATGGTACCCGAATGCTTGGTGCCAATGGCAAAGTCTTTTTCGTATTTGTCCCAAGGATTGTCTGTGGTTTGTTTGTGACCTAAGCTCAACTTACGTCCTTCCACATCCAATTCAAGTACGACTACTTCAATTTTATCGCCGATGGCTAAAAATTCGGAAGGATGCTTGATTTTTTTAGTCCAAGACAAATCAGAAATGTAAATGAGACCGTCGATACCTTCTTCCAATTCTACAAACACACCAAAGTTGGTAAAGTTGCGAACAATTCCCTGATGTTTAGATCCTGAAGGATATTTTGCTGTGATATCTGTCCAAGGATCCGGCGTTAATTGTTTGATGCCTAAAGACATTTTTCTTTCTTCTCTGTCAAGTGTCAGAATAACGGCTTCTACTTCATCGCCCACTTTTACGAAATCCTGAGCCGAACGCAAATGCGTGGACCAAGACATTTCTGAAACGTGAATCAATCCTTCTACGCCTTCGTTCACTTCAATAAAGGCGCCATAGTCGGCTATGACCACTACTTTACCTTTTACCTTGTCGCCTACTTTGAGGTTTTGGTCGAGTGCTTCCCAAGGATGCTGCTGCAATTGTTTAAGACCCAATTGGATACGCGATTTGTTGTCGTCGAAATCGAGGATAACTACGTTTATTTTCTGATCGAGTTCTACAATTTCTGTAGGATGGTTGATACGGCTCCAAGACAAGTCTGTGATGTGTATCAAGCCATCTACGCCGCCCAAGTCGATAAAGACACCATAGGAAGTGATGTTTTTGACAACACCTTCCAAAACCTGGCCTTTTTCGAGCTGCCCGATGATTTCTTTTTTCTGTTCTTCGATATCTGCTTCGATAAGTGCTTTGTGAGAAACCACCACGTTTTTGAATTCGTGATTAATTTTCACCACTTTGAATTCCATGTTTTTACCAACGTATTGGTCGTAATCTCGGATAGGTTTCACATCAATTTGTGAGCCCGGTAAGAATGCTTCTATGCCGAATACATCGACAATCATACCGCCCTTGGTACGGCATTTTACAAATCCGGTAACCACTTCGCCTGTATCGTGTGCCGCATTGACACGATCCCAAGAGCGCAACATACGCGCTTTGCGATGCGACAATACCAACTGTCCTGTTTTGTCTTCGCGTGTTTCAATCAATACATCTACACTGTCTCCGACTTTCAAATCGGGATTGTAACGAAATTCGTTTAATGAAATGACGCCTTCAGATTTTGCATTGATGTCGATGATAGCTTCACGTTCAGTAAGGTGAACTACTTTTCCTTGGACTACATTTTCTGAATCTGTAGAGATAAAGGTTTTATCGACCAAAGCTTCAAACTCTTGAAGTTGATCATCTTGTACTTCGTCAATGCCTTCTTCGTAACGTTTCCAGTTAAAGTCGGCTAAAAATTGTTCCGGATTTACTTCCTGAACTTGCTGTTGTTGATTTTCGTCAGCCATTTGCTGCATTTAAATTTGTATTCTGACTTGGCGAAGAACAACGCAACCTCCTCAGAAGGTGTTAGTTATATGTGTATATTCCCTTTTTTGTTCTTCTACTGCAAAAAGGTCTGCAAAATTACAATTTAGATTCCTAAATATCAAAATATCAAGGCTTTTTATTTTTTAGAACACTACATGGAAGGTGCATAC
This sequence comes from Bacteroidota bacterium, assembly GCA_018829465.1. Taxonomy (GTDB): domain Bacteria; phylum Bacteroidota; class Bacteroidia; order Flavobacteriales; family Flavobacteriaceae; genus UM-FILTER-40-17. The sequence continues at coordinate 24,891 of JAHJTN010000011.1, read as the reverse complement.
TTAATTCCATTTTTTAAAAATTACTCTAACCCCAACCAAGCTTTTCTGATTTGCACTTTTGGATCGTCTGCAGTTAGTGTTTCAGCTTCTAAAACCGTTATTTCTACCATAGGCAATTCTATTTTGCTGGTCAGGTTGAGTTCTTCTTGGTTGCGAAGTACTTGTACAGTAATATCCTGACCCGCTTCCCACGACTCGGAAGCTATCACCAAATCGTACACATTCTGTATGTTATAGCTCACGCCGTTTACAGATTTCAGAATATCACCGGGTTCGACGCCCATGGCTTTTAAACCTTTATTTTGGGTGGCGTTTGGCAAGAAAAAAAGTGAAATATTGTCTAGCTCAGAAACGCCTATGTAAGGCATGTTGCCATCTAAGAAAAACCCACCGGGTACTTCTTTATTTACAAAGCTGACACCGGCTAAATCTAAAAATTCGTTGTATGGAATCTGCGCGTTTCCTTTTACATAACGGTTAAAAAAATCGCCTACCTCGGGGTAGCTCAAAGCGGTAAACTCTTCAAGAAGGGCGTCATCTTTAAAGGGTTTTTGTGCTCCATAGCGAGCAGACAATTCTTTCATCACATCCAGGATGCCTCTCTGCGACTGGCTTTTATCTCTGATAATTAAATCGATACACATACCTATAATGGCACCTTTTTCGTACACATTCGGATAGTGGTCTTTATAAGGGTCTTCCAAGATGCGGGCACTCATCTCGGTAAAAGAGAGTGTGTCGTTATAGTTGAGTGAATTGTACAATTTGTCCATCATTCTGTCGTAAAAATCTTGCTCGGTAATGAGACCTTCTTGCACTTGAAACAAATTGGCAAAATATTCGGTAACACCTTCATACATCCATAGGTGCTGAGACATTTTAGGTTCGTTAAAATCGAAAAAGTGTATTTCTTCCGAGTGTACGGAAAGTGGCGTGAGGATGTGAAAAAACTCATGGGAAACCACATCCACCATTGTAGAGATTAGCCTTTCTCCCTCCATGGCTTCGGGCAACACTACTACTGTTGCATTGTGGTGTTCCAAGGCGCCAAAACCTTGTGCATCGTCGGGTGTAGTTTGGGAAAAATAGAGTAATATGCTATAGATGTCTGTCGTATTTACATCGCCCAAAAACTTTTTTTGCGCTTGCATCATCTTCATCATGGGTTCTCGAAGTTCTTCGGCATTGTGCAAATCGTTAGGTGAATACACGGCCAGTTCTACCTTGATGTTGTTCACCTTAAAAGATAAGGTATCGGCTTTGCTGTATAAAATAGGATTGTCTGTAACCGTAAAATAACGGTCGTATTTGAAAACATCTTTTGTAGGGCTGTTGTCTGCGTCAATTGTAGCGGTACTGCCGTATAAACTTTCAGGATGTAGAACGGTAAGGTTGTATGGCACTTCGGAAAAACCTTCAAAATAGCCGACAAAAGCGTGAAGGTTGAGCATAAAATTTTGATCTGCCAAAATGTTGCTTCCACCGGGTGAAAAAATATCGTGCTGATCTTCCATATCATAGGTGTCGTTCACTAAATATGAGATTTTTGTCAATTTTTTGGCCTGTTCAATTTCCCAAACATTATCACCCACTTTAGTGACGGGCAACAAGTTATCTTTTCTGTCATAAGCGCGAAACGAGGCTATGTATTTTCCAAAATCTGAAATGGAATAGGTTCCTGGAATGATTTTAGGAATTTTATATTGTACGATATCTGTTTTAAATGCAGGATTTTGGACGGAAACAGCCACTTGGTCATCTGTGGTGTTTTGCAAATCGATTTGCACCTCTACGGAGGCGTTTTGAGCCCATAAAAAAATGGGCAGGAAGAAAAAAAGCAGCAAGTTGCTCTTGAATAGATTTTTTGAGTAGATCATCTTATTTATTTAAAAAAAAGTGACCAAAAATACAGAATTTAATTGTGTTGGCGCGAACAATTTAACGCATTCACAATATTTTAATAGTTAGGTTCACTATAAAAACAATTACATTTGCAAAAAATTTAAAAACATGTCCGGAAACAGAACATTTACCATGATTAAGCCCGATGCTGTAGAAAGCGGATACATCGGTGCAATTTTAGAAAAAATTACTTCAGCGGGATTTACCATCAAGGCGATGAAACTCACCCAAATGACTTATCGCGACGCGGCTACTTTTTATGAAGTACACAAAGAACGTCCGTTTTTTGAAGAACTTGTCACTTTTATGACACGTGGCCCTATAGTAGCCGCCATTTTAGAAAAAGACAATGCTGTGGAAGACTTTCGTACCTTGATAGGTGCCACCAATCCTGAAAATGCGGCAGAAGGCACCATCCGTAAATTGTTTGCAAAATCTGTGGGTGAAAATGCCGTGCACGGATCTGACAGCGATGAGAATGCAGAAATAGAAAGCCGTTTTCACTTTTCTGGGCGAGAAATTTTCTAGCCTGATAAAAATATTCTTTCTCGAATCCCTGTCTTAAACGGCGGGGGTTTTTTATTTTAAAAAAACCACAACTTAATAGCCATAACTCCTATCATGCCCACCAAAAAGAGTCGCACTACCCTGTCGCCTTTTTGAACAGACCATCTACTGGAGAACCAAGCGCCAAAAGCATTGCCAAGTGCCAGAATCAACCCGTATTTCCAATTTACAACATCGTTAATCACAAATACTGTTAAAGCCCCGAGTGTGAGTATAAAAATCACGATACTTTTGGCGGCATTCGATTTTACAAGCGTAAACCGGTTGACAAGGTTGAGTGTTAAAATGATAAAAATACCCGCTCCTGCTTGTAGAAATCCGGCATAAATTCCGATTACAAAAAAAAGCAGCAAGCTTATTGACAAATATTTGCCTGAGGTTCTTTCACCTAATGCCTCGAGAGATAATTTAGGTTTGTAGAATAGAAGTGCTCCCACCAATATCATAATCACAGACAGTGTACGGTTAAAAACAACCGGGGGAATATCCACAGCCAATTGCGCGCCTATAATTGCGCCCACCAAAGCTGCTAGACCAATATATAGACTGAAGGGCATTGCATCTACCTTTTTGCTTTTAAATCCGGCGGTAGAAAAAATAGTTTGTACAAAAATTGCGATACGGTTGGTGCCGTTTGCCACATTGGGCGGCAGACCCATAAAAATAAGTATGGGTAAAATAATCAGGGACGCACCGCCGGCTATGGTATTAATAAATCCGGCAATGACGCCAACCAACAATAAAATGATGGGATATACGTATTCTTCCATGCGATAAAATTATGGCTAAATTAGTAAGTTTTTATCGCAGAAATGCAAAAAGAGGGTGGATTTGTCACCTTTACATTAGGGATAAGATTTACACAAAAATAGTTTTGCAAAACTAAAATTCGCATTATATTTGCACCCGCTGAAGGAGAAATGGCAGAGTGGTCGAATGCGGCAGTCTTGAAAACTGTTGAGGGTCACACCTCCGGGGGTTCGAATCCCTCTTTCTCCGCAAACAAGCGCAAGGCTTGAAATTAGAAAAACCACCAAGTTCACTTGAGTGGTTTTTTTAGTTTTAAGACTTCAGCATTTGCAAAATTCTTCACAACAAAGTTGTGGAGCATTTTTTATTTCCGGAGAACCCGAAAGTTCGGAGAAAATAAAAGGCTACAAGGCGATAGCCTAATGTATTGAAATGTTGTGTAGAATTCCCCCCTCTGTGATTAAGGTCGTTAATTTCTTCTTACACCGTTAAAGGAAGCCTATAATGCAGGTTATAGTTTTCTTGAAACAAATGAAACTTGTTTCGGACCGGGGAAGAAAGTAAACTCAACTAGCAACAGTTTGTTGTGGTCTTTAAATCTGATTAGGATTCCCTATCTGGGAATATTGAAAATAATCGCACTGTCTCTGCTTAGCACAAAGCTTAATGTCTTAACTAAGATTGGGTATTTTGGTTTTTAATGTTAAAGTAGCAAAAAAACTGATGTTTATTAAGCAAAATAAAGGGCATTTCAACCCTAAAATCAAAATTGATTGGTGGAAAGCAATACCAAAGTACAAGCGCGTTCCGTAGCGATTTGATGTTTGTTTAAATGGTTTTCAAAGGCTTTGTTTTCGCTTCCCGGATTAAAAATGACCCTGCGCGGAGACAGCTTCACAATTTTATCGAAATATTCGGTTTGGTTGTCCGGATTTAGATAGACCGAAACAGTATCGACAGCAGCCTCCTGAGGAAATGCAACTTGGATAGTTACAGTATCGATTTTTCCTGCCTTCTTCCCTATTGCAATAACTTCATACCCGTGAGATACAAGCATTCGCACGGCACGATTTGCATACCGCTCGCGTTTTTCTGATGCACCTAATACCAATGTTTTCATAATTCTATTAATTTTTTCGTGAACAAATGTAAACGTTCTTTTTATTTCACAACTTCTATATTTTCTACTTCTAGGATACGTGAATCTTCTTCACACTATTCTCATGATTGACCCTTTAATTTATCATATTGAACCTTACCCATTGTCATGCTCAACGCGTTTCAGCATCTATTTCCGTAGAGGAAAGACCCTGAAACAAGTTTATGGTGACAATTCAACGTGTTATATGGTAACGCTAGCGTGTGCTTTTTGAAAGCTGCTTCATTGATTTTTAACATTTTATCCTTTTTTAATTTTAAACCTTAGTTCTCCAATATTTGATTTTGCTTAGTAAAACTAATATCTGACCAACATTCATCCAAAACGATTTAAGCGCTATTGATAAATATTGAAGAATTCATACGCATCAATTTTTTTTAATTTAGGTTTACGCTGTACATTTGCGTTCACAACTATACAAACATGTCTGAAAACCTGCTATACCTTAAAAATGCAGCCATTTATCAAGAAGACGCACTTGTCTTATCTGATGTAAACATCGATATCAAAAAAGGCGATTTTATCTACCTCATTGGCAAAACGGGTTCCGGAAAAAGCAGTTTTATGAAAGTACTTTACGGCGATTTACCCTTAAAAAGCGGTGAAGGTCGGGTTGTGGACTTCGATCTAAGAAGTTTAAAGCAAAAAGACATTCCCTTTCTTCGTAGAAAATTAGGCATTGTTTTTCAAGATTTTAAATTGCTTCCCGATCGCGATATTTTCGACAACTTGTATTTTGTACTGAAAGCCACGGGATGGAAAGATAAAAATGCCATGGAAACGCGTATTTATGAAGTGCTAGATAAGGTGGACATGCGCGACAAGGAAGCCAAGATGCCGCATCAGCTTTCCGGAGGCGAACAACAGAGGGTGGCGATTGCCAGGGCCCTACTCAACAAACCCGAAATTATTTTGGCCGACGAACCCACCGGAAATTTGGATCCGCAAACCAGTGTAGAAGTAATGGGCATTCTCAGAGAGCTCAACCAAAACGGAAACACCATACTCATGTCCACACATGATTATGCCTTAATTCTCAAATTTCCATCCAAAACCTATAAATGCGACGGACAGCGGGTTTTTGAAGTAGTACAAAAAAACGTCTGATTACCTAAGAAACCAGACGCTTATTTAAAAACACGTATTCGTGTTATTGCTCCACTTCAGATTTAACCACCAAGCGAAAACCTTCGCCGTGGATGTTCAGTATCTCAACACCGTCATCTTTTTTGAGGTATTTTCGGAGTTTGGCAATGTACACATCCATACTTCTGGATGTGAAGTAGTTGTCGTCTCTCCAAATTTTAGTCAAGGCCAACTCACGAGGCATCAAATCGTTTTCGTGAACGGCTAACAAACGCAGCAGTTCGTTCTCTTTGGGCGACAATTTGATAGGCTCTTGGTTGTCATAAGTCAGAAAACGCAATTTTGAATTGAGGTGAAATTTACCGATTTGGAATTCAAATTGGCGATTGTCAGCTGGTCCTTCTTGTACTTTTCTGGCCAAAATGGTTCTGATTTTTATCAGTAACACTTCCGAATCGAAAGGCTTGTTGAGGTAGTCATCCGCACCGGATTTGTATCCTTTAAGTATGTCTTCCTTCATGGTTTTGGCCGTTAAGAAAATGATAGGCACATCTTTGTTTTTTTCACGTATTTCTTTGGCCAAAGTAAACCCGTCTTTATAAGGCATCATGACATCGAGTATACACAAATCATAGTCGTCTTTTTTAAACTTCTCGAAACCTTCCATGCCGTTTTTGGCTAATGTGACATCAAAATCATTGATGGAAAGATAGTCTTTGAGTACGGTTCCAAAATTGGGATCATCTTCTACTAGAAGAATTTTTTTGTTAATAGTTTCCATATCTGGTTTTTAATTAATAATGGGTATTTTTATGATAAATTCACTTCCTTTATTTTTTTCGCTTTCTACGTAAATTTCACCTTGGTGTTCTTCTACAATTCTTTTCACATAAGCCAACCCCAAACCGTGTCCTTTTACGTTGTGTACATTTCCGGTGTGTTCTCTGTAGAATTTTTCAAAAATTCTCTTTTGAACGGCTTTAGACATGCCAATGCCTTGGTCTTTAATTTTTAACAACACAAAATTCTTGACATTCTCGGTGGTTATTTCAATTTTAGGCTCCTCCGGCGAATATTTGATGGCATTGTCTAATACGTTTACAATGACATTGGTAAAATGCATATCGTTTGCTAATATCATATCTTGTTCTGCATGCAAATTTGTTTGTATGTATCCCGACCTGTCTTCAACAATTAAAGACACATGTTCGATTGCATCTTGCACTAAGTCGTGTAATTTAACATTTTCCTTACTGATGTCTAATTGATTTTTTTCAAGTTTCGAAATTCTGAGCACATTTTCTACTTGGGCATGCATCCTTTTATTTTCGTCCTTAATCATTTTCAGATACTTTGAAACCTTTTCAGAATCGCCGATTATCTTAGGATTTTTGATGGCATCTAACGCTAGATTGATGGTTGCAATCGGCGTTTTGAACTCGTGGGTCATGTTGTTGATAAAATCGGTTTTTATCTCAGAAATTTGTCTTTGGCGAATCAGTTGATACAAGGCGTTTGAATAGGCCAAAATAATAATGATGGTGAAAATAATGGACAAGGTGGCAATTCCTAAAATGGAGGAAAGCACAAATTTTTTCTTGTCGGGGAAACTCACCAACAACTGGTAGTCTGTTTTGCCTTCGTTGTCCACAAAAATGGGAACGCCGTAAACCCAAGGCGATTGAAGCGTAAAATCGTTTGACCGCACCTTGGTGGGAACCGAATTGCTAAAAATGCCATATTCAAAGTCTATGTCCAAACCGCGCTGGCCGAGTTCTGATGTCAGAAAGTTTTGAATTTCATCACCGCTCACCCTTTTGTTGATGAGTTGGTTTTTAGAAAGGTCTTTATAAAAGGACTCAAATTGCATTTTTTCGAGTGCTGTCATTCTGCTGACGCGTTCAAACTGCATCTCCGGACTCAGTGAAGACACCGCACCATCCAGATTTTTTTTCACCAAACGGGTCACACGTTTGTTGGTTATCTGTTTGATGTTGACCGAATCTACTCCGGGATTGTCAAAGATCGTTCCGGCTATATTAAAGCCTTTTTCCAGAACACCATTAGAATACAAAACAGTCTCGTTGGTGTTTTCATTAGTGTCTTGAACCAAAATTTCTCGGATGTACAAAGTACTTTCAAGACCTTGAGCATCCATAGAATCGGCTATGATTTGATACTGATTCCAAAACCGCGCCATGTCTTTTTCCTGGATTTTCTGAGAAACTGTACTCAGAATCTGCTTTACATTGAAGGTGAATTGCTCCTCGTTGTTTTTAACGGTAGTATTGATCCAATAAACCTGAACAAATATGATTCCGATAAGCGACAAACTCATCAAACCCACTAAAAAAACAAACATCTTTTTATTCATGAAATACTCTTAGTTTTATAGGTTTACTGATGTATAGAACCTACAGATGCTTTATTTTTAAACAAAACTAGCATATTTGTATAAGTCGAGACAAGTGTTTAACCTTACATTAACAATTAAATTTTTTATTTTATCTTAAAATATTATATTTTATTCAATATTTTAACATTAATATCATTAATAATATTTTTTGTTGTGAATTTTGATTGGGTTTCTATTATGTAATCTGCATATTTTTGCTTATCCTGATCCGGAAGCTGGTTTGCTATGCGCGCCTTCACAGCATCCGCAGCCACTTTATCACGTTTCATCACGCGTTTGATGCGCTCTGCCTCAGGAGCAGTCACTAAAATAACCCAATCGCAAGATTTGTAATCGCCAGTTTCCACCAACAATGCAGATTCTTTGATTACGTAGGGTGTAGCTTGCTCAGAAAGCCATTTAGAAAAGTCCGCTGCAACGGCGGGATGCACGATGGCGTTGAGTTTTTGGAGTAAATTTTTGTCAGCAAAAACCCTCGAGGCTATGTAAGTGCGATTTAGACGCTCGTTTTCATAGGCTTCTGTTCCCAATAAATCTACAATGCATTTGCGAACCTCTAAATCGTGCTGCATAAGGTGTTTGGCGCGTTCATCGGCTATATAAACCGGAACGCCCAAATCTCTAAAATATTGGGCTACCGTGGTTTTACCACTGCCTATCCCACCTGTGAGTCCGACTACTTTTGCACTGTTATATTTTGTTTTCAAAATTTATTTTTTATACAAATAGTAAGGCATAGAACGTAAAGACAGGTTGAAATCATGCAACCAATCAGGCTTTGTTTTAACACGTAAAGGCAGTTCAATTTGGTGCAATTCCATGTCTGACACATCAACAAAGACATCCGGTTCAAAGCTTTTTGCCAACGCAGCAACCGATTTTGGCACCGCGTATTGAACAGTGACACTGTCTTGTAATAGTTTTAAAATAAGTGAGTCAGGCACAGATTTGGAGGTGATTTTCACCTGTTTGGAAAGTAAAATAAGTGGATCTATCGACGCACTGAGGTAAACCTCTTTTGTGTCAAACCTAATGTTCGGATTCTTTAAAATGGGCAAGCTAACTTTTTTGATGGTATCTTTAGCATAGTACATCCAGTTTGCTAAGTTGATTTCTAAGAAATGTAAGGTATCCAAAACCTGACTTGGTCCTGTGACAAAAACAGAATCGGGTTGTAAAATCGGTTTTTTGGTAAAAACATAACCCTCGGGCAAGGTTGAAATGTTTTTTAGCACTAACGGCAATTTGCGCTTGTTGATATGTGTCAGCGACACCTCAATTGCCGATGTTTCAATTTGTAAAACTGTGGTGTTTTTTGAAAGTCCGGCACTGACAGTTTCCTTGATAATTTTTTCGTCTAAAAAAATACGATTGTTGCCTTCTGTACGTCCGTTAGCCGTTAAATCTAATGATATTTTTTTGTTCCATATTTTACTTTTGATAAAAGTAAATCCGCTAGCTTTTACAAGCACACCAACTTCCTGAGACACTTCCGGACTGATGATTTTGGCACCCGCCGGTGGATTGGTCAAAACCAAATTAATCTGAATCCAATCTTGATAAGAACTCGTCAGTTTTGCAAAAGTCCAAACCAAAAGTGAAAATATCAGAAAAACGACAAACAGGAAATTCTTTTTACTCACTTGCGTTGTTTTATCTTTCAAAAATAGGCAATTCACACCAAAAATAGGTATTCATTAGTTCCCTGTTTTAAGATTTCAAGGATTAATATTATAATTTCGATAAACCCCCGGTATGTAAGGTGGCGAAAAATAGAAGTTTCAAAAAATTCTTTTCAACAAGCCACCCTTTTTTTATCAACATCCGTTTTGGTTTACTGCCATCTTGGCTATATTAGCAAACCAAAAAAATTAGCATGTCTGAAAGCGTCAATTATACCGAAGACAATATTCGCTCGCTCGACTGGAAAGAACACATCCGTTTGCGACCCGGCATGTATATTGGTAAATTGGGCGACGGCTCTTCTCCCGACGACGGGATTTATATTCTCCTGAAAGAAGTGATAGACAACTCCATTGACGAATTTGTCATGGGCGGTGGTAAGACCATAGAAGTCACCATCAAAGACCAACAAGTGAGTGTGCGCGATTTCGGCAGGGGCATTCCATTGGGAAAAGTGGTTGACGTAGTCAGCAAGATGAATACCGGCGGAAAGTACGACTCTAAGGCGTTTAAGAAATCGGTAGGTTTAAACGGTGTCGGCACCAAGGCTGTCAACGCACTTTCCTCCTATTTCAGGGTAGAATCTATACGAGACAACCAACAAAAAGTAGCCGAGTTTTCCGAGGGAAATCTCACTTTAAACGATGATATCACCGAATCTTCCAAGCGAAAAGGTACCAAAGTGGTTTTTGTTCCCGACAGCAGTATTTTTAAAAATTATAAATACCGCCAGGAATACATCGAAAAAATGTTGAAAAATTACGTCTATCTCAACCGGGGATTGACCATACTCTATAACGGTGAAAAATTTCACTCAGAAAACGGCCTTAAAGATTTACTGGAAGACAGCATCTCCGAATCTGACAGACTGTACCCGGTGATTCACCTGATGGGTGACGACATTGAAGTGGCACTCACGCACAGCAAAACGCAATACAGCGAAGAATATCACTCTTTTGTAAACGGACAACACACCACCCAAGGCGGCACGCATCAGGCCGCGTTTAGGGAAGCTTTGGTGAAAACCGTACGCGAATTTTACAATAAGAATTTTGAAGCTGCCGACATCAGAAAATCCATTGTAAGCGCAGTCAGTATCAAAGTGATTGAGCCTGTTTTTGAATCACAAACCAAAACCAAGTTGGGCTCTACGGACATGGGACCGGACCTACCGAGTGTTCGCGCATTTATCAACGATTTTTTGAAAACCCAGCTCGACAATTACCTGCATAAAAATCCGCAGACAGCCGATGCGCTTCAAAAGAAAATTTTACAGGCCGAAAGAGAGCGAAAAGACTTGGCAGGCATACAAAAACTCGCCCGAGAACGCGCCAAAAAAGCGAGTTTGCACAACAAAAAACTTCGCGACTGCCGCGTGCATTTAACCGATGCTAAAAACGACAGAAGCCTCGAAACCACTATTTTTATCACCGAGGGCGATTCTGCAAGCGGCTCTATCACCAAATCGAGAGACGTGAATACCCAAGCGGTTTTTAGCTTGCGCGGAAAACCCTTGAACTGTTTCGGCATGAGCAAGAAAATTGTATATGAAAATGAAGAATTCAACCTCTTGCAAGCGGCTTTAAACATTGAAGACGGCATCGAAAACCTTCGATACAACAACATTGTCATAGCCACAGATGCCGATGTTGACGGCATGCACATTCGCTTGTTGATCATCACTTTCTTCTTGCAGTTTTTTCCGGAACTCATCAAAGAAGGCCATTTGTACATATTGCAAACGCCCCTGTTCCGTGTGCGAAACAAAAAAGAAACTATTTATTGTTACAGCGAAGAAGAGCGAAAAGCAGCCATCGCCAAGTTGGGCACTAAGCCCGAAATAACCCGTTTTAAAGGTCTTGGTGAAATTTCCCCCGACGAATTTAAGCACTTTATCAACGAAGATATCCGGCTAGATCCGGTGATGCTCGACAAAACAACGACTATTGATGCATTGCTAACTTTTTATATGGGCAAAAACACACCCGAAAGACAAGATTTTATCATCGAAAACCTAAAAGTAGAACTGGATTTAGCGGAATAGCCCCAAATAAAAGAACTGTTGACACAAGATGGAAGAACAATACGAATCTGATCATTTTAAAGAAACTGAAGACAATCAAAGCAGCGAAACCATCACCAGGGTTTCGGGCATGTACAAAGATTGGTTTCTGGACTATGCCTCCTACGTTATACTCGAGCGTGCTGTCCCTGCCATAGAAGACGGTCTAAAGCCGGTTCAGAGACGGATTTTACACTCCATGAAAGAGTTAGATGACGGTCGATACAGCAAAGTTGCCAACATTGTTGGGCATACCATGCAGTATCACCCACATGGCGATGCGAGTATATCTGACGCCATTGTACAATTGGGTCAAAAAGATTTGTTGATTGACACACAAGGAAACTGGGGAAATTTGCTTACCGGCGACAGTGCGGCAGCCTCGCGCTATATTGAAGCCAGGCTATCCAAATTTGCCCATGAAGTCGTTTTCAGCCCTAAAGTCACCAAGTGGCAACTGTCTTATGACGGGCGAAAAAAAGAACCTGTCAACTTGCCGATAAAGTTTCCGCTTTTATTGGCCCAAGGCGGAGAAGGCATAGCCGTGGGGCTTTCAACGCGCATTTTGCCTCACAATTTCAATGAAATTATAGAGGCTTCCATAAAACATTTGAAAGGCAAAAAATTCGAACTCCTACCCGACTTTCCCACCGGTGGCATTGCAGATTGCAGCAACTATAACGACGGTGCGCGCGGCGGACGTATCAGACTTAGAGCAAAAATTCAACAACTTGACAAAAATACACTTGTAATCAACGAAATACCTTTCGGAACAAATACTTCTTCGTTAATTGAATCCATCATAAAAGCCAATGAAAAAGGCAAAATAAAAGTCAAAAAAATAGACGACAACACCGCTGCCCAAGTAGAAATTCTCATCCACCTGCCCTCGGGTATTTCGCCTGATAAAACCATTGATGCTTTGTACGCCTTTACTGCTTGCGAATCGTCGCTGGCACCTTTGGGTTGTATCATTGAGGACAACAAACCACTGTTTGTAGGCGTTTCTGAGATGTTGCGCCGGTCAACGGACAATACGGTTGATATTTTAAAGAAAGAGTTGGAAATTCAACTGGAAGAACTGGAAGAACAGTGGCATTTTGCTTCATTGGAAAGTATTTTTATTGAAAATAGAATTTATCGGGACATAGAAGAAGTGGCTACATGGGAAGGTGTAATCCATGCTATTGACTTGGGTTTAAAACCCCATACGGCGCATTTAAAACGTCCGGTTACAGAAGATGACATTGTACGGTTGACAGAAATCAGAATCAAACGAATATCTAAATTTGACATAGACAAGGCTAAGGAAAAAATTGAGGCTTTGGAGGGTGAGATTGAAACCGTCAAACATCATTTAAACAACCTGATAACCTATGCTATTGACTATTTCACCAACCTTAAGAAAAATTTCGGAAAAGGCAGAGAGCGGCAAACGGAAATCAGGCCTTTTGATGATATAGAAGCTACCAAAGTAGTCATTAGAAACACCAAATTATACGTCAATAAGGTTGAAGGATTTGTAGGTACGGCACTAAAAAAGGACGAATATGTATGCGATTGTTCGGATATAGACGACATCATAGTGTTTACCGAAAATGGCGAGATGCAAGTCTTTAAAGTAGAACCCAAAACTTTTGTAGGCAAAGGGATTATCCATGTAGCCGTGTTTAAGAAAAACGACAAACGCACCATCTACAACATGATTTACAAGGATGGCAAAAGCGGTCCGGCTTATCTCAAACGCTTCTCTGTCACCGCGATTACGCGTAACAAAGCATATGATTTGACGGCCGGAAACAAAGACAGTAAAGTGCTGTATTTTACGGCCAACCCCAACGGAGAAGCAGAAGTGGTCACCGTGATGCTGCGCCATATGAGCAAAGTCAAAAAGCTAAAATGGGATTTAGATTTTACAGATTTTATGATCAAAGGCAGGGCGGCGCGTGGCAATTTGGTCACCAAATATCCCATCAAAAAAATTGAACTCAAAGAAAAAGGGGTTTCTACCCTAAATCCCAGAAAAATATGGCTAGATGAAACGGTAATGCGCTTAAACACAGAAGATCGTGGTGAACTTTTAGGTGCGTTTTCCGGCGACGACCGTCTTTTAATTGTCAACCAAAAAGGCATTGTCAAAACGGTTATTCCCGATTTGAATTTACATTTTGAAGACGATATGGTTGTACTCGAAAAGTGGATACCCAACAAACCGTTGACGGCTGTTTATTTTGAAGGCGAAAAAGAACGTTTTTACATCAAACGCTTTTTGGTAGAAAATGAAAACAAAGACGAACTCATCATTACAGAACATCCAAAATCAAAGTTGGAAATTATTTCTACGGATTACAGGCCGGTCATCGAATTGGAATTTAATAAAATAAAAGGCAAAGAAGTAAAACCAAACCTGGTTGTGAATGCTGAGGAATTTATCACAATAAAAGGCATCAAGGCGCAAGGAAACCAATTGACACCCGAAAAAGTAAAATCTATCAACTTGCTCGATCCTCTACCATACGAAGTAACTAAAGAAATTATTTCTTTGGAAAACATTGAGGTTGAGGAAGAAAACATATCTGACACCGATCAGAAGGACTCCAACGGAGACAATGCATCTCAAATGAGTTTGGAGTTGTAAGAACTTTATTTTTAACCACATCAAACAAAACCAATCAGTATGAAAAATGTATTATTTTTAATTGCAATTGCATTTTTTTTCAATGTGTCTGCTCAGTTTGTCCCTGGGGAAAACATCGCATCCAGAGACCTAGAAATGGCTTGGTTAAACAACTACCGAAAAGGTATCAAACCTCAAAAATTTCCAACGGGAGTCATTGGATCACCATATGCCTCAGAGGTTTTTGTTTTGGGCGACATTTATTTTAAAGGCAAATTCAGCGGTACTTTCCCGCTCAGATATGACGGTTACTCTGACGAAATGCAAGTTTTAGATGAAGTAGATTCTGTTAAAGCTATACTCAAAACCAAAGACATAGAAATTGTCTTGAATAAAAACAGATATATTTTATTTGATTTTGTGGAGAACGACGTTTTCAACCAGTTTTATTTTATCGAACTCATCAAAGATGATCGCTATGACTTTTTAATTCGCAAAACCAAATGGTTTCAGGCCGGAAAACCTGCTCAAAATTCCTTTGTAAAGGCATTTCCTTCCAAATTTTCAGATATTGAAGAATATTTTTTCAAAACGGATGCCGATTCGCAACCTGTACGAATTCCCTCTTCAAAAAGGAAATTTCTAAATTTACTACCCGATACTTTACAAGAAGCTACAGAAGTGTATATCAAAGAAAACCACTTATCATTGAAATCGAAAGATGATCTTTTTAAAATCCTAACTTTTTTGAACGAAACACTCTAATTTTTCTTCCGCACACGCATATTCAGAAATTCAACGCCCAGCGAGAAGGCAATCGCAAAATACAAGTATCCTTTTGGAATGGCACCAACCTCATTGCCAAAAACATTTGCGTGCGACACGTGTGCACTCTCTGTAATCAGCATAAAACCAATGAGAATCAAAAACGAAAGTCCTAAGATTTGAATCGTTGGATTTTTGTTGACAAAATTACCGACCGGAACTGCAAAAAACAACATGACAAGCACAGAAACTACCACCGCTGCAACCATGATTGGCAATGCACCTTCTATCCCACTGGTCATGCCTACTGCCGTCAAAATAGAATCGAGCGAAAACACCATGTCTATGACCAATATCTGAAAGATAACACTGGTGAATTTAGAAGTGGCCTGTTTTTTAGTGGCTTCAACATCGTGATGTGGATCGGTTACTTTTTCGTGTATTTCTTTTGTGCTTTTGTAAATCAAAAAGAGGCCGCCTGTGAGTAAAATCAGTCCTTGTCCGGTCATGTGAATTTGCAGCCAACTTGCATCTATTTCAAAAATCACATATTGCAAAGCAATGAGGTAAGAAATACCTGCGAGCAAACCTATCCTTAAAAACATGGCCAAAAACAGCCCCAATCGCGTCGCTTTTTTTCTTTGAATTTCAGGGAGTTTCCCGGTAACTATAGATATAAAAATAATATTGTCAATCCCTAGAACAATCTCTAAAAAAGTTAGGGTCAAAAAAGCCATTAAAGCTTCTACCGTGAAAAATATTTCCATTATTCTGTAATCTTATTTACGCGGCCTTTCGATTTTTGCGATTCGCCAACAATACCATATTCAAAAGTATATCCGCTTTCGTCTGTGGTCAGTATTTTGATATGTACCGCCTTCTGTTCTGCCCTGTTTTTGGGTGTTTTGTGTTGTAAAATATACTCGCAATTGTTTAACCATCTTATGGTAGAAGTATCCACTTTTTGATTGAAATACTCTACTTCAAATTCCTCAAACCTCTCAAAAACAGAAGTAACTTTTTCCTCATTAACTTCGGTTACAAATGCAAACTTTCCGGTTCTCACCGCATCACAATTTCGCTCACCGTCATAACAGCCAAAAAAAAGCGTTGATAATAAAATAACGAATAATGTCTTTTTCATAGGTCAAAATTAACCATTTTACGAAAAGTAATGGTTGATTTTGAAATAATATTTTGAAAGATTAGCCCTGTGATAATTTAAAAAAGTGGTTAGCGTTATATGTTTATATTTGTAAAAAAATTGTAGGATGCAAAAACGCCTTTCAGCGAGACACCGAAAAGCAAAAAAGACGCAAATGAACGATATACTGATAAAGATTTTAAAAAGTACTTTGGTAAAAAATTTACTGTTGGCAGGACTTATCCTGCTTGTACTAGTTTACGGTCTGCTGTTTTGGCTTAGACAATCTACGCATCATGGCGAAAAATTGCCTGTGCCCGATTTGAGCAAGAAAACCCTATCTGAGGTTGAAAAAGTTCTCGATGCACAAGGCATGCGCTACGTGGTGATGGATTCTGCAAATTACAATCCGGATTATCCGCGTTTTTCAGTGATTGACCAAACCCCAAAACCGGGTGATTTTGTCAAAGAAAACAGAAAAATTTACTTGACCATCAATCCGTCAGATTTTAACGACGTCACCATACCCAACATCATTCAAAAAACATATCGTCAGGCAGAACCCACGCTCATCTCTTTGGGTTTTCTCATTGGAGATACCATCTATCAACCAAATCTTGCTCGCGATGTTGTGTTAGAAATCAAGTTTAGAAACCGAAAAGTAAATCCGGGAGAAAAGCTAAAGAAAAACTCAAGATTGGATTTGATTTTAGGTGATGGTAAGAAAAATTTTTAAGAATTATGACTGACGCATTCACCGAAGATCTCGATGATTTTTCCGAAGAAACCGAACGTTACGAACACCATAGGTTTACAGCTACCAAAGGCCAAGAGCCGCTAAGGGTCGATAAATTTTTGGCCAATTTTATTGAAAACACAACAAGAAATAAAATTCAACAAGCCGCCGACGACGGCAATATATTGGTCAACGACAAGGTTGTCAAGTCTAACTATAAAGTGAAACCGCTAGACGTAGTGACTGTCGTATTTGAACACCCGCCCTACGAATTTCTGCTCACGCCCGAGGACATTCCACTGGATATTGTTTATGAAGACGAAGTGTTGCTCATCGTAAACAAGCCTGCCGGAATGGTTGTACATCCCGGGCATGGCAATTATTCCGGTACACTTGTCAATGCCTTAGCCTACCATTTTCAAAACCTACCGCTGAATGGCGAAAAAAGACCCGGTTTGGTACACCGAATTGACAAGGACACCAGTGGACTCATGGTCATTGCCAAAACCGAACAAGCCATGACGCATTTGGCCAAACAGTTTTTCAACAAAACTTCCGAGCGCACCTACCATGCTTTGGTGTGGGGCCATATCAACGAAGACGAAGGTACGGTGGAAGGGCACATTGGTAGGCATCCCAAAGATCGCTTACAAATGACTGTTTACGAAGATGGTTCTCACGGAAAATCGGCTGTCACGCACTACAAAGTCTTAGAAAGGTTTTTATACGTGACACTCGTGGCCTGTACGCTCGAAACAGGACGCACGCACCAAATTAGGGTGCATATGAAACACATAGGTCACACCTTATTTAACGACGCTCGATACGGCGGTGAAAGAATATTAAAAGGAACCACTTTTACGAAATACAAACAATTTGTGGACAACTGTTTTAAACTGCTTCCCCGGCAAGCACTACATGCCAAGACACTTGGTTTTAAACACCCTACCACAGGAAAATGGATGCAATTTGATTCCGAACTTCCCGAAGATATTTCAAACGTCATAGACAAATGGCGCAATTATACCAAGTCTATTACAGACGAATAGGCACTATTCCCAAGTCAAAGTTCCAGTTATGGGAAAATGATCCGAAATTTTTTGGTTATAGGTTTTAAATTGAAGTGTCCGAAAATTATCATCGGAAAGAATGAAATCTATCCTAAGCGGAAAAAGCTTAAAATCATAAGTTTGTCCAAAACTGTAGCCGGCTTCCACAAAACTATCCTGAAGTCCGGTGCGTATCATTTTTCTGTACAAATACGAAAATGCGGTGTTGTTAAAATCGCCCATCACAAGAGTTTTATAGGGCGACTTCTCATAATGCTTTAAAAAAACATCAAGCTGATCTTGCTGCTTTATAAAGGCTTTGGCTATTCTGTTGCCAAGCAACTCATAGTTTTGTTCACCCAAGTCGTTCATTTCGGGTGAAATTTTCAAAGATTGAAAATGTATATTATACACCCTGATGGTGTCTTTTTGAACCAATACATCTACAAAAATACCATTGTTAGACGTATCCGGAAAATCCAAAGAACCTTGAGAGACTATAGGATACATCGAAAAAATTGCCAAACCCGCCTTCGATTTTTGTCCCTTTAATTTTTCGAAACTGTATGAATACCGATCGAAAATAGGTTTGCCGCTTGGGTGATAATCTTGTAAGGCAATTAAAGACGGATCGGCCTCTTGTATCAACTGACTCATTTTGGAAGGAATTGAATCATCAGCAATCCATTTGTAAAAATTGAACAAGCGCACATTGTAGCTCATCACGCGGATGTGTCTAGCTGGTAATGCATTTTCTTTATGTGAAAATTTATACAAGGCTTTAAAATTCTGAAAGCCCATCAATAAAACAAAAAAAGACAACATCCACATCCGCTTCATAAAAAACAAACCGTAAAAAACAAACAACAAGTTGATAAGAATCAACACGGGCACCGACAAACTCAACACAGAAATCATCGGAAAGGATTTTGGCGGGATGTAAGGCAAAATATAAGAAATCAACAAAAGCAACGCGGCAATTACGTTGAAAAAGTACACCAATTTATGGACAATTTTGCCAATAATCATTCTTACAAAAATAGACTATCAAAACGAAAAATATATCATTCTATTACGGGCTTTTGAAAGGCAGACATTTTTTTTATCTATATCTTTGAACACATCGCAAGCAAATTATGGAATCTATATTTAAAGTCAATCAGTTAACTATTGGGTACGACAAGGGTAAATATACCGATATCATTTCCAAAAATATTAGTTTTGAACTTAGAGAAAGTCAACTCACTGCTTTGGTGGGTGCCAATGGGATTGGGAAATCTACCTTGCTCAAAACGCTCACTCAGGTTGAAAATCCACTGTCGGGAGACATCTGTTTGTACGGCAGAAAAATTCAAGATTACACAGCGCAGGAAATTTCAAAACTGGTGAGTGTGGTTTGGGCAAACAATCCTATTCAAGCCAACCTCACTGTTTTTGATTTGGTGGCACTCGGAAGGCATCCTTACACCAACTGGATAGGGATGCTCACCAAAACCGATGCGCGTGCCATAGAAGAAGCCCTTACCCTCACCCACTGTTTGGACATCAGTCATAAAAAATGTTATGAAATCAGCGACGGACAGTTGCAAAAAGCTATGATTGCCAGATCTTTGGCACAACATACGCCGGTGATTATTCTAGATGAACCCACCACGCATTTGGATGTTTATCACAAAGTTTTTATCTTAAAACTCCTCAAAAAACTTGCCGCCGAACAAAAGAAAACCATTTTGTTTTCTACCCACGAAATAGACATGGCCATACAAGTTTGCGACCAAATGATTTTGATGAAAAACGACAAAGTAGTATCGGGCGAACCCTGTGCACTCATCGAAAATCACGAATTTTCGGCGGTTTTTCCTTCAGATTTGGTAGATTTTAATGAAAGTACGGGTAGGTTTACAATCAAATAATCAGCTTTCTTTTAGCTGCAAAAACTGTTCAAAAGCCATTTTAAAAAGTCCAATATCATTTCCGTCTGCTAAAGCGTGATGCACTGTTACAGAAACCGGCATCAGCGTTTTGCCGTTCGCTTCACACAAGCCGCCAACTGAAATTTTCGGAACCGAATCTCTGATGGAATAATCGCGTGCGTGGGTCAACGCTGTAAAAGATACCCAAGGCAGTGCTGAAAAATGAATCACGGCATCATCGTTGCGAGGTGGAAAAAGTGTTTCTTGCGTTTGAACACGAAGTTTTTCTGCCTGCATCCTTTTGTTAAATTTTTTAAAATCGGGATGAAACTCAACATATGAAAAGCGGAACGTACCATCGCCTTTGGGCAAAGTAGCAGAAATATTTACTTGTTCACAAAGATATACTTCGTTGTTTTTGATGCGGTATTTAAAACCTTCAAGCGTGTTTACGGCACGCAAACAAGCGTGCGTGTAAAAATTGAAAAAACTGATGTTTTTCTTTTTGGCATGTTGCAAAGCTTGGGTTACATCTACGGTAAATGTCAGGCTGTGAAAAGGCTCATCAAAATTTTTAAAAAACTGAAAATGCACTTTTCGTTTCCAATTATCGAGATCAATTTTTTTCACCGGGAAATTAGATAAGGAATGAGTTCTTTTACATTTTTAAGGGTCAAATAGTGTTTGCCGTTGGTTTCATCTTCGGTTACAATTTCGTGTTGCCAAGTGGTGTGAAACGGTACATGTGCGGCATTGGACTTGATATGAATCAGTGGTAAAACATCCGATTTCAAGGAATTGCCCACCATCAAAAATTCTGAAGGCTTTATATCGAGTTGGTTGAGCAAACCTGAATAATTTTCTTCCTTTTTTTCACTCAGCACTTCTATATGGTGAAAATAATGCGCCAAATTTGATTTTTTCAGCTTCCGCTCCTGATCTAACAAATCACCCTTGGTGATGAGAATCAAACGGTATCGATGTTCCAAGGTAGAAAGCGTTTCTATAACACCATCGATAAGTTCAACCGGATGGTCTATCATTTTTTTTCCGATATTGAGGATGCTTTCTACTTCTTTGGGCAGCAATTGATAATTTGAAATTTTTAAGGCTGCTTCCAACATTGAAAGCACAAAAGCTTTGATGCCATAACCGTAAAAGGCTAAGTTTTCAATTTCAACCCTGAAGAGTTCTTGATCTATATTGTTTGGCGTTTCAAAACGACTCAAAATTTGTGAAAAGGATTTTTCGGCATCCCTAAAGTAAGTTTCATTGACCCAGAGGGTGTCATCTGCATCAAAACCAATGACTTTTATGTGGCTTAAATCTGCTTGCATAGGTTGTAAAAATACAACCTAAAGGTCAATTTAAAAAAACTATCCGGCGTTTATTTTTTACAGATAAATTCTTTTTTTTCGGACCAACAGCCAAATCACTACCGGAGCGCCAATAAGCGAAGTAACAGCGTTGATGGGCAGAACCAGTTCGCTGCCCGGTAGTTGCGCGATGCTGTCGCAAATCACCATCAAAATAGCACCTACGAGTCCAACGGCAGGCAACAGCATGCGATGGTCGGCTGTTTTAAACAGAAGTCGGGTGAGATGTGGCACGGCCAGCCCTATAAAAGCAATGGGGCCCACGAAAGCCGTGATGGTTCCGGCCAGCAAACAGGTGGCTATCAAGATTGACAACCGATTGCCTTTGAGGTTTACACCCATTGACTGTGCGTACCTATCGCCGAGCAACAATGCATTGAGTGTTTTTATTTTGAGAACGCTCAAAAAAAGTGCGACAAACATGATGCCGGCAAAAACAAACAGATTGTTCCATGAAATATTTCCCAGACTGCCCAATGACCAAAACAGGTATTTTTGTAATGATGCCGCCGGTGCGAAAAAAGCCAACACACTGACCAAAGCCGCTGCGAGGCTACTAAACATTAGCCCTATAATGAGCAGTGACAAAGTGTCCTTGACGCGTACAGACATACTCAAAACGGCCAGCATCACCATAAAACCACCCAAACTTGCGGCAAGCACCAAGCCCAATGAACTTTCTGCCAGAAAACCTACGAACCCACCAAAAATGGCACTGCCCATCAGCAAGAGTGCTACGCCCAAACCGGCTCCGGAACTGATGCCTAAAACATAGGGGCCGGCCATTGGATTTCTGAAAAGGGTTTGCATCATCAGCCCACTTACACTCAGTCCGCAACCTACAAACATGGCCACAAACACTTTAGGCAAACGATAGTTGAGCACTATATATTTCCAGTTTTCATCTTCGGCGGCGCCCCTGAGCAAAATCATAAAAACCTTGTCTATCGGAATGGACACCGAACCCAAGCTCAAATTGACAAGGACAACCGCCAGCAATATTAAATTGAGTCCGGCAAAGAGTAATCGGTATTCGCTGAGGTCTTTCAATCAATGGAGTTTTTTGAAAAATACATTTTCGTGGTTGGGTAAAATATCCGGGTGTAAAATATGAATCAAATCTTGCAAAACCCAATCGGGTCTGTTGGGTGCCAGTTCATAATACAAATTGCCGCCCTTACTATCTTTAGACGTGGTAAATGTAAAAACATTCCCATGCTGAAAAGCGGCAAATTTTTGATAATGGATATTGGCCTTTTTCAAAGACTCTACAGTATCAAAACCATCAACCCCAATCCAAAAATCCACGTCGTGGGCTTTTTCAAGCACGTTTTCTATACTCAAAGACAAGCTGCCCGTACCGGGGGTGTCTTTCCAGAGATAATGGCCGCCGGCATCTTCAAAAAAACGAGCTGCCCAACTGTCGCCTGCCGGCAAATACCAAACATCTTTAAACAAACTGCCGCTGATGACTGTGGGTTTATCGGACACAGATTGGGCTAGTACGGCCGCTTTAAAGTAAGCGGTTTGGATAGTGTCATATAATTGATTCGCCTCAGCAGATTTATCAAACAAGTATCCGAAAAACTTGAGCCATTCGGCCCTGCCCAAAGGCGACATTTCGGTCCAATCGCCGTTGTAGATTACCGCGATTCCTGCGGCTTCAAAGTTCTGATAGGCTTTGTTGTTTTGATCTATGGAAAATCCGATTACCGCATCGGGTTGAAGTGAGAGTAAAACTTCAGAATTGATGTGTTCGTTTTTACCCAGGTTTGTGACTTTTCCCGCTTCGATGCGTGCACGCGTTTTGGGCGAAGAAATGTAGTCTGTTTCGGGAAACCCAATCAAAGTTTCTTCTACGCCTAACATTTCTAGTGAAGGAATGTGTGTGGTAGATGTGACTACTATTTTTTTGAGCGGTATTTGTATGATGGGGAGAGATTGTAGGCTATCTGCAAGGTTTTCCGGATTTTTTGTCAAAACATAGCTAAAGGTTTGCTGTGCATTTTTCCAGGGTTGTGTAATGGTCAAAATGGTAAAATCGGGATATGCGTAGGCATAAAACCCCTTTGCGTGCTTGGGTGAAATTTTGTGATTGTCGGAAAACTGTAAACGGTGATGGGCTCGATTATTTTGACAAGAAAACAAACCAAAAAACACCAATAAGCATACAAAAAAACGCTTCATCAAGGCAATTTTTAAAAGGTAAAGATACGAAAGTGATACGGAAACATGTGTTTAAAATTCGTACCTTGTTTTGGTTTATACAATTTGGTTCTATTTGGGTTATATATGGTTTTCTGCAGGATTTTTATCCCTGTTTAGCTTCCATAAAAAATATATCAATCCAAAGACCGGAAAAACGACATCTAATAGTTTAGACCATCCAAGTTGTGATAGATATGTGTTTAGAACACCGTCTATATGGATTTCAGCAAGATCGTTTACAGATATTTTATTCATTAGTAATAAGGCAATTTTCAGCACAGCTGTAATTAAAATCAGAACATATATGGTTTTATTTTTTGGATTTTCATTTTTGAGAAATCGATTAAATAAAAAAACCAGGAGTAAAAGTGATAAAATGCCTATCAAAGAGTTGAACAATACGAAAACGTATTCATGTACGATGCTTAATTTTAAGTGTATCCATAAGAGTAGCTCCGTCAATAGTTGGAAAGCGTTTTTAAAAATCAGATAGATTAAAACACTGCTTAAAGCGATTCGAATGTTTTTGTTTTTCACAGGGGTTGGGTATTGATTGACGTTTTTGGGTGCTTGATTAGTGGATTTCTTTTATCAATAGCAATAAATTTACCCAAAATACAAGGTTTGGTTTTAAACTTTTTTTGCCATCGGTTCTATAAGCGGCTATTGGAATCGCTTTTTAATATCATAACCATTCTTATCTATCTTATACCAATTACACTTTAGGTCTTCATAGTAGAATGTCTGTATAAAATTCAGTCCAACTTTTTGGATAATTTTATTGGACGCTATATTTTCACAACCTGCAGCAGCATATACTTCTTCAAGATTAAGTATATTGAAAGCATAATCTATGGAAGCGATTGCACTTTCTGAAGCAATTCCTTGTCCCCAATATTTTCTAATAAGTCGGTAACCGAGATCATAATAATTTTGGTGATTATTTATCCTTTTTGTCTCAAGTTTTAGACCTGTCCAACCCATAAAGGTATTTGTTTTTTTATCAACAATGGCAAAACGCCCAATTCCATGTTCAATATATTGTTGACGGATGAAATTTATTACTTTAACGATTTGGTCTTTGTCGGTTATTGGTTTATTTCCCAAATATCTATGAACTTTTGGGTCAGAATCTAGCTCAAACATTCCGTCAATGTCTGTCGGAAGTATTTCTCTTAAAATTAATCTTTCAGTCTCTACAAAAATTTTCATTTCAGTCATTTTCGGTTTCGTCTATTAGCTGATTGCTAACGGTTTGCAGCTTGGCGATGTGGCGGATAAAACAGCGAGTCGTTTCGAGTAAGTCGTAAAGTTAGCAAAAAATCGCAAACTTTCGAGATATTCACTTGCCCCGCAATGAGCTATACACAGTGTTGCCACACGTATTTTTATCAGTTTTTTATTCAATTCGGCCTCTACTCTACTCAGGTTTTTCAATCCGGCTAATTTCGTTCCGTT
>JAHJTN010000038.1 GCA_018829465.1 Bacteroidota bacterium | reverse complement strand
TGCTTCTGCCGGGTCCCCGGTGGTTACCATCGACTTGCACACATCAGCAGTAGAGACCATGTCCAGTGCTTCAACATTATTGACCTTTGTTACCGACAAAACCCCGAATATTGGGGATATCATCGGTTCTGCCGTTCTGCCTTCCGGTACAGTCAAGCAGTATATTTGTGGCAATGTTGCTGTAACGGCTGCCCTCACCGCTGGCAAGCTCGATATGTTTTTAAGCCTGTCACCGCTGATGAACCGCAAACTGGCATAGGGGGTGCTAAATGACCGAAAGATACAGGCCAAACAAAAACGGCACCGGATATCTTGGGACTTCTGACCGGTATTGGGGATGGCTTTATGCCGTCCTCACTACCATTACCACGGCAGTAATCACCACTGCCACAATCACAACCGCCACTATTACCTCTTTGTTGAGGACCGCCGGAGCCTATTCTTTTGATCCTGGCGGAGCAACCACCGTGGCGGCAGATGTCCTTGCAATCCCCGTCACCCATTCCCACGTTACCAAAACAACGGGTGCCATTGCCGAGGCCCTAACCCTCGCCAATGGCACCAAAGGCCAAGAATTGACCATTGTACTTGGCACGGACGGCGGCGGGGACGGAACCCTGACCCCAACAACCAAAACCGGATGGGCAACCATTGTCTTTGCTGATGCCGGTGATCAAGTGAGTCTGCGGTATATTGACGACACCGTGGGCTGGATTATTAAGGGTTCGTTCGGACTTCTTGCCCAACCGACCATAACCTAAAGGATAGATATGCCAGTACAATATTCAGAACTTGTTGCCCGGGATATTGTCGCAATGTGTCAGCCGCTGCTTAAGGGTGGCGGCTGGTATATTGACCCCAAAACCCAGAAGATCACGCCAAAGCAGGTTGGAATTGATTTTAATACCCCATGGGTCCACGTCCTGCGGGATACCTGCCGGAAATGCGAAGATTGGCAGATTATTTTCCAGCTTACAAAAATCCGGCCAAAACGCTGTTACCATTGCTGGAAAGTTGTGATCCGGATGTCAACCATTGAGGACTTGTTTGGCCTGCGGGATTACATGGCCTTTGATATCAAGCATCCTTGCAAGTGTGGATGGGACAATAGGCCTTATACCTCCGGCGTTTATTCCGGGTATTTTTACTGTGACACAAAAGAGAGCGGTCTTGAGATCTTAAAAAAAGTCCGGGCCGACCTCAAGCCTGTATTCAAGGCCGAATACAATATTTCTTTGAAACGCGGCTGCACCGAAATGGAGATCCAGCACAAAGATAATTGGGAAAACACAATATCAGACCAGTTGATAGAAGGGATGTTCATCCAGCATGTCCACATCCCGGACAAAAATTACCCTCAACCCGATATTGTCAAGCTCCATGTTATGCGGCGATGGATCGAGAACGCAAGCCGGATGGGGGACCAGACTGTTAAAAAATACAACGACGGGGAGATGCTTTCCCCGGTTCTTAAAAACTATGAGGATTAAACCATGAAATTTATCTGTGTT
Organism: Bacteroidota bacterium; assembly: GCA_018829465.1. Taxonomy (GTDB): domain Bacteria; phylum Bacteroidota; class Bacteroidia; order Flavobacteriales; family Flavobacteriaceae; genus UM-FILTER-40-17. The sequence continues at coordinate 1,752 of JAHJTN010000038.1, read as the reverse complement.
CGGAAGTGCTTCAGGGGTGCAAAGCTCCATGAAGTTGGGGATAAAGTGGATTCTGATCTTGATCTAACCGAAACCAAAGAAGGGTACGCCCCTCATTGGAAAAAGATCGGATCTGATGCAGAGGAAACCACAGAGCGCCCGGAGAGAATGCCGATGCGCGACCTTTGGAAGATGAATGAAGAGGATCTTGTTCTCCATACCCACGCCCGGTTTGGTGTGGCGTTGGAAGGGACAAAAACCTCCATGATTGATGAAATCAAATTACTTGAAAAATCAGAAGATCAGAAAAACAAGGTCTTGAGAAATGACGATCGCACTTATTGATATTTATAACGGCGCCCTGGGGAAGCTCGGTGTAGAAAGAATAGCCGTAATTGATGAGGACTCTGACCAGCGCATAGCCCTGGATGATCAGTACACCCAATCCCTTGAGGCTGTCCTTGAGGCTTTCCCGTGGAAGTTCGCCACAAAAAGGGTGGCCCTGGCTGCCGATGTAACCGCCCCTATCTTCCCGGAAGATATGTACCGGTTTATCATCCCAGACGATTGTGTCCGGATATTGTCAGTCTGGAACGGCGTGACAAATGATATTGAATGGGATGAAGAAGAGGGTTTTGTTATCACCGACCAAGACACCTTTTATATCCGGTACACGTCTAACGGTATTGCCGTTACTGATTTTTCTAAGTTGTTCAGGGAAACCCTTGAATATAAACTGGCTGCGCAGGTTGCGCTTCCTTTGAAACAAAACCGGGGCGTTATGGAAACTATGGTGACATTATTTCAACAAAAGTTGATTCAGGCCCAGACTATAGATTCAACCAAACGGAGCAAAAGAAAGGCCAGCCAGAAAAGTTCTTGGTTATCTTCCAGGGGTTCGGCAAGGATAAAACCGGCCAAGGTGTTGTATGACTGATTTTACCGTCTCAAAAAATAACTTTACTTCCGGGGAACTTGATCCGCGCCTACACGCCCGGGATGATTTAGCCCAATATGACAATGGGCTTGAGACATGCTCCAATTTTATCATTATGCCGTATGGGGGCCTTCGGAAACGCCCAGGCACCACTTTTGTTTCAGAAGTAAAAGACAGCACTAAAAAGGTTCGGGTTGTCCGGTTTGAGTTCAACGTGGAACAGGCATATATCCTTGAATTTGGGGATCAGTATATCCGGGTTTATAAGGATCATGGGCAGGTTGTGCATGTTGGGGATTTCGAATCATTATCGCAAGAGTCAAGGAAATGGAAGGGCATGGACGCCGTTGGCGACGATATATATATTGCTGTCGAACTTGGCGACATTTACAAACAAACCGGTGGTGTTGGCGACTTCGTGGGCCTTGGGCAAGAAGCAAGGAAATGGTCGGGAATTGGTGGAGTTGCCGGGGGTGACGTTTTAGCAAGTGTTAATTTAGGCGACATTTACAAACAAACAGGAGGGGTTGGTGACTTTGCGGCATTAGGACAAACATCTCGCAATTGGCAGGACGTGACTAAAGCACCCAACGGGGATGAATACGCTTGTGAAGCTAATGATATATACAAAAGGACCGGTGGTGTCGGTGCTTTTGTGGCTCTTGGGACCGGTGTTTATGGGTGGTCAGGGATTGACGCGGCCCCAAACGGAAACATTTACGCTTGCGCCGGAAGCTTAGATATTTTTATGCAAACGGGTGGTGTTGGTGCTTTTGTGGCTCTTGGGCAAGGAGCTTTGGCTTGGAACAAAATCAGTGTAAGCGATAATGGAGATG
>JAHJTN010000010.1 GCA_018829465.1 Bacteroidota bacterium | reverse complement strand
TGGTTCAGCATCTTCACACAATGGAATGTCACCCCGAGCGCAGTCGAGGGGCAAGACCCTGAAACAAGTTCAGGGTGACAGCTAAAGGTTGTAGGGTTCTTTCGTGATTGGTTTAAAAGTCATTAGCCAATAGCCATTAGGCAAAAGGCAATAGAGGTTATATGTTATTTGTTAATCGTTATTTGTTTGAAGCCAAGAGCCATTAGGCATTAGCCAGTAGAGTTGTTTGTTATAGGTTATTTGTTATTTGTTTGAAGCCAAGAGCCATTAGGCAATAGTTATTTTGTTTCATCACATCATCACATCATCACATCATCAAATCATCACCAACTTTTCCAAAGATGCGGCGTATTGTTTGGCCAAAACCTCGCGGTCAAAGTGCTGCCGGGCATAGTCGTAGCCTTTTTTTCCCATTTCGGGCAGTTGGGCTTGTATGCTCAGGCAATGCCTTACTTTCTCGGCGATGTCTGTCGGGTTTTCGGGTTCGGCATACACACCGCAACCTGCCTCTTCCACCAATTGGCGCGAAACGCCGTCTATCAACAACAGCACAGGCATTTTGCAAGACATATAATCGAAGGTTTTGTTGGAATAAATGGTCTTAAACGTATCCACTTTTTTAAGCACCGAAGTGCCCATGTCCGAAGCCAGGATGTATTTGAACACTTCTTCTTTGGCCACAGGCGGGCGAAAAACCACGTTGTCCAATCTCCTTTTTTGGGCTTCTCTCACCAGCATTTCTTTTTGCATGCCGCTGCCGATGAGTTGGAAAACCACATCGGTGTCGCGCAGCAGCTCCGCAGCATCGAGGAGTTGGATCAGGTGGTTGGCCACACCGTGTGCACCCACATAAGTGATGACAAATTTACCCTCCAGGCCGAGTGATTTTTTAAAGGCGGTGGCATCAAAACTTTCGGGCAGTTTTTCGAGCAGGGAAAAATCGGCGGCGTTGGGGATGAAGATGATTTTTTCGGCAGGCACGTTTTTGTCTTGGATGAGTTTTTCGCGAAAAGCCGGGGTGAGCACGTTGATGAGCTTGGCTTTTTTGTAAATAAAAGCTTCAAAAGCATAAGCCATTTTGATGACCATTTTATTGGTGACCACGCCCGTATCGATAGCCGATTCGGGCCAAAGGTCGCGGATTTCGAACACGAACGGAACGCGTTTCAGCCGGGACAACAAATATGCCGAAACCCCTACAAACAAGGGTGGCGATGTGACCAAAATGAGATCGTACTTGCCTTTGAGCTTAAACAAACCGCCCCACAAAGCCGAAAACATAAAGGACAAATAGCCCCAAAACCGCCCGAGGAAACTTTTGTTGTAGCTTTCGGACACATGGCAACGCAAGACTTTGACTTTTCCCTGCTGCTTGTGTTTGAAATATTTGCCTTTGTATTCGGGGTATTTGACACTTTCAGTTGGGTTGATCATCCCTGCCAAAACGGTTACTTCATGGCCCATTTCCGTCCAGGTGCGGGTCATTTCGTTAAACCTTGACCCTCCCGAGTCCGAATCTTCTAAAAAATATTGATGAATGAGTAAAATGTTCACTTGCGATAATTTGTATTTAAAAACTCGTTAGACTTATTGTTTATGCCCATACACAAAAACTGAAAATTATAGATACTTTTTATGCTTATAACCATAAAAACTTTTAATAGTATTCAACTTAAAATTTGGATAACCGTATGGATCTTGTCCGATGTGGTGGTAAACGACCACCGGACAGAAATCTCTTTCAACCCGTAATAACCTGAATACCAAGCTTTCTCTTTTGTTCCTTCAATGGTTTTTCCGTCTGCACCCGTTGCTGTTATTAAAATTTTTCCTTCAACTTCCGGGTTGATGTGCCAGTAAACGGTCTTTGCGAGTTTTCCGGCGTTTTCCACCCCGTCCGTCACCGACCATTCGAGTTGGTTCTTGATTTTACGTACTTTCCGGTGGTGGACAATGCCTTTTTTGATCTGCCTGAAAGCTTCTATCCAACCTTCAAAAGTATAACCGTTTTCATTTTCGACCCATTTGCCTTCCGCATTTTTGACCCAATAAAACCAGATAAACCGAGGCCCTCTTTGCATTTGGTTTTTTCCGTCTATGCTCAGCGTGTTGTGGCCTTCGCAACCGTTGAAATAGTTGTACAAGTCCGGCGAAGTATTGTATTTATACGAGCCCGCATCGCGGAGGTAATTCACGCCGTTTACCCAAATATCCAAATGCAGGTTGTCGTTTTGGAAAGGGCGGTGTTTTCTGTAATCGCCACACCGGATGAAAGTTAGAACTTTCTGTTGGCTTTCTTTAAGAACATAATAGCCCCCGTCCCGAAAAGTTTTCATCAAATCTACTGAGGATGGTTTTTCGGTTTTGGGATTGTCGCACCCATACCAAAATTGGCTTTCGGAAACGGTATCGGCCGGCATGCCCAATACCGCTTTGAGGTCGTTGAGCTGGGAGCGATATACCCGATAGTCATCGTTGGTGAGCCTGAAAAACAAAGCACCGTCGTTGGGTCCGTAGTTGGGGAGCTCGCCGGAAGTTTCATCCATACAGTTTTCCAAAAACAATAGCGATTTTTTTGCCCGTTCCTCCACCACCGGGTGCAACGATTTTCCGTTTAATGCTGTCAACCGGAATGCCCACGTGAGCAGTTGAATGACAACACGGTGATAATTCATCGAAAATTGCAGGAAAGTACCGTCGGGTTTTATCTGATAGGCAACCTCTTCTTCAAACCATTTTTTTCCTTTCGCGCTCCATTTGTCCACATTCGGGAGAAACGGAAACAGCAGACCGGACAAATACAGCATCAAAGTTTCGGTGAGCGCATGGTTGTTTCGCACGGCGATGCGTGAAAAGTTGATGTTATGATATACATGGTGCAACTGCCAATAGATGTGGTTGACGATTTTTTGAAAACGTGCCTGGGTGAGGTTTTCGGAATCTTTGTAATAATACATGGCGAAAACCCAATTGAGCGTGCGCAAGGAAATTTCCTGGCTGCATTTGTAATTGGGGCCTTGGTTGATGGGGTTGTGGCGGATGAAAGATTCGATTTCGCCCAAAACCCGTTCAGAACAGTCTTTTTTGAAATGATAATCGTACCGGATGAGGTCGTAAAGGAAGGTAAACCGGGCTTTTTCCCAAACATATTTGATGTCGCCGGCTTCGGCAGACAAATCCGGAATTTCCGACCAATGTTTACGGATGTCATAGCGAAACCCCGTGTCGGGATTGGTCAACCAACCGGCATTTTCACCGAGTTTGAAGGGTATTTTGCAAAAAAAAAGAAAGCTCCCATTTTCCATGTCCGAAACTATTTTTTCCAAACCGGGATTGGGATTTTGCGGAAACTTTAAATCCTTTTTCCCTTGAAAAAAAAAAGCAGGGGTGTCTTTTCGCCATTCTTCCAAGGTGATAAAATTTTGAGCGGGAGGATTTACCGGAAACCTCTTTTTTAAAATACCGCTGCGTTTTTCCATTTCATGACGGATGCGGTAGGTGATGTAACGCATACCCATGTTTTGGAGTAGTTGACAGTATCGTGATAGTTTTTTGAACATAACTTACATATCATCCATAGCTAGTGCTTTATACGAAAATTCATAGCCGGTGAATTGCGGTTGCAATTTCAGGGTTTTTTCCTTAAGTTTTGGTATGCTAATGTTTTCTTTTTGGCGTTTTACTTCTGCAAAGAGTATCTTTTTTTTGAGTTCATTTATTGCAACAATATCAATTTCGTGGGTATGGTTAGTATCCCAGTAAGTACCTATCTGGTTGTATGCTTTTTCTGCTTTTAATTTTTGTATAAAATAATTTTCCAACACGGTTCCGCTGAAAACCGCATAATCACGCTTTACGATTTCTTTAAGGTACTCTAAATTACCTGCCTCCACTGCGCTGCGATATTTATAGATAAATCGAAACCAAAAGGCCAGAAAAGTATCGTTTATTTTATATTTAACAGACCGGCTACCGGGTTTGGCAAGAATGGGGCGCACTTTTTTGATTAAGTCATACTCTGTTTCCAAACGGTTTAAAAAACCCCCGGTTTGCATTTCCATAATGGATTCTATTTCCACACGCGAGGTTTTTCCGGAAGCAATCAAGGAAAGAATGGAAAAATAATTCCCATATTCTTTTCCAAATTCTTCTATCAATACATTTTTTCCTTCTTCAAGGAAGAGAGAGTTCTCAGACAATACAGTATCCATGATGGCGTCACGTGTAAATGCTTGTTCTTGCACCAAAATTTCAACATATTTTGCCACCCCTCCTGTAATAAGGTAAAATGCCAATAAATCTTCAGGGGTATGGTCTGGGGCAAAGTCCTTTAAGATTGCTTTGAGTGTTTGGGTATCAAAGGCCTTTATATGTATCCGCTGAGTCGCTCTTCCAAATAGCGGCTCCTTGGCGTTTTCAAAAATACGAGACATCATGGAATAAACTGAACCGCATAAAATCAAATTGATCTTACTTTCTTCTTTGTTCAGGTCCCACTGGTTCTGCATAGCGGCATATACTGATGCATTTACAGACAAGAACTCCTGGAATTCATCAATGACCACCGTAAACTGCTGGTTTTTTGAAGCTTGCATAAGCACTTCAAAGACTTCTTTGAATGTTTTTATTTCACCATAGACGGGAAGGTTTAACTTTTGTTTGATTTCCTCCACAAATTCAGCACATAACAGGGCTTCATTTTTTTTTGCGACAAACAAGTAAACCATTTTTTCGTTTTCAAATGCACGCACCAATAACCGTGTTTTTCCGATACGCCTTCTCCCCACTACAAATGTCATTTGAGCAGAAGTAGCCGACAAATTATGAACTTTCTGTAGAAGTTCCAGTTCATTTTCCCGATTGTAAAACTTCATAAGCTATCGTAATGCAGGTTACCGTAACCTAGGTTGCGATAACAAATATAGTTTTTTCTTAACAAATTAACGTGCTTACTTTTAAATATCAATTTAGCCTACGGATGGACAAAAATTCCAAATTCCAAAACAATGTAAAAATCGTTTTTGAAGCATGGACTACTTATTTTACACAAGGAAATTCTTAAACATATTACTCTTTGGTCATTTTTTTTAGTTTGTACCTGTAAGCTTGACTATAATTCCTTTGGGTGGCATCGTCCAGAAAGGAGGCGGCAATGAATTTTTCCACCAAATGGGTAGCTGATGTTATTTGCATAAACATTTCCTGCACAACTACTTGAGGTATTTCAGCTTGATTTGCAAGCTCTAAAAATTGTCTTTTTATGGTTCCTTGTGCTAAGTTTTTAGGAAGGAGCCCCTCTTCCAAAGCAAATACTGCATCGTCTATATGAATATGGCTGTTCAAAAGGTCATATGCCGGGCTCAATCGGTAATCGCCCCACCGGGTTTCTATCAGGGAAAAGTTTTTGAGGTGGGCATCGCCATTGGAAAACAGGTAATTAAACAGCAAAAGCTGTAGTAATTTTGGTGCTTCAATTTTATAAGCCGGTACAAACCTTTTTAAGAGTATAAAAAGATCAAGGTAATTGCCTGAGTATTTATAGTGTGTCCCATGCGTTTGTGGGGTTTTCCCGGCCAATGCAGCAAAATCTTCCTGGCCTCTTTTGGTACCGTCTTCTTTTAGATCAAAACGTTTGGTGATGTAAGCGGGTTGTCCATTTTGAAAAAAAACCAATGCATTTTCGGCAGTTTCGATGCCAAACACTTGTCTTGCCAGTTGCATGGTAAGGTGTTCATTGGCAGGCATGAGGCCCGGTTTGTTTCCTGAACGTGGTATGGGCTTTAAAATGTATTGACCTTGCTCCCCCTCCCGGGTCAAACGCAATTTATTTTTCTCCAATCGCAAGGAAAATTTTTCCTGTACGCCCGAAATGGAAATTCGTTGTTGGTTTTCCATAAAGTGCTTCCCGGTAACTTCTTGTGTGGACGGCGCAGTATAAGGCAATACATGGATTACCTTTTTGCCCTGAAACATACGTTTAAGACAGGTTGGGCTGTAAGTGGAATGCCCTTCAGCCAATGTACCGGGACAGTGATTGATTTCAGGTAGTTTCATTTCCCCTGAGAGTTTTTAAGACTTACTGCACCAATGGTGTCGTGTTGCGCACTTGCCAACAAAAGTCCAAAAGCATCTTCACGATCAATCCTGTGGGTGCTGCACATCACTTCTTTGTTGATTCCTTCCGGTAGCATATTATAGAAAAAAGGGAACAAATGCCCTGAGTGATACACTTGTTGTGTTTTTGGCAGTGTCAAGCTGATGGCCGGTTTGCTGCTATCCTCAAACCATAGCTTGGTGTAACTAAATGTAAACGAACCGTTTGCTTGCTGGCTTAACAAGCCGGCTTCTTCTCCCTTAAACACTACTTTTGCTTGTCTCATCTCGTCATGTCTTTCACTTGAAACACCAAGGTCAACCCCAGCGCATCGCCTATTTTTTGTAGGGTTGTGAGTGTGGGATTACCTTTGCCGCTTTCCAATTGCTTCAGCGTTCTCAAACCCACACCGGAACGTTTTGACAAATCTTCCTGAGTTATTTGAAAAGCTTCACGCCTTTCTTTAATGGCTGTTATTATTTCTTCAAAGTGCATTATATTGCGCTATTTTATGCAAAAATAAACATAATTCTCATATCAACAACATAAAAGTGCTATAAAAGGCTCTTTTTGATGAATGCACTCCCGGAATGTGTATAATCATTTACAAAGGTGTATTGTAGCGCTCTTTTGGTATGGAGATTTACCGCTTAATTTTATCACACTTCCACCCACCTGTTTTCTCTCAGGCTTTGCATGGCGGCAAAACTTGCTTGGGTGGTGTTGACGATTTCCTCAAAAGGGATGAGGGCTTCGCCACCGTTTTGGATTTGGTGGATGAGTTGGTGAAACTGATTTTTATGCCCTTTGTCGAGTTGGGTCTTCAGGCCGGAAAAACCTTTACAACCATAGGCGGTCGTGCGGCGGAAATTGTCCAAAACAAAGGTCCGTTCCTGTGAAAAAACCTCCACCCGCTCTTTGGCATAGGCTTTTGAGCCATTGGAAAAATAGTTGACAACGCCGTTGGAGCCATTTTCAAACCGCAACAAAATAGTGGCGTTGTCCGTGTTTTCTTCCGGGTTTTTCCCCAGCGCATTCATGCATACTGATGTTACTTTGCTCCCGGTGAGGTAAACCATCAAATCGATAAAATGGCAGGCTTCACCCACGATGCGCCCGCCGCCGATTTTCAAATCGTGTACCCAAACGTTTGGCGGGATAAAGCCCGCATTCATGGTAGCCGTGATGTGGACCGGTGCATCAGAAAGCTGTTGCTTTATTTTCAGGGCGTGGGGCGAAAACCGGCGGTTGAAACCTACGGTGAGGGTTTTCCCGGAGGCTTGTTGCGCTGCCACCACCGCATCCAATTCAGTTGTGTTGAGCGCTAAGGGTTTTTCTACAAACACGTGTTTCCCGGCTTTCAATGCCTCAACTGCCATCGGTGCATGCAAGTTGTGGCGGGTGGTGATGCACGCCAAGTCTGTTTCCGCATCCTTGAGAATGTCTGTATAATCGCTCGTGGAATGTGAAAAACCGTGTTTCTTGGCCAAAGCCGTACCGCTCACGCCGCCTTTGCTGGCGATGTATTTCAAGTTTGCGCCGCTTCCTTTGAGCGCGGGGAGCATGGTCATTTTGGTGAAGTTTCCCGCACCGATGATGCCGATAACGCCTTTGCTTTTTGAGAAATTTACTTGTTTGAGCTGCACGGTATGCTGTGGCTGCGGATTTTCTGTTTCGGGATATTTGAGCAGCGAGGCGATGGCAGAAGAGCTACCGATGTTTCCGTATATTTTTTGATAATCTTCGAGTGGCACAACTTCGGTGATGAGCTCTTTGACCTGCAATTTTTGGGAGGCAATAGCCTGTAAGATGGCTTCAAAATTGCGTTTTTCGGTCCAGCGGACGAAGGGCAAAGGGTAGTCGGTGCCTTTTTGTTCGTAGTTGTCGTCGTAGCGGCCCGGACCGTAGGAGCAAGACACCTGAAAAGACAGTTCTTTTTCGTAAAACTCGGCGCGGCTGAGGTTGAGCCCGACAACGCCCACCAAGACGATGCGCCCGCGTTTGCGCGACATGCGGGCTGCTTGCGATATGATTTCATCGGTTTTGGCCGATGCGGTGATGATGACGCCGTCTGCACCGGTGCCGTTGGTGGTGCTTTCTACAAACTTCACGGCATCGCCGTTTTTCGGATTGAATGTAAGTACTCCCCAACGGGCGGCCAAGTCCAACTTGGTTGGGTCTATATCGATGCCGATCACGCGGCAACCGTTGACCAGCAGGAGTTGGGCGGTGAGCAGCCCGATGAGGCCAAGCCCGGTGACCACGACGGTTTCGCCCAGGGTGGGGTTGAGCAGCCGGATGCCTTGCAGCCCGATGGAGCCGATGACGGTGAAGGCGGCTTCTTCATCGGAAACTTCACCGGGGATGTGGGCGGCCAAGTTTTTGGGGATGCACACAAATTCGGCGTGTTGGCCGTTGGAGGCTACGCGGTCGCCGATTTTAAAATCTGTCACGCCTTCGCCCACGGCAATGACCTTGCCCACGTTGCAATAGCCGAGCGGCAGTGGCTCGCCGAGTTTGTTGAACACGGCTTCGAGGGTGGGGAGCAGGCCTTCGGTTTTGATTTTGTCGAGTACTTGCTTGACTTTGTCGGGTTGTTGGCGTGCTTTGGAGATGAGGTTCGATTTGCCAAACTCTACCAACATGCGCTCGGTGCCGAGGGAGACCAAGCTGCGGGTGGTTTGTATGAGTACGCATCCTTTTTGCACCAAAGGCGCAGGCACTTCTTCGAGCAGGGTTTCGCCGGTTTTAAAGGATTGGATGATTTGTTTCATGGGTTATAATTGATACATATCTTTTCTTTCAACAAAATTGGGATAATTTATCAAAACTGCCCTATATTTTCCTTTAAAAACAAACAGGCTTCCTGCTGCTACACCAATTGTTTTGTAGCGGGAAATAGCTTCTTTCAAGTCATCAAATTTTCCGGCCCCGCCCAAAATGGTCATAGGCATTTCGATTTGATCCCTTATCCAATCAAATAATTTGAAATCATATCCTTCCATTTTACCATCATTGTCAACAGCATTTATGACCAATTCGCCGATGCCAATTTTGCTGATTTCTTTTATAAAATCTGACAGTTTGATTCCGGCTGTTTTTTTACCGTTGTGCGTGACAATTTCATAACCACCAAATAGTTTCTTTTTTCTTACATCTAGTACTACAACCACACTTTGAACACCTACTGTTTTTCCGATTTCTCTCAGAATTTGGGTGTTATAAATTGCGGCAGCGCTCAAAGCAACTTTTTCCGCACCTAAACCTATTATTTCCTTGGCTTGGGCTACGGTTGTTACACCGCCACCATAACAAAAAGGCATTCGGCACTCAACGGCTAAATTTTTTATCAGTGAAAAATCAGGACCTCTTTGTTCGACTGTCGCATCAATATCGAGTACAATCAGTTCGTCCACTTCTTTCTCATTAAATATTTTTACCGCGTTTATGGGGTCGCCCACATACTTTGGGTCTTTGAATTGGGTCGTTTTAACGAGTCCCTTTTTGTGAACTAAAAGGCAAGGGATGATTCTGGATCTTAGCATTATAGTTTTGCGAAATTATGGAGTAAGTTTATGCCGTTTTGGTGGCTTTTCTCCGGGTGGAATTGTATCCCGAACACATTGTCATGGTTGATGGCTGATGCAAATGCCTTACCATACTGAGTGGTTGTGAGGATGTCATCATTATTTTCACACTCAAAATAATAAGTATGCAAAAAATAAAAACCAAAATGGGTATCTACATTTTCCAACAACTTATTTTCTCGGCGTATTTCAATCGAATTCCAACCCATGTGTGGCAATTTGGGTTTTTGGTGTAACAAGTTTGCATCTAACTTTTTTACTTTTCCTTTGATGTAGCCGAGCCCGTTTAGGCTTCCTTCTTCACTGCTTTCCGCTAAGATTTGCATGCCTACGCAGATGCCTATAATCGGGACTTTGTTCTGCAAAACTTCTTTGTCCAATACTTCCCTAAAACCGGTTTTGTCAAGCATCGAGATAGTTTCATCGAATGCACCGACACCCGGCAAAAAAAGTTTTTCTGCGCCTACAACATCTTCGGGATCTTTGGCAATCTTGTAGTTAATTTTTAATCTGTCATAGATATTTCCGATGGCCCGGATATTACCGGAGCCGTAATCTATTATTGTTATCACCTTTTTATTGATTTTTCAATTCCAAGATATTTGAGAATTTTCGCACCTGTGTTGAACATAGATACTTGATTTTTGTAATCCCAATAGAACTTTTTTTCCATGGTGAAATATGATTTTAATTGGTTGGGAGTAATGCCGAGCTTGGTTGCGATATAATTAAATTCATCTTCTATGGTTTCGGGATTGTATGCCGGTTTTTTGAGTTTTTCCAAGGCTTCATCTCGGTTCATTTGACCGGTTACGATGAGGCTTGAAAATTGTACCCTTCTTGAATCAAAACCGAAACGTTCGGGTAGCCAGTATGCTTCGAAGAATTTTGTAAACCTAGATTCGAAATGCTTTTGCGGATAGGGTTTCCATCCGTACGCTTTGTTTAAAAGTTCGAGCGCATCCCCTTTGATGTAGGGACGGTAATTGAGGAGTTTGAGTACTTTAATACGTTTTATATACCGCAAATAAAACTTGTGTTTGAGAATCGGGCTAAACGGATAGGTTTCCATTTTGATAGTCCCAAAACGTTTTCTAATGTCATTTATTTGTGCCATATCTGTCCCGTAATAGAAATACTCCATTGGATTTCGGATACATTCGGTAGATATATTGCCACCATTGAGGATGTACTTAATGTTGTATTTATGGGCAAAATTATAGAGTGTTGCCACAAATGCATGGTCTTGCGGAATGTCTATATGCGGTACTCCTGATTTAAAAAAGGCCAACTGAAAGTCTTTCATTTCCTCCCAATTGATGACTTCTGTGTATAAATCGAGCCCGAACTTGTCAACCAACACCTGAATGTTGTGTACGGCCAATTCGGAATTCCAACCGCCATCGACATGAAAAACGAGCGGGCGCAGGCCAAATTCTTTTACGGCTATGTGCAACATATATGAACTGTCAACACCGCCACTCAATCCGAGTATGCAGTCGAAATCTTTGCCTTTCCCTTCTTTTTTTATTTTTTCTACAATCAGGGAAAGTTCTTTTTTACCCCTTTCATCGGTATGCCAGTTGGGTTTTACGTTTTCGTAAAAATCATTGCAATGGTCGCAAATGCCTTTTTCGTCAAAAGTGATTTTGGAGTCTGAGGTGTCCATGACACAGTTGGTACAGATTTGGTAGGGTTTCATATATTTTATTAGGCTTTTTTAATACTTTGCATTTTTTTAATTAATAAGTGATGCGCTGAAACTCGTTATGGTTCAATTGCTTTTTTTGCTATTTCATAATAAGAAAATTCTAACGTACCCCTATCTTCAGCGACTTGTTTCATGCTCATTAAAAGTTTTTTGTCCATATAAAGTTTTAATATTTTTTCTTTAATCTCAGGTATGTCTTCATTTTCAAGAAAAATGCAATTACCATTTAAATCAACATGTTGAATACCTTCCCATTTTTTGAAGACGCATGGCAATCCCAATCCTATTGCTTGCTCCCACAAAACAGAATGTGTACCTGGGAAAAAAACAATATCAGCAACTAAGAGATAATCATAGGTTTTTTCAGATGGTATCCATCCTATATTTTTTATAAATTTAGACTTTCTATACGCCTCTATTTCTGACTTCATTTCATCACTTGGCAAACCGAACACAAGTAGTTTTATGTTTTCATTTTGAAGTTGATCTACAGCTTTCATTAGTACATGAATATTTTTACGACGGTCAATCTTACCTCCTGTCACAATAACAAAATCAGTTTCTTTAAAGTTTAATTTCTTCCTAAACGATTGACGAATTTCACTTCTTTTACTCATTTCAATCATAGTGTGATCTGCACCCAACAACAGAAGTTCGGTTTTTTGAGAAGGTATTCCATAAACTTTTTTAAAAAACTCAACTCTTAATGGTAACACACCATAAAATTTAATAGTATAAGGCTCTATTTTTTTTGCACACCACTTATAAATAATTTTGTGTAAAATATTTTTTGATATCCAATTTCTAGCACTATTAATAAAATCGGTATGCCCATCTACATATATTTTGACTTGAGGGTTTTTCTTAGCAAAAGAGACAATTTCTTTTATTCCAATAAATTGACAGTCATGAAGAAAAATGATATCGGGATTAAATTCGGTAACAAATTTATTGATGCCTTTATAAATTCTTAATTTTTTTGCAATAGGGTGAGGTAACCAACTTATGTAAGGAATTCTTGTTACAGGAATACCATCTCTATTAATATAAGAGCTTGGCTTTACGTAACCTAAGACTGCGCTAGAAATATAAGTTTCTGTGGAAGCCAAAATAGTAATATCGTGACCTTGAAGTTTGTGCATTTTAGGCAGAATATTCTCTTGATAACTATAATTGTCAATATAAAAAGCTGCCAGGCAGCAATGTAAAATTTTCATAGTCCTATTTTACAGATAAAAGAATTTGGCTCTTTGAAAAGTTGCGCATATCTGTGCAATTTTTCATCTTCATAATTCCACCATTCTGATTTTAACAACTTACATATAAGGGCGTCATCAAATCTTTTTCTTATTAACCTAGCGGGACAACCGGCAACAATACTGTAAGGTTCTACATCTTTGGTAACAGTGCTTCCCATGCCGATAACAGCTCCTGTTCCTATTATAAGACCTTGTTTTATGAACACACCTTGACCGATCCACACATCATGACCTATAATGGTTTTTTTAGGGGAATCTCTTTTATGAACAGCAAATTTTGCCTTAACACTATCTCTTCCTTCATAAAACACAGGTGATGTGGATACCCAATTGATCGGATGCATACCTCCACCTATTTTAACATTGTTAGCTATTGAACAAAACGAGCCAATCTCGCAGTTTATAATCTCGCAATTGTAACCACAAAATGAATGTTTACCAAAACTAGAGTTAATTATCTCGCTACCGGCTTCAACTTTAGATGTCTTGTGAATTTTAGAGTTCAAGACTGCACTTCCCCGGAGTTTTTTTAAAAACTTTGACCAATAATATTCTATTTTCATGATTTTTAATAGATTATTTGTGTTTGAGCCTAAACTTTTCTGGCTTAGTTAAAATTAGTATTAAAGAGAAAATCCAAAATAATTCCGAGGAAAATATATTTCCGGAAAACATACCAAAAATGAAATATTGTAAAAACAAAAATGCTATCCATACCAAATTAGAGTTTTTTTTTATATGACTCCGTGTGATGATTAAACATTTTTTCAAGTACCAAATAAAAATGAAACCTCCAAGTATACCTAATGCCATAAAAGATTCAATAATTAAATTGTGAGGATAGCTACCTATAAATTTTTCATTTTGAATCAAAAAAGCACTACCGAAAAAAGGTTTTTCAACAAATTCTTGCCAACCTGTCATTAATAGATTTTCTCTACCACTAAAAGACTGATCCTCAGTTAAAGAATAAATAAATCTTTGCAAAAAAGCATTGGGATAATACTTGCTCACCAATTCATAGAAATCTATAAAATAAAAGTAACCAATTATTAATAGTATTAACAGAATAATTATTTTTTTTAAATCAAAAAAAACTAAATAATATAGCAAAATAACAACCCCCAAAGCGATTATAGGACTCTTACTTGAGGTTATAAATACTGTAGTTAAGCCCAGAAAAAAACCAAAAACATATATTACTTTAAAAATCTTGTAGCTTCGCCTAACAAAAATATAATAGAAAGAAAGTATTGATAATGTTGCCCCATAGTGGCCATAATTTAAAACCCCCATAAAAACACCACCTGTCGATCGCAATTCATTATCTTCATTATTTCTTAAGATTAGACCTATTAAGAGAGCGAATAAAAGTAAACCATATAACCATTTTAGAATATATTCAAAATCAACTTTGCTCCAATTGAAGCTATACAATGATATTGTAGGAAAAAAAACAATACTTAGTGCGCTCAAAATGTAATAAGACTTGCTCTGTTCTTCAAATATTTCAATTTCAAATAAGTATAAATCAAGAAACAGCCTCGTTAAATAAATGACCCAAAAAATCACAAATAAAAACCCTGTGTTGAAATTTTTATAAGTGAATTTATACAAAATACTTCTGAAAAAGATTACAAGTCCAATGATGTTTACAAAAAGTCTGTACGGTATAGATAATGATTCCTGAAACGTGGGCATTATTAGTGGAATAATGCTTGTTATAAGGAAACCAACTATCAATAAAATAATGTAGTTATTCTGAAAGTTTAAGTCTCTTGATTTCAAATTTTCAAGATTTGTTAAAATATAATTGATTAATTAGGTAATTTTTTTAGGTCAACCATTTTATTTAGTATTTCCATCGCATTCTCTAAAGTTTCGACCTGACTTATATGTGAAATATCACTAATTAACAATCTGTTATTGATAAAATGTTTTAGTCTAAAAAAGAATATATTTATAATATCTATGAAAAAATAGAAGCCAAAAATATTTTTTTTAAAATTATCGAAAATTTCATTACGGTTTTTAAAATTAAAAACATAAATGGCTGCATACAAATACGAATACCTGAATTTGTCAATATAATCGAATTTTTCTAATGATTCTAATGCTTTTATTGTCGATTCCGCCCAGATTGTTGGACCTGTCCAGTATTTGGGTATTTTTTCTGACCATTTTTTTGAAGTATTAACGGGCAAATGTTTTACTTCATCAATTTTTGATACGTGTTTATGTAAAATTCCTTGACCACCTGTACTTTTACTGCTCTTGCCACTGATGAAAACAGGGAAATCTACATAAATAAAACTGTCAGAAAATAAAGAAATAGCTATGCCATTTGACATATCCGGACTAGGCCCTGGAAAATATGTATTACTTTTAATGTAAATTAAATTTAAAAGTTGACGTTTAACAATACCATGATACAAACATGGTAATTTAGCCATTGAGGTACCGCCTTTTTTTAGGGTGTGTTTAATCCCTTCTCTTGTTGATCTGTGTTTAATTTTATAATTAAATTTCTTTAAAATTAAGCTACCACTATCATCATTTGATAAATATGATTTTTTTTGACCTTTCCAGTTGTAAACTGGTTTATTTGCCTTTAGAATGGCATAATTGTTTTTTTTCATCCATATAGTCAAATCAACTAAATAAGGCATAACAGAATCGTCATCTCCAATGAAACTAACATATTCTCCTGTAGAGTTTTTAATAGATAAATCAGAATTTTCTATTACGGACAAGCTATCCGGATTGTAAAAGTACTTGAGTCTACGGTCTTTTATTTTTGATAAATAATTCAGAAAATGATTATTACTGTCACTATTATCCTGAATAACTATTTCTAGATCATTGGAAGGGATATTTTGTAGTAAATAATTTATAACTAGCATAAGGGTTTCATAACGATTTTTTGTTGGTATGACAATACTGAGTAGTGGTTTCACGTAAATTTATTTTTAATTTTTAAAAATTGTTTTAGGAGACTTTTAGTGGGATAGAGAATTAGGATATTAGTGGCAAGTGTACAAGCAACTGTAAATCCTATTTTTAGTAAAACTGTAAGTCTATTTCCCTCAAAAATAATAGCATTATTTATCATAAAAGTAACAAAGCCCGATATTAGAATAGGTAAAATAAAATTTCTAAAAAAAATTATTTTAATACTTAGCTGCATGAATTTTTTATTTACTATGTGTAAGAAAATAATAACAACGATAACTTGGACAAATGAAAATGTTATTGCAGCTCCAATTCCTCCATAAATATTGGTCAATAGCCAATATCCCGGAAGTGTTATGACCAAACTTGAAATTCCTAAGATGTTATTATATTTAGTATAACCATTTGCAATTGCAACATTATAAGGAAGGTTTCCTAATGATAGGAATGCAGTTCCCATTGCAATCCAAGGCACAAAAACACTTGCTTTCTCAGCCAAATGAACATCATTTGTCCAAACCCAAATTAATTCTTTTGCAAAAAATATCATACTTGCAGCAAATGAAAAAATAACGATTGACACAAGTAAATACCCTTTATTAAAAATTTCTACTGCTTTTAATTTGTTTCCCGCGGTAAATAACGCAGTCATGCGAGGTAAAATTGCCACAGATACAGGAGAGCTAAGAATCCCCAATCCCTTAGCCAACGCAAATGCCAAGGTGTAAATTCCCAATACCTCTATTGGCAATAATTTGCTTAAGGCCAGTTTATCCATTTGAGTGTTTAATCCTGCTACAGTCGATATTAACATCATACCACCCGCAAATTTCCAAATTCTATAAATTACTTCCTTTTCGATTCTCGGTTTTTTGAAAAATAACGAGAATGATTGTGTCAACGTATAGCTTAAATCAAAACGAATAAAAACCACATAGAGAATTGTAGTTGTGGCTTGCCAAATAAAAAACACCCGAAGAGATGGGTAAAAAAATATAGGCATTAGTACAAATCCATTACGTACAACGCCGTAAGCAACTTGGTACATATTAGATTTTATTTGTTTTTCTAATCCTATAAAACCTCCTGAATAAAAATTACTCAATAACCTGAATCCAATCTCAATGCTGATTATATGTAAGTAAAATGACACTTCATCAGATGTAATTTTTTCAAGATTTAACCATCTGAAAGCAATTAATTCTGAACTGAATAATAATAATACGATAACCAATGCCGCAATAATGAAATAGCAGGTTTCTAATGTTTTATATATTCTCAGTTTTTCATAAACAGAATTATTACTTGAGGCAAATTCTCGAGAAAGTGTAGCTGTCAGCCCCGCATCCATCATTGCCATGATTCCATTTAACACTAAAGTGAAACTAATGAGTGAATAGCTCTCGAGTCCCAAAAGATTAATGTAAAGAGGAACGAATATAAAGTTGGAAAGAACACTCCAAAATCGACCAAAAAAATTTGCAATTATATTTTTTTTCAAAACGCCTGCCCGCTAAAGGTTAGTTTACTAATAGTGCTTTTGTGGTTTATCAACATCATCTCTATATCTCTATTATCAAAAGAAAGACACAACTTAGATTTTTTAATTACTGTCCAGCCGTATCTTTTATAAAAATTAACTAATTCAGGTTTGCAAAGTAGTAAGCCTATTTTATTTTTTTCAGACAAATATTGGGCAGTTAGTTGTATTATAAGCTTTCCATAACCTTTCTTTTTTTCTATTGTACAAACGTTCCCTATCCCAAAGCCTGAGTATTTATAGTTATCGAGAATAAAATCAATAGAAATAAGGTTAAGATAGGCAACGGGTTCCTCTCCTTCAAGAAGCAGGATATGTAAATCAGAATCTTTAAGATTCTTATTTATCCAATCTATTTGTTTGTTATAAGAATATGGCCAAGCGATTGATTTTATTCGAATGATATCCTCAAGTATATTTTTTGAGATTTCAGAATGCTTGAGTATTTTTAACTTATACATTTCACTTCAGTCATTTAATGAAAACCACCAACCACAGGGTAACGCTACAAATTTTGAATAAAAGTCATTAACCCCCAACAACTCTGATTTTGAACCAAATACGGAGTAATAATTATTAGGTAAATGAACTCCGGAAGCATAATAACCTTTTGTTCGAAAATATTTAATAGTGTCCGTCTTATTGGGTGTTAGAATACCATAAATCCAATAATTTGGTGTTTGATATGCTTTTGATAATATTTCTACTTTTAAATCATTCTTTTTCAAAAAAACCTCCCATGCCAACGCATTATTTCTTTGCTTAAACAATAATTCATCTATTTGATCAAGTTGTAAACATCCTATATAACTATTTATTTCATTTAAAGTTGCTCCATATCCCGAATCGAAAATATCATTTGTCTTTGAGATTTCACCTAAATAATTTCTAAATTTATTTCTATCTATTCCGTAATCTCTAACTCTTTTTGCTTTCTCAGTAAAAATTGGGTCTTTAAAATGAACAGCCCCCCCATCTATTGAATTGGGTAGTCTGACAGTTTGAAAAGAAAAAACACTTACATCACTCCCGACATTCCCTATTTTATTTCCTTTATAAACTGACCCAAATGCTTCAATGGCATCATCAATCACATATAATCCATTATTTCTTGCAATAGCATTTATTTCATCTATGTATCCCAGGTAACCACAATGATGGTTGTGAAATATTGCCTTTGTTTTAGATGAAATTTTACAACTTACATTATCTGGGTTTAAGGTTCCTGTCGAAGGATCTATATCTGCCCAGACAACCTTGATGCCTAAACATGTAAACGGCTGATTAGATGCTAGACAACTCATTGGAGAGGCAATTATTTCATCTCCTTGACTTATCCCTAAAGTTGTCAACACCACAAGCATTGCAGAATTAAAAGAATTTGTAACGAGTATATTTTTGAAACCTATGTAATCATTTAATCTTTTCTCAAATTCATGCCCCCACTTACCATACGATAGCTCACCTGAATGAAGTATCAATTCCAGCTTGGGTAATTTTCCGGGCATATAAGGTTTATATAAAGGTATCATTGCTTTTTAATTCTATTTCCTATTATTTTTGCGGGAACCCCTCCAACAATTGAATACTCTGACACATCCTTCACGACGCAACTATTTGCTGCTATGATTGCGCCCTTTCCAATATTTACACCTTTTGTAATCGTACAATTTGCTGATATCCACACATCATCAGCTATATTTATAGGTGATTCTTCATTTTTTTGCATAGACATTGGAATTGTTAAATCATCATAACCGTGGTTAAAAGCAACCAAAACACAATTTGGTGCTATCATTACATTATCACCTATGAATATTCCAGCATCAAACCCAGAAAGAGAACAGTTTTGAGCTAATGAGCTCCCTCTCCCCAATTTAATCCTTCCCTGAATTCTCACATTAGCACCGATTGAGGATTGAGGGTGTATGTCACACCCTTTATACTTATAATATCTACCTCTCAATCTATTAAATGTATAGATATTTGGAAGAACCAATAAAAAAGAGAGATACAATTGATCGAGCAAATAAATTATTTTACGCATGTTACCAACCTTTTTTAATATCTTCAACTATTATTTGTCTGTCTTGATTCGAGAGCCACCACCCACAAGGAATATGCACCATTTTAGCATGAAATTTATCCAAATTTGGTAAATATGCCTGGGTGTCATTTAAAAAAGTATGCAAATCATTTCTCTTGTGAAGTTCTGAGGCCATCACTCCATTGTCTGCCATCATTTTTGTAAAACCATCTCTATTTTCTACTTTTAAAGTATATAACCAGTATGAAGGTTCTGTATTCGGATAATATTGAATTAATTCAATTCCATCGATATTTTTTAGGTGTTTATCAAAATATTTTCCGTTTTCAACATGTTTATTAATTAACCCTTCAATATATTCTAGTTGGACAATTCCGATTGTTGCATTCACATTGTTCATGTGGTATTTATATCCTTGCAATTGTATATTGTTTTCCATCCGCGTTAGTTTTTTGTCCAACCCGAACCACCTTATTAGTTTCCCCTTTTCGTAAAGTTTTTTATCTAAAATTTGTAAAGCACCTCCATCAATTGTAGTCAAATGTTTAATTGCTTGGAACGAAAATACTGTAAACGGAAAATGATTTCCTGTCTTTTTTCCATTAAATTTTGCTCCCAAAGCATGAGCTGCATCTTCGATTACTGTTATATTATACTTTTCAGATATTTCTTGAATACGTTTTACATCAACGGGAATGCCTGCGTAATCAACAACAATAATAGCTTTTGTTTTAGCATTTATATTTTCTTCAATTGAGTCAGGGGATATATTTCCCGTGTTATAATCAATATCTGCCCATCTTATTTTTGCCCCCGTCATCTTTATAGCAACGTTGGTTGGTTCAGCTGTCAAAGCAGTACTTATCACTTCATCTCCATCCTTAACCCCCGCAAGAATCAGGGCTATATGAAGGGCCGCTGTACCCGAATTAAGAGAAAGTGTGTGTCCGATTCCAATGTATTCTTCAAATTTTCTTTCAAAAATTTCTACAGCTTCTCCTTGCGCTATATAGCCACTATAAAGCACTTCTTCAAGCTTATGAATTAAAATTTCTTTGGGAGGTAAACTAGTCTTTACTAATGGTATCATTTGAAAATTTGATTATTTGTAAGATGCCAATTCTTCTTGAACGTAATCTAAGCTTAGTAATAAATCCTTAAGTTCCACCATTGATAATCTCTTAGTATTCTCTGAATTGTACTCTGAGTCTAACAATTTTGGACCATCTTTTTGAACGTATTTTGTGTAATTTAAATCTCTGAAATCGGCAGGTATTCTATAAAATTTTTCTAAATTATCGACCTTAGACATTTCTTCTTTCGAACAAAGTGTCTCAAACATTTTTTCTGCATGACGTTCCCCAATTATTTTTATTTCATTTTTTGCATTAAAAATCTCTTTTAAGGCTTGAGCCAAATCTTGAATGGTTGCCCCCGGGGATTTCTGAACAAATATATCGCCAGGTTTCCCATGCTTGAATGCAAACATTACTAATTCGACAGAATCCTCTAAGGACATCATAAACCGCGTCATTTTTGGATTAGTAATTGTTAAAGATTTTCCCTCTTTTATTTGCTTTATAAACAAAGGGATTATAGATCCTCTTGAACACATCACGTTGCCATATCGCGTTGCCATATATGCTGCTTTCTTTTTTTGAACTCTGGGGTCTCTTGCTTTTGCAATGGTTATTTTCTCCATAATTGCTTTTGTCATACCCATCGCATTGATTGGATATACAGCCTTATCGGTGCTCAATACAACTACACGCTCCACATTATTTCTGGCGGCTGCTTCAAGCACATTTTCCGCCCCAATTATGTTTGTTTTAACTGCTTGCATTGGATAAAACTCACATGAGGGTACTTGCTTTAAAGCCGCTGCATGAAAAACAAAATCAACACCGTTCATTGCTGCATTTATACTTTCAAAATCGCGAACGTCACCAATGACAAAGTTTAATTTATCATTTTTATATTCAATGCGCATATCTTCTTGTTTCTTTTCATCTCTACTAAATATACGAATTTCTCTAATATCAGAGTTAAGAAATCCATTTAAAACTGCATTACCAAAAGAACCCGTTCCTCCTGTAATCATTAAAACTTTGTCTTTAAACATTTAATATCTAAATTTTTAAATATGAAAACTAAATTACTAATTCTTTATCTAAACTAAACAACCGATAAAAATAGATTCCCAAAAACACCCAAAACATCTTTTGTATGAGATGTTCATTATATCCCCAAGCTACAAAACATCCCCCCATAAATAATAATGAAGATAAAATTATGTATTTATCTTTTCCATCAAACCACATTTCCTTTGAATTTTCAAATACACTTTTAAATAAAATGAAAATGAAAATTACATATCCAAGTACACCTACCAAACCCATTTCACCGATAAGTTTTAGATATGTCCCATGCACATACTGTTTAGCGTAATATCCCTTAAAAGCTCCCAATCCTGATCCGGTCATGGGATTATCAGAAAAAGAACGCCATGTGTTTTGGAAGTTGTCCAAAATAAAATCCGCCTCTGGAGTGCCTTGTTTTCGGTCGAATATTCGGGATTCAAATCGATAGGAAATGTTTTTAAGCGTCTTTGGTGCCGCAAAATAACTTATGAAGCCGAAGGCGGCAATTCCTAAAGCAATTTTTCCGTAAAGCTTTAAGGTATCCCTGTTGAAGTAAAAGAGTAATATAAGAATGAGACTTATTGCATAACCAAATAGGATGGAAACCCTTCCCGTTCCCAATAATACGATGCTCGCAAGAACAATTGCAATATCTAAAGCATATTTATGCTTACTGTGTATCTGCTCAAATTTGCCTGAAATCCTCTGAGGGAAAAGTATTAAAAGGTATAAAAAAAAGTAGTTGGCGGTTGACACAAATGAGCCAAATATAGATGTAAAGTTTACGCCGTAGGAAAGCCGGTTGATAGTGGGTAACCCATAGTTGAAGCCAAAGTAATCATAAATGGAAAACATTGAAAAAATCAAACATGAATATATCAGTATCAAGTAAATCACCCTAAGGTGTCCTATACGAGCTAAATGATATACTGCAAAACCTATTAAAGCATAGTACACCAACTTAGACACTTCTACAAAAGATATTGTTGGTTTCAGCGAAAAAAAACATGTTGTATAGAAGAACACAAACATAATGATTGCACCTTTAAAAATTCTTGGGGTTTTTCTAAAAGAACTGTCCAAAAACATCAGAAAAAGCAGACTGCCAATAGAGATAAATTCAAAAAGATTGGTATAATCAATTAGTTTTAAAAGTGTGTTTTCAGAATTGGAAAACACCTTGAAAACATTTAAATCTCCCGAAATAGACAGAAGAGTTGACCAAATAAAAACGAACTGTACTATTTTTTTGAATTGCATTCTTAATTAAAGGTCATTCGATAAATAAAATACCGATAGTGTTTGAAAATCTTAGTTAAAAGGGACTACTAATTAGCTATCGGTTAATTGTTAATATCCATTGTCGACCCGAACTTCCTTGCACTGAGCCCCTCGGCAAGCCCGGGATATCATATGTCGAAGCGGTTCGGGCAGGCTTGGTCCAGCATCTACAACCACCTGAAACAAGACCCTGAAACGAGTTCAGGGTGACAGGACAAAATGGGTTCAGGGTGACGTTAATGGTTATACGTTATTTGTTATTTGTTTGAAGGCATTAGCCAATAGGCATTAGGCAATTGGGTTATTCGTTACACGTTATTTGTCTGGAGGCATTAGCCATTAGAATTATTTTTATTTTATCATCACATCATCGCATCCAATTAAACTCATAAACTGTCATGCTGAACTTGGTTCAGCATCTATACACGCCTGAAACAAGACCCTGAAACGAGTTCAGGGTGACAGTACTCGTTCGGTTTGGACGGTTAGACATTAGTCCATAGGGTTAATCATTATTTTTTTTAATCATCGTATCATCAAATTGTTATACGTTATTGGTTATACGTTATTGGTTATTTATTCAAAATTCATCAAATCACAGCATCATCAAATCATCCAATTATTGCATTGTTACATTGATTAATTGCTACATTGATTAATTGCTACATTGCTCAATTGCTACATTGATTAATTATAATACCCCCGATACCATTCCACAAACCGACTGACACCTTCTTTAACAGTGGTTTGCGGGCGGAAGCCGGTGTAGCTTTCCAGGGCGGTGGTGTCGGCGTGCGTGGCGGGCACATCGCCGGCCTGCATGGGCAAGTAGTTCTTTTCGGCTTTTTTGCCCAAGGCTTCTTCGATGGCTTCGATGTATTCCATGAGCGGCACGGGCGAAGAATTACCGATGTTAAAAATCTGGTACGGCGCCGATGAAGTCGGTATGTCCGGGTCGTTTCCGTTCCAATCGGCATTGGGTTGGGCGGGTTTGGGCACCAAACGGGCGATGCTCTCCACGATGTCGCCCACGTAGGTAAAATCGCGGATCATCTCACCGTGGTTAAACACCTTGATGGGTTGGTTCTTCACCATGGCATCCGTGAAAAGGAACAAAGCCATATCGGGCCTGCCCCAGGGGCCGTAAACCGTAAAAAATCGCAAGCCCGTCATGGGCAACCTGAACAAATGTGCGTAGGAATGTGCCATCATTTCGTTGGCTTTTTTGGTAGCGGCGTAGAGCGCCATCGGGTGCTCGGTCGGGTGTTTTTCGCTCAGCGGCATGCGGGTGTTGAGGCCATACACGCTGCTGGTGCTGGCAAAAACAAAGTGTTTCACTTCGCTGTACCGCGCGCCTTCGAGGAGGCTCAGGAAGCCGTCCACGTTGGAATGGGTATAAACCCGTGGGTTTTCGATGCTGTACCGCACGCCAGCCTGCGCGGCCAGGTTCACCACGTAGTCAAATTTTTCTTCCTTCATAAAATGCACGATAAAATCGTGATCGGCCAAATCGGCCTTCAGGAAGCGGTAGTTGGGGTAGGTGGTGCTTTTGCGGATTTCGTGCAGATGCAAGGCACGGGCATCAATGCCGTGGGTGTCTAAACGCTTGTATTTGAGTTCGATGTCATAATAATCGTTGATGACATCCAGCCCAACTACTTTGTAACCGTCTTTGATAAAGCGGTCGGCCAAGTGGTATCCGATAAATCCGGCCGTGCCGGTGATGAGGATTTTCATTTAATCTTTAAGTTTTTGAGCCATTAGCCATTGGGCATAAGGCAATAGCCATTAGGGGTTATACGTTATAGGTTACTCGTTATTTGTTTGAAGCCAAGAGCCAAGAGTCATTAGCCAATAGCCATTAGGCAAGAGCCATTAGGCATTAGGCAATAGCCATTAGGCAATAGGGTTATACGTTATAAGTTATTTGTTACTCGTTATACGTTATTTGTTTAAAGCCAAGAGCCATTAGCCAAAAGGCATTAGGGGTTATTTGTTATACGTTAAATGTTATTAGTTTTTGGTTTGTCGCCTTTCGACTGCACTCAAGGTGACAAACCGCGCTTACTTCCTACTAATTTTACAAACTGTCATGCTGAGCGTAACACTGTCATGCTGAACTTGCTTCAGCATCTATACACAATGGAATGTCACCCCGAGCGCAGTCGAGGGGCAAAACCCTGAAACAAGTTCAGGGTGACAGTTAGTGGATGTTAGGTTATACGTTACTCGTTATGGGTATGAAGCCAAAAGGCATTAGCCATTAGGGTTGATTGTTATAAGTTATTGGTTATACGTTTAAAAGCCATTAGCCAATAGGCAGTAGGGTTATACGTTATTTGTTAATCGTTATTTATTCAATTTTTTCTATAAAATCGGAAAAAGTCAGAATTTTTGTATTATCAATTATTTCTAAAATCAATAAATCCTGATCTCCGGAAACTAAATAATCGGCTTTTGAATCTACTGATAAATTTAGTAAAAAGTTATCTTTTTGGTCTCTACAAATTTTAATTTCAGACTTCACTTTTACTAATTCTCCAAATTGGTCAAAATACGCCAAGATTTTTTCAATATCTCTTTTTGAAAAGTATTTTTTAAATTTGGGACGACTTACAACATCTATAAACTCTTAGAGTAATTCGTTCGAAAAAATAAACGTAATTCTTTTGTTTTCAACAAGCTTATCGATTTGCCCAAATTTTTTGGAAATCAGAAAGCTAATCCAAAGATTTGTATCGAGGACTATTCTTTTATTTTTCATATCGAGAACGCCTCACTTGCTCAACTTCCTTAGTTATTTCGTCTAGTGAAATTTCTTCGTTTGATTTCGCTCTAATTTTTTTTAAAAGCGTAGAGAAGTCCGATTTATATTTTTCTGTATTAATCTTAATTAAGTTTAAATCCACTAAATCTTTAATTAGCTTTTTTTACTTTTGGATTAATAATGTCAATTCGGATTGTTTCCATTTTCTATGTTTTTTCGTTATAAATTTACTGAATTATATTCAAATCACGAGTTTCTGTCAGTATGTGGTATAATAAACATTAATCGTCGATTCGTTATTTATTCAACATTTACAATTGATTTAATCATCAAACCTTTCCGAGGCCAAAGTATTTAAAACCGATTTTTAGCAATTTTTCTGCATTGAGCAGGTTGCGGCCGTCAAACACAAAAGCCGGTTTTTTCATAGAGGCGTATATGCGTTCCCAATCGAGGGTGTTAAATTCGTCCCATTCGGTCAGTATCAACACCGCATGGGCGTCTTGGCAAGCTTCGTAGGGGTCGCTTTCGACAGTGAGTAACCGCAGGTTGTCTTCGGACGAACGCGATTGAAGCTCATCTAAATCGGCATAGATTTTTCTCGACTTTACTTTGGGGTCATACACCGCCAATTGGGTTTCTTCGTTGAGCAGGTGGTCGGCCACATAAATGGCCGCAGACTCACGGGTGTCGTTGGTGTCTTTTTTAAAGGCCCAGCCCAATAGGGCTATTTTTTTGCCCGAAACCGTATTGTAGAGGGTGCTGACCACTTTGTCGGCAAAACGTTTCTTTTGATGGTCGTTTAGGATGATGACTTGCTCCCAATAGTCGGCCACTTCTTGCAGGCCGTAACTCCGAGCGATATAGACCAAATTAAGAATGTCTTTTTGGAAACAGGAGCCGCCAAAACCCACCGATGCTTTTAGGAATTTAGAACCGATTCGGCTATCCATGCCAATGGCACGCGCCACTTCGTCCACATCGGCTTCTGTGCGTTCACAGAGTTCAGACAAGGCGTTGATGGAAGAAACCCTTTGCGCTAAAAAGGCATTGGCGGTCAATTTGGACAACTCAGATGACCATAAGTTGGTTGTCAAAATACGTTCTTTGGGAACCCATTGTGCATAGACATTTACCAAGGCCTGTATGGCAACTTTTCCTTCGGGGGTTTGATCGCCACCGATGAGCACGCGGTCAGGATGCATAAGATCCTGAATGGCGGTGCCTTCAGCCAAAAATTCGGGGTTGGAAAGGATTTCAAAATTGAGTCCTTTGGTGGTGTTTTTTAGGATGCTTTTGATGGCTTGGGCTGTGCGTACCGGCAAAGTGGATTTTTCAACGATGATTTTGTCGGATTTTGCAACTTCTGCAATGTTGCGGGCGCAAAGTTCCACATACTTCAGGTCGGCAGCCATGCCCTTACCTTTGCCATAAGTTTTGGTGGGGGTGTTTACAGAAATAAAAATCATCTCGGCCTCATCAATGGCCTCATTGATGTTTGTTGAGTAGAACAAATTTCTGCCGCGCGCTGTCGCCACTACCTCTTTGAGTCCGGGTTCGTAAATGGGCAGGTTGTCGAGATTTTCATCGTTCCAAGCATCAATCCGAGCTTGGTTAATGTCCACAACAATTACTTTAATATCGGGGCACTGCTTGGCAATTACCGCCATAGTTGGACCACCGACGTATCCGGCGCCAATGCAGCAAATGGTGTTTATTTTCATTATTTGTTATACGTTTAAAAGCCATTAGCCATTAGGCAATAGGGTTATTTGTTATACGTTATTTGTTAATTGTTTGAAGGCAATAGGCATTAGCCAAAAGCCATTAGGCAAAAGCCATTAGGCAAAAGCCAAAAGCCATTAGCCAAAAACCAAAAGCCAAAAGCCATTAGCCAAAAGCCATTAGGCAAAAGCCATTAGGCAAAAGCCATTAGGCAAAAGCCATTAGCCAAAAGCCATAAGCCAAAAGCCATTAGCCATTAGGCAATAGGGTTATTTGTTATACGTTATTTGTTAATTGTTTGAAGCCATTAGGCATTAGCCATTTGGGTTTATTGTTATAAGTTAATCGTTATTTGTTATACGTTATACGTTATAAGTTATTTGTTATGCATTAAACATTTAAAATTTATAATTCAACATTCATAATTCAACATCTATTACCTCTTTGCTTGCAAAATTTCACGGCTCCGCCGCGTCAGTCACATTACCATTTGCGACCAACCTCAGATATAACAACGTTTTTTTTTCAAACTAGGCGCTTTGGCTCAGTTCGGTTTCATTTGTGCGCTTACAGTACTGCCCGGGCAAGCGCACGATATAGCCCATAGATTCCAACACGAGGCAGACTTCCTTGCTGGAAACGGTTCTTACAATTCCTGTTTTGTTCTTAAAAGGACCTTCGGCAACGGTAATGCTGTCGCCCGTTTTATAGTGAACGACTTCGCAGCTTACATTTTTTTGGCTGAGCCAACGTTGTAGGGTTTCAATTTCTTCGTCTCTCACTATAGCCGGCTTGCCCAACCAAAAAAGATACCGCACCACACCCGGAACACCAAACACACTGTTGCGTGAGGTTTCGGCCAATCGCACAAAAACAAAGTTGCTAAAAAGGGGTACGCTAAGCTTTTTTTTACGGTCTGTCCATTGGCGAACTTCGGTTCGGGTAGGGCAGTAGCACTCTATGCCGGCCTTGTGAAGTGCCGTAGCCGTTTTGAGTTCCGCTCGGGGTTTCGTGTAAAGTACATACCAATTCATGAGGCAATTTAGTCATTCGTTTACAACTTTCCGTCTATCGGACATTTGAGTACGCATTTTACGTCATATACAACGGCTGTAGGTTTCTTCAAAAGTGTCAAATCCAACGACTCAAACGCTTGATGTGAAACGGCAAGCACAACCGCATCAAATTTCTGATCGGGTAAAGTGTTTACAATTTGCAATCCGTATTCGTGTTGCACTTCAGCCGTATTCGCCCAAGGGTCATAAACCGTCACCCGGGCGCCAAAATCTTGTAGCCCACCAACCACATCTACAGCCTTGGTGTTGCGCACATCCGGGCAGTTTTCTTTAAAAGTGATGCCCAAAACCAACACTTCAGCACCTTTTATTTTGATGTCTTTTTGGATCATGAGTTTTACAACTTCTGTAGCAACATAGCCACCCATACTGTCATTCAAACGCCTGCCTGCCAAAATTATTTCCGGATGATAACCTTTTTCCTGCGCCTTTTGTGCCAAATAATAAGGATCTACACCAATGCAATGCCCACCCACCAAACCGGGTTTGAATTTTAAAAAATTCCACTTGGTGGCGGCGGCTTCGAGCACGGCTTGGGTGTCAATTTCTAACAAATTAAAAATTTTGGCCAGTTCGTTCACAAATGCAATGTTGATGTCGCGCTGTGCATTTTCAATTACTTTGGCTGCTTCGGCCACTTTGATGCTTGGCGCCAAATGTGTTCCGGCGATGATTACGGAACGATAAAGTGCATCCACTTTTTGTCCGATTGCGGGCGTAGAGCCCGAAGTGACTTTCAATATTTTTTCGACGGTGTGTTCTTTGTCGCCCGGATTGATTCGCTCGGGCGAATAACCGGCATAAAAATCTTTGTTAAACGCCAACCCGGATACGCGCTCCAAAACAGGGACACATTCCTCTTCGGTGACACCCGGATAAACGGTAGATTCGTAAATGATAATATCGCCCTTTTTCAGCACCTTACCAATAGACGCACTCGATTTGTACAAGGGCGTCAAATCGGGGCGGTTGTGCTTGTCCACAGGTGTCGGCACCGTAATGATGTAGATGTTTGACGCAGCAATGTCTTTTAATTCAGCAGAACAATACAGCCCGTTTTTATCGTCGGCTTGGGATTTTAAGACGGCTTGAAGATCGGCGTCCGTCACTTCTAAAGTCGTATCTTTTCCTGTGTTGAGTGCTGCAACCCGCTCGGTGTTGATGTCAAAACCAACTACGGGATATTTGGTTGCAAAAAGGCGTGCGAGTGGCAGTCCTACATAACCGAGGCCCACAACGGCGATTTTGATTTTTTCTTCTGTCATTGCATTCATAGTTGTATTGGCAAAAGTAATTTTTTTTAACGGATAAACGAGGCTGTATTTTTATGTTGAAGCTATTAACAGCTCATTTTTTCTGATTTAACCATAATTTAAAATGAGTAGGTGGTTTTATCTTCGTTTCAGGTATGAAAAATAGAACATTCTGTCTTAAAAAAAACTATTGAAATAACTATAAATTGAACCCGCCTTTTGAAAAAAGAACTATGTCATGTCTCAACATTTTTTTACATTTACAAAAACTACGTTTTGGAACAGATCAACAGTTTTGACATTGGATTTTTAGATATACTAGACATCGTGTTGATGGCATTTTTACTGTATTCTGTGTACAGGTTGGTTCGTGGCACGGTGGCAATCCCCATTTTTATCGGCATTGTGATGGTTTATCTGATTTGGAAACTCACAGAATTGCTACACATGACTTTGCTCAGCACGCTGTTGGGACAGTTTATCAATGTGGGTGTCTTTGCCTTGATTGTGGTTTTTCAACAAGAAATCAGAAAATTTTTGCTACTCATTGGTTCTACGCGATTTCTCAAAAAGATAAAACTTTTCGATAAATTAAAGTTTGACAAAAACGGCAACGCGACCGCACTTACAGATGTGAAAGCCATTTTAGATGCTTTTCAAAACATGAGCATTTCAAAAACGGGTGCGCTTGTGGTTATTCAGCGCAGCAATGCACTCGAATTTGTCAAAAACAGTGGCGATCGCATGCAGATTCAAGTGACGCAGCCTATCTTAGAAAGTATATTTTTCAAAAACAGCCCGCTTCACGACGGCGCAGCACTCATAGAGGGCAACACCATTACGGCCACACGTGTCATTTTGCCCGTCACAGCCGACATAAAGGTGCCCAGCCGTTTTGGATTGCGCCATCGGGCTGCTATTGGCATTACGGAGAAAACAGATGCCTTGGCTTTGGTGGTTTCGGAGGAAAACGGTGTGATTTCCTATTTTAAAAATGGCGAATTTATCCCTTTTGATGATTTGGATTCGTTGAAAAGTATTATTCAGGAAGATTTGCTGGTGTAAGTATAGTTTTGGATCTTCCTTGTTTATCAAAAACTAAAATTGAATGTCCTCGTGTTTAAAAGAATAAAAGCGAGATGTGTTGTTTATGATTTCGATGTCAATAAATTCCAAAACATTCCTTTAGTACCTAATATTTTACACCGCAGCTACTTCTTTGGCAAACTGCATTTCGTATAATTTTTTGTAGTAGCCGTTTTCTATGGAAAGCAATTCCTTGTGTGTGCCGTCTTCAACCAATTTGCCTTGTTCCATCACCAAAATCCGATTGGCTTTTTTGACGGTGGCCAACCTGTGGGCAATGATGATAGAGGTGCGTCCTTTGGTGATTTTTTTCGTCGCTTTTTGCAACAGTTGTTCAGAATAGGTATCGATGGAAGAGGTGGCTTCATCCATAATCAAAATACCCGGATTGGAAATGTAAGCGCGCAAAAACGCAATCAATTGTCGCTGTCCGGCAGATAGCATTGCCCCGCGCTCTTTTACGTTGTAGTTGTAACCATCCGGGAGTGAAATAAAAAATTCGTGCAAACCAATTTCTTTGGCGGCATTTTCCACTTCTTCAAGGGTAATGCCTGGCTTGTTTAAACTGATATTGTTAAAAATGGTATCGGCAAACAAGAAAACGTCTTGTAAAACAATGGCAATTTTACTGCGCAAATCGGAGAGTTGCAAATCTTTAATATTGACATCGTCCAGGTAAATGGCACCACCATCAATCTCATAAAAACGACCCAAAAGATTGATGATGGTAGATTTTCCGGCGCCTGTAGCACCGACCAAAGCAATGGTTTCACCGGGTTTCACATCAAAAGACAAGTCGCGCAGTACGGGCTCGTCGTCCACGTAAGAAAATTTGACATGCTCAAAACGAATGGCACCTTGGAAATGGGCAACCGTCAAATGGCCTGTGTTTTGTATAGACGATTCCGTATCCAAAATATTGAAAACGCGGTTGGCTGCCACCATGCCCATTTGCAACGTATTAAATTTATCGGCAATTTGCCGCAGCGGCCTGAAGAGCATTTGTGACAATTCGACAAACATTACAATCAACCCCAAGGTGATGTCGGTTTCTGCACCAATGATTTGCAAACCGCCATACCAAGCAATCAAACCTATGGTGATGGAAGTGGAAAGTTCGGCAATGGGGAAGAATATAGAGTTGTACAAAACCGTTTTCAACCAAGCATCCTGATGTTTTTTGTTGATTTCCATAAAACTTTCATGCTCCAACTTTTCACGACCAAAAAGCTGTACAATCTGCATGCCCGTAATGCGTTCCTGCACAAAGGAATTCAAATTTGCCACTTGGTTTCGCACCTCGTTAAAGGCTTTTTTCATGGCTTTTTGGAAAACACGCGTGGCGTACAAAATGAGTGGCATCAACGAAAGAGAAACTAAGGTCAGCTCTACATCGTAATACAGCATCACCCCGAGAATCACGCCCATTTTGAGCAGATCGCTCATAATAGTAAACAGTCCTTCACTAAAAATACTGGAGATGGTTTCTATATCGCTTACAGACCGTGTAACGAGTCGGCCCACAGAGGCCTTATCAAAATATTGCATTTTAAAAGTCAGCAACTTTTGAAATAGTTTGATGCGTATATCCCGAATGACGTTCTGCCCAAGTAGATTGGAAAAATAAATAAATGAAAATTGACAAATGACTTCCAGCATCAATACCACAAACATCATCAAAACAACAAATTGGAGCCCGGCCAGGTCTCGATTTTGAATGAAATTATCGATAGCCTCTTTGGCCAACATGGGGCGCGCCACCCCAAAAGCCGACAACAAAACGGCTGCCAAAAGCGAAACCACAAAAACACCTTTGTAGGCTACTGAATAGCGCAGTAGGCGTTTTAGCAATTTGATATCGAAGGCATTTCCGGTTTGTTCAGGCATGGGTTTGGTCTAAAAAAATATCACTTGGATAGCAGATGGAAACCAGAGAAAGCCCATGTGCGGGAACTGAAAATCCGGCCTCTGACCGGTTCTGATTCAATATGATTTGATGCATATTTGCCACCGTTTTTTTGCCACTTCCAATATCTAAAAGCGTTCCCACGATGGCTCGCACCATATTGCGCAGAAACCGATTGGCAGTAATTTGAAAAACGAGCAAAGCGCCATCAACTCGCCAGTTTACTTCATCTATGCGACAAAGATAATGGTTTACATCCGTGTTTGATTTTGTAAAGCATTTGAAATTTTCATATTGCTTCAAAATATCGGCAGCTTCTTGCATGGCTTCAAGATGCAAAGGCGTTTGCAAGTAAAATGCCGCATCGGTCAAAAATGGATTTTTTTGGGTAGTAATAGTATAGGTATAAGTGCGCTTCACAGCATCATATCGCGCATGGGCATCTAGTCGTACCGGCATACATTCATACACAGCAATGTCCTTGGGTAGCAAACTGTTGAGTCGAAAAACGAGGTTGTCCTCCGGGGCTTGATTGGTGTTAAAATGTAAATAATATTCCCGGGCGTGAACCCCGGTGTCGGTTCGTCCGGCACCCGTCACAGCCGTCTTTGTTCCCAAGATAAGGCTCAGTGCTTTTTCAATGGTTTCTTGAACAGTCGCCACACCCGGTTGTGTTTGCCAACCGTGATAGGCACTTCCGCAATAGGCCAATTTTAAAAAATATCTCAAGCTGTGTTTTGTTTGAAAGTGTACAAAAATATTAAATGAATTGGCATAAACCCGCAAAATAACTTTCGTTAACGAATTTTTAAAACCCGATGCCTTTTGGTAATGTTGCTAAATGAATACTTTTACAGGCTTTGTCGATTACCGAACCCCGAAAGATTTTTATAACTTTTCGCGTTTGGAATAATTAACATTAACATGAAACACCCATGTAAAAATTTTGCACACAGGAGTATGATTATCCTAGGGTGTTCCATTCCTGTGCTGAGCGCAGTCGAAGTATGACCGATAAAAATAAATAATATAAACAGATGAAAAAAATCTTACTGCTTTCCGATACCCACGGTTTTTTGGATGACAAAATACGCAAATACGCAAATTGGGCAGATGAAATTTGGCATGCAGGTGACATAGGAACATTAGAAGTGGCTGAAAAACTTGAGGCGTTGAAACCCTTGCGGGCGGTTTACGGAAACATAGACGGGCAGGAAATCCGCTCGGTGTATCCGCTGCACAACCGCTTTGATTGTGAGCAAGTTTCGGTTTGGATGACCCACATTGGCGGTTATCCGGGAAAATACAATCCTGCCATTCGAGAGGAATTGTACAAAAACCCGCCCAAATTGTTTATTTGCGGCCACTCACACATTTTGAAAGTGCAATTTGACCCAAAAATAAAAACACTCCACATGAACCCGGGCGCCGCCGGAATTTATGGTTTTCACCAAGTGAGAACAATGCTTCGGTTTGAAATTAATGGAGATAAAATTGAAAAATTGGAAGTGGTGGAGTTTGATAAAAAGTCGTAAAACTTACTAGTTCAATCAGATATTTATCAGGCCTCGGTTTTAGGATTTGTTGTTTATTTTTCCTCAGAAGAGATCTTTTGGGTAAGTCAACATAAAAACCACAGTTTTGGGAATTAATGCGGATAGCAGATTTTGAAAATATATTAAAAAAAAAAATCCGCGCCACTCCTGGCGCGGATTCATACGCACTACGATAGATGGTTTTATCTGAGCCTGTCAGCAGATTTTACGAGCGCCTCATCCTTTTTAATCGCCCTATTGGCCAAGGCCAAAAAGGCAATAGAAACAACAGGCATGAGTAGCCCAATACCCTTCTCCGAGACAGCTGCCTCTCCGGATATCGTTAGCGACTGATACACAAAAAAACCAAGCAATATAAAGTTGACAAGAATACCCAACCGATTGAGTACAAATTGATTTTTACGTTTTTTAAATTTAAAAATAGTATAGAAACCCAGTACAGCACTTGCCAAAAAAGTGGTCTGAATCCAAGCCGTGTCATCGGCGTAGGTAGCCGCGTTTTCGCCTATCCACAAAGGAAAAACAAAAGCACCGAGCAAACTGCCAAAGCCGGCCAAAAGCATGAATAAAGTTTGAATGCGTTGTATCAAAGTGTTGCTATTGATTGATGCAAAAATAAGATTTTTCAAACGATGCGCCACTTGTCCAATCAAATTTTTACACAAAAGATATAACCGGCTGATAGCAAAAAATATAGCTTAAATGTTTTCGTTAAATTCGTTAAATTTAAGGCAGTACAAATATAAGTTTTGGCATTACAGATTTTTTTTTTAATATTGCATCAGAATCTTCACGATTTCTCCCAACTATTATCCTCAAAAATATGCTATTGTAACACCTTCTATGTGTTACGACATCCGTTACAAGTATTATATTAAGACATTATCACAAAACATTCATGTTCGACTTAATCGCACTCAGTAAGAAGAAACTTCCTGAATTACAGGAAATTGGTAAAGAATTAGGCGTACCTAAATTTCGATATCTCAAAAAGAAAGACATCATAGACGGCATTTTGGATGCCCAAAAATCTCAGAAAGAAGCAAGTGCTTCAAAAAAAGTATTGCCCTTTCCTCCGGTAGCAGAAGAAAAACCTGAAACAAAAGAAACCGAACCCAAAACAGCGTCAAAAGTGGATGGCGATTCCCAACCCCCTTTGGCTCCGCAGCGCGGAAGGAGAAAGCAGGAAACGCATAAGGCCGCCAATGAAGAACGAGAGTTTGATAAAAAAACCGCTCCACCCAAAAAGGAATTTAAAAAAGAGCATGCGAGTCCGCAACCTAATCCACCCAAGAAAGCGACACATACCAACCAGCCCCACCAACACGGTCAGAACGGCAACAAGGATACGCGAAATCGGTATCGCGAGCCCGATTATGAGTTTGACGGTATTATTGAACTCGAAGGCGTTTTGGAAATCATGCCCGAAGGATATGGATTTTTGCGATCTTCAGATTACAATTACCTCGCCTCACCGGACGATGTATACGTGTCTCAGTCGCAAATTAGACTGTTCGGTATAAAAACAGGCGATACCATCAAAGGGATTATCCGTCCACCCAAAGAAGGAGAAAAGTATTTTCCGCTGATAAAGGTTCTCAAAGTAAACGGACTCAATCCGGATGTGGTCCGCGATCGGGCTTCTTTTGAACACCTTACCCCGCTTTTCCCACAAGAAAAATTTAAACTCGCCGAAAGACAAAGCAATATATCAACCCGAATTATAGACTTGTTTTCACCCATAGGCAAAGGCCAACGCGGTATGATAGTCTCACAACCCAAAACCGGTAAAACCGTTTTGCTAAAAGATATTGCCAATGCTATTGCAGCCAATCATCCTGAGGTGTATCAAATCATTTTATTGATAGACGAACGCCCCGAAGAGGTCACAGACATGCAACGAAACGTGAAAGGTGAAGTTGTTGCCTCAACTTTTGATGAACCTGCAGACCGACATGTAAAAGTGGCCAATATCGTACTCGAAAAAGCCAAAAGATTGGTTGAATGTGGGCACGATGTGGTGATTTTGTTAGACTCCATCACCCGATTGGCACGTGCCTACAATACCGTGCAACCCGCTTCCGGGAAAGTACTTTCAGGAGGTGTGGATGCCAATGCGCTCCACAAACCCAAACGATTTTTTGGTGCTGCCCGTAACATAGAAAACGGAGGTTCGCTCACCATTATCGCCACAGCATTGATAGACACCGGCTCTAAAATGGACGAAGTAATTTTTGAAGAATTTAAAGGAACAGGCAATATGGAGCTGCAACTCGACAGGCGAATTGCCAACCGTCGTATTTACCCGGCTATCGACTTGATGTCGTCCAGCACCCGCCGCGACGATCTGTTGCACGATGAAAATGTACTGCAACGCATGTGGGTCATGCGCAAGTACTTGGCAGATATGAATCCGGTGGAAGCCATGGAATTTATCAACGACCGCTTTAAGAAAACCCGCAACAACGAGGAATTTTTGATTTCCATGAACGGGTAAGTGATACAATTTGTAATACTTAGTTCTATAAAATTGGGTATGTTGTAAAAGTTAAAGACTCCTATATTGCGCCTGGTTAGACTATACAAAGTTCTGGTGCTGTTTATACGTAAATGTCATTTTGAACTGAGTTTGCAAAAATTAAAAGAAGCCGTCTCACCAAATGAGGCGGTTTTTTTGCACTTAAAAACTATTCTTCCAGCGAAACACCCAATCCCAAAACGGTTCTGTTTGCGTAATTAAAATAACCCGTTACTTGGTTAATTTCCAAGATTTCACCTTCTTCCCACCCCAACTTTTTTAATGTGGAAATATCGGAGGGCTCCATGTGGGCCGGTTGTTGCGTGAGTTTTTTGGCATAGTAAAAAGCAGCTACTTCTTTTTCGTTGAAGGCCAACTCCAATGATTGCGTACGTATCGCTTTCATAATCTCAGCATACCGTTCTGCATTGTCTATATGGCGTTTGATGCCTTGGCTATGATGTGCCACACAATAGGCACAACCATTAAGAAGACTCACGTAAGTGCCGATAGATTCCAAAAACCAGGGTGCAACGGTATTGCCACTGTGGTGCAATACATTTTTGTATAAAGATACATGACCTTCCAAAGTATGCGGTCGCAGCCCGTGAATGGTGAGTACGTTGTCTATTTTTGATGTGTTTCCGGCTATGCGGTCATAAATAGATTTTAGCTTGCCTGTGGCCAAGTGATAAGGAATGCCGGCGATCCAACCCATACTAAAATTTTGATTTTTTCTTCAAGACAGGTTCTTCTTCTTTTTCAGATTCTGTCGCTTTTTGCCCGGCCGTTCCCGGATAAATTAAATTTGTGCTCGAAAAAGAACTGCCAAAAGTCACATTGGCATTATATACTTGATATATAGCGTCTTCCAATTGGGCTTCTGTCAACTCGCGAAGCGGATGAATAAAAACAGACCAGAGATATTCGTCCGAAATCGCATATTTGGCATCCAACACGGAATGAAAATTTGCCAACAAAGCCTTTGTTTTGATTTCTTCGTCCAATTTATCTATCTCGGCAACGGGCGACATGATGCGCATCCTATTGGCATTGGCATCTGTTACGGCCAGAAAAAGACGGTCTTTAATCAAAAACTGCCACCTGCCCGGAATCCCTTCAACGGTATCGGCAACCCGATGCAGTATGGCGTCCATTTTGTAATTGTCCATATCTTCACGCTCAGGAGTTTGTGCGCAACTCAAGGTGACTGTTAAAAGTAATGCGGCGAGGAGGTTGGTTTTCATCTGTTTATATTTATTGTTTTTCACAGGTCAGACGGAACGCCCTAGGATAATCATACTCCTGTGTGCAAAATTTTTACATGGGCGTTTCATGTTTTTTGGCTTTAGTTCAGTCAGTCGCTAAAATGGGGCTTTGCTTTACAGCATTAGGTATTTATTTTACAAACCATTGCTTGGTAAGCTTGTAAACAGATTTTTTCAGGATTTATTTCGTGGTCGCTTGTCTCGTAGTTGCTTAAAATGATTTCAAAATGCGCTTCTTGCGTTTCTGCTGGCAGGTGAAATTCAGAAACGGTGTCAGAAAAATTTAAGACCACCAAGAATATGTTTCTATCGTCAAATCTTTTGTAAGCGTAAATTTGTTCGTGATCGGGTTCCAAAATTTCATACTGCCCATAGACCAAGGTAAGGTGCTTTTTGCGAATTCCGACCATTTTTTTGAAAAATTGTAAAACAGAAGTTTGGTCTTTTTCTTGCGCAGCTACATGAATGCCGTTTATGAAGTTTGGATTGTTGGGTATCCAGGGGGTTACTCCTGAAAATCCGGCATATTTGTCTGCGTTCCACTGCATGGGAACACGTGCGTTGTCTCTGCTTGATTCTTTGTGGTTGGCAAAAAAGTCTTGGAGATTTCCGCCCTCTTTTATCGTTTTTTGGTAGGCGTTCAAAGTGCCAATATCTCTATAGTCATCAATTTTGTCAAACCGCACATTTGTCATCCCAATTTCATCGCCAAAATAAACATAGGGTGTGCCGCGCATACTCAACAAAAAAGTGTGCAACATTGTAGCCGCATGATACCAATATTTTGGGTGGTCATTTGCCCACCTGCTCACGGGCCGCGGAAAATCGTGGTTGCTCAAGAATATACTGCCCCAACCTTTTTTAGAAAAGACAGCGTCCCAATCGGTGTGTATTTTTTTGAATTCCGAAAGTTTAAAACCACCTTGTCGCATGGTGAAAAATTCGCCCGGTTTGCGATCGAGTTCCATCAAATCAAAATGGAAAAACATATCGAGTTCTTTACGGTCTTCGTCCACAAAATCCAATGCTTCTTTAAGGCCTACTCCGGGTGCTTCGCCAACGGTCATACAGTTGTAATGGGCCAATACTTTTCGGTTCATTTCCTGTAAGTGTTGATGTATGGTGGGGCCTTGTGCGTAGAAAGGCAGGAAGTTTCCGTTATATTTTTTGGGAAGTTCGGGGAAATTTGTGTCTTTGGAAATGTATGAAATAACGTCCATTCGGAATCCATCGATGCCTTTGTCGAACCACCAACGCATCATGTCATAAACCGCTTCCCTTACTTTTGGATTTTCCCAATTTAAATCGGGTTGCTTGACAGAGAAGTAGTGGAGGTAATAGCTGTCGGTATGTACGTCGTATTGCCATGCGTCATTATTTACGTCAAAATAACTGTAGCGCGCAGCGGGTTTACCTTTTTCGGCCGGCCACCAAAGGTAAAAATCGCGGTAAGGATTGTTTCTGGATTTTTTGGATTCTTGAAACCAAATATGCTCGTCGCTGGTGTGGTTGATTACCAAATCCATGACCAAGCGCAACCCTTTTTGATGCATTTTTTGAATGAGTTCATCAAAATCGGCCATGGTGCCAAAATCAGGATGGATAGATTGATAGTCGCTGATGTCATAGCCATTGTCGTCGTTAGGCGATGCGTAGATGGGATTGAGCCAGACAATATCGACGCCCAAGCTTTTTATATAATCTAAGCGATTGATAATTCCTCTCAAATCGCCTATACCATCATCGTTAGAGTCCTGAAAACTTCTCGGGTAAATTTGATAAACGATGCCTTCTTTCCACCATTTTCTTTGATCTGCCTGCATTTTTGAATTGATTTATATGCGTTTGCTCAAAAATAGGATTTTTAGAAGATTTAAAAAATGGAATGGTGTACAAATCTTCGCTGCTTAAATGGCCGATACGGTTTTTGACCATTAAATATTGCCTGAAACCTGCATTGGCCGTATGGCTTTGGCCCATATCAATATTTTTGGAAATAAGGCGTTATGAATTTTTAAACAGTTTTCAAGCAACTGTTTTTCAGTGATTTGTCTTAAAAGGTGTCAATACTAATTGCCGCGTTTGAGAATTTTAAATTCCTCATAGCATTGGCTGATGGCGTCTAAGACTTGCAAATCATTGGCTGTTTGGATGAAGTCTGAAGAGTAGTTGCACTTGGTCAGTATTTCATCGAGCTCATTGTGATCTACTTGGAGGAGCGCCAAAAGTGTTTCTCGGTCAAATTTTGTTTGTAGCATCTCTCTAATGTGATCATTCTCTTTCATTTGTCGCAATTTTTGGAATTGCTTAGGCTGTTTGCCAAACATATTGTAAAGAAGATCCGCCGGGTTGAAAATAGAACCTAAGATTTTATTCATTGCGGTGGGCGAGGAGCTACCGGCTTCATAGCCTTTGTCGAGCCCCGATATGCTATAGCGATAGGAGGGTTGTGGTTGTACCTTTTTGGCATCTATCTCCAAGTAGCCGGTCAAACGCAGGTTGGAAACTTCCACTTCTTCCAGTGCCACTGCTGTTTCTGTGAGCGTGATTTTGGTATTTTGAAAACGAAGCCAATCATTGGTGACCCGCACCCGAATGGGTTTGTAGCCCAAAAACGAAAAATAGAGGGTATCATTGGCTGAGGCATAGATTTCAAATACACCATCTACATCGGTTATGGTTCCGGTTATTTTGCTGAGATTGAGTACGTTTACGCTTTCCAAAGGCTTGTCATCTACAGAGCTCAATACGACCCCTTTCACCAGTTGTTGTTGGGCATATGAGCGATTAAACTGAGCAATCGTCAGAATAAGGAAAAAAAGTAGGGATAACCTGAATTTCATTCATTAAAAGATTGCGGTAAAATTAAGCAACTACAAGCTTTAAAAACAAACACTTTTTGTTTTTAAAATTAAATTAACAGTAATTAGAATGATTTTTTGAACCCTTTTTTGCCCGGTTTTTTGTCGAAGGCTTTTTTCTTGCCAAATTTTCCAAAATCATCGCTTCTTTTTTGATTTTGAAAACCACCTCTATCACCTCTGAAACTTTTTCGAGCACCAAAAGATTTTTTGGATTCTTTTTTGGAAACTTCAACGTTTATATGTCGGCCTTTGAGCTTGAAATTTTCAAAAAAGGCAATGACTTTGTCTGCCAAGTGATCGTCCACATTGAAAAACGAAAAACTTTCTTTTACGTCAACTTTATACAGGTCGTCGCGTCCGAGTGCCAGTGTATCTCTCAAAAAATCTTTTAACTGCATCCAGTCAAAACCGTCTCTTTCGCCCAAATTGATAAAAAATCGGGTAGAACCACCATCATTGCTAAATTCCCTGTCTTCAAATTCGGAAGACGAAACTTTTTTGACATCTGTGGCGCGTTGGTAATAGTTGAAAAAACGGGAAAACTCTACAGAGAAAAATTTCTTGATGAGTTCTTCTTTGGTTTCTTCGCCCAATAGTTCGTTGATAGCCGGCAAATAGCGGTCTATTTCGTGGTTTATTTCTGTTTTTTTGACTTTGTTGGCCAAGTGAAAAAGCTGGATTTCACAAATTTCAATTCCTGTAGGAATGTCTCGTTGCACAAAATTCTGCTTGATAATTCGCTCGATAGATTTCACTTTTCGAAGTTCACTCTTGGTGATGATTGCCATTGAAATACCCGTTTTTCCGGCCCTACCTGTACGGCCGCTTCGGTGTGTGTAGGTCTCAATTTCGTCCGATAATTGATAGTGAATCACATGAGTAATATCGTCCACATCGATACCTCTCGCGGCTACGTCCGTAGCAACCAACATCTGTATTTGCTTGCTCCTAAACGATTTCATGACCAAGTCGCGTTGGTTTTGAGAGAGATCGCCGTGTAGGGCCGCTGCATTGTAACCGTCTTCTATCAATTTTTCAGCTATGGATTGCGTATCTCGCTTGGTACGGCAAAAAACCAGCGAAAAGATATCGGGGTTGGCATCAGACAAACGTTTGAGTGCTTGGTATCTTTCACGTGCCTGAACCAAAAAGTATTGGTGTTCAATGGTTTTAGAACCTGAATTTTTGGTGCCCACGGTAATTTCTACCGGAGTTTTCATGAATTTTTTAGCAATTTCAGAAACTTCTTTAGGCATGGTAGCCGAAAATAACCAAGTGTTTTTGGTTGTAGGGGTGTGCGATAAAATGCTTTTGATGTCTTCGTAAAAACCCATATTCAACATTTCGTCTGCTTCGTCCAAAATGCAAAAATCGATATGGCTGATGTCCACCAAGCCTCTATTGATCATATCCTGCATACGGCCGGGTGTGGCCACAACAATATGTGCGCCTCTTCGTATCTGTGAGGCCTGGTCGCTAACGCTGGCACCACCGTAGATGGCAACGGTATGAATTTGAGGCTCGTATTTTGAATAGAGTTTGAGTTCGTTTGCGATTTGCATACACAATTCGCGCGTAGGTGAAAGAATAAGTCCCTGCGTTTTTCTGTTTTCGGGATTTATTTTTTGGATAAGTGGGAAGCCAAAAGCAGCTGTTTTACCGGTTCCGGTTTGCGCCAATGCCACCATATCTGTATCGCTGGCCAGCAGCGTTGGAATAGATTTTTCTTGAATTTCAGAGGGTGTTTCAAACCCTAAATCCGTGATAGCTTTTAGCAAATTGTCCTGTAATCCCAATTCTTGGAATGTCGTCATAAAATAAAAATTAGTTGCAAAGGTAATCTTTTGTTTTGAATGCCTTTGTGTGCTTCATGATTATTGTTAATTTCTCAATGTGCCCAGCTTTTTTCTTTAGATAAGCTTGGTTAAACCGCAAGGCTTTGATTATAATGCGGTTGGAGTTTCTAATCTATCCTTATTTATATATAATTGTGAGAAGATATCGGCTCCAATTAAATCGAACAAATCGCAGTTAAAATATCGATGATACCATCTGTTTTGCTTCGACCCTTTCATGAGTATTATCAAAGGACTTTGATTAGCAAAGAAAATAAATACCAGTTCTATAATTTCTCGTTGTTAAATAATTCGCTTAGTGTTTTTCTGTATTATTTTCCAAAACGATTTTGTAGGTAAAGCAATAAATCTACTTCATAAATTCTGAGTAATATCATAAAT
The DNA here is from genome assembly GCA_018829465.1 of Bacteroidota bacterium. Taxonomy (GTDB): domain Bacteria; phylum Bacteroidota; class Bacteroidia; order Flavobacteriales; family Flavobacteriaceae; genus UM-FILTER-40-17. The sequence continues at coordinate 173,178 of JAHJTN010000010.1, read as the reverse complement.
GTAACCCCCAAAATTACAAAGTAAAGGGGGGCTTTGTTTTGCCGTAACAATCGCCATCCACTCAAACCGAGGATTAACAAAAAAAAGGCTACAATCAGGTTTGGTACAGGCCATAAACCCTTAAACACACCAATCACCTTCACCAGCATGTAAAACAAGGCATACAACGTAATCACCTTGGTAAGCAGTAACTGAATTTTTTGCTGTTTAATCATACTTCAGCGGACTTTTTCGCGCCTTTGTCAATGACTCAAAACCAGCACCCAATTGCAATAGTTTTTGCTCCTCAAATGGCCTTCCGATAAAAGTTAGACTGACGGGTTCGCCCGAGGTTTTATAGCCCATAGGAACTGTCAGACAAGGATATTTGGCAATGGCTGCATAGCCTGCATGGAAGTTGTTGATGGATAGCACTGCGTCCAAGTCGTTGTCTTTCATTAAGTTTTCAAAATATGCAATACCTGTTTGATGCAGATGTGTCTTTATTTTTTCAAATGACTCGGCAGTGGTTGTATCTGCCACGATGCCTTCAAAGAGTTGTTGCCCGTAAGGAATGCGTGTCAAGGTATCTTGCAAGTTGAAATTGACTACGTCGGCTACGGATGATACTAAGATATTGCTTGAAGCCTGACTTTGTAAATAAACAGGCAAGTCATTTTTCATGTCTATATTCAACAGGGTGAGAAAGTTCTGTAAAGGGGTTTGCGTAGGATTGAGGAAAATGATTTCACCACCGGCTGCCTGTATTTTTTCAATGGTTTTTTGATAAACCGTATCGCTGTCGTAAAAATTCTCAAAAACGCCAAAACGCTTCCCGCTCAAGTCTTCAGCTTGGTGGTTTGCCAAGCTAAAACGGTCTGCGGAAACAGATGCTGCGTCAGTTTCGTCTTTGCCAAGCATTGCATCGAGCAGTATGGCGTTGTCAACCACGTTTTTGGTCATGGGGCCGGGTGTGTCGAGCGTGCTGGAGATAGGAACAATCCCGCTGCGGCTCAACAAACCAATGGTGGGTTTGAGCCCCACTATGGAGTTTTGACTGGAAGGCGACAGTATAGATCCGGATGTTTCAGTGCCTACTGTTGCCACGGCATAGTTGGTTGCGGCAGAAACACCACTCCCGGAACTAGAACCGCCCGATTCGAATATTTTTCTACCGTAAGGGTTCATGGTTTGTCCGCCAACGGCACTGTAACCAACCGGACAGCCTCTACAGAGATAGTAGGCCCATTCGCTCAGGTTGGCTTTGCCTAAAATGATGGCGCCGTTTGCTTTAAGTCTTTGTACGACAAAGGCATCGGGTGCCTGATTGCCCATCAAAGCGATAGCTCCTGCGGTGGTTGCAGTGCCATCCATACCTATGTTGTCTTTGATCAAAATAGGCATGCCAAAAATGGGATGGTTGCCCGCTTTGCGAAGTTTGTCTTTTTCGATGGCTTCTGCGATGGCATTCGGATTTAATGAGATAACAGCGTTGAGCGCCAAAGCCGAATCGCTTTCAAATTTTCGAATTCTATAGATGTAAAATTTGGTGAGTGTTTCGTAGGATAAGGCACCCTTAGAAATAGAGGCTTGCAAGCTCGGGATGTCTTTTTCAAGGATGAGTGGCTTCAGTTTGTTGTAATCTGCTTCTGTAAAGTTGGCCAGAGCCTCGTCAAACGGTCGCCAAATAGCATTGCGATCGGTAACTTTGGAATAGAGTAATTTGTAGCGCATGCGCGGGTTTTGGTGCGACTGTTGCGCTGCCAGTTCGGTAGTCTCATCATAAGGTGTCCAGGTATAGGCATCAATTTCCGGTTCGTTTTTACAGGATAATGCCAAGATGGCAATGAGAAAGAGAATTTTTTTCATCTGTTTATATTTATTGTTTTTAAGTGGTCATGCTTCGACTGCGCTCAGCACAGGAATGGAACGCCCTAGGATAATCATGCCCCTGCGTGCAAAATTTTTATATGGGTGTTTCATATATTTATTTTTATTTGGTTTTAACCGTCATACGGAATACCCTAGTCAAATGATATTAGTGGATGGTTTGGTATGTTTGTTGTATTAAATTTGGGCACAAATTTGAGGTTAAAGATAAGGATTAAATTAAAAAATTGATTTTCATTTATGGATGTTTGCCCTACATTTACAAAAATCTTTTGTAGATGAACTTTTCGCTGATTGTTTGCACGTATATGCGACCGGACTCGTTGCTAAAATTGCTTTGGTCAGTAGAATTGCAAACGCGCTACCCGAATGAGATTCTCGTAGTGGACAGTTCTAAGGACGAAAAAACCAAGGAAGCCATTGAAAATAATCGGTTTAAAAGTTTACAGTACTTTAAAGTGTCAGAAAAAGACAGCGGTTTGACACGGCAACGAAATTTCGGAATTTCCAAAGTTGATTCGGGTTGTGATGTGATTTGTTTTTTGGATGATGACACTGTTTTGGAAAATGACTATTTCGAGAAATTATTGGATACCTATTCTATCTATCCCGATGCACTTGGCGTGGGTGGTTATATCACCAATGAGGTGAAATGGATGCCGGAGGATAGCGGTAAGATTTTTGCTGATGAATTTTATTTTGACGGTTGGAAGCGAAAGGATGGCAGTCGGTTCATTTTGCGTAAAAAAATGGGTTTAGACAGCGATGTGCCTCCGGCTTTTTTGCCCAAATTTAGCCACGGTCGCAGTGTCAGTTTTTTGCCGCCTAGCGGTAAAATCTATCCTGTGGAGCAATTTATGGGTGGTGTTTCCTCATTTAGGAAGCAGGTTTTTGAGAGCTTCTCATTTTCAACCTATTTTGAGGGTTATGGCCTATACGAAGATGCAGATTTTACGTTGCGGCTGTCAAAAGTAGGTAAGTTGTATGTCAATACAGCCGCTCGCTTGTCACACCACCACGAAGCTTCGGGGCGGCCCAACCATTTTTTGTATGGCAAGATGGTGGTCAGGAACGGGTGGTATGTGTGGCGCGTAAAACACCCCAAACCGGGATTGGAAAATATAATCAAGTGGCATGTTATTACTTTTTTATTGATGTGGATTCGTTTGTCAAATGTAATTTCATCCAAAAACAGAAAACCGCCTTTGCTAGAGAGTTTCGGACGTTTTTTTGGGTGGTTAAGCCTTTGGGTGCACAAACCTTTTTCAAAACACAAGACTTAGTTGTTTTTTATTCCTACTCTACATTCAAGTAATAAAAAAAACCGCCTCAAATTTTAGTATTGAGGCGGTTTCTTTTTGGGAAATAAATTTTAGATGTTATTTAGGATCTAAAATCTTTTCGATGCGTTCCAGGGCATCTTGATAGTGGTAACGCGTCATGGTGTCGCCACCGGCACCTCGTAACTGTGTTCTCAAAATGTTGAGTTGCGCACGCACTACAGGTCTGATGTCGGATTGACTTACATCTACCGATGTACGTGAAATAAATCTTCTAAAGTTTGCCGGAACACTGGGTTGTTCTTTGGTCATGAGATATTCCATTCGGTCTATGTAGGCGCGTTGTAAGTTTCTTCTGTAAGTGTCTGTAGCCCTGCCTGTTGACAATTCTGTCCAAATGCCATTGCGAAGATCGGTCATCATCTCGATTAACGAAAAAGCTTGGTTTTTGTTGATGGCTTCGTTTTCAATGATACGAGCCATTCGACCAAAGTCGAGTATGTTTTCAAGCGTTCTTACTTGGGTGTTGCGAATTCTTTCGACTGCACCTGCCGATTCAAATTTATTAAACAAATCGGGTTCTATAAGCCATTCGGGCGTCTTGAAAAGCTCGTTGTTCAAAAACTTCAAAGCTTCTTTCTGCTTGGCTTTGGCAACATGCGTATATACGGCACCTTCCTGGTCGTAGGTTTTGTAGTATTCGTAAACCCCACCTACATTCGCAGCTACATGGCCCATGTATCGGTTATACTGTCCGAGGACTTGGCCATACATGGTTTCCAAATCATCGTAGTTTTTCCCTTTTTCGTAAGTCCATTCGGTGAGTTTAGGTACAATTCTTTTGAGATTGGCAATGCCGTATTGGCTGGCTTTCACTGCATCGTCACCTAGGTCTTCTGTCTGTGAGCTCGGATCGATGACACCTCCGCTTTGTTGGCGTCCAAATCTGTACATAGGGTCGTTTTCGTGGGCTAAAATCCAAGAATCCAGCGTACTTTTTTCGTCTTCAGCTTTTTTGTCCAAAATGGGTTTGTATCCCCACATGATGGCATATTTGTCATACACACCTATATCAGGCATTAAGGCTACACCTTCATCGCCGGGTTGGGCAATGTAGTTAAAACGGGCATAATCCATAATGGATGGTGCAGTTCCGTATTTTTTGGTGAAAGTGGCACTTCGGAGAGAATCTACAGGATAAGCTACGCTGCTGCCCATGTTGTGTGGCAAGCCAAGCGTGTGGCCTACTTCGTGGGAAGAAACAAATCGGATAAGGCGTCCCATGACTTCGTCTTTAAACTGAACGCCACGCGCTTCCGGATTGATAGCAGCGGTTTGTACAAAATACCAGTTTCGCAACAATGTCATTACATTGTGATACCAGTTGATGTCTGATTCCAAAATTTCACCCGAGCGCGGATCGCTCACATGTGGTCCGTTTGCATTGGGGATGGGAGAGGCCAAATAGCGTACTACAGAGTAGCGCACATCTTCCGGAGACCATTCCGGATCTTCTTCGGGTGTTGGTGGATCTTTGGCAAGAATGGCGTTTTTGAAACCGGCTGCTTCAAAAGCAACTTGCCAGTCTTCAATGCCTTGTTTGATGTATTTGCGCCATTGTTCGGGTGTTGCGCGATCAATGTAATACACAATGGGTTTTTTGGGTTCAACCAATTCTCCTCTCTTAAACTTCTCAAGGTCTTCGTCTTTCACTTCCAAACGCCAACGATCTAGGTAGCGAACGGTTTTGCTCTCTTGCGCAGGTAGGCCGTAATCTACCTGTCCGCGAGCAAACCAACCGACGCGTTGGTCAAAATAGCGTCTTTTCATAGGGACTTTGGGAAGCAAAATCATGGAATTATTCATCTCTACAGAGATGGTTCCGGTGCTGCTGTTGGAAGGTGGTTCGCCGGCTACGTATGTTTTTACGTGACGCGCTTCAATGTTTAAAGGGTAACTTCTTAGGTGTTCTATAAACGATTTGCTGTCGTCCAGTCGGGAAACCTTATATGATTTTCTACTGCTTTCGGGGAGCCCCAATGCTTTTACGTCTTTTTCAAACAATTCGGTAACTTCAATGACCACCTTGGTTGAATCTTTGCTGAAAGCTTTGATAGGAAAAGTGTAGAGAACGGGTTCGAAATTTGAATTGACAACAGCTTGGTGAATGGGTAAGGAGTCGGCTGCTACGTTTTCGTGCGATACCACTCTCAGTGTTACCATTCTTTCTTTTTTCTCCCAACGAAGGTTTTGGGTATTGGTTTTACCTCCGCCAAAGCCAATGCCATCTGCTGTTTTGGCAATTCTGGAAACCATGAGCATTTCGCGACCAAATAGGCTATCGGGTATTTCGTAAAAATATTTACCTTCTATTTCGTGTACATCAAAGAGTCCCTTGTCGGTTTTGGCGTCTTTGGTGATGACTTCACCGTAGGGCTTGATGCCGTTTTTTGGTTTGGGTTTTGGTGCGGGAGCAGCCGGAGCATTTTTGTCTGCTTTCTTCTTGCGTTGCGCCTGCGCTTGGGGTGCAACGAGCATTACTGCAAAAAGTAACAGAATGAGCTGAGATAGTTTAATCTTCATCGGTTTTTTGTTAAGTTAAGTGTTTATTTAAGTGTTTGTGGTAAAAATATGTATTAAAACAATACAAATTTTAGACAGATTGGTTAAATATTTCTTAACAAGAACCTCGTATTCAACGTCATTTTTACAATATCTACAAAAATAAAAGCCACCTGAGTAGGCGGCTTCTTATTTTGTGGATGTATTTTAAATGTTTACTCACCCAAAGTTCTTACGTAATTGATAACTAACCACATATCTTCTTCATTGGGTATTTTTTTTCTGAAATTGGGCATGTCATCTCTGCCTTCATAGCTTTTATAAAAAAGTGCACCGTCAGACTGTTTTTGGAATTCTTCTGAGGAGAAATCTCCCAAATCACCTTTGAGTTCGGGTGCTTTGGAGCCGTCACCTAAGCCTTCTTTGCCGTGGCATGGGGCGCATTGTTTTACGTATAAAGTTTTACCGATGGCTTTGTTTTCTTTGTCATCCGGGTCGGTAGGGTTTGTCATTTTTTCGTATTTGGCCGGAACCACCCAAGGATTTTGGTAGTTGTAAGTAAAGGCGAGGGTCACCACACTTACTATGGCTATTAAAAATAGGTTTTTAATTGTTTTCATTGTTTTTGGATTTAAAAATTAATAAGAGATTTCTGAATGATAATAGTATAACAAACCATATACCAAAGATAAGAAGATTTGGAAAAATAAGCATAAAAACAGGTGTTTTCCCTGCTGGAGACCACAATTCTCTTGAATTGAAAGTAGATTCGTCTGTTGGGACGATGCCAAAATCTGCTGTCACATGTGAGATAACCGTTCCGTAGGTGTCGTGCTCGTCTAAAACAACTTCAAAATCAAGTTGACCGTTTTCGCCCTGTAACCCTCCAGGTACAGCTACGCTAATTTGTCCTTCTTCATCAGTAAAATAAGTGTCTTCACCTATAATAAGTGGTTTAAAAAGCCTTTTCAAACGCACCCGCAGGGGTTCTTCAGTTAAGGCCTCCCCAGTTTTAGGATCTATCATTTTGGCTTGAATATGCGGGATGCTATCGATGATTTCTATGGAGGCAGTCAGCCCCAGTGCTGAAACACTTATGTCTGAATCTGCACTTCTGAACTTGTCATCGCCTTCAAACTGTACCAGATACGAAAAATCAAAAACGGTATCGGCTACATGTGCTCGCTTGTTTTTGATGATGAATTTTGCAATTCCATCCGTATTGGTATCTATATTTCCAAGGCTAATCAAACTATCTTCAGCCAAAACTTGAAATATTTCCAGAGATATACCACTCACGGGTTCGTAGCCGCTTTCGCCTTTGTAGCGCGCCAAGATATTGAGGTAGTCTTCTTGGTCAATAACCGAAAAGTGATTGACGCTCAATCGGAGTCGTTCTTTTTTTTGGGCTTGTGTTTGACCTATAAAGAGTAGGGCAAACAGTACACTAAAAAGTGTTTTTATATAAAATGGGCTGGGTGTTTTCATGATTGTTCTTCTTTACCATTAGATATAATACCTTTTTCTAAAGCTGTTCTTTCTACAGGAATTACCGGAAGGTATCTGACAAGGAGTGTAATTATCAAACAAGCGCCGGCCAAGGTGGCAAAGGTGATGAGCCATTCGTGCAAACTGGGCCAGTAGGTTCTCCAAGATTCCGGAACGCCTTGTATGGGTAAAAAAGGTTCTAGCAAAGTGGGTGTTACAATGAGATAGCGTTTCCACCACGACGTGATTACCACGACCACAGACACCCAAAAAAGCACTTTAGGAGAACGCCCTTTTTTAAAGAGCAATACAATTACCGGCATTAACAAACCACCAATGGTAACAAACCAAAACATACCTGCGTAGTGGCCAAAGTACAATTCGTATAGATGTTTGGCTTCGGCCTCGGGGGTTGTGTAGTAAGGCAACAAATATTCATTGATGTTGAAATAGGTATAAATCAAAGCGGCCAATACCAACATTTTGCCCAATCTATCGAAATGAAAATCGGTGATATATTTCTCTAATTTATACACTTTGCGTATAATGTACACTGTTGCAATCAAGCAGCCTGTCCCAACCAAAAATGCACCTGCAATAAAATATGGACCAAAATTGGTGCTGTCCCAACCAATTCGGTAGGTGGTAGAAAAAAGCCAGGCATCTATGGTTTGTAAAATGAGGGCTACAGGGATGATCAAAACAGCAACCATTTGTATGGTTTTGTTCTGAATTTTTCGCTGTGCAGCGGATCCCGTCCAGTTTAAAGAGAGCTTGCCGTACCATTTGCTCAAGGCAGGTTTGTCTTTGTAATATTTTTTAAGAATAGCCAAATCGGGAAGCAAAGGCAAGTATAGAATAAGAAAACTGATAGCGATGTAAGTGGTGATGATGATGACATCCCAAGTGATGGGTGATTGAAGCCTGGCGTTTATAAACAGGTGATAGAGTCTGTCTGGTCGGCCCATATCTAATACGATGGTAATGCCGGCCATAATGATGGCTGCAAAAGCTATGATTTCTGCTATCCTCACTAGTGGAGTGCGCCAACTGTTGTTGGTCAACCTGAGAATGGCTGCAGTCATTGAACCTACAAAACTAGTGGCTACAAAAAAGACAAAGTTGGAGATGTAAACCCCCCATAGGGCATAGTCACGCATATTGGTAACGACTTGTCCTTGAATGATTTGATCGATGTAGGCAATCACGCCTGCAACGATAAGGACTACAAGAAAAATCACCCAAATCACACCTGCTTTTGAAAATTTACGCGGGGCCAATTCTTCTACGAGTTGTTGGTAAGCACTCATGATTCTTTAGTTTTTTTAACGGAGTTAAATTCATCATAGAATTCCAAGCCTTGTTCAAATGGTTCCACTCTATTGACAGGAGGGAGGTAATAAACACTGGGTTCGGTTCCCAGACTTTCCATCAACCTATAGCCGGCTTTGTTTTTGAGAAGTTCGCTCAGTCTGAAGGTTTCTGCTCCGTTTGTTACGGTATCTTCATATTTGTCACCAAAGAAGAACACGCCGTTTGGACATGCGGTGACGCAGTGTGGCAATTCACCTTGGTGAATCATATGCGGGCAAAAATCGCATTTGTCAACCGTACCTTTTATACTAGGCATTCCGGCATAATCCGGGTTGGGTGGCATGTTTTTGATTTCTTCCGGTTGTTCCGGCTCGTTCCAGTTGAATACCCTGATGGAGTAGGGGCAAGCAGCCATACAGAACCTGCATCCGATACATCGCTCGTTGTCAATCAGCACGATGCCGTCTTTTCTTTTAAATGTGGCATCAACCGGGCAAACTGTTACACAAGGCGGTTTGTCACAATGCATACAGGTGGTTGGCATCCAATAGGGTGCAGCAGCTTCGCTGTCTTGCATTTTATATACTTTTAACCAAGCGTTTTCTCCGGTTATGTAATGGTTTTTGTTACAAGATTCCTGGCATTTTAAGGCATTTTTACACCTTGCCAAGTCGATGACCATGACAAATTTTTTACCCGGAAAACCCTCTCGTACATTGTATCCGTCTTTGGCTTGGCTATGGTCGTGAAGTTCAGATTTGGGCACCTGAACTAAGGTGCCATCGGTAGTCATAAGTTCTACAGTGTCTTCACTTTCGGCAGCCGCAGGTTCCGACAGATATTTGGTTAGTGCTATGCCACCCGCTGTGGCTACAAGACCAAACTGTAAGCCTTTAGAAAGAAATTTTCTTCTTTTGTTGGGATCTTCTTTTTTCATAATGCTGGTTTTTTATCCTATTTTTTGAGCCAGCCCAAAAGCGCGCTGTTTGAAAGTTTCTGATTTACTTTCTCAGCTTTTGACAAGACTGATTTCTTGACCTTTACGGTGCTTCCATCTGGTTTGAGTAACACTTCATAGGCCTCGTCTTCTGTTTTAGAATCCGAAGAAGTATCCATGGCGGAAGCTACAAAAGGGATTAAGAAACTACTGCCTAGCAATGGAAAGAATTTGCGGCGTGTAAATTTTTCAGACTTTTTCATGTCAAGTAGGAAATTTTAGGTTAGTTGAAATTTTCTAGAAGTACCATAAGCGGGTGATGTTGAACCCGATAAGGAAATCTCCTTTGAAAAAATTATTTTGGTTAAACATGATGTTTTGTTGCGGGACGATGCCTTTGTAGTTAGCAATAAATAATTGGAAAGCATGCGATCCGGTAGAGAATTCAAAACCTACACCTACACCGGGATCGGGCGAGCTGACTTCGTAGGTATTGATGGGTTGGGTATATTCTGCCATAAAATTAATAGACGGTGTCAGTTTTAAACGGCCACCTACGGCTACGGCAAACATATCGTTGCGCATTTCGCTTTCTACGGCGTTGAAATGTGACCAACTCGGGGTTACAAACATTGAGAATGTACGGCTAAATCGGCGAGCTATAATCAGTGAGTTATGGCTTGAATACCGGTCTTGGGTGTTGAAGAAATTCTCTTTTTTTCGGGCATCAACCGTAAAATTTCCATAGTAAGAAATGCTTACCGGCATTTCATTGCCTCTGGTTTGTCTGAACAGCGCAAGTTTTAACTGAAAATCTTGCAGTCTGCTGTCTTTGGTAGTTCCGTAACCTACGGTAATACGGTCGGTAATAGCATAATTGAATGCGATTCGGATATTGGCTGGTCCCCAAATGCCAATCAAATCATTATCGCCACCGTTGACCAAGCCAAAACGGTGATTCATTACCATTTCGAATGCACCTTTGTTGAAAAGCACGTTGGTTTGGTTGTCAATAAGTGCCGAACTGTCAAATGCCGGCCGTTCGAGCTGAGGTTTTTCTTTGACTTCTTCTTTAACTTCTTCCTCTTGGCAATAAGCCAAAGGTGTGATAAGAAGTAGCAAAAACAATATGAAGGGATAACTTTTCATGTCATTGTATATTTTGTTTGGTTTTATAAACCTGTTGTATATTGGGTTGATCAGTTGTCTAAAGCGCCTTCTAAAATCCATTGTCTGACAATGTTGATACGTTGAGAAGTCATTGGACTTCCGGGGGGCATCAGTGATACGCCGCCCTCACCGGTAAGCGATCTAAAGAGTATGCTGGCATCGGGGTCGCCTGGGATAACCCAGCCGTCGTTCAACAGTACATTGAATGAAGTTGCAGCTCTCAAATCGGGGGGCGTATTGCCTTGGTGGCAACTCACGCAACTCTGGTTCCAAATAGGTTGCACGTCAGCAGCGTAGGAAACACCACCGGGCACCGGCACAAAAACTTCTTCAGGTAATGTATCGTAGAAGCACGATACGCTGGCGAAACTTACAAGCATTCCGAGGACTATGATGGGTATTTTTTTCATCGGTTGATATTTATTGTTTTTAACTTTTCGGGTATAATGCTATGTTAATCAAATCTTTGGTTTAATCATTACTCCATTTGGCATTTCACGAAAGAATATTTATGGTAAATCCTGTTGTATTTATTAAACAGCCTCAATCCTAAACTTTACCTCGTCTTGTTAATCCGTTCGGGATTAAGGCTGTTCTCAAAATAGTTTGGTTGACATTTCTAGTTCGGTGCCGGATTGTTGTCCAAGTATTCAATTGAGTTTGATAGCAGCGCTTTTACATACTCGTAATTGTGTACACCTAAAGTTTGGTCTTCTACTATATATATGCGGTTCCAATAAACACCTGCCAATTCGAAAGGATAATCTCCTGGCACAGCACTGCCACTTCCGCTTAAGATGCCTCTGTCAGCAAGTCTTGTTTCCAAATCGGCCAGTAGGCTGGCTATCTCGGTACGCGTGCCGTTTATGTCAAAATCTGTAGCACCCGGGTGACATTGTTGGCAAGTCACTATATTGGGCTTCATGGTGTGTGTGCCTACTTCATTTCCAGGCTCACCCATATGACAGGTAGTACATGAAGAGATGGTTCTGTGCGGGTGTGTAGCTCTACCGGGATAGGGTGTAGAACCGGCTATTTCAAACCCTTGGATACCTTCCAATGTCATAGATTGTGGACCGTGATGCGGGCCAAATCGAGAACTGGTAATGGTAAACATACCGTCTCCGTCTGTGTCTTCAGGAGCTAAGCTTCGCGGTTGGTGGCAATTGATACAAAGATTGCTGGAGCCATTCAAATCAATCACTATAGAAGGGTCTGTAACTAACAACTGCACTTGGTCTTCTTTAAACCTGAGTGCAAAATCCTGTCCGTCTCTTTCAAAATCGAAGGTGTCATGGTCGCTGTGGCAAGTTGTACAAGTGATGCGTGTTGGAAATTCAGGTGCAACCCTAGGTTGGGCCAAGCCTGTTTCCATCACCTCTACGAAGCCTTCGTTGGAGTGGCAACGGGCACAAGACACGCTATTGCCTCGGGCAAAGGTTGTGCCACTGCCGTGTGATGAAATCAGATAGGCATCTGTAATAGAATCCCTGTGTTGGGTGTTGTGACAGGCCAGGCAAGAGGCTGTTCCATCTACGCCATCCACGCCATCTATACCGTCTGCACCGGGAGGGCCAATCAGTGCGTTATCGCTGGTACATGACGCCATAAAGACCAGCAAAAAAAGTACGGTAAGCGCTGAAAAGAATTTGTTAGTTTTCATTGTAAATCTGCTTTAGTTTATTTTAAAAATAGTATTCGTTTAATTTTGTGTAAAGTTCCAAATCGCAAGAAATAAAAAACATGACAATTGTCATATCCTTAAAAAAAACTTAAATTCCATTAAAATAATTAAGGATAAAAAAGTCTTTTATTTATATCATTCAAAAATCTAGAAAGAAAATGAGAAAACAACCAAGATGATAAAGAACTATTAGATTCGTCTAAATTAACAAATGTTTATGAAAAATCCTAAATTTGTTTCCGGTTTTTAAATGTTTACTTTTACACTTTGAGGAACGCCATTAACCCGTTTTAATCATGTTGCACACATCAACTTTTGCAAGAAATTTATTTTATGCTTTCGCCTTTTCCATTCAAAGCTTTGTGATACTAGGCCAGCAACAACCTAAAGAAAACTTCAATTACGAAGCCGATAAAGTATATTGGCAACAGGTATTTGTCAAAGAAAACGTAATGGCCGATTCGCTTAAAGTAGCCTTCAAGGAGTTGATTTTGCCGCGTTGGAAACATGCCTCTTTGGTCACAACTGCAGAAGGATTTACTTTTCATGTGACTGACGGCGTCATCGATTTTAAAAAATACGGTGGCAGTAATCTTTCTTTAGGTCTGTTTGCGAAGCAAGGACATGCTTTTGACGTACTCGCCGAATTTAGAGATGGCAGGTACAGAATTCGTGTTTTTAATATTGAAAATATCGAAATGCGGATGGAATCTGTCAACCAACCTATCGAAGAGTCTGTCATTAAAAGAGATGGAACTTTTTACGACTCTAAAATGGTCAATAAAGGACTGCGTGTGCTCAACGCCTATTTTACGGAACAATTTACGCTGCCGGAACGCGCAAAAAAATCGAACAAAAAAGACGATTGGTAAACTTACTCATCCACAGTGGTTGCGCCTTCGGGTTTTTTAAAAACAATCCGATCCGGGATGGTTTCAGAGACCTGAATATCTGTAAAACTGACGCCGTTTGTCATTTTGCCCAACTTCCCATCTTTATATTCATGCCACTCTAGCCTTGTGGGCAGCAGTAATCCGTTAAATTCTTGCCATCCCGCATAATGAATATAGCTTACCTTGTCGCTTGGCGCGCCGCTAAAAAAAGTAACCGTATAGCCCAACCAAGCCATACGGCCCGTTTCCGGGTGGTAATATAAAAAATAATTGTCCTCCGGGGTATCGCCAACCTCTGCTTCGAAAGAAATTTTTAATCCCTTATAAATGGTGTCTTGATAGACCAAATCTTCAGCCGGCTCGTAGATGACACCCGGGTCGCCTAGTACAAAAGGCATCGCATAAAAGTAAAACATCAAGTTGTGATAAAACCTAGGATTGCCTCCGAAATAAGTAGAATCTTGTTTAATCCAAACTTCCTCGCCATCAAAACCAAGACTAAATTTGTCCGTGTGAATTCTGTCTTTTCGCGACCGTAAATCTATTTGGTGTATTTCATTGCCATCGGGCTTGGGAAGTGTGAAGGTCAAATATTGCTGTTGAGCCCAATGAGCGTAACCCCCATGTGCTTCAAAAACACGGTCTATATTGGCAGGAAACATTCGGTTTACTACAATTTCTTCTTCGGTTTTTTCCAAAACTTGGGTTTTCTTATTGTTATCTTGGCATGATACGAAGCCAATCAAAACAAATAGCAGCGATAAAAGGTTAGTCTTTGCAGTCATAAAAACAGTTTTTAGTTTGTTTGATCGGGTTGATATTACTGATTTCGAACTTGCTCAATATATTTTTTTTTAAGCTCAAAACCACCTTGCCGACAAGCCGTTAAAATCAGCCAATCCATATTTTCGGTTTGTGTCCGGAATTTTATAGCACGCTTCAAAATTAAGCATTTTTTTTATTGACACCGGCAACGTGTTGCGCACATGGTTTGTGGTGGGCAAACAAGTGCTAACTTTTCAGATTAGTAATTACGTTTATAAAAATACAAAAACTTTCGATTTAGCACTTTTTCCACCATAAACTATAGGATGCGGTGTTGTGTGCAGTTTTTTTATTCCGTAATTCTTTTTTTCAAATCCATTCTTTCGTGCAATATTCTCGTTATCTCAACATAATTGTCATTTATAGTCCTATAGAAAATTATGTGTCGATTAGCTTTCATTCCAAGTAGTTGCTTTGATATTCCTTCGTAGATTTTTCCTAAATCTGGTTTTTTCGCAATTTCCTGACAGTTAGAGATTAAATCATCGTAATATTTGTCGGCTTGATTTTCCGACCAAACCTCAAATGTATAATCCCAAATCTTTGACAAATCCTCGACCGCTTTGTTTGTCAGTTTATATTCAGCCATTCAAGTGCTTTTTCGCTTTTAAAGATTCAAGATGCTTTTTAGGGTCAAAGTCGTGAGCAATTCCGCTATCAATTCCCTCTTGGATAGCTTTTTTCAGCGCAATTACTTTACTTTCCTCTTCTTCTAAAAGTCTTAATCCTGCTCGAATAACTTCACTAACATTTTTAAATCTACCTTCTTTTATTCGGCTTTGAACGAATTGGTCAAAATGATTTCCGAGTGATATTGATGTGTTTTTGTTCATTTGAATACTAATTTAATTCAAATATACCAAAAATTGGTATGTAAGCAAATTTTTCCTCAAATTGCACACATCCTATAAATAGCCAATATAAAAAAATGCTTTGTTTTTTAGAATCAAAACCGGGGCATTTTGATTATTTTTGTTTTTTGTCGGGTCTTTATAAGGAAATGTGCGTCTAATCAGTCAATTATTGATAAAAAACATCTGCTAGTGTACAGAGAAGTCTGTGCTGCGCTCGACAAAAACAAAAAATTTAAGAATTTAAAAAAAACTATTTAAAGAACGCCTTTTACGAACTTAAGCGAGCAAAGTAAATAAATGGAATTTGATAGTTATTTTAACAAAACACAAAAACAAATCTAAAATGAAAGTAACGCCCGAAAATATCCACAACCGTTTTCAACTCAACGGTTTCCATTTTGATAGAGACGGACTTCAACAAGTGGCCTATAGCTTTGTTAAAGAAGGTGACCACTACGAACAAGAAGCCGGTCGTTTTTTGATGGATTGGCTCGATGACAAACCCTATATAGAAGTGATGACATCCGGTTCTACGGGAAAACCAAAGCCCATTCAAATTCCCAAACAGCAAATGGTGGACAGTGCCTTGGCAACAGGCGATTTTTTTGGAGTAACTGTAGGCCACAGCGGGCTCATGTGCCTTCCGGCATCCTATATAGCCGGTAAAATGATGTTTGTTCGCGCTTTCATTTTGGGGCTCAATGTGGAATTGGTAACGCCTTCTTCACATCCATTAGACCCAAACGCAGACACAACGTATGATTTTGGTGCCATGGTGCCCTTGCAGGCCCTCAATAGTTTTGACCAACTACACCGTATTGGTACGCTCTTGGTTGGCGGCGGCAGGCTTTCGGACGTGGCTCGTAAAAAACTCAAAACAGCACCTTGTGAAATTTATGAAACCTTCGGGATGACGGAAACCGTAACCCATTTTGCTGCACGAAACATTAAAACAGAGCCTTTTTTTAAAACCATGGAAGGTGTAAAAGTACAGGCTGATGCAGAAGGCAAACTCATTGTAAAAATGCCTTGGATGGAAGAGGCCGTGTACACTACAGATGTGGTAAGAATCATTTCAGACTCATCGTTTGATTGGCTAGGCAGGGCTGACTATGTGATCAATAGCGGTGGGGTAAAGTTGCATCCGGAACAAATTGAACCCAAACTGGAAAGTCACATAACTGAAAGATTTTTTGTGGCCGGCATACCCTGCGATGTTTTAGGCGAGAAAACTGTCCTGGTTATAGAAGGGACAGAAAGAAACTTACCCGAAGAAGTTTTTGCCGATTTTACAGACTTTGAAAAACCCAAACACATCTATTTTGTGCCTGAATTTCAAACATCAACAAGCGGTAAAGTCCGACGCGCGGCAACCTTAGATACCTTAAAACTATAATGATCCTCTAACAAAATTATTCAACCAAACGATATGATTTATAATAGCTTACAATTCTGCTGCCTGCCCAATCAAAACAAGGTTGTTAAGAACACTTATTTTGAGCGATGTCAAAGCGACACGCGTAAACAATTAAAACGGTGGATGGTTTTAAGTTTGCTTTTTTTTTCTGGTCAGCTGCTCATGGCGCAGTTTTATTCCGTGCGCGAGCAAGCTCAAATTAAAGATGCTATCCTTAGCCAACGTTTAGATTCTTTATTGCCCCAACTCATGGACGAGACAAACTTTGACATGTGGGTGCTCATATCGCGCGAATACAACGAAGATCCCGTCCTAAAAACCATGTTGCCCGCTACGTGGCTCAATGCCCGCCGGAGAACCATCTTGGTTTTTTACAGAAATAAATCGGCAAACACCATAGAGAAGTTGGCGGTTGCACGTTATGATGTAGGTACGCATTTCAAGTCGGTATGGAACAAAGAGAAACAACCCGACCAATGGCAGGCACTCCTCGATTTGATCAAGTCCCGCAATCCATCGCGAATTGGCATCAATATTTCCGAACATTTCAACATCTTGGACGGACTCGTGCAAACCGACTACAAGGCCTTTATGGAAAAGTTGCCTTCAACATTAAAGAAAAGAGTCCATTCTTCCGAAAGATTAGCTATACGCTGGATAGAAACCCGAACCGAAATGGAAATGAAAATATTTGCAGATTTGGTTGAAATTACCCATCAAATTATAGCAGAAGCCTATTCCAATAAAGTCATCATTCCCGGGCAAACCACCGCCGATGATTTGGTTTGGTGGATGCGTCAGAAGGTTTCAGATTTGGGCTTGCAAACTTGGTTTCATCCCTCGGTAGAAATTCAAAGAAGCGACGAAAAACTAAAAAACCACGTAGATGCATTTACCAATAAAGATGCTTCAAAAGTCATTCAACCCGGCGATTTGCTGCATTGCGATTTTGGAATAACTTATCTCGGTCTCAATACGGATTGCCAAGAAATGGCCTATGTGCTAAAACCCGGTGAAACGGAAGTGCCTGTCTTCTTGCAGCAGGCTTTTAAACAAGGAAACGCAGTGCAAGATGCACTTACCGATAATTTTAAGGTCGGCAGCACCGGAAACCAAATTTTGGCTGCTGCCTTGGCTCAGGCCAAATCGGCAGGTTTAAGGCCTCAAATCTATACCCATCCGTTGGGCAGTTACGGTCATAGTTCGGGCACTACCATAGGAATGTGGGATGCGCAAGAAGGTGTGCCTTTTACCGGCGATTATCCAATGCATCACAACACGGCTTATGCTATAGAACTCAACGCGATGGTGTATGTTGAGCAGTGGGGCAAAGACGTTCGTATTGCGCTGGAAGAGTCCGGTTTTTTTAGCAAAGAAGGTTTCAGGTATGTAAATAAAAGACAGACAAGCATCATACCTATTGCCGGAAAAGAGGCGCATCTGGGCGATTAAATTAACTGATGAAACACTCCCGGTTGGTAGTTTTTGAAAATTTTAAATGTTTGATGCTTCGTAGTGGCAATCTACAGCGTTTTGAAAATAATTTAAAAGTGTATTAAGCGACTTCCCAAACCGCCTTTTCTTTTAGCAAAATGTCAAATAAGGAGTTCCATTTTGATATTGCACCGCTCATACACACAGCCTGCCTCAACCGGTATTTCACAAAAGCCGAATTTTTGGTATAGATGAATGGCATTTTCCAATTTTGTGTTTGAGTACAAAATGAGTTTTTTCCAAGACCGGCTTTTGGCGAAATCTATACAATGTTGCAGCAATATTTTTCCATAACCTTTGCCGCGCAAGGTTTTATCTACGGACATTTTGGTCAGTTCGAAGACACCTTCGGAGGTTTTCATCAGTGCCACAGTACCCAAAACGGTATTGTCTCGGATCAAAAAAAAGATATGTCCACCCGGTGCTATGATTTTTTGTTCACATTGATTGAGCACCATTTCATCTACGGGTTCAACAAAAAAAAATTCTTCCAGCCAATCGATATTGAGTCTGACAAAATCTTTTTTTAGATTTTGATGATATGGGGATACGCTTAGTTTGATCATGATTTGAGGATGTTTGCGCGATAGGTATTTTGCAAGTGATACTAAAAAGTACCCTTTTACACTTTTTGAGTGTCTGACCTATTTCAAGGAACCTACCATGTCTTCCGGTTTCACCCAAGCGTCGAATTCTGCCGCTGTCACATAGCCCAGTCGCACGGCTTCTTCTTTGAGTGTCGTACCGTTTTGGTGTGCCGTATTTGCAATCTCAGCTGCTTTGTAATAGCCTATTTTGGTGTTCAAAGCGGTCACCAGCATCAGCGAATTGTTGAGCAATTCTTTGATGCGCGGGTGGTTGGGTTCGATGCCTGAGGCGCAATGTTCATCAAAAGAAACGCAAGCATCGCCAATGAGCTGTGCTGATTGCAATATATTGGCAGCCATCACCGGTTTAAAGACATTCAATTCAAACTGGCCCTGCGTGCCCGCAAAGGTCACCGCAGCGTCGTTGCCGATTACTTGTGCGCAAACCATGGTCAATGCCTCACATTGGGTAGGATTTACTTTGCCGGGCATGATAGACGAACCGGGTTCATTGGCAGGAATAATAATTTCTGCAATGCCCGATCTAGGCCCTGAGGCCAACAATCGAATGTCATTGGCGATTTTGTAGAGCGAAACGGCCAATACTTTGAGTGCGCTGTGTGCTTCCACTATGGCATCGTGTGCGGCCAGTGCTTCAAATTTGTTGTCGGCTGTTTTGAAGGGCATTTCGGTAAACTTTGCAATAAACTCTGCTACGCGTTTGGCATAGCCTTTTGGCGTGTTGATACCCGTGCCTACAGCGGTGCCACCTAATGCCAATTCGGAAAGGTGATCTAGCGAGTTGCGCAAGGTTTTAAGTCCGTGATCGAGTTGGGAAACATAGCCCGAAAACTCTTGACCGAGTGTGAGCGGTGTAGCATCCATCAGGTGGGTACGCCCAATCTTGACCACATTTTTAAATGCATCCGATTTTTTCTTTAGCGTATCGCGCAATTGGGTGACACCCGGGATGGTTGTTTGTACAATTTTTATATAAGCGGCTATGTGCATGGCCGTTGGGTAGGTGTCGTTAGACGATTGCGATTTGTTGACATCGTCGTTGGGTTGCAAGGTCTTGTCGCCTTCTCCTATGGTTTTGCCTGCCAACACATGTGCGCGGTTGGCAATCACTTCGTTTACATTCATATTGCTTTGGGTGCCCGAACCGGTTTGCCAAATGACTAGTGGGAATTCGTTGTCGAGTTTACCTTCTAGAATTTCATCACACACTTGAGCAATAAAATCTCTTTTTTCAATGGGTAAAACACCCAATTCACAGTTTGTATAAGCGGCGGCTTTTTTGAGATAGGCAAATCCTTCAATGATTTCTTTGGGCATAGAAGCTTGAGGTCCTATTTTAAAATTGTTGCGTGAACGCTCTGTTTGAGCACCCCAATACACATCGGCGGAAACTTTTACTTCGCCCATAGTGTCTTTCTCAATTCTGTATTTCATCAGTTTATATTTATTGTTTTTAAGTGGTCAGATGGAACAACCTAACTCATCATGCCCCTGTGTGCAAAATTTTTACATGGTTGTTTCATCTTTTTATATTATTTATTTCGACTTCGCTCAATACAAGTGTTTTTATTGGTCATGCTTCGACTGCGCTCAGCAAGGGCATGGAAAATCCTAAATCATCATACTCCTCTGTGGAAATTTTTCACATGGGAGTTTCATGATGAAAATTGTTTGAACAAAATTAACGATTTATACGGGAATGTTTTTCAAATATGCGTTTAATTTTTCTGATGGGTAGTCGTAAAAGTTATTTTAAAATTAAAAATTTTTATCTTTTAAACTCCGGAAAAAATATTATTTTTGTGGACGTAATTAAAAGCGCTTTATCATGTTTGAATTCGATCAATACCTAGGATTTTTGGCATTTTTAACCATTTTAACCATCGGTTTTTGGCTGATGATTTTTTTGGTGTCTATTCTTCCATATTGGATTATCGGTGCTGCCAAGGAGCGTTTTCAAGAAATAAAAGCTGAAAAAGCAGCGAAGAGAGCAGAGAAGGAGTAGTCTCGTTCTTTAAAATTCCATTTTTTTAGATGATTTTTTTCAACATTCGCAATTGATGTGAGTGTTGCTTGGTATCTTCGTTGTATATGCCGTGTTGGTCTAGCCGATCAATCCTCACTTTTTCGGATGCGTGAATGACGTGGTTATCGGTCAGTAAAATGCCTGTGTGCACAATATCACCATTACTGTTGTCAAAAAAAACCAAATCTCCGGGCTCGGCTTCTTCTATAAAACTCAAGGTTTCTCCTCTCAGGGCTTGTTGGTCTAAAAATCTTGGCAACACATGGCCTGTGAGTCTGTAAACCAACTGCGTAAATCCGGATGCATCTATGCCAAAAGGGCTTTTGCCGCCATTCAGACCGGGGCTGTTCAAATACATTAAGGCAAAATTCATAAGGCCTATTTTGGAAGTTTCACCCGAAACGGAATGTCCCTCAAATTGATGTGCTATTTTTTGGAGGTGTGTCAATTCAGACCCCAAAACAATAGTTTTAAGATGTCCGTTTGAGTCGGTGACTACGTCCACCAAATCGGCAGCTAATACAGGTGTAGCGGAATGATCAATATTTTCTATACTAGCAAACTGTCCGGTTTGTATCCATCCTTGTACGCTGTCAAAAGATGTTTTGATGGACACCCAATTTTTCTTGAGCTCAAGTATCTCAAAAGTTTCTCCAAAGAGAAGTTGAGATATCATTTCGGCTTTGTCTGCCGGTTCTTTTCTGATAGGAACCAAGCTTAGTGGGCAAATTCCGTACTTTTCCAAGTGTGTTAAGATTGTTTAGCGCAAATATACGAGTTATAATCTTTCCACTACCATGGCAGATGCCCCTCCGCCACCATTGCAGATTGCCGCTGCGCCCAGTTTGCCTTGGTTATGTTTGAGCACGCCCAAAAGTGTAATGAGAATCCGAACACCCGAGCAACCCAGCGGATGCCCCAGCGATACCGCACCGCCGTGTAGATTCACTTTTTCATCGGAAAGTCCGAGTAGTTTTATATTGGCCAAACCAACTACTGAGAACGCTTCGTTAAATTCGAAAAAATCAATGTCTTCTATTTTTACACCTGCTTTGTCTAAGGCTTTGGGTAGCGCTTTGGCAGGCGAGGTGGTAAACCATTTGGGTTCTTGCGAAGCGTCTGCATAACCTCTGACGATGGCAATGGGTTGTATGCCCAGTGATTTTGCTTTCTCAACCGACATCAAAATAACGGCACCTGCACCGTCGTTTATGGTGGAAGCGTTCGCAGCGGTTACTGTTCCATCCTTGGAAAATGCAGGTCTGAGTTGACTGATTTTGTCGAACACCACATTTTTGTATTCTTCGTCTTCCTTCATAAGAACGGGGTCGCCCTTGCGCTGTGGAATTTCTACGGCTACTACTTCATCGTCAAATTTTCCTTCGGCCCAAGCTTTGGCCGATCTTTGGTAAGATTGGATGGCGTAGGCGTCTTGATCTTCGCGAGAAAAACCGTATTCAGAGGCACACAAATCGCCACAAATACCCATAGCTTGATGGTCGTAAGCATCGGAAAGTCCGTCTTTTTGCAGGCCATCTTCCAATTGTGCAGCACCGTATTTGTAGCCGTTGCGCAGTGGCAAGTAATGCGGAATGAGGCTCATGTTTTCCATACCACCGGCTACAACCACCTCTGCATCACCGAGCAAAATAGCTTGTGCGCCTTGCATCACGGCTTTCATGCCGGAGGCGCAAACTTTGTTTACCGTGGTACAGGGAACACTATTGGGTATGCCGGCTCCGAGCGCGGCTTGTTTGGCAGGTGCTTGTCCAAGTCCGGCCTGAACTACGCAGCCCATAAAAACTTCATCAACCAAATTGGGATCGAGTTTGATTTTGTCTATAGCGCCTTTGATGGCGATACTGCCAAGTTTTGTAGCGGGAATCGATGAAAGTTTGCCTAAAAAACTACCGATGGGCGTTCTGGCATAAGAGACTATGGCGACTTGTTTGTTCATGTTTTTGAATAATTTATAATAAATCGTTTGTTTCATTGCTAAATTACAAAATTTCATATTATTGGTGAATAAATTTTACGTGATTAACAACTATTTAATTTTCTAACTAACTGCCCACAGATGCTTCGTTTTATGTGTCGTAAATTTGCCCTCAGTTGTGCAACTGTCATTTAAAAAATGCTCGTTCTTGATTCGGATATCTTAATTGTGTCATAACTTTGGCACAAAGAGGGCGGTGGCACCTGTAAAATAAGAACCGATGATTCAATCGGTAATTCAATCAATTTATTTGTACTTTTGAATGCTTAGTGCCTTTATGAAAACATTTATCACAAAGTTTTTTGAGAATCGGGATTTTATTTACAAGACGATATTGTTCTTGTTTACCACTTTTATCATTGTTTCTTTATTGCCCAAAGAAGAGAAATTTCCTTTTGCCTACAAAATAGGTATGCCTTGGGTGTATGACGATTATTACGCGCCGTTTGATTTTAGCCTACCCAGACCCGAGAGTGATGTGGCATCGGCTAAAAAACAAATAATGTTTAACCATCCGCTGTATTTATCTTTTGCCCAAGAAGTCAATGACAGTTTGGAAATGCAGTTCAAAGATCAAACCGCTCAAATTAAAAATTTTCTACTTCGTTATCGTTTAAGGGGAGCTTTTGACAGCATCATGCGGTTATACAACCAGGGTGTTTTAGCACCGAACGAAGCTATGCGCGGCAATCGGGAGTTGTACATTCGCAAGAGTGGTGTCATAGAAAAAGCAACCTTTGAAAATTTCCATTTTTTTGCCGGCGTACAGGACAAGATTTCACAATCGGTTTTGGACTCACTTAAACTGTCATGGCGACCCAATATACGGCCGGATACCGAACTCACAAATCGGATGAAAGAGAAAGCTCTTCGGGAAATACCGCTCTGGGAAGGTTTTTATGAAAAAGGAAGTTTGATTTTGTCAAAAAATCAAGTTGTAGATAAAGACAAGTTCAGGCAGTTGGAAACCATCAAAAACAATCTTTCACTGGAGCTGAGTTCAACGCGGTATTTTACACTTTTTGCGGGTTATTTGCTAACAGTCGGTTTGGTAATTGGAATGCTGTTTTTATTTATTCAAAAATACAGACCTGAAATTTACACATCCAACAGAAAGTTGGTTTTTGTTTTGCTCAATCTCGTTCTAATGGTTTTGGCTGTGACTGCTGTTCTGAAGTGGCAACCCCAATTTTTATACCTCACACCACTGTGTTTGTTGCCGTTGGTGGTGAAGGCTTTCTTTGATGCGCGTTTGGGTTTGTTTACGCATGTGATTACAGTGCTTATTTTGAGTTTGGTAGTTTCCGATAGTATTCAGTTTTTAGTCATCCAATTCATTGCAGGTATTGTGACCATTCTAACAGTTTCAGAATCTTATAAAAGAACGAATCTCTTTATCTCGGTAGGAAAAATTGTAGCCGTGTATTTGGTTTCTTTTGTGGCACTCGAATTGGTTTTTCAGGGAAGTGTAAGTGAAAATGTATGGCAAGATATGGGTGTTTTTGGTATCAATGGTTTGTTGATACTCGCGTTGTCGGTGCCGCTTTTTTATGTTTATGAAAAAGTTTTCGGTTTGGTTTCAGACTATTCCTTGCTCGAATTGTCAGACACCAATACTGATTTGCTCAAAGAGATGGCAGACAAAGCACCCGGTACTTTTCATCACTCTTTGCAGGTGGCCAACCTGGCAGAAGCAGCTGCCCAAGAAGTGGGTGCCAATGCCATGTTGGTGCGAGTTGGTGCCTTGTATCACGATATTGGAAAGATGCTGAATCCGATATATTTCACTGAAAATCAAATATCAGGATCTAATTTGCACGATGAATTGTCGAGCAAGGAAAGCGTCAAAATTATCATCGATCACGTAAAAGACGGCGTGGCACTCGCCAAAAAAAATAAGCTTCCCGATAGAATTATAGACTTTATTCGAACGCATCACGGCACTACTTTGGTGTATTATTTCTATAAAAAAGAAAAAGAGCAGTCAGTAGATGTAGATGAAAAGCAGTTTAGATATCCGGGACCTATCCCTTTTTCAAAAGAAACCGCCATACTGATGATGGCAGACAGTGTAGAAGCCGCCTCTAAAAGCCTGAAAGAACCCACAGCTTTAATTATAGATGATTTTGTTGAAAAAATTATTACCAAGCAGTTGGAAGAAGCCCAATTTGTAAACGCAGACATCTCGCTTAAAGAGATTGAACAAATCAAAAAAGTACTGAAGCGCAAACTGATAAATATTTATCATTTGCGGGTAGCATATCCTGAGTAAAAATTACGTTGGAAAGTTTTAGAAATAGTTGTTTCGTTAAAAACTAAAAGTTACATTTGCACCCTCATTTTAGAGAAACGTTCATAGCAGGAGAGTTGCCGGAGTGGTTAACGGAGCAGTTTGCTAAACTGTCGGCGGGAAACCGTCGCGTGGGTTCGAATCCCACACTCTCCGCTCTTTATATACATTTCGGGGTGTAGCGTAGCCCGGTTATCGCGCCTGGTTTGGGACCAGGAGGTCGGAGGTTCGAATCCTCTCACCCCGACAAATTATAGTATCAATCTATAACAAAAACCTGTTAATCGTATGATTTTCAGGTTTTTCTGTTTTTAAGAATATCATAAGAATTGATATGTTTTGATTAAAAATGTCAACAAATCGGATAACAAATTAAAATTTCAAAAAGTGTTGACCAGATTTATGACCAACGGGCTGTTAATCAATAAATAAATGTATCTTTATAAGTGATTTGACTTTCGTCTGATAACAACGAATTATTGTTAACTAAAAGACGAAATAATGAAAACATCTTCCACCTTCAGTATTTTGTTCTGGGCAGACTTCTCCAGGGCAAAAAATGACCAAGCATCAATTTACGCAAGAATTACGGTAAATGGTAAACGGGCTACCATCAGTTTAAAACGAAAAGTTTTAGTGTCTGATTGGGATGTCCATAAAAACAGAGCTCGGGGAACAAGCCAAAAATCAAGAATCCTTAATAGCTATTTGGATGAAACTTACAATCATCTGTTTAAATGTTATCGAGATTTAATGGCCGAACATAAGTTGATTACTTCACAAGCTGTCAAAGCTAGATATTTCGGTAATGACGAAAATAATCGCTCCATTACAGATATTATCAATTACCATAATGAAGATATGGTAAACAAATTAAAGTGGGGAACACAAAAAAATTATTACACTACACAGAGTTATATCTCCAAATTTTTATCGAAATCCTATAAGACCACAGACCTTTATTTACGGGAACTTGATTATCACTTTATCATAAAGTTTGAGAAATATCTCCGGGACTACATACCAGAAGACCATCAAAAGCCAATGGGCAACAATACCGTAATGAAGCATATCGAGCGTTTTAGAAAGATGATAAATTTATCGTTTAAATTGGGTTGGATTCAACGCGACCCATTTATCAATTTCAAATCTAAATTCATTAAAAACGAAAGAGGCTTTTTAAGTCTCGAAGAGCTTCAAGAGATAGAAAATAAACAATTTAGCATTCCAAGATTGGAATTGGTAAAGGATTTGTTTGTTTTTAGTTGCTATACCAGTTTAAGTTATATCGATGTCATCCATTTAACTGCGGATAATATCTGTATTGGCATCGATGGCGAACTTTGGATTTATTACAAACGGGAAAAGACGACAAAGCCCATACGAATACCTTTGTTGCCAAAGGCGATGCAAATTGTTGAAAAATACAAGAGCAACCGTAAATCAATATCACAAGGAAGTATATTTCCTAAAATCTCAAATCAAAAACTAAATTCTTATTTAAAGGAAATTGCTGATGTTTGTGGTATTAAAAAGAACCTTACTTTCCACATTGCCCGACATACATTTGCTACAACGGTTACATTAAGTAATGGTATGCCCATTGAGACGGTTTCAAAATTGTTGGGTCACTCCCGAATATCTACAACCCAAATTTATGCTAAAGTCATTGAACGTAAAGTAAGTGATGATATGCAAAAATTAAGGGCTCAATTCAATGAGATAGAAAATGAATCTATCTCTAAAGTGGTTTCTCAAAATTCATAATCCCAGTTAATTAAAAATACAATGGAACTATCTATAATAAAAAATAAAATCCATAATATTCAAGGAAACAAAGTTATTCTTGATTTTGACCTTGCTGAACTCTATGAAGTAGAAACTAGAGTACTAAAACAAGCGGTTAGACGTAATCTTAAACGTTTTCCCGATGATTTTATGTTTCAGCTTTCAAAAGATGAGTGGAAAGAGGTTATCACAAATTGTGATAACCTTCCAGAGAACATTAAATTTAGTCCTGCCACTCCGTTTGCCTTTACCGAACAGGGCGTGGCAATGCTTTCTAGCGTACTTAACAGCGACAAGGCCATTGACGTAAATATATCTATTATGCGTGCATTTGTAGCGTTACGGCAACATCTTACAGATTATAGCAACCTTAAAGAACATATTGCCCAACTTGAAAAAGAAATGAACATAAAATTTAAGGACATTCATCAGGCAATGAATTACTTATTGCAAAAGGACAAAGTGCAGATTGAACAGCAGAACAGGGGGCGAATTGGTTTTAAAACGGGAAAGAAAAATTAGTATAGCACTGTTTTCTTGTGCTATCGCTCTTTTACCTCTACTTAATTCGGGGAATGCAAACCGAGTTTATTTCCTTCCGAGTCAAGAAATAGTGCATAATAACCACTTTCATCTGCGTGAATTGATTTTGGAACAATTATTTCTCCACCATTATTCTCGACTTTATCAAGAATAATTTGAAGATTATCTCCGCCATTAAGGTATATTGTTACTCCGTTAGCAGAAGGTTTGTATTCTTCTCCTTTCATAATAACTCCTGTTACCATTTGTTCTTCGTATGGGAATATTCCCATTTCCATTCCTGGCATTTCCATTTTCTCAATGTTAACGCCTAAAATTGCTTGATAAAAATTTACTGCTCGTGAAATATCAGTTGCTGGAATTTCAAAAATTGAAATATGACTTTTCATTTCTTTTGTTTTTTGATTAATGTTAGTTTCAACCGAGATAGTTTCGGTTTTTGATTTGTTTCGGCTATTACAGGCTATAAAACTAAAGGAAAGAATTATGGCTGTACAAAGTATCGATTTTTTCATTTTGCCCTGTTTGATTTGACAAGACAAATTTAGATTACGTGGAAATATCAAAATTGTAAAAATGCGACACGTTGTCTATTTGTAGAAAAGTATAGAAAGAGTCATATTTTCGTTTCCTAAAAAATCTTTCGGGTTTATTCCGGTAAACTCCTTAAAGTCTTTGATGAAATGTGCTTGGTCGAAATATTCACTTTCGTATGCAATGTTAGTTAAGGTGTCAGTCTTTTTGTTCAGCAACATTTTTAATGCAGTTTGAAGTCGGATTACTTTGCCTAATTGTTTTGGGCTAACACCAATTTGCTTTACAAAATTTCGTTCAAGTTGTCTCCGTTTTGATAAATCTTCTTTAAGAATTGTATTTATCGATGCACTTCCATTCGTTGCTAAAAGTGTATCAATTGTAGTTTTTACGATATTGTCAATTGTAGTTTTTTCATTTAACTTATTTAAAAGGAAATTTTCTATAATTTCTATTCTTTCACTACTATTGGTTGCCTTAATTATTTTTTGTTCCAATTTGCTTGTTGTTTTTTTTCCAAACAATAATTCCATTGGCGTTTCTTTATTTGCCAAGTCCTTTAAAGGCATTGTAACGAAGTTCGCAAAACCGTATGGGTAAAATCGAATTGCAAACGTATTCACATAGCCGGTCGGCTCTATATAAAAGGGTTCAATTGTCTGTCCGAGAACCATCGCACGAGGTTGTATAATGAATTCATTTTCAAAAGTGTATCGTTTAATGTCGTCTCCAAGTATAAAAGCCATTTCAATTGTTCCGTCTGGAATTATCCGCTGTCTTTGTGCATTAGATTCAGCAGGAACTTCTAAAGTCCAATAGCAACTGACAAGAGATTTCAAATCAGAATTTGGTTGAAATGTTTGGTAATTCATTTATTGATTGGTGTTTTTTTGAATGACGCACAAAATTGTATAAGCAAAATGCATTTATATACAGTATAACTTCAAGTTTGTTATATTTCTAACAAAGATACTTTTTTAATCACAAAAAAAAGAGGTGATAAACACCTCTTAAATTTTGGTTTCCAAAATCATTTTTCTGCTCCCTTTTACCTCCTTCAGCTCCAGCATTAACTTTTCGTTGTCTCCTAAAACAAACTTTGGAATTACATACACAAAGCATTGACTTTCTCCATCAGTAATGGAATAAGGCATTTTGTGTTTGTATATCACTTCTTGTTGCAATCTTTGGTAAGACGCTTTCCGTTTTTTGTTTCCGTTGGTTCTATATACGTTGAGATAGTCTATTTCAAAATCGATTCCGGACTTGTTTTTAACTTCTATGACCAAGTACACTTCAGAAGCATCATAAGCCATTTTTTGCAATTGTACTTTGATGCCTTTTTTGCGTTTGGTTTCAAAACCGTTTTACAATTCTCGCATTCGTAGAAAAACTGCAAAGCGTTTAATGGCATATCTTTTACTTTTTTATGTCCGCAGTTTGGACAGGTGATTTCTGATTTTAATATAGTTAGTTTCCATTCAATTTTTATTAAAGCATATGTGGTATGTCGGAAGCCAATGTTGGATATGAGAAAATCATTGTTCTAATATCCTTAACTTTCATCTTTGTTTTTATTGCCATTGCAAAGATATTTATTGTTTCTTCTGTATGTGACCCGATTAAATGCGCTCCCAAAATTGTTTGAGTCTCTTTGTCAATTATAGTTTTGAAAGCATATTCTTCAACGTTTAAACGTTTGGCATTGAACCAATCGCCGACCTCTTTATAATTTATCCGAATATGGTAGTTCAGCTCTTTGGCTTTCGATTCAGAATAACCAACAGAAGCCATTGTAGGCAAAGTAAAAACTACCGTTGGCATTGGCGGATAACTTATTTCTTTAGAATTGCCTTTGATGATATTTGAAGCAACCGTATGACCTTCCAAAACTGCAATTGGCGTTAAGGGCAAACCTTCTGAATCTGCGGCATCGCCTGCTGCATATATATGTGGGTTTGAAGTACTTTGTAAGTATTTGTCCACTGTAACACCTTTTTTGTTATAAGCTATGTTGGCCTTGTCTAAATTCAGGTCAAATATTGCGGGTGGTCGGCCGGCAGAATTAAATACGGCTTCGGCTTCAAAATATGCTGTTTTCTTTGTGGATTTACCTTTCACTCGATACTGGTTGTCCACTTTTTCAATGGCCATTACCTCTGTATTAAGAATGAGTTTTATACCTAATTTTTTGGTGGCAGAAACAAGATGTTTTACAATATCCTGTTCAAAATTTTCTAAAGGCTTTTCCCCACGATGAACAATAGTGACTTCTGCTCCACATCGAGCTGCGATATGTGCGAACTCAAAAGCAATATAGCCACCACCGATAAACAATAAGGATTTGGGCAATTTTTCTAAATTCAAGAAATCTGTACTGGATTTGGCAAAATTACCACCTTCAAATTCTAAAACCCGTGGCTTGGAACCTGATGCGATTACAATTTTGTTAGCTTTTACTTTGTCGTTTCCAACTTCTAACGTGTTTTCTGATAAGAATTTAGCTGAACTATGAAATGTGTCTATTCCGTTTTTTTTATATCCTTTTTCAATTTTTGGTGGCATTTCATCCACAAAGGATTGTTTAAAAGCCATAATGTCCTTCCAATTGACTTTAGGTATGGTATCAATACCATTTCCTTTAAGTCTTTTAGCAAAGTCTCGTACTTCCGTAGCGCCTATAATCACTTTTTTGGGGTCAAAACCTCTCAATGCACAAGTGCCACCGTAAGGTAATTCATCCGTTATTCCGACTGTCAGGCCTTTTGAGGCGCATTTATTAGCGATGGTCATTCCTGCCATTCCCGAACCAATTATAAATACATCGTAATTTTTCATATAAAAATTATTTTCTTGTTTAGCTAAACTAGCTTGCACAGCAACTCAATTTAGAAACGTCTTTGCCAAACGTAATCGCTGCTAACTTGATTCCTTCTCCTAATGTTAAATAAGGGTAAAAACTTTCAGCTAAATCTTTTACTGTAATGCCAAACTTAATCGCCATACTTAATTGTTGAATAAGTTCGCCGCCTTCTGGTGCAATCACTCTAGCACCTATTAGCTTATCGGTTTCAGTATTACGAATCAATTTAATGAAGCCTCTTATGTCTTGTGCGGCCAATGCTCTAGGAACGTGCTTTAAGTCTAATTTACTCACTTCAAAAGGAATACCTTTTGCTTCTGCTTCTATTTCATCCATTCCTGCACCAGCAATTTGAGGGTCCGTAAATACGACCCAAGGTAATGATGTATAATCCACACTCTTCTTCGACAATGAAAATGCATTGTTTACTGCTGTATTGCCTTCGGTGGCAGCTGTATAAACAAATGGTGGTGTATTTGTTACATCTCCTGCGGCATAAATATTAGAAACATTGGTTTCCATTTTTTTATTAACTATAATTTGTCCACTTTTGGTTAAGTTTATACCAATATTTTCAAGACCTAATTTAGATGTGTTTGGTTTTGTTCCGGTGGCTACAACAATATGTCCTTTCTCAATGATTTGAGTTGTCGAACCATCAGGGCAGTTGCAATGAATGATAGTATCCTTACCTCGTTTTTCGAATTTAAAGGCTCTGAAATTTGGTAAGATTTCAATACCCTCACTTTTCATTTGCTCTACCAAAACATCTGTAATATCACTGGTTTGGCTACGTAATGGTCTATCCGTAAATTCTATAATACGCACTTTTACACCCAATCGGCTATAAGCTTGTGCTATTTCTAATCCAATATATCCAGCTCCCATTATGGTTAGGCTCTTTGGTTTTTCTTCCAAATCAAATAAAGAAACATTAGTTAAGTAGCCTACTTTATTTAATCCTTCAATGTTTGGAATGTTTGTTGTCGCTCCGGTTGCTATAACAATATTCGTTGCACTGTATTTATCTTTTCCATCTACAACAATAGTTTTATTATCTACAAATTCAGCCCACCCCTTTAGCATTGTTAGATTTTCAAAATCACTTACAACATCCATATATTTTTGTTGCTGTAATGCCGAAACCAACTCTTTTTTATCTTTAATAATTTGTTTAAAATCAATATCTACACCTCTTGGTTTAATACCCTTAAAATTAGAATGTGTAGCGTGATATGCAGTTTCGGCAGCTCTAATTAAGTTTTTTGACGGAACGCATCCAACATTTACACAAGTACCCCCAAAATCTAATCCACCATTTACCATTAGTGTCGTAAGCCCTAAACCTTCAGCTTTAATTGCTGCTGAAAATGCAGCAGAACCTCCACCAATAACAATTAAATCAAATTGATTTTTATTTTTATTGGATTCTTTAGAGATTGTAGTATCAGAAGTTGTAGAGAAAGAATCCTCTTTTTCAATACCATTTACAACAGAATAATTACCAATGCTATTTACTGCATTGATTAATTCTTCTTTACCCATTTTATTTGTATCAAAAGTAAATTCTCCTTTTCCAGTTTCGTGATTTACATTGCTATTTATAATACCATTGGTCTTATTCATATCTTTTTCGATATGTGAAGAACAACCATTACAGGTCATCCCGTTTATTTCTAATGTGATTTTTTCTATATTTTGTGACATATTTTTTTCATTTTTATTAGCAACACAAATTATTGAATAGTCCCTCATATTCAATTTTACCTATCAACCTATCCAAATAGTATTCAGGCTTTTCCTCAAATGTGGAAATGCAATGTGGGCATCTGCAAAAAGGTATTACTGTGTTTTTGTACTTTACTCCTGTAGTATGAGCTATGTTTTTTTCAGCAAGACATACTGGACAAACAATTACATTTTTGATTTCCTCTATATATTTACTGGGATTTTTATCAAATATTTTTGCGCATCCTGAACAGCAAAAAGAATAAGATTCATCTTTATATGTTGATTTTGTTGCGGATGTATCTTTTATACCTAGCCTTACTAACGAACATCCACAAGTAGGGCAAACCTTTGATTTAAATTTTTTCATTGCTATAAAGGGTTACTTAATTAAAAAATTATAAGACATATTGAAAGCCTCTGTCTATACTTTATCCTTTAGTAATTCTACTTTATACCCTTTCTTCTCAATTACAGCTTTTAAGGCTTCGATACTCGTCTTTGTTTTATCAAATTGTATAACCGCAATGTCGCCTGGGTATTCAACAGAATGCTCCGTAACGCCATCAACTGCTTTAACTGCTTTATATATACCGTTAGAACAACCGGCACAGGTTATTCCAGTTATTTTGAAGTGAACAGTTGTCAAATTTTGTTCGTCAACAGACGTTTCGACTTTTTGTGCTTCCAAGTTTTTGTTTTGTGCGGTGGCTTCAACAGAAAACAGAACTAAAGCTAGAACGGGAATTAAAATAATATTTTTCATAACTAAATATTTTAAGATTATTTATTGATTATTGATTATTGATTATTGATA
Organism: Bacteroidota bacterium; assembly: GCA_018829465.1. Classification (GTDB taxonomy): domain Bacteria; phylum Bacteroidota; class Bacteroidia; order Flavobacteriales; family Flavobacteriaceae; genus UM-FILTER-40-17. The sequence goes on along the minus strand of JAHJTN010000010.1, from coordinate 140,198 downwards.
TTGAATTATCTCCATAATTAGAAACATATAATTTGTTTCCAACAGGCATTACACCAATGGGCTTATTACCTGTTTCATAAGAAGTTGATTTCTTTTCGAGTGTAACCGCATCATACACGTAAACTTCTGACAAATCAAAACTTACAACGTATAATATATTTTCATCTTCGGATAAGATTGCTTCTTCGGGGGTTTTTATGTTTTCTATTTCCTTTACAATTTCTCCGTTTTCGGTATCTATAATATGAATTTTATTTCCAAAGAAATTACTTATATATAATAGTGAATGGTCTTTATTACTGTGTATGAGTTCTGGTTTTCCACCTGTCTTAAGAATAGATTGTTTTCCTGTTTCTATATCAATTACAGAAATGCTTCCATCTTCTGTATTGGTAACAAACAGCTTTGAATCATTCCCCGAGATACCTATTCCATCCGGTCCTTTTCCTGTATGGAATGTTTTTAATATATTGAGAGTAGTAGCATCCAATTGCAACACTTTATTTTCATCTATTGCTATTGCATAGATTAAATTTCCTTTTTTATTTGCAGTAATTCCACCTATATGAGTTTCAAATAGTTTCTCTTTTAGAATGGTATGATTGTCAAAATCAATGATAACCACTTGCTTATCGTAACCACTAACCGCTACCAAATTACTTTCCGCTAACTGAACAAAACCCCAAGGATACTTTATACCTTCTATATTTTTTATTACTTTATCTGTTTGGGTATCAATAACTGAAATTAATGTGTCCTCCACATTTGCAACATATAAAAATGATTTATCGGGTGTTAGAAATAAGGCGTCTGGTCCTTTGCCAACTTTAATAACTGGATAATCGATATCCTGTGTAGTTAGCTTATTTTCAACTGCGGTTGAATCCGTTTCTTTTTTATTTTCTTTACAAGAAGTAATTACAAATGCAAAAAGAAAGATGATTATATAATTTTTCACAATTAAGAATTTTATTTATTAATTACTTTATAACCTGTAGAATTAATTGCTTTTTCTATATCCTCTTTAGTAGTTTTCGAATTATCGAATTCTACTTTTGCGTTAGCTTTTTCATAAGAAGCATTTACATTTATAATACCTTCTAAATTATTAACTGCGTGCGTTACGTGTTGTTCACAAGAAGCGCAAGTCATACCTTCAACCTCAAAATTCACAGTTTGAATGTTAGATTGATTCACGATAACAACTTCTTTCTTATTATCAGGATAAAAAATGTGAGAGTAATATGGAAAGCTTATTGAGATAGCCGCAAATAGTGTAATTCCTATTAAAAATCCTTTAGTTTGAAACCACTTTGGTTTTGCATCTACTTCGCAACAATCATCAGCTTTTTTGGTCTTTAAATAACTGTACCAAGCATAACCGATGGCCAACACTGCCAATCCTATAAGATAAGGTCTAAAGGGTTCCATCCAAGATAAAGCGGAAGCGCCACCGCCTACGCCAGCGATTAGTGCAATAACTGGTGGAATACAACAGGATGATGCTGCTACAGCTGCAAACAAACCTGTATAGGCTACATTTTTTGAGGTTTTTTCTGTGTTCATTGTTATAAAATTTATGCTATTTTTCTTTCTAATTTGATTGACTTAAAAATACTATTCAGAATATCCGTCTCATCCTTATTCAATGAATAGTATAATGTTTGGCCTTCTCTCCTTGAGCTTATAATACCTGCATCTTTCATTTTTCGTATATGCTGTGAAACTGCTGGCACGCTCATACCTAAAATATCAGATAAATCACAAGGACATAGTTCTTTTTCCATATTTAAAAGAAATAGAATCTTTAAGCGCACCTCATTACCTGAAATGGATAATAATTTCGATATTTTTTCAAAATTAATTTCCATACTATTTAATGTGGACATACAATTTAATAACTGTTTGTGGTTGGCTTCAGCTCGGGTACAGGATATTTCAAGTTTCATAGTATTGTTTTAGATGAACAAATATATAATTAATTACGCATTTAAGCAAATACTTAAATACAAATTCCAAAGCGTTTGGAAAATTTTATCTCTTTTTGTTTTTAGAATGCTAAATTAAGAGGTCGTGAAAAATAAATGCACCGTTTGTGGATTAGCTTTTCAATTTATAGTTGGCTTGTTTTAATTTGAACAAAAATGCTTTATTCTCTCAAATAAAATCAATAGACGATTTTTCAAAGCTTTGTTTCCAAAATTATTTTTCTACTTCCTTTTAGTTCCTTCAATTCGAGCATCAACTTTTCATTATCCCCTAAAACAAACTTTGGAATTACGTACACAAAGCATTGACTTTCTCCATCAGTAATGGAATATGGCATTTTGTGTTTGTATATCACGTCTTGTTTCAATCTTTGATAGGAAGCTTTTCGCTTTTTGTTTCCATTGGTTCTATACACATTAAGATAGTCGATTTCAAAACCGATTCCAGACTTGTTCTTGACCTCTATAACCAAATACACTTCAGAAGCATCGTATGCCATTTTTTGCAATTTTAGTTTGATTCCCTTTTTACGTTTCGTTTCAATGCGTTCAAAATTGGATTTTAACAAGTATTCGCTGAATTTTTGAAAATGTGTTATCCTGCTGGAATATTCATTTACTGGTTTGGCAATGGGTTTGTCATTTATTTTTTCAGGAAGTTCACTACCAATGCTTTCATTTTCATTGATAAAATAATTCAATTCTGGAAGTTTTTCAGAATACTTCAGTATATATGAATAAACGCTACCATCACTTGTAACGGTCAATAGGTTGCTTTCCGTTCCAGGCTTTGCCTGTAACAATCCAAAGTATTGTTCCTTCTCACGATTGTATGTGAATACGAAATGGGAAGCTCCGGTGATGCCCTGTCGTATGGGATTGGGAAAAAATAAGGCAACGTTCTTTTGGTCGTTGGCGTAAATGGTGTCCAGCTGTTGCTGTGCTGAAATTGACATTGAAAAAATCAACGATAAAGATGTGATTAAAATTTTCATAAGAGTACGTTTTAATTAATTGCCCTTTAAGGGCTTTTCATAATAATAGTAAGTTTAGTAATTGCCCATTATTGGCTTTCCTTGGTATTTTGTTTTAGGCATTCTTAAAATGAGTTTGTAATTATCGGTTATCGTAACCTTTACGTTTTTATGGTTACGCTGGAATATTTTCTTGAAACCGCTAACCTGGGGCACACCTGTAATATTAATGTCGTCCACCATATCGCCAACGATTTCATTGGTAACTTCTGCTCTAAAACTGTTTTCAACATAAATTCCTTCGCTACCATCCTGAAAATCATAGGCTTTCAATTTTACTGGTTGATGATTGATATTTTCAATGTCTATGATTGTACGATTGGGTTTAAAATTGACAAATCCATAAACAGGCGTATTCTTGGAATAGCGTTGTCCATAAATGGTAGCATCTTTTATCAACCGCATTTGTAAGCGATAATTGGTTTTAACGGTCTGTGTGCCATCTACTCGTACATAGATGAAATCATCTGTATTTTTTGAATTCAAATCCTCATTTTCAATGGGATGCGAGGCAAAAAAAAGTTGATGCTCCAAAGCACGTTCTTTTGCTTCGACATTCGTTTCTTGTTTTTCAATAGCATCCGTTGTGTCTTTTTCCTTCTTAACAGGTGGTTTTGGTGGATAGTATCTTGGATTGATATTTTCAAACGTTCTATCTGAATATCGAATCTGCCCTTGTTGGTAAATGCTATCTACCATCTGCATTTTTTTCTTGTCCAATAAATCAGGGTCATATACGCCTGTGGAATCCAACAGCCGTTCATCATAAATACTGGGTGCATTGGTCTCCCTAACTTCCTTTAAATCGTTTAGGGCATCCAATTTGGAATCGTATTCCTTTTGGTCGTCTTCCAGTTCCGGTACAGGAATCTGGTTGTTCTCAATGGTCGGTTCTTCGTCCTCGCCCAATACAAGCATTGCATAGCCACCTATAAAAAGCAGGATGCATACCAACACGATGGCAAAGACTATTTTATTTTTTTCTACTTTCATAATTTTCTAATTTTCGTAATGTGCTTTCAAAAAAGTTGGTAATCAGCAGTCCGTGGGTATTGTTTGGAAAGTTTCTATCTACGTGAATCAAATTTCCAGTAGTGGTCAACTCATAAGTATCTGTGATAGTACCTCTATTGATTTCAAAAATGGTTTTCGTTTCAAACTTGTAGGGTTCGTTTTGAATATCAACTTTGGATTCGATATTCAATACTTTTTGAATCAACGAGTATTGCAACAAACGGTTATAAACTCCATCGGCTTTTTTCTGTCGGTACAGAGCATCTACGGAACTATTGCCCAACCATAGAGCTTTCTCCAAGTTCTTTTCATAATTGCTGGCATCTATGTTATAGAAGTAGGTATGGAACAATTCCAATTGTGCCAAGACTTCTACTTTTAAATTTTCTTTTTGAGATACCAGTTTTAGGGGAATAACGCTACCGTCAGTATTGACCACAAAGGCATTGTTGACCGTTTCTTTATGTAGTTTTATGACCATCAATACGGAAATGATGCACGTTAGTACAGCTCCAATAACGACTGTTAATACTATAAAGCGATTGAGCTTTAGGATGTTGTAAATATTTTTATATGGTGTTTTCATCTGTAAATTATTATTGCTATATCAGCCTGTAAAGAGTTTAAAAGTGAACGAGGTCGCTCGTTTATATAATTTGAATTTCAGCAATACAATAAATCCGATAGACCCTAACTGTAAAAGCGGTGCGAAAAAATTACTACCCCAATCCGTACCAAATAAGTCGCTCCAGAAATTTGTATTGATTTCGGTATAAAGATTATTCACGAAAACATTGACCAGAAAGAAGGCAGGAACTAACATATATACGCCAGCGTAAAGCTTAAAAAAGTTGTATGCCAACGACCTGAACTTTTCAAAAACAGCCAAGCTGATGACCAAGGGAAAAAAGGCTTGCATTATGCCTAACAAAAAGAATCGTTCTGCAAGGAATAAGGGGTAAATAAACAAATCCAATAGCCAGAGAAATATTCCGGCAATAAAGGATAATATCTTTAAACCATATAAAGGTGTAACCAAAGCTTCGTAGAGCATTGCCATTGCTTTAGTGGCGGCATCCCAAGCACTTACATCCTGTTCGATGTCAATATCTTGCATCTGCAAAGGAAGAAGTGCGGGTGCCGTGTCCCGATATTGGTTTTCAATGGCCACCAAAATAGTGTCGAAAACACCCAATACTTGTGTGGAAAAAATGACCAAAATTACTATTGCAAAGTTTTTTGCCAATTCCGCAGGGGTCAAACCCCACGTATAACCCTCGTTATTTGCAACGCCTTCATTGTATTTTTTTAGGATGTTGATGAGAAAGAACAATATGGCAAGCGTCTTCATTCCCGCAATAGTATATTGCGAGAAATCACTATTTTTTATTGTTTGAAAAATAGTGTCCACATACTCTAACCCTATGCCTAAAAAAATACCTGACATTAGTAATCGGTTTCTCGGTTATTGATTTTGTGCTGCATTTCTCGAAATTGAATAATCTCTCGATAACGTCTGGTTTTTGCCTCAATTTCCGCTACCATTTCCTTGGATTCCAGCTCTTTTTCTTTAAGGACTTCGGCACGTTCGGCATCGGTCATTTTCAGATTGTCGCTGGACAATATTTGGTCGATATATTCCATACCAGCCATAGAGTTCTGAAGGATGGCATCAAAGGAATCTGAAATGCGTGTAACTTCATTTGGTTTAATAAAAGGGGAATTGAGGATTTCCCTCAAATCATCCTGTACAACATCAAACAATCGTTGGTTGTTTCTTGCCAGTTCCCTGACTGCTTGAAGTTGTTTGATGACATTGTTTACCTTATCGATATTCTCTTTTTGGGTTTTAAGGAATTTTACCGTCTTCATTAAATTGGCGGTTTGTTTACCTGATTCCAATAATGATTTTACAAAAGAGATAAAGTTTGTGTTGTCATACACAGGCATCCCCTGGGCCGAAGCCTTACTTCCAATTAGCACTACAAATAGTGCGGATAACATTAGATTTCTGATAGTGTGTCTCATAATTTTTATTTTTATTTTTAAGAATTAATAAATATTTTAATGGCTTTCTCCATATTTTGGTGTTCTTCAAAATGTTTCATAATGTCTTCGTTTTCTTTGCCATCCGTGAGGTAAGCAGCAAAGACTTCGGGCGGTACTTCCAATCGGAAAATGTTGCTTTCCTTTCCGATTTTGATGAACATTTCGGTATATTTTCGTGTTCCTGTAAGGTTGTTACGAATGGATTTTAACTGGTTTAAATCGTGACTGGAAAGGTTGAGCCTGTTTTTTAATTCGGCATAGCCTTTTTCATTGCGAAGGCTGTATATGACCTGTGTGTTTTCCAGAATACTTGCCGATGTTGAATTATTGGGCAACTGGTTAATGGATTGCAGGATAATTCCAATTGCTCCATTTTGTTTTCTAATGGCTTGGTAATAGAATTCAACACTTTCCAGTACATTCCCGAATTTGAGTTGCTTTGCGAACTCGTCAAATAGGATAATACCTTTTTCGGCCTTGTTTCTCCATATTGTTCTTTGTATGGCCGACTTAATCAACTTCAGCATTACCGAAAGGATTTCCTTATTGTCCTTGACTTCATCAAGCTCAAAAACAATCAACCTTTTATCCTCAATTTTGTAGGTCTGGTCTTCGCTTACATTGAATAGAAAACTATACAAACCATCATCTACATATTCGGAAAGAATATGCAGAAAATCATAGATATTGAAATGCTGTTCCTGAATATGCAATTCTTTTAAAAGGGTGTCCTTTTTAACATCCACAAACTGATACAAATTTTCAAGGGAATGTGTTCTATCCACATTCTGTAAATAGTAGTATCGAAGGACTTTTTTGACCGCAACTTCTTCAGCTTTTGTAGTTTCCTTGCCCGAAGCCAAAAGCTCTAAAAGGAAGATTGCCAAATCCTCTAACCGCTCTGGTGTCAAATCATTGACATCAGAGATATAAAATGGATTGATACCCAAATTTTTTCCCTGCTCATAACGAAGTATGATATGGTCATTGGGATAGAGTTTGGCGAATTTTGAATATGACCCACCCAAATCAATGATGACCAAGCGAACATTTTGCTCAAAATATTGGCGTAAGATATTGTTAGCCAAAAATGATTTTCCTTCTCCAGTAGGTGCGAAAATGGCAAAGTTCCGGGCCTTGATGCGTTTCTTCTTTTCATCCCAGACATCCTTTAATACCGGAATGTTGTGTTGCCTGTCATTAAAGATGACGCCTGTGGCATCCGTCTGATAATTTGTGTTGTTGATATACAGGCAAAGGGCGTGTTTTAAATCCGTTACAAATAAATCTTCATTTGAAAAGTTGGAAGTAAAACAGCAGTATGAGTTTAAGAAATATTGCTTTCTTTCTTCGCCTTTTGGGTAATAAGGCACTATGTCCAGTTCCTTGAACTCGGTTTTTATCTTTGAAGCAATTCTTTCTAATTGTGCTTCATCTTTATCCCAAAATACAATGTTCAGATGTCCTCGAATAATTCTTGAACTGTCATCCTCATTGATTTTGTCAACAATTTCTTCAATCTTCTTTAAGATGACTTTGTTTTGTGTTCCAAAATTGGAACTCTTTTTAAGTTCCTCGATTTTCTTATCCAACAACTTTCGCCATTTATGTTTGTCATCCAGATAGATGATTTGGTTGACGATATGGTTTTCGTTTAGATTCAGTCCTAAACCATCAATAAACCCTTGGTGGAATACAAAATCGTCGGAAGTAAATTTATCATTGGTCTTGCTACTTTGGACGATATCGCCAAAACACAGTTCGCTATTAACTGCCAGCACATCAAAATGATGGTCGCCAATTTCAATATTTGATTTTTTCAATTGAATGTCGGTATCGAAACCCTCGTTGAATCCATTGAAGTAGGCATTGGTCAATGACAGGACTTTATCAATGCCCAATGGCGATAATGACACCTTTCGGCTATTGTTTACAAAGGAAACGGCATCGTTTACCGAAGCAATAAATTCCTGTACGTTGTGGTCCATTTGCTTATGAATACCCTTTTCGACCTTACGGAAAGGGTTAACAAACTTTGGTGCGTTCAAAGCTTTGTTGTGCGGAAGGATAAAAAATAGGTAAGATGAATGCTTTATGAATTCCCGACCTTTAAAGTAATCGTGAGTGGCACGTTGCAAAAAGCTTTTGTTCGGAAGTTCTTCAGCTAAATATGCCGATTTCTGGTAGATGTCCTGTTTATGTATAACCGTTGCAACGGGCAATGATTTAAACGCCTGAAACCACGAACCGTGAATATCCTCAAAATCTTTTTCCGCAAGGGAATAGATTTCAGGATTGTCCACTTGGTAGCCTAACACCACATTGCCATTGTTTGCAAAAACGATATGGTCTTGAATGTCCAATATAGGATGATATGCCGATAGGTTAATTTTCTTCATAGTGTAAGCGACTTCCTTTTTTATTGCTGATTGTTTGTGGAAATACCCTTTTAATGTGCATTAAAGCAGGGTTTTTGGTAATGTGGGTCAGAGCGATATACAGTATGCCGTTCAATAGGAATACTGAAATGATAACCGTAAAGCTGAACGAAAAAATGATGAACAGTAAAGAGCCGATAACGACAGTCATCATCAAAGCGAACAATGATATGGGCAGACCCATTATCACGGCTCGCTTGCGGATGTTTTTATAGACCTCGAAGCGTTTCATTAAACTACGATGCTAATGAGATACGTAAAGATGCCAACTACTGCTCCAGCAATCAACACAAAGACCAACACACGGGTAATACCTTTTTTTAAATCGGCATTCTCGCCAAAGAAATGTCCGGCATTAAATAAGAAACCAATTAAAAAGATAACGCCCAGAATTATGGGGAAAATGGTTCGGATGGTATCGGAAACATCATTTACTGAATCTTCGATACCACCAATTTGTGCAAAAGTTGTACTTGAAATAAGTAACGATAGGATGGTTACATAATGTGATTTTTTCATACTCAAAGTGATTTAATTTTACGTCAATTTTGATATATGAAAAATACTGTATATTGTATTATAAAATACTGGTAATCAGTAAATTGTGAATAAAATAAATTTTGATATTAATTGTTTTTATTTGATGCGAATTGGTATCAAATTTTATTAAAATTTGAAGTGCTTATGTTGATAACTCTAAAATTTTGGAAGTGGATAAAGCCCAAAAACGTCAGTTTTGTGATTTTACTACTAAAAATGTGCTTCATTTTTGGTCAGGATTTGCAAACAAAAAATGTCATTGTCATCGACCCTGGACACGGCGGAAAAGATACAGGTGCAATTGGAAAAAATAAGGTGCAAGAAAAGGATGTAGCGTTATGTATTGCCAAAGAAATTTTAAGACTGAACAAAATCCTATTGAATGACAAGTTTGATATGTATTCGACTAGGTACAATGACACGTTGATTTCCTTATCGGACAGAAGCCGATTGGGTAAAACTTTAAAGGCAGACCTATTTGTGTCATTACATTGTAATGCCTCTGCCACTTCTTCAAAAGGAATGGACGTTTACGTCCATAATACCAACAATGAAGAAGTGCATATCAAAAATTCCATTGCACTCGGATTATCCATTTTGAATGAAAGTGCCCTGAAATTAGGTTTTAAAAAGCGAGGTGTTCAATTTGCAAATTTCCAAGTACTTCGTGAAAATACGACGTATCGCCCTTCAATACTCATTGAAATGGGCTTTGTTACCAACACCGATGAGGCGGATTATTTTTTAAAGTCCAAAAATATTAGAGCTATGGCATTGGCTATTTTAATGGGATTGTATAACCACTTAAATATTTAATTATGAAGGAATTCTTAGAGAAGATTATTGTTAGTATAAGACAAATTATCATCATACTATTTAAAGAACTTAGGCCAAAAGTAAAGAAGAAATAGGTGTGTACTTAATAAAAGTGATTTTTCAAAATCGTCGTCCTATTGTGCTGAAATTCAATAGATGCTAATTCTGCAAAGTTTTTAACTTTAGTTCTGTCACATTCATCCATTTCGATATTGTTGTCTTCATTCAATAAAACATCAATTCGGTCATATACAAAATTCGGATTGTCTTTTTCACTTTTATCGATTCCTTGGTAAAGTAGGCTTATATAATTTGCAACCAATTGTGATTGACTTTGCATAAACAAGTCAATAAGTCTCTTTCTACTATTCTTTACCATCCAATAATGTAAACCCCATCTTTTGCGGGAATTACCATCGGTAAATTTTTTATATCCAGTACCAAGAGAAAGAATTTCGAGTTGGGACATTTCGACTTTAAAAGCTTTTAAGGCTTCTAAAAAGGCTACTAGAGTGGGATTATTTGCCATTACACCACCATCAACCTTATTGACGAAATCTTTCTTTGTTCCATTAAGGTCAATATATTCAGATGTATAAGGGTTAAAGTAGGTTGGTGCGGCAGAGGTGGCCATTGCAGCTTGATAAGCTGGAATATGATAATCTCGCTCAAATGCTGGATGGTATTTGGTCTTTAACACACTTGGGTTGCCTTGTATCAAGTCATAGATTGGAATGCAAACATCTGTTTTGCAATCGTCAAGCCTTGGTTCAACCCCATTGTTTGCATCTTTGAATTTTTCACGAACAAGATTTTCCAAAAATTCTCTTTCGTGTGCCGAATTACGGATTTGCCCAATAAAGAAAGACTTTTTACTGCCAAAAATTTTTCCAGCATTATCTAAATAAAGCTGATATATTTCTTTTGCAGGTATGCCTAAAGCTAAAGCAATGGCAATAATACCTCCAGTTGATGTCCCCGTAATTAAATCGAAGTGCTGATAAATTTGGGTCTTACCATCAGAGCGATTTCTCAATTCGTCTTCTAAAAGTGTTAAGAACAATGCGGGGAAAACACCTTTAATACCACCACCATCAATCGACAATATTTTAAACTTTTTATTCTTCATTTACCAATGTCTCTGTGTTATCTTCATTTGGGTACTCATTGTGACCACCACCTAACCATTTGCCCTCTGGCAGCCATAATTCGTAGTAATACAGCCATTCGCTTACCCAAGGTATTATTGTGTCAATAATGTAATTGTGTGCGTTCCACTCTTTTTTAGAGGGTGAGTAAAGGCATAACTGCTGTTTTTGGCTATCATATACGTGAGGTAATTTTGTTCTGTTCTCTGCTAGTTCTAAGGTTTTATTGATAACAAAGATTTTTACCCACTTGTTTTCTGTGTAAACAATTTTCACGTCGTACAACTCACTTATAGCAGTTGGACGTATTTGAACAACTATTTCAAAATTATCCCATCCACTTTTTAAGACCTTGATTTCTGGAAATTCCGTTCTGATTCTTTTCAGTTGTTCAGTTGATGGAATTCCTTTTAGTTTTCTCTTGCTGTTAGCCTTAAAAAATTTACTACTCATACATTACCTTCAAAATTATGGTTTGGTACTGAAGTGCCGACAGTTCCTAAAATCCCTGTTCCACTTGCCATTTTTCTTAATCCTGATTCCCTTAGAATTCTATTTTTTTCGCCATAAGCCGCAAAGGCTTTGTTAACAACCTTGTCGCCATATTGTGCAGAAAATGATTCATTCAATCTTTGCAAGCCAACTCCTTGACTATATTTGATTGTTTCAAGGTCTTCTTCCAATTTATCCAACCATTTATGGAAGTATTCCTCTTTTTGGAGAACTTCACTCCACTTGTCCGCAAAATTTTCTTCGTCATTAACAGGGTTGCTTACCCATCTTTCATAAAGACCTGTCTTTGGGTTCAGTTTTGTTTCAATAAAGTCACGCATTCTGCTTACAATATTGACATAGGTATCGACGATATTTTCACTTCTATCATAAGCTCTGGCGGCCAAGGTGGTTATTATTATGGAAATGGGTCTGTTTTCACTATCGTACTCGTCCGAAGAAAACATAATGTCCCTGTGGCGTTTCAACAACTGAATTGCACGTTGCAATGGCAGCTTTTCCTTTTGGTATGGTTTTACTGGGTCAACAGATTCGCTTAGAGCGAACATTTTGGTTGAACTGTATATTGCTCTTTGATAAAACCATTTAGCGTAACCAAAAGGATTGCTTTTCATCCACCATTCCGTGTTCGTTTCGGTAGAATAGTTATACTCTTCCTTATCGGTTAGGCGAATTGCCAGCTTATTGGTATCTATGTGTTGGCTATTGTTAAAGGATTCGCTAAGTAGAACCGTAAAGTTCTTATCTGATATGGACGGTAAAATATCCATATGATAGTTTGCATCGTCCGAATATTCAAGTGTCCAGCATCTTCTTCCACCATCTTTATCCTCAATCATTTCTTTATAAGTAGAGTGGTCTTTAAGTCTATCTCCGACGGCACCTTTTAAATGTTTTTGTGTCCAATTAATAGGTTTACCATTCAGTTTGCAAACGAGGTCAATGTCAATATCATCCTCATCGTTGATAGGCTTGACTATTGTACCCAGCATAAACGAACCTTGTGGAAGTATTCTTGGTTTATAAGGATAAAGGGGTGAACCATCTTTTGATAGCCACTCTCCGACGGCTTCGTAACTTTTTACAGCCTCATTATATTGACTTTCTGAAATATCAAGTTGCTTTCCCAGATTTTCCAAAATTTCAACTACTTCATTTTTGTATTCTTCAGTCATAGTTATTTTTTTTTATTTTGTTTCAACTTTTAAGCCAATCGTATTTTATGTCAGATTGGCCGTTAATTATTTTAATTGTGGCAATCCTGAATTGCAGAACCGCCACAATCAACTGCTAATTGGATTGTTCCAATAATGCAGCTATGCCACTTATAACAACAAGAGTTGCAATACTAAAGACAACGGCTTTGGCCACATCTCCACGTACATTGACACAATTGCCTTTATGACATACACTTAGCTCTCCTTTAGAGAAATTAATACTATTCATAAAAATGAATTTTATGGTTAAACAATCTCCATTCAGAGCTGTGGAGTTCCGCTCATTTTTATGCCTTTTAATTAAAGGGTTTTGTTGCATCAATTTTTTTATATTGTGCCTTCAATCTTATATGCTTGCCTCTTTATTTTTTTTGCCACTCGATGGCAAATTTTTTTAATCCGCAAGCATATTATTATTAGAACACCAATCTATATGGATAAATCGAGCAGAGAGGTGGCCGATGTGTTTAGCAGCTACACCATTGACCAATTAAACGGCCTCGTTTTAAGAATGAGAGCCTTCGCCAAGAAAAGACTTGGCGATTATAACGATAATCACAATGGACAACAAAAATTGGATTTTGTATTCAACGTATTCCAAAAAGCACTTACAGATATAAGGAAATGGGATAAGGACAAATGTGATTTCGAGAATTTCCTTTTCGGTGTTCTGAAAAGTGAGATTAGTGCGTATCACGAAAAAGCAAAAAGACGAAAACCACCCGAAGAAGAGGACGGTTCGGACGAATCCTATATTCTCGATATACCTGTTTATTCAGAGGAAGTTGGCCACGACGACCTATTGTTTGATGAAATTGATAACAAAAAACTAAAAGAAAACTATGTTACGTTACTTAAAGACTCAGGGGCATCGGACTTAGAGATGCTAATATTTGAATGTTGGTGCGAAAACATCTATAAGCCGAGCGAAATCTCAGATTTCTTAGAGATAGATACCACCGAAGTTTACAACGCCGTTAAAAGGCTTGAAAGAAGAAAAAGCAAACTAAACAGTCAAGTAAAATGAGCAATTTAAAGAATAAAATAGATAAAGGAATTACAGAATTTTATCTGAATTCCGATATAGAATTGATAAAAAAATCCCTAGAGGAAGAGGGTGTGGATGTCGCCAAGGAAAGTGCGGAAATATCCAATTTTTTGAAGCGATTGAAGTTTACCCAAACCGCTATAGTAACTCAAGAAAACCATCAGGCATTGCTTGATAGGATTGTGGAAAAATTTCAAGATGCAATCAATAGAAATATAGAGAAACCAATTGCCACTCTCATAAATTTAGTGGAAACGAAACAAATGTCCGTACAGTTTAGAAACTTAGACAAGTTAACGCCAGAAGAAATAAAGGAAATCATTAAAGGTAAAAATTTGGTTGACTTAATGGACGAATTAGATAATGAAGAATCATAGATATAACAAAGGTTCTGCTGCTGCAAGAGATTTATTGGAACAGAATGGTTTTGAAAGCCTTTTGGATTTTCCTTTAGAATTATTTGCAAGTGGTCTTGGTGCAACTGTTATCGAGAAACCTTTGTTAAATTCTGATGGACGAATAATATTTGGTAAAACGCATACCGTAATTGAAATAAACCAGAACATAGAATTTGAGCAACGAAAGCGATTTACTTTGGCCCACGAAATAGGACATTTTATACTTCACAAAGGTATTGATATCCATAACGATACTGAAGCTACTACTTCTTGGTTTAACAATAAGGAAAAACAAGCCAAAAATGGACGTGTGGAATACGAAGCCAATCAATTTGCTTCAGAATTATTAATGCCAAGTCATCTTTTCTTTGAGAAACAAAAAGGCGAAAAATTTTCGCCACAATTGCTTAGAGATTTAGCTACGTTTTTCAAAACAAGCATAACATCCATAGCCTTTAAATATTTTGAGTTGGGCGACCATCCAATTTGTCTTTTTCACTCGCATAACAAGACGGTAAGTTATTGGAAATGGCCAGAAGGCTATCCTCATTTTATTATCGATAGAACAAAACTTGAACCACCGGAAGATTCCGTTGCGATGGAATTTTATGAAAAAGGGAAAATATACGCGAAGCATCAATCCAAACAACAGATTTGGAAATCTACTTGGTTCGATTTAAAGAATTGGGAAGATGACAGCAACTTTAACTTTTTTGAATATTGTATTGTTTCAAGTATGCACAATTCAGTATTAAGTGTTGTATGGGAAGAATAAATTGAAGTTTCATTGCGTTGTTAAAAGCAAAAATATGTCGTCAATTTTTCGTAAATTACAGTTGATTAGAGCATTATTATCTCTAGTGTAAATTATAATGAAAACGATAGCAATTTTCTTTTTGAACGTCATCCAAAATACCTTAGGAATAATCTTTAGTGGGTTGTTTAAACCTAAAACCAAGCGACATTCTTACAAGGCTTTGTCTGATATTGAAAAGGTAAAATACCTTGAAAAGAGAAGACAATACAAAGGCTATAAAAAACAATGGCTCTATTATAGATGTAGAGAAGAAGGTTTGATGGAAGCATATCATAAATTGTTCAAAACTGAAGTTGAAGAACAAGACCCTGGAACGAAATTTAGTTTTGGTAAATATCGAGGGGAATTCGTTGAAGACATTTGGGAATCTGATAGAGAGTATATCAATTGGCTTTCTCAACAAGAGTGGTTAGCAGAATATTTAGATGAAAACGATATGATTCACGAGTTACTTCATTTAGAGGAAGAAAACCAAAATTAGATTTAAGCTCTTTTATCACGACTACTTTTGTCAAAGGCAATTAAGTTGAACAATTGTCGCATTCTTGAACGTACTCTATTACCGTAACGTTCCTCCAGTTCTTTAGCATTTAGATTTGTAGTAGCGTGTGTTTTAATTTTGTTACTTAAAAATAAATCATAACGGGACAGTATGATTTCGCCCATTACATTACAATCTTTCCCAAAATGCCTTCCGGTGGGTTCTACACCTAAATCATCAAAACAATAAAATTTCTTATCCCCGTAGTTCTCAATAATAGTGTAACCGATATTGTTAAAGGCAAATGCAATGTTCCGTGTTGGTATAACCTCATACGATTTTTGATGTGGTACTATATGGCGTAGCAATTTCATCAAGCTGGTTTTTCCACAACCAACAGGGCCAGACAGTAAAATGCCTTTGTTGATGTCTATGTCGAGCTTTTTGCAATTATCTTCATCTTTGATGAAATAGTTGCAGAGCTTGAACAGAATATCTCGGTCTTCCTCAAAGATTTTAAACTTTTTGCCAAATAACAGTTTTCCTTTGGCATTGAGGTAAATGAGCATTTTATCGAAATCGTATAGTAACTGATTGTTTTTTAGTTCGCCTAATTTGTATTGGACGCTGCCCTCGATGATGATATCTGGTTTGTGAAGTTTCATAAGGGTTCATTATAATTTTTGTTAGAGCTTGTCTTTAGGTTGTCCGTATTTTGGCTAACCGCTACCATTGTTTTTTCTTCTTTGAGCTCGTCCGCTTTTAACATCCAGTTGCGAGCTGTGGCGTGCCAATCGACAATTTTTGTTTTACCGCCAACTTTCCAGCCGATACCTTGGTAGTGGTTGTAAAATTTTTTGGCCTCCAGTTCTGGCCAATTTTCTTTTTCAAAAAAATCAATGACTTCATTTTCATTTTTTGGCTGGTCAAGTTTATTCCCGTTTGTATTGTTTTTTATAGTTTGAATAGGTTTGTTTATAGATACCACCGCTTGTCCATTACTTGTCCCGATATTGGTACGGCTTGGGTACAGAGCTTGTCCATCACTTGTCCCAAAATTGAACATCTTGATTCGGCTACCTTTAAATGGATTATGTGAGGGTTCGTACAATAGGTATTTCCAATGGTGTAGTTCTTTGATGCAACGGTGGTAAGTTGTTTTTGAACCGATTTTAGAAAGTTTCATCGCTTCTTCTCGATTGATATAGAATTCTACAGGAAAGTGATAGTTGTTCCATAACTGGAACAATCCCACGTACAAACTGATGTGCGTGGGATTTAAACGGCTATCCTTTGAGAAGTGCAAGAATACGGCGTTTAAGTGTTTAATGTAGTTGATTTGCTCCAAAACCAAGTTAGAATTTATTGTGGATTTTGTTCTTTTCCATTACGTTCATTATTTCTTCATAATCGTAATAGAGTACACCGCCTACTTTGGTATAGGGCAATGTGCCATTGATTCTTAAATTTTGTAAAGTACCGGAAGAGATTCCCAAAAGTTCTTTTACGTCAGGGGATTTTAGCCACCTTTTGGTAATATGACCTGATTGTTCGTTGAGAAGTTGTTTAATGTCATCGAGCAGTTCCATCTTGAACTCCCGAAGGTCGTCTGTGGTAATAATACTTGTAGGCATATAGAACGGATTAAAAGAAAGGGACTACCGTTCTGCTTTCATCTAAAATGATAGCCCCTGACCTGATTTGACTTTCGTTCTACAAAATTGAGATGGTTTAATGGATTTTATTCACAAGGTGTGGCTTCTTGGGTGTTTTTTTTCTCTCATTTTCAATGATATACAATAGGGTGTTTTAGTACTTCCCTACAAAAATAAGGTGTCTAAAAACCAACAAATAAAATGAGATTTTCCCCAAAAAGAGAAACACCCAAGTTGGAGCATCTTGGGTGTTTTTTATTTTATGTTATCAGTATCATCCATTCTTTTGGTTAACTGCTCTTTCAGAATATCTAAAAATTTGGTTCTACCGTTTTTACGCATTCGTATTTCCAGAAAAGCTCTGTAATAATCGCCCAAATCAATTTTAAATGTTTTTTCAACGAAATAGGCAATATCCTTAATGTCAACAGTACCGTTGTTGATGACATCTGTACTATGCAAAGCGTAAATCAGTTCAATTAAATATATTTTGTGGGCTGTCCACGTAATTTTCGTTTTCCTTTGTAACATCTTTAAATTTGCATAATTGTTATTGTTTTCTAATTTATCAATCTCTCGTTTTAGGTGTACAATCAAAAGGTCGTACGCTAAAATTGTGGCTACGGTACTATCGTGGCTTGTTGCAAATTCTTCATCAACAAAAAAGTGGAGTGAGTCTGGGAATAGCCTAATATCCGCTTTACCTCTTAAAAAATATTGCTCATCAAACACGGTTGCTTCTCTGCGGTAATAATGGTAAAAGTCGAGATTGTCGTTAAAGTAAGTTTGAAGTTTTTCAATATAATTGTTCAAATATTTTACTTGAGATTTATTGCTTCCCCTTGGTCTTTTACCTTCAATGTTAAATAATTTCACATAATAAATGAGCTTACTGTAAATTTTTGGTTTAGTGCATTTGAAAAAAGTAATTTCCTCCAACTTGGTTTCAAATTCATACTCAACAACAATACTTCTAACTCTTTTAAGGGTTTGTTTTGCAAGTTTTATTCCTTTTTCAGCTTTCACTAAAATATCTGCTTCTTCTATTTCAAGAATATCAAGTTCACTATCTAACTTTTTTAATATGTCATCATAATTTATAATCATTCATTTTAGGTATCATTATTTCCATTTTATCTCTTTACATCCTTAACTTTTAATGTTCATTTATCAATTCAAGGGGAACGAAAATTTCTATGAATTTCAGGAATAAAGCAAAGCAGATTAATAAGAAAACAACGATTAAAATACCAATCCAAATTATTTTATCTTTTTTGGTAATACTGCTTTTTACAGGTCGTTTCTTATCGTCATTTTTACTGCGTCTTTTACGTCGATTTTCTGACATCATATATCATTTCAGTATTTTTTTAATTGCTCACTAATCATATTGAACATTCCATTGTTGTATTTAATCAATGCTTATGTATATTCCCTTTTAATACAAAATAGTATAATAGAACTGCGCTTATAACCACAAAGATTATTGCAAGAATCCCATTGAGCTTATCCTTTTTTGTGATTTTGTTATTCGATGATTTACTAACTTTTTTATTTCTTTTATTTCTCTGTTTTTGATACATCTCTTTTGCTTATTTCCATTTCATCTTCTGCAATCGCACAGCGTTTAAAATAGCCAACAAAGCCACTCCCACATCCGCAAAAACAGCTTCCCACATTGTGGCAAGTCCACCTGCGCCCAGAACCAAAACAACAGCTTTCACTCCAAAAGCAAGCGCAATATTTTGATATACAATACGCCTGGTTGAACGACCTATTTTGATAGCTTTTGCAATCTTGCTCGGTTGGTCGGTCTGTATGATAACATCTGCCGTTTCAATAGCCACATCACTTCCTAAACCACCCATTGCAATGCCTACATCACTTACTGCCAAGACTGGTGCGTCATTGATGCCATCGCCAATAAAAGCTACTTTATTGTCATTTTCTGCCATCAGTTTTTCAACTTCTGCTAATTTATCTTCTGGCAACAAACCACCTTTAGCCCAATCGACTCCCATTTCTTTGGCTACTTGTTGCGTAATGGAATCCTTATCGCCAGAAAGCATTATGATTTTTGAAATACTAGACTCACGGATTTGTTTGATGGCATCGTGTGCATCATCTTTTAATTCGTCTGCTATGATTACGTAGCCTGCGAATTTATTTTCAATGGCAACCATAACGATGGACTCTACAATGTCATCGGTTTCAGACGTAACTTCGATATTGTTTGAAATCATCAATGCCTTATTCCCAACCAATACGGTTTTGCCGTTTACTGTTCCTTTTAAGCCTTTTCCTGCTATTTCAGTTACTTCGGAAGCTTGAAAATCTTTGCCATCGGCTTTATATTCCATAATTGCCTTGGCAATGGGGTGGGTGGATTGTTCTTCCATCGCCATTAAGTATTTCATAAATTCGGCTTCGTCCCAATCAATGGCTTTTATTTCCTTGATTTTGAAAACACCTTTGGTAACCGTTCCGGTTTTGTCCATCACAACCGTTGTTACTTTGGTCATTTCATCCAAAAACGAAGCACCTTTAAATAGGATGCCATTTTTTGAAGCTGCACCTAATCCACCAAAATAGCCCAGTGGAATAGAAATTACCAATGCACACGGACAGGAAATAACCAAGAAAATCAAGGCTCGATACAACCATTCCTGAAACATATAATCATCTACAAAAAAGTAGGGTAGAAACGTCAATCCAATCGCAAGAAATACAACAATGGGCGTATAAACCCTTGCAAATTTTCTAATAAACAATTCGGTTTTTGATTTCCTTGCGGTAGCGTTTTGTACCATATCGAGAATTCGGGCAATGGAACTGTCCTTAAATTCTTTGGTGGTTTCAATTTCAATCACACCATCCAGATTGATACTTCCCGCAAATACTTTTTCGCCCTTTGCAATGGTATCTGGTTTGCTTTCGCCTGTTAAGGCTGCCGTATTGAAAGAACCTTTTTCAGAAAGCAAAACACCATCCAAAGGGATTTTTTCGCCCACTCGCACTTGTACTTTTTCGCCAATTTCGACGGTTTCGGGATTTACTGAAACATAATTATTGTTCTTATATACCAAGGCCTCATTAGGTCGAACATCCAGTAATGCCTTGATGCTTCCCTTGGCTTTTTTAACGGCGGCACTTTGAAACAATTCGCCTACCGCATAAAACAACATTACTGCCACACCTTCGGGATATTCGCCAATGGCGAATGCCCCCAATGTAGCGATGGACATCAACAGGAATTCGGTAAAGAAGTCGCCGTTCAATATACTTTTCCAGCCTTCCTTGATTACAGGAAATGCAACAGGGATATAGGCGACCGCATACCAAAGAATACGAATCCAACCAGAAAAATGCGGGAAGGTATCTAAATAATCAAAAGCTATACCCGCAATCAGCATTACAAAGCTGAATATAGCAGGTAGATAGGTTCTGAATTTTGATGCCTTTTCTGGACTGCTATGGTTGTGGCCATCATTGCGCTTGTGAGTATCTGATGACGTTTTGTTCAAATCTCTTAAATTCAATTTCTTTTTTTTCATTAATTCTATTATAATTTCATTTAAATCTATAGTTATTCCAATCTCAACACCATTTGGGCAAACTGCACCTCTATGGTATCATCTATACCCTCTATTAAGGAATCCAAACCAATATTTGATACCAAGAATTGTCCATTTGCACTTATCAGGCAGGACATACTTACTCCTTGTTCTATATGGGTAATAGTTGTTTTAAATTGTGATTTAAAGGATTTTCCTTGATAAGTAACATCTATCAGCCAATTAAAGTTGATAGGGTCGTTCCGTTTTGATAAAAAATCCTGTGATGGAATAGTACCCGTGAACCGAAGCATTAAAGGGTCTTCCCGCTGTCGTAAAATGGTATTGATTTCAGGAATATCTGTTAATAAAGTCTTAAGGTCGAGAACACCATTAACCACTTTGGAATCATAATCAAGATATAGGGCCAATTTATGACTTTCTGCCTTGACGGGTTTATCATCAACCAAAGTCATCATCATAATATGGCCTTCTTCAGTTGTATAAATTTTTTGGGCGTTTGCCCTATAATAACAAACCAATACGATTATTAAAATACAATGTTTAACATTCATAATATCCATCTTTAATTGTATAATTAAAAAAAGCAGCTTCTACTTTTGCTTTTAATGCTATTAATCATTTTGCTTTAAAAAGCATCATAAAAGCTGCCTGCTATTAATTAAGTTTTCACTCAATTTATTTTAAATAAAAAATTTCACTTTTTCACATAACTATTTACCGCTACTTATTATCTACATCCTTTTCTCTTTTACCGAAATAATACATCAGCGCCAAACTGGCACCTAATAGTCCAAACAGAATATTTTCGAAAATTTGATTTGCATTGATATTCAAAATTTCAATGAAATTATTTATTAAATATTGCCACCAATTAATTTCATAATTCTGGCTGCTAAACGTGAAAATTGTTATCCCGAAAGATTGTAGGACAAAAACACCTATTGCAAACCCAATTAGAATGGTAATAAAAATGTTTTTTTTATTCATCGTCTATCCTTAACGGAAATAAGCTTACTAGCTCTCAATCCAACTTTTGGCATCTTCCTTTTGGTCTATATTGAAATACTTAATTTCTGCGTTGGTAAAAGGCTTCATAAATTGGGTTATCCAATCCTGCCATTTTTTATCTCCTACCATTGCTATCTTTTCATAGTCTCTGGCGTGGGCTGTGTCCATTTTGAGGTCTTCCCATAAACCGGGCAAGTCCCAACCCGTAAAGTTGTCCATCTCAAAATACCAACGAACCTTCATTCCCTTATCCATTATAGCGTGGATAAGTGGATGGATTTTTTCTATGTCTTCTTTTCTCAATTTGCCCGAAGCTTTTGTTGCAACAATATTTTTTTCTTTTAACTCGATTATTTGTAACATTTTATATAATTTTTAATTAATTATTATCCTTCTAAATCGTAAAACCATTCTTCTGCCATTACAACTGCTTTTTTGATGGCTTTTTCTCTTGAAAAGCCTTCCTTTTCGATTAATTTTTTCGCAATTTCGATTGCCTTTTTCCTTACCGATGGGTTAAGGGTGTCAAGCTCTGCTCTAAATTCTTCAAATGTCCAGTCCATAAAAAATGTATTAGTGGTTAAACAATTCGTTTTCTTCTTTGCCATCTACCTCTTTTCTTGGTTTTTTATCCAAAAAATAATCGAGTAGAATATCCAAATGTTATTTTTGCCTACATTTTTCGCATATCCCTTTCAATACAAGGTTCACATTGTTTATTTCATAATCGTTTGGCAAGCTTTCTTCCGATATTTTATTTGGCAAACAGATTGTTTTCTTACAATCGGTACAATGAAAGTGCATATGTAAATCCGTACTGTATTTGCTTTTAAGGTTTTCATCAGAAATCGCATATTTTGCCACTCCGACCCCATCATTAATCTGATGAATCAGCCCTTTATCCTCAAAAATCTTGAGGTTACGATAAAAGGTCGTTCTGTTTGCTGTTTTATTGGTTTCGCTCTTTTGAACAAAGGCCTTTTTCAAATCAGAAAAGGACACGGCGCTTTGTTTCCTTTTCAGGAACTTGTATATCTCCGACCTCATTTGAGTAGGGCGAATACTGTGATATGATAATATTTTTTCCGTTTTGGTCACTTTAACCTTGATTCAAAAGCCCCCTTTTTATTAAACATATATTTAAATTTATTTTTTATAAGCCAAAAGTCTTAAAGCATTAAAAACCACAAGTAACGTTGAGCCTTCGTGGACGACCACTGCAATACCGATATTGGCAAGCCCAAAAATGGTTGATGGTATAAGCAGGGCAACAATACCGAGACTGACCCAAAGGTTTTGCTTTATAATGGCCTTTGCCTTCCTGCTCAAGCCTATGGCAAAGGGCAGGGTTTCCAATTTATCGGCCATTAGGGCAATGTCCGCAGTTTCCAAAGCCACATCACTGCCCGCTGCACCCATTGCGATACCTACGGTGCTGTTTGCCATTGCAGGGGCATCGTTCACACCGTCGCCTACCATTGCTACTTTCGATTCTTCCTCCTTTAATTTTTTAATAGCATCAACCTTTTCCTCCGGCAGCAGGCTTCCCCAGGCATCGGTCAATCCAATTTCTTTGGCTACGGCATCGGCAACCTTTTGATTGTCTCCCGTAAGCATAATCATCCGCTTGATACCGATATCTTTCAATTTTTTCAGCGTTTCCTTGGCAGCTTCGCGTGGGGTATCCATTAAGGCAATGATACCGATGTATTCTTTGTTCCTTCTTATGAGCATCGTGGTATTTCCGCCCCCTTCAAGTTCCCTTACCTTGGTGGATATTTCTTCGGATGGTTTTGCATCATCGAGGTCTTCGTACAAGTCAAGGTTTCCAATATAGATTTTATCCTTGCCCAAGGAAGCTTTGATACCTTTTCCAAGAACCGCTTCCAAATCTGACGCATCGGTAATATCAGTACCTTTAAGACGCTCTTTCCCGTCCCTTACGACGGCTTTGGCCAAAGGGTGGTCGCTCAAGTTTTCAACGGCAACTGCTATTTTTAACAGTTCATTTTCTTCAATATCCCCCAATGGTACTACTTCGGTAAGTTTGGGCTTGCCTTCTGTAAGCGTGCCCGTTTTATCAAAAGCCAAGGCGGTAATGACCCCTAAATCCTCAAGTGGTCGCCCACCTTTTATAAGCACGCCGCCACGTGCTGCCCTTGCCACACCGCTCAATACGGCACTTGGTGTTGAAATGGCCAGTGCACAGGGACTTGCAGCTACCAATACCGCCATTGCACGGTAAAAGCTATCACTAAACGGTTCATCAATGACCAGAAAGGCAAAGAGTAGGATACCAACCAGTATCAATACAGATGGCACAAAGTATTTTTCGAACTTATCAGTCAACAGCTGTGTGGGGGACTTCTGGGTCTGTGCCTCGTTGACCAGTTTGACCAGTCGGGACAGGGTAGAGTCTTTGGCTTCTTTGATTACCTTTATTTCCAGCGTGTTATTACCGTTGATAGTTCCAGCAAATACGCGATTATCGTCCTTGATATCATCGTCTGCCGAATAATCCTTGGTTATATCTTCCACGGGAAGTTTGTCCACGGGAACACTTTCTCCGGTAATTGGTGCCTGGTTTACACTGCTTTTTCCATTGACCACAACGCCATCTGCGGATATTTTACTATTGGGCTTGACTACTATAATATCTCCAATACTCAATTGCTCAATTCCAACTTCTTCGGTCTTGCCATCTTTTTTGAGCAAGGCCGTTTTTGGTGCAAGGTCCGCAAGGGCGGCAATGCTTTTTCTTGCCTTGTTCATTGCGTAATGTTCCAAGGCGTGTCCAAGGCTAAAAAGGAACAACAAAAGTGCACCTTCTGCCCATTCTCCCAAGATGGCCGCACCAATGGCCGCAACCAACATTAGAAAATCAATTTCAAATCCGCCTTTAACAACAGTTTGAACCGCTTCTTTGGCCGTAAAAAAACCACCGAAAAAGTAAGCACCAATGTACAAAGTAAGACTAACCCAATCCGGGATGGATTCTACATAGGAAAGCCCGAAACCTATCCCGAGAAGTGCTCCACAGATAATGGAAAAAATAAGCTCCGTATTTTTACCGAAAATCCCACCGTGGGCGTGCGCCTCTCCGTCCTCGTGGGTCTCGCCCTCCTTGTGCTCGTGACCCTCTGTGGAAGTTTGTTCTTTAGCATCTTCTTTCTTTGGACGTTCCTGTTTTTTTTTGGATACTATGGTGTGATTATTTTCGTTTGAAGAACTCCGCTGAACCTGAAGGTCTTCCTTTTCAATCTGTTTACTTATTTCATCAAAATTTGTTTGCTTTTTATCAAACTCAAGTCGTACCATTCCAGAGGCCGAAGCGGAAGCCTCCAAAACCCCATTGATTGCCAAAAGGCTTTTTTCTATGGTGCGTGCGTGCCTTGTATGTCTGATTCCTTTAACCTCTATGAGCAAATGCCCGTATTTTTCGGTAATTTCAGCACCTGTCCGTTCGGCGAAGGATTGAATGCGGTCTATAGAAATGATATCGGGGTCATAATGAAAACAGAGCTGTGGTGTGTCATCTTCCTTTGCATCAGCAACGTGTACTTTTTCGATACCCTCTTTAGCCTGTAGTTCTTTTATAAGCCGTTCAACACAAGTATCTTGTTCGTTTGGAACTTGCGGAAGGATAATCGGAATTTTTAGTTGTAGTTTTTTCATTTTTCACTATTTTTTTTAATCCATTTTTTGGCATCTTCTTTTTCTTCTGGCTTATAAAATTTTATATGAGCCTCTGAAAAAGGTAGGAATGCCTCGGTAAATTGCTCCTGCCATTTAACGCTACCCACTAAAGCAACACGCTTTAAATGCGTTTCATTCGGAAGGTTTAATTCAATTCCCTTCCAATAGGCACTTACCGTCCAGCCTTCAAAATTTTGCATTTCAATGTACCAGGAAACTTCCTGATATGCATTTATATGTTCTGTTAAGACCGGTATCACGTTTTCATAATCCTTGGCATCCAGCTTATTCTCTGCCACCATATATACAGTGGCTTCTTTTTTATAGATTGTTATCATTGCTCACTATTTAGAAATGATGATTGAATTTAAAATCCTAAAACTTAACCCAAATTGTCGCTGCATTTTTCGCAAATGCCCTTTACCACCAAGTTGATATCCTCGGTAATATAGCCATCAGGTAAGCTTATATGCGGGATTTTATGCTCTGTTAAACACACAGTCTCATTGCAATTGTTGCAATGAAAATGTAAATGAAGGTCGTTGCCGACCTCGCATTCACAATTCTCTTCGCAAAGGGCGTATTTTACAACTCCTGTCCCATCCTCAATTTGGTGCACAACACCTTTTTCCTCAAAGGTTTTTATAGTCCTAAATAGGGTGCTTCTTTCGCTAACCTTAAAATCCTTTTCCAAATCGCCAAGACTAATGGCCACCTCTAATTCCGCCAAACGTTTATAAGTCATCAAGCGCATAGCCGTAGGTCGTATCCCTTTGCTTTCCAGAAGTTGGACTATTTTTTCCATTTGTACTAAATTGTTTATAGGCCGTACCGTTTTAAGGAATCTCCAGTTTTAATCTGAAAGGCATCCTCGATATTGGCTATATAAATGATACCATCTCCTGGTTCTTCCGTTTTGCCATTTGCCACAATTATATCAATGGCGGCTTGGGCTTCTTCGTTTTGGCAGACCAATTCCAACTTAACTACAGGACTATCCGTCACTCGGAAATCCAAAGATGGCCTTGCATCTTTTGCTTTAAATGCTCCAGTACCTTCCGCTTGTGAAAGGGTCATACTTTTGAAGCCATTATCTGTAAGGGCATCAATGACGCGATTAATTCTATTTGGTTTTATAAATGCTTTTATTTCCTTCATAATTATGAGTTTTTTAAATTTTTAATCGATTCTGAACCGAGCCTGTTTTTTAATTTTTAACTAACTAATTAAGACGATAAACAAACTCGGAATCAAAATCTTTGATTTTGATTGAATTAATGTCCGTGTTCCAGCTCGCCTTTAACCATTTCCGAGGATAGGTTATAAGCTCCGTTTATCACGACTTTGGCATCTTTTGAAACTTCGGAAGGTAGATTGACTTCAACAAAGCCTAAATCAGATATACCAACCGTAACGGGTATCATTTTAAATTTCATTTTGTCCGCTTCCATTTCTTCATCTTCATCCAAAATAAAAATAAAGGATTGCTCGCCTTCTTTTATAATGGCAGCTTCCGGTACGGCAAAACCTTTTTTCTCGCCCTGCACTATTCGTCCTTCCACGTACATTCCTGGCAACAGGTTTTTATCCTTGTTTTCAATATCTGCCAAAACTTCCAAAGCTTTTGGGTCGGTGTTGAAGGTTTTACCCACAGACCGAACGGTTGCTTTAAGCAGTTCATCTGGACGAGAAGCTGTTGAAAAATAGATTTGTTGCCCTTTCTTGATTTGCTTTATGTCCTTCTCATATACTTTGAAGTTGACATAAATTTTTGAATTATCGCTTATTGAAAACATTTTGGATTGTTGCGCCACGTAATCGCCAAGGCTAATCATTACTTCATCTACATAGCCACTTATGGGTGTGGTAATGGGAACAGCGGAATATATTTGCCCTTCCGCCACTTTGTCCGGATTAATGCCCAACAGTCTCAATTGGGACCGCAAACCATTGACGCTGGATGTTGTGGAACGAAATTTTGACTGCGCCATCTGGAATTCTTTGCCAGAAGACACACCTTTGTCATAAAGGGTCTGTTTGCGTTCAAAATCCTGTTTTAAAAAGACCAGTTCGTCATTTTTTTCCTGATAGTCCTGTTGCATTGCAATGATATCTGGGTGCTCTATATATGCCAGTACTTGTCCTTTGTTTACGTTATCTCCAGGTACTACTTTTATGGAACTTACATTTCCGCCAACAAATGGACTGATGTTTGCCTTGTCCTGTGGGTAAAGTTCCAGCATTCCTGTTACCTTAATGTTGTTCCCTAAATTTCGTTCCTCCAGAGGTTTCGTTTCCAAACCTATGGTTTCGGCTTGTTGCTTTGTAAGTTCGACAACGCCTTCTTCCTCACTATGACCTCCTTCTTCTTCATTGTGACCTTCTTCGTCGTGCGCATCTTCTCCACCAGCTTCGGTTTTTGATACCCCTTCAGCTTCGTTATGCCCAAGTTCAGATTTCGGGGCATCGTTACAACTCATAAACATAAGTGTAAATAATATGGTACTTACTAATAGTATATTCTTCATTTTTCTTTTTTTTAAGGTTATAAATTGCCCAATTGATATTGCATATCAATGGTCTGCTGGTTATACTGATTGATATATTGTAAATGGTTTTGTTTAATCCGGATTGCACTGTTGAGAATCGTGATGTAATTGACGTAATCTATTTCTCCCTCTTTAGATGCCAGTTCTGCGGTTATTATTTGTTCTTCTGCCAACAATAGTGCACCTTCTTCGTAATACTGCAAAATCTTCCTTGTTTTTTCAAGTGATTTGGTCAATTGCGACACGCGACTCTCTGTAACCGCTTTTTGCTCCAAATATTGATTCTCTGCAACCATTGCATCTGCCTTGGCTGCCTTAACTCTCGATTTCTGCGGAAAAAACCACAACGGAATACTTATACCTGCCTGATAGGTATTAAAGCCTGAAACATCATCCACAACCTGCCTCCCAAATGATAAATTGAATTTCGGCAGGAATTGCGATTTCTCAACACCAACATTTGCTTTACTTACTTCGGCATTCTGCAAGGCATATTGTAATAGTGGGTTATTGGCCACTGAAGTTGAATCCAATGTCGCCATAAAATCCAATGTTTTATATGATTCATTAATAGTTTCAATGGATTCATCCGTTCCCAAATATTGTTTTAAGGCGCGTCTGGCAATTTCAATATCATCATAGGCTTGTTGCCGTAACACTTGAATCTGTTGAAATTCGGAAGAGGCTGCAATAAATTCCAACTTGCCTGTTTCTCCAGTATCGTATCGAAGTTGTGCAGCAGTTCTAAAATTGGCATAAATACTGTCCAATTGGTCTGCAAAACGCAGCTGTGCCTTGTAATAGTTAATCTGGTCATACGCCTGCATCACATTACGCACCAACTGTTGTTCGTTGGCCACATAAAACTTTTCTCCCAAGACTATACGCTCTTTGTAAAACTTGGATTTTGAAAACCCGGAAAGCAAATCAATATTGCCCTGTTGCACACCAAAGGTTGTCTGTACTCCAGGAAGATTATTGCCATATTCTTCTTTGCCTGTGAAAACTTGTGTACTACCAAGGTCAAAACTCGTTCCCTTTAGTGCCTTTTCCCGTTCAATAAATGCCTGACTTTCCTTAAGTGATGGATAATTCTTTTTAGCCATAGCAATGGCCTCATCTACAGTCAAGGTTTTTGAAATTGTACCGTCTTGATTGGTGTCTTGTGCAACAGCAGTTCCAGAAGCCATCATACCGCCAACCAACAATAATATGGTTACAATGTTGGTTGTTTTTTTGATATAGCTTACATCTCCATCAGTATTGTTTCGTTCCTTCCTCGATTCCAACCAATAATATAATACGGGAAGTACAACAAGCGTTAAAAACGTTGCTGTAAGTAATCCACCAATGACTACTGTTGCCAGAGGTCGTTGAACTTCCGCACCGCCAGAGGTAGAAATCGCCATTGGGATAAAGCCCATAATAGCGGCCGTTGCCGTTAGCAAAATAGGGCGTAAGCGTTCGTGTGTTGCCTCGTATATTCGTTTTTTTAAGTCTGTCATTCCACTTTCTTTTAGTTCATTGAATTTGTTTATCAGTACCAATCCGTTTAATACCGCTACTCCAAAGAGCACGATAAAACCAACGCCAGCTGAAATACTAAAAGGCATTCCCCTTACCCAAAGGGCAAACACGCCACCAATAGCTGCCAAAGGCACTGCCATATAAATCATTAAGGACTGTGAAAACGAGCTCAAGGCAAAGTAGAGTAATATGAATATTAGGAAAAGTGCAATAGGCACTACAATCATCAATCGGTCTGAAGCACGTTGCAAGTTTTCGAACGAACCTCCGTAGGTTACAAAATAACCCGGTGGCAGTTTCACGTCCGTTTCCAATTTTTGCTGAATTTCCTCGACCATCGATTTTACATCGCGCCCACGAACATTTACCCCAACAGAAATACGACGTGAGGTATTGTCTCTTGAAATTTGCATTGGTCCTGGCTTATAGCTGATATCTGCCACTTCCTTTAAAGGCACTTGCGCTCCGTTTGGTAAATCGATATAAAGATTTTTAAGACTGTTGATGTCCTGTCTAAATTCCTTTGCCAAACGAATGACCACATCGAATCGTTTTTCGCCTTCAAAAATCACACTTGCCTGTTCTCCTGCGAAGGCGGCACTTACATAATCGTTCAGCTTGTCAACGGTTACACCGTATTGTGCCATTTTTGACCGATTGTATTCCACGGTCATTTGTGGCAATCCACTTGTAGCTTCCACATTGAGGTCAGCCGCTCCTGGAACAGTTCTGATGACTGCTGCGATTTCTTGAACTTTATCCGCCAACACACCCAAATCTTCTCCGTACAATTTGATTGCCACGTCCTCACGAACACCTGTAAGCAATTCATTAAAACGAAGTTCTACAGGTTGGGTAAATACAAAGTTGACACCAGGAACTACTGAAATTTTTTCTTGAATTTTTTCTATGAGTTCTTCTTTGCTTTCTGCGGAAGTCCATTTGCTTTTATCTTTTTCAAGAATAATGTAACTATCCGCAATGTCCATAGGCATTGGGTCTGTTGGGATTTCGGCTACCCCAATTCTTGAAATTACTGTTTTTACTTCAGGAAATTCATTGATTAGGTTTTGAAGTTTTTTTGAAGCCTCAATAGATTCTGTAAGACTGCTTCCCGGTTTTATCAAGGCTTGAAACGCAATATCGCCCTCATCAAATTTGGGAATAAATTCGCCGCCCATATTGCTGAAGATAAATCCTGCAATCATTAGTAGGGTAACCGCACCTAAAACGACACCAGCCCGAAAGCGAAGTGCAAAATCGAGCAATGGCACATACCCTCTGTTTAAACCGGACATTATTTTATCACTGAACCTATCAATTCTGTTTTCAAATTTGGCAAACCAACTATCCTGATTTTTAGCAGGTTTTAAGAACATCGCCGAAATCATTGGTACATAAGTAAGACAAAGGATAATTGCACCCAAAACAGCAAACCCAAAGGTAAATGCCATTGGTCGGAACATTTTTCCTTCTACACCAGTTAAAAAGAGGATAGGTGTAAATACAATTAGGATAATAAGCTGACCGAAAAATGCCGAATTCATCATCGTACTTGCTGATTCGTAGGCGATTTCATCCATTTCAGATTGGCCTATGGCGGTTGTGGTTTTTTTCATCCGTTGGTGAATATGGAACACCATTCCTTCTACAATGATTACCGCACCATCCACGATGATTCCAAAATCGATTGCACCCAAGGACATTAAATTTGCCCAAACCCCGAATTGTTTCATCAATATAAATGCGAAAAGCAATGATAAAGGGATTACAGAAGCTGTAATCAAGCCGCCACGGAAACTTCCCAAAAGCAAGACTAAAACGAAAATCACAATCAATGAACCTTCAATAAGGTTTTTTTCAACGGTGCTTGTGGTTCTTCCAATAAGTTCACTTCGGCTTAAAAACGTATCTATGTAAACGCCTTCTGGTAGGGATTTTTGTATTTCTACAATACGCTTCTCCACATTTTCGACAACGTTACCCGGGCTTTCGCCTTTTAGCATCAAAATTTGTCCACCTACAGATTCGTGCCCATCTTGGGTAAAAGCACCATAACGGACTTGATTGCCATAGCCCACTTTTTCGGCAACATCCCTTACTAAAACAGGGCTTCCGTTTTGAGTGGTTACAACTGTATTTTCCAAGTCTGCAATGCTACGCGCCAAACCTTCTCCACGGATAAAGTTGGCTTGATGATTTTTTTCAATATAAGCACCACCAGTATTGGCATTGTTTACTTTAAGGGCTTCAAAAACCTGATTCATTGTAATGCCAAAACTTTTTAGCTTATCAGGATTTATGGCAACTTCGTACTGCTTTACATAGCCTCCAAAAGCATTGACTTCCACCACACCAGGTACTAAAGCCATTTGGCGTTTTACAATCCAATCCTGGATGGTACGAAGCTCCATTGCATCGTATTTATCTTCGTAGCCCTCTTTTAGTTTAAGGGTGTATTGATAGATTTCGCCCAAACCTGTAGTAATGGGTGCCATAAATGGCGTGCCGAAGCCTTCGGGGATTTCTCCAGCAACTTCGGTCAATTTCTCTTGCACCAATTGCCGAGGAAGATAAGTGCCTGCCTCGTCCTTAAAGACAATGGTAACCACAGAAAGACCAAAACGGGATACCGAACGCAGCTCGATAACATCAGGAAGGTTTGCCATTGCCAATTCTACCGGATAGGTAACAAATTGCTCAATATCTTCAGTACCTAAATTTGGGGCAACAGTAATGACTTGTACTTGGTTGTTGGTAATATCGGGTACAGAACCCAAGTTTATAGTGGCCATAGAGTAAATGCCCGTGCCAACAAGTGCCACTATAAATAGCCCAATAATAAACTTGTTATTAATGGAAAATGAAATGATTTTATTAATCATAGAAAAAGTATTAATTCAGTTTAAACCTCGCAATGCAAATAAATACAATGCGTTTATGATGCGATGCTTTCTTTGAAAAGCATCACGTTAGGATATAGCTATCCTTAAAAAAACTGAATTATACTTGAGGGGGTTGGAAAAGGGATTCCAGATATCTGGAACTGAAGTTTACTTTATATAAGCTAAACTGTTTTTTCTCTTCAAACTTTAATCTATTAGTTAAAGCTTTATTGTTGTTTGCAATAATTAACACTAATGGATGACAACATTGGTGATGGGAATGGACAGGCAAATTCTCCTTAACTGGGTTATTATGATGCCCTTCATTTTTTGCGTCATTATCAATATAATCTTCAACTACATATTCAAGGAAAGAGTCGCCAAAAACTTCATGGTCTTGATAATGGGTAATAATGCTTGAAATTTCTTTGATTGGACCACAAAAGTCCATATCAATGCTAATTCCCTGAAAAAAGAATAAAATTGACATAGATATGGAAACGAATATTTTCATAAATTTTAACAAAGATACAAATTAATCGATGCACAGGTTGTGCAAAGTCGTTGTCAATGTCATTTCCACAACTGGTTGTTTAATAATACTATTTTTTTTAAAGATAAAATTACATTTGAACCAAGAAAAAATTGATTAGGTAAAGAATTTTTATTACTCGGCTAATAATGCATTTATGATGTTGCAAATTCTGCAATATTCCTATTGATTTTATCCAATCAATATTACACCCACAGGAAGTGAAATGCCTACTTATTCAAAATATGTCTTTTAACTATCGTTCCTAAATCTTTTTCCGAAAACCATATATCCTCTGGATGAAGATGAAGAACAGCTGCTTGTTCGCATTTATTGTTACAGTCCATATCCTCAACTTCAATTTTATTTTTTAACTTATATTTCTTTATATAGTAATCTAAAAGTTTTCCCTTTTTCTTTCGGCAATTTACGCCATCACACCGATAAATGATGGGTTTATTATTTTTATGCTCTTCCATACTATTCTGTTTATAATTAATTTTTCTTTGGTCTTAATAGAATAACCACCAACACCAATACTACTAACGTAATAATGCCTCCATAAAGGAAACTTTGATTTGGGAATGTAGTACCCAAAAATCCTGCCAACGGATATGCAAATGCCCACCACAAATGTGAAAATGCAAAATGAGAACCATAGACTTTACCCTGTTCTTCAATAGGAACTGTTTCTCCAATAAGTGTTTCAGAAGGAATCTCTGCAAGGCTTTGTCCAAGTCCTGCTACAATCCACACTAAAAATAGCATTGAAAAATTGAAATAATTAGCAGCACTTATAGCGATACCTAAAATCAGAGCACCAACAATAAGTGAGATGCGTCTTGATTTAGATTTATCAATTGCTCCAGAAACAAATGCTGCTACCATTGCTCCAATTGCGAAAGCTGTCATTATAATTCCATAATCCTTATCTGTGAGGTTCAATCCACCTTTAACCAATACAATGGTATTGACAAGAATAAGTGCACCGGCAACGGCAGAAACCAGTTCAATAAACAGCGCAAAGCGTACATATTGATTAGAAAACAAAATTTTAATCCCTTTTGAAACATCTTGCCAAGTTGTTGGTTTGATTTTACCCTCGACTTCATCTGAGATAACATCCAATTTACTTTTAGGAAGACTCAACAATAAAATACCTGCTATAACAAATGTACCGGCATCAACAAAGAATATTTCCCTTGCACCGAGCCAAATAGCCAAAATTCCTGCCAGTCCTGGTCCCAAAACCCCTAAAAGCTGATATGTGGCTGCCGATAAACCTATGGCTTGTCTGTACAATAATTTCTCAACGATTTGAGGAATTACAGAACGATAGGTAGGACTAAAAAACGCATTAAACACATTCATTAAAAAGACAAGAACATAGATTTGCCATTCTTCAGTTACAAAAGGTAGGCACCCCACAATACCCATTCTTATAAAATGCGTGATATATAATATTTTCTTACGGGACATTCTGTCTGCCAATATACCTGCAAAAGGCGAAAAGATAATAAATGCCGTGACCCTTAAAGTAAGAGCTGTCGCCAATATGACGGCAGCTCTTTCTTCTCCAAATTGATATGCCAAAAGTGCCAAACCTACCCACGTAAAGGCATCGCCCAACAAACTTATAGTCTGTGCCAAATAGAGCTTTGCAAATAATTTGTTACGAAGAGCGTGGAAAGGTTCTAATAATTTTGACAGTTTCATTTATTCTCTAAATATCAATTGAGTTCCAAATTTTAATTTGTGCCTGCTAATGGAGGGCAGCTATTAATCATATAGACTAGGGGAAACCCTCCACTACAGGACTTAAAAATTATAATGTATACTGACCTTTTAGTCTTAAATTTACTATGACATCCTCATTACTGGTATTCCTAAAAAACCATCCGTGTTTTCCTTCATAAGGGGCTAAAAAAGTGCCCACCATATTATGAGAATTTGAAATGGTATAACTTTCAAAATAGACTTCCTTTGGCTCTACTTTTTGTTTAACCTCTCCGTGAAAATCGAAGTACAGCACTTCATTGTTGGCAGTTGTCCATTCATATTTCATTGTTCCGTATTTGAGCATATTTATTTTAAATTCTATACCTTTTCCTGCTGGAACAATTACTTTGGTTTCATCCTCACGAGTTGCTAATTGTTCTTCTGGTGCAGGATTATCAGCTTCCACGGGTCGAGCCACATCGGGTCCTGACCCAGCTTTTTCGAGTTTAATCAAGGGAAGGTTAGCTGTTGATACCATCGTGCCCAAATCATTAGTTTGATTGTTTTCGGGGACATAAAGTTTACTAAATCCAAAAAGTTTACCTGCTCCTGTTGGATCTATACCATATTCCGCTGGCAGTACTGCAACAACTAATAGAAGTGCTCCACCAACTAATGCTATGATAGTCGCCTTTATAATTTTACTTTTTTCCAATATTGGATGATTCATTTCTGACATAATTATTTTTTTAAGATGTGAAATAGCCTGTTAATTGGAAGCCGAGCAATAAAAACCCAGCGGCCATAAGAGCTGTATTTGTAATGGTTGAAAATTTCATAAAACTGGGTTGCCTTCTCCAAATTGTTATAAGGATTAACACAACTGCTAAAGCAATAAATTGCCCTATTTCTACACCTATATTGAAACCAATTAGGTTGGTAAAAAGACCATCTTTATCAAATTTGAATTCTTGCAATTTACTGGCAAGACCAAAACCGTGAAACAGACCGAATATCAAAACTGCTGCTTTTGTATTGGGCTGTTTGCCAAAGAAACGTTTGAAGCCACCCAAATTGTCGAATCCTTTATAAACAATAGACAGCGCAATGATGGCATCTATTAAGTATGCATTAATATTTATATCGGCTAAAACACCTAACAGTAGTGTGGTGCTATGGCCAATGGTAAAAAAGCTAACATACAATAGCACCTCTTTCGGTTTATAAAGAAAGAAAATAACGCCTACCAAGAATAGTAGATGGTCATAACCGGTAATCATATGTTTTGCTCCTATATAAAGAAAGGGGCCAAATGCTACACCACTATTTCCTAACAGAAATGTTTGCGTGTCTTCATCTACTCCGTGAGCATACGCCATTGAACCAAATGCTCCGAATAGAAACAGAATGAAAAAGGCATAAATATTTTTGATTTTCATATTTCCAGTATTTAAATCCCAATGCACATTGCTGTACAATGGGATTTTGATTATTAATGGGCGTGCCCGTGGTTTTTTACTTGTTGGATGCTATCCTTTACGCGATTTTCTTCTCTTACTATTTTCAAGCTATCTTCCTTTTGGCGCATTACTTCTGGGCTTAAGGTAGTTTCAATTTTTTGCTCTTCCATATTTTCAACTTTCTTGTTGTCTCTACAAGATGCTAATAACGTTAAGCTAATGGTTGCAATAAAAAATACTTTTTTCATAATGTTTGATTTATATAGTTATTGATTTTTAAATTATTCTTCTTCTTCGGAATTTCTCAATGCGGACAAAATGGAATAGGCATTCTTGGTTACAGGTTTGAAATTTTGAACATTCGCAGCTTCAGCAAAAGTTATAGCTGTATAGCCTTCCTGCTCAATTCCTTTTTTAACCTGTTCTAGCTTGAATGTATAGCCACTTTCCGTTTCTTCGGTTTGAAGGATTACGAAATCTTTTCCTTCATATTGAACAATAGCTTCTGAAGGGATTGCATTTTGCTTATTTGTGCCGCTTTCTATCCAAGCCTTTACGTACATTCCTGGCAAAAGCCCTTTTTCATTCTCTTTTTCTATGTGGCAATAAACTGGCGTTATACGGTCACTACCTGTTGCTTTTCCAATCAGGAAAACCTTGGCAGTACGATTGAACGTATTATCATCGGAAAGTGAAAATTTAACGGTTTGACCAATCTCCAACTTTTCCAAATCTTTTTCAAAAGCATTCAATGCCAAATGAATATCGTTTAAATCGACAATTTCAAATAGAACATCCTGTGGGGAAACAAAATCGCCAATATTTACATTGCTCGCTTTTACAAAACCTGAAATAGGGGCATAGAGATTCGCAGTTCGTGTTATATTTCCATTTTGAACAGAACTTCTACTGATTCCTGCAAGTGCAAGCTGTTGTTCGTATGCCTTCACTCTTCCTTGTGTGATTTTATAATCAGAAGAAACCTGTTGAAACGTTTTAGCAGAATTGATGTCTTCCTCTCTCAACTTTTTCTGACGGTTAAATTCTTCTTCAAGAAACTGAAGTTTGCTTAAACTCTCCAAATAGCCTTGTTGGATTTGGATAAATTCAGGATTCTCAATGGTTGCCAAGACTTGCCCTTTTTTAATTTCTTCACCAGGCAGTTTCCCTGCTGTTTTTAAATAACCTCCTAAAGGTGCAGATACCGATGCCATACTTTCAGGCTCTACGTCTATGCTGCCATTTAGTTTTATGATGTTACTTAAATTTCGCATTTCAATCGCTCCTGTTTCAATTCCAGCGAGATTGTATTGGTCTTTCGTAAAAGTGATTTGTTTAGCCCCAGTTGCAACTGGTTGTTCTTCTTTTATCGAACTTTCTTCAGAAGCTTCCTTTTTTTCAGAATCGGTATTGCCACAAGCCACCAACAATAGGATGGATAAAATGAGTAGCGAAATTTTTGTATTGAATTTAATTTTCATCTTTTTATATTTTAATTTGAAATCAATAGTTTTTATAAACCCAATAAGGCTTCAATGACTATGATAGACTGGTTATATTGATATAGTGTGTTTAAATATTCCGTTTGAATACTGTTGGCCAATGTGAGGTTTTGCAAATATTGTGTATAAGAAACATCGCCACTTTTAAAGCTCTTATCTGAATTATCAATGATAAGTTCCGCTTGTGGCAAAGCATCATTTTGATAGTAATCTAAAGTACTTTGAAGTTTGTAATATTCTTGCAATAAATTTTGTAGTTCGCCTTCAAGCTGTGTCTTGTTTAACTCAATTTGAGATTGGACGATGTCCTCTTCAATTTTTGCTGCCTGAATTTTGGCTCGATGTCCACCAGGAAAAATTGGAATTGCAACACCTACGTGAAAGAATGAAAATCGGTCATCGTCATTAAAATTTGGGTTTGCTATACCGCTACTTTGAGCGCCAATAAATGTTTGGCTATTATAACCGAACATAATATCTGGCAACACTTTACTCCTTTCCACATTGGTTTCTCGTTTTCTTACTTCCAACTGTTGTTTTAAATAAACGTAAAACGGGCTTTGCTCCACAGACCGGCTTTCAATATCTAAATCTATCTCACGACGAACCAA
Source organism: Bacteroidota bacterium (assembly GCA_018829465.1). Classification (GTDB taxonomy): domain Bacteria; phylum Bacteroidota; class Bacteroidia; order Flavobacteriales; family Flavobacteriaceae; genus UM-FILTER-40-17. The sequence continues at coordinate 101,975 of JAHJTN010000010.1, read as the reverse complement.
TTCACTCTCTACGATACCAATATCATCATTCGTGTTCAAAACAACCTGAAGCTGCTTTTTGGCGATTCTCATATCGGCTTCGTTTTGCTGAAGCTTGTTCTTTATTTGCATAGACTGTGTTGCAGAGGTTACACTTTCCAGTTTTGTGGATTCGCCAGATTCGTAACGCATCGAACTTGAACGGTTGAGATTACCATACAAGCTATCTTGACGCTGCAACAATTGTTTGTTCTGCATTAAAAACACATATCTTGAATAGGCAGCTTTTACATCCGCAATTAGGTCATTTTCTTCTATAACCTTTAGTTGCTCACTGCTACTAACTTTTGCTTTTGCCAGTTTGAACTGACTGGTGTAAACTGTTGGGAAATTTATTCGCTGTGTAACTCCGTATTGATTATCCCTTACCGTAGGCGTATTAAATTCGCCATTTTGATACGAGAATTCTGTTTTGGGAATAGTTATAGCACCGTACTTTCCTTTTTCTTCAACCTCGATTTCGTATTGAGCAATCTTAATACGGTTATTGTTCTGAAGTGCCATTTCAATAGCCTGCTGCAAGGTAATTGTACGCTCCTGCATCTGATTTGTTTCTTGTGCGTGAATTTGCATCGCAGGAAAGAACAGACCACCAATCACCATTAAAGTGGTAACGATTTTCTTTTTTCCTAAATTGAATTTCACTTTTCCTTCAGTAAAATAGATATACAAGACTGGTAGTACAATTAGGGTTAGTGCTGTTGCCGTAATCAATCCACCTATAACCACAGTAGCTAATGGTCGCTGTACTTCTGCTCCTGATGAATTTGATAATGCCATAGGTAAAAAACCTAAAGCAGCTACGGTAGCTGTCATTAATACGGGTCTCAATCTCACACGTGTTCCTTTAACAACACGTTCATAAATATCGGTTACACCTTCTTTATCAAGCCTATTGAATTCTGCGACCAGCACGATTCCATTTAAAACAGCCACACCAAATAAGGCAATAAATCCGATTCCGGCTGAAATACTGAAAGGTAAGTCTCTTATGATTAGTGCAAAAACACCACCTATTGCAGATAAAGGGATTGCCGTAAAAATGAGCAAACTTTGTTTCATTGAACCAAAAGTAAAAAACAACAGCACTAAAATCAGCAACAACGCTATTGGTAAAGCAATCACTAACCGTTGATTAGCCTCTTGCAAGTTCTGAAATTGACCACCATAGGTTACATAATAACCTGCTGGCATATCAACTTTTGAATTCATAATTTGCTTTATGTCTTCAATAATACTTTGTACATCCCTGTCACGCACGTTGAAGCCAACAATAATTCGACGCTTTGCATTGTCACGCTGAATTTGTACTGGTCCTGGTTCAAATGAAATGTTTGCTACCTGACTTAACGGAATTTGATTTCCCTGTGGTGTACTGACATACAAATTTTGTACATCGGTAATATCGGTTCGGTAGTTTTTATCCAATCTCACAACGAGGTCAAATCTACGTTCCCCTTCATAAACAAGTCCTGCCGAAGTACCCGCGAAGGCAGTTTCGATAGCATTATTTACGTCCTCGATATTCATACCATATTGAGAAATCTTGTCACGGTTCATTTGAATATTAATCTGTGGTAGTCCAGTCACTTCTTCAACATACAAATCTTTAACACCTGCTACCGATTTTATTTTGCTACCCACATTACCAGCCAAATCTGAAAGAATATTGAGGTCTTCTCCATAAATTTTTATTACAACATCCTGTTTAGCACCTGTCAGAAGTTCATTAAAACGCATTTGTATGGGTTGTTGAAAACTAAAAGTAGCATTAGGGATTATTGACAGGGATTCTTTCATCACCGCAGCCAGTTCTTCTCTTCCATCTGCTTTTGTCCATTCCGATTTTGGACTTAAAATAACCATCATATCTCCTGCTTCAATAGGCATCGGGTCTGTTGGAATTTCCCCTGAACCAATCTTGTTTACAACTTGCTTTACTTCATCTGGGTATTCATTTAATAATATGGTCTGTGCCTTTTGAGAAACATCAATCATTTGGTCAATGGAACTACCTACAGGCACTCGTGTTTCAACCGCAAAATCCCCTTCGTCCAATTGGGGAATAAACTCACCTCCCATATTTGCAAAAACGATTAGCGTTATAACAAATAATCCTACTGCCAATCCAAGTACCAATAATTTTGTGCGCAGGGCAGCTTCTAAAATAGGTTGATATATACGCTGAAAGAAATCCATCATTTTATCGGAAAAATTCCGCTTATGTTCCGTCTTGCGTCCAAGTGCAAGGGCAGACATCATCGGAACGTAGGTAAGTGATAAAATCAATGCCCCAAGAATAGCGAACATTACCGTTTGTGCCATTGGATGAAACATTTTTCCTGCAACACCGCTCAAAGCCAAAATAGGCACGTAAACAATTAGAATTATGATTTGTCCAAAGGCAGCGGAATTCATCATTTTTCCAGCAGAGCGTTTTACCTCGGTATCCATTTGTTCTGACGATAGCTTCTCAACGCCAGCATACTTCTTTTTACTGGTATGAATCCCAAACATTACAGATTCAACAACAATTACCGCCCCATCTACTATAAGCCCAAAATCTATGGCACCCAAACTCATTAAGTTTCCGGAAACCCCAAAGAGGTTCATCATTACAATTGCAAAAAGCATAGAAAGCGGTATAACCGAAGCCACTATCAATCCACCTCTTAAGTTTCCAAGAAAAAGGATTAATACAAAAATCACTATTAACGCACCTTCCGTAAGATTAGTTGTTACAGTCCCTATTGCACGGTCTACCAAACCTTTCCTATCCAGATAAGGTTCAATGGTCACTCCTTCGGGCAAAGTTTCTTTAATCTGCTCAATTTTATCCTTCACATCATTAATAACGGCAGAAGAATTTGCTCCCTTTAGCATCATTACAATTCCCGTAACAACTTCGCCTTCACCATTTCGGGTAGCCGCTCCATAGCGCACACCGTGACCAAACTGTACTTTGGCAACATCCCGAACAAGTACTGGTGTGCCATTATTTACTTTAACAGCTATTTTCTCCAATTCTTGTATATTGTTAACCAAACCTTCGCTCCGAATGAAATAGGCATTAGGGTCTTTATCAATATAAGCTCCACCCGTGTTTTGATTGTTTTTTTCCAGAGCGGTAAAAATATCTTCAATAGTAACATTCATACTTTGAAGTTTATCTGGGTCTAAAGCAATTTCATATTGTTTCACTAAACCACCAAAACCACTCACTTCTGCAACACCAGGTGTTCCCAATAACTGTCTTTTGATAATCCAATCCTGTATAGTTCTTAATTCGGTGGCATCATATTTATCTTCATATCCTTTTTCGGTATGAATTACATATTGATAAATTTCACCCAAGCCTGTAGTTACTGGCCCCATTTCGGGTTTTCCTATGCCTTCCGGAATGTCCTTGGCGGCCAGCGTTAATCGTTCTTGAACTTGCTGCCTTGCCCAATATAAATCTACGTTTTCCTCGAAAACAATAGTTACAATGGAAAGTCCGAAACGGGAAAAGGAACGCATTTCCTTAATACCAGGAATGCTTACCATTGTTTGTTCTACTGGAAACGTAACTAACTGTTCTACTTCTTGTGCCGCTAAAGTGGGTGTTATGGTAATAACCATAACTTGATTGTCTGTGATGTCTGGCACGGCATCAATGGGAAGTTTTGTTAGCGAATAAACGCCCCATCCTATTAAAGCCAGTGTGAATAATCCGATAACAAGCTTATTGTTTATCGAAAATGCAATGATTTTGTCTAACATTATGTTTAAAATATTTTTAAGTCGTAAATACTGAAAATTGAAAATACCATACAGGTCATCTATGGATTTGAATGATACAAAACCAATGATTAATTTTTAAAAAATAAATATGGTAAAATGGTAATTAAAGCAAAGCTTGCTATTACCAAGGCTTAATAAATTTGCAGATACTATTACTATGAATGTATCTGTTTAATTTAATTAAACTAAAGAGGAATTAACAGGTAGGTGGACCTCGTGAATCGAGGGATGAGAGATATGAGTTGAAATAATTATTGGGTGGATGATAGACTACTACTTTTATAGAATCTTCATCATCATATTTTATAGAAATGCTATAACGGTTAAGAAAAATAGGCGTTTTTACGTCCTTTTTAACCTTTAATTGTTTTACAATACTTTCGTGAGTTGCTAATATTTCATTAGCAACAACTGAATGTATGTGCACTTCCAAAAATAAATCTAAAAGTCCTTTTTTGGAACTTTCTTTTTCTGGAACATCGTGATGTTGGCTGTGATTTTCACTATTGGCAACAGCCTTATGTGAGTGCCCAATTTCGTGTAAATGATGTAAATGGGGCATTACCTGATGCAAAAGCAATAGGCTGAATATGCCTAAAAAGAAAAGTGCTTTTATGTTGTTATGTTTTTGCATCGGTTGCAAATATACAAATTTTTACTATAGACTTAACTTATAGAAATTAATGCTAAAAATCAACAATCAAAATCCCAAACAAATTAATATTCAATAATTTTTTTTAAGCTTAATTTCAATTCAATTTGAAAACGGATTTAACTTCCCTATAAATTCTTTCAAAATTCAGTTTCAATTCCTCTTGTGTGTGGTGGTGTTGTATTTTAGGTATTTCCCTTTCAATATCTTGTAGTTTAAATTGAATCTTTTTATCCTTTCCATCAGCAAACGAGATAAATTCTCCTTGTTTCAATCTAAAGAATACATCTGCTCTGCGTTTGGAAACCTCTTTTTCGCCTTTGGTTATACGGCTTTCAAAACTCAATCCGCTGCTTTTGCTGATACTGTGGGTGGGCGTTTTGATGATTTCAAAGAAACGCTCATAATATTTGGCCGTATCTGGGTCATTGACCTTACCAAAGAATTGATATGATAAGTTGCTCAATATGGCTTTACTCATATTTTCGCCGTACATAATATCATTTTGAATTTTGTCCTGCATCACATAGATAGTCGCAATGTCATAGCTTCGTAACGTTGCCGGAATACGGTGCATATTAAGTAGTTTGATGGTTGGCGCTTCTTCCATCATTAAAAATGACGACTGTTGACCTCGGACACTCATTTGTTTAATGACTGTGTGAATAATCGCTGCAATGATTGGCGAATAAGCTGATTCATATTTTGGGTGGTTCACGATGGAAATAATCGCAGGGTTTTCTTTATTATTTATATTCAAGGGCACTTCATCTTTAGACAAAGCCATAAACAACTGTTGGGAACTTATCTTTTTAAACGCATTGGCCAAGGTGCTTTTTACACCTGCGGTCTGTTTGTCTGAATCCATCCCATTGATAAAGGCACTTGCCATACTTTTGGAAGTGAGATTAGAACTTAAAAAGGAAACTAACCTTTTGGTGGTTATTGATTGAAAAATGGCAATTATATGTGGTAAAGTGCAAAATTGTGGATAGCTTGTTTTTAGTTTCCAAATCATTCCACCCAACAAACCTTCTACAGCATCATTGAAGAATTTTGAAGTACTGTTCGAGCTGGACTCATTGAATTCCAAGAGATTTTCAATTAGAACTTTGGATAATTCGTTGACACTTTCTTCATTGGGCAAATATCTTGGGGCAATGGGGTTTACTCGATAATGGATTTGGTCAAATGCAATGGTGTAAAATTTTATGTCCTTATCTTTAAACAAAGGATAGGCAATTTCAGTAAGTTCAAAATCCTTATAATCGTGTATGATACCACAAAATTGATGGGTACTAAAGTGTTGTAGAAAGTTATAAATCACGCTTTCTGTTTTTCCGCTTCCTGCGGAACCAATTATTGAAGCACCTCTTTTTAAGTTGTCAATTTTAAACTTTCCCCAACGTAATTTAAAATATACTTTATATTTTTTATCTCGCTTTGTAGATTCGTCTTGATGTAGGAATGCATACAGAACAATACCAATAAATAAAAGTGGGACAATAATAAAAACTATGATATGTGCAATTGATAGATTCATATTCCAATAGAACCAGACTGTAAGGCTCGATCAATTCCTTTTTTAAACTTGTTGATGACCTTTAATGCCAGTTGTACTTGGTTCGTTGGAATACTCATTATTGGTACACCAGATTTTACAAGTATTTTATAGGCAGCGGCTTTTTCATTGGTCGGTAATCCTGAAAGTATAGAGAAATACAGCTTTGGGTTTTGAAGGAATGTTTTGCGAGCTTTATAGGTTTCCACATAGTTTCTTTTATACTGAAATAGGGTATCAAAGGTCTTTTCGGATGCCTTAAAGAACTTATCTCTATCAAAACCACGCTTGACAGGTTTTCCATTAAATACCGTTTCTGAAGCTTTGTACTTGCTTCCTGGGGACAAACTGTATTTATTGGACATATCTTTTCTACTTACAATTATGTGAATATGACTTTGAGAACCTTCTTTTGGCATTCCTCTTACAATGCGTTTACCATCCTGTTGATGTGGTGCTTCTTTCTCTAATCGGGACATCTTTTCTTGTAATATTTTGATGTTTCCCTCTAATTTGCCATTTTCTATTTTCCGGATGTCGTTCTTAATCTGAAGTATCTTGGTTGCATAAGGTTGGTTCTCCTGAATTTTCCTATCAGTCCCTTTGTAAGTCCGCTGATGTTCAATTTTAGCATAGTATTTAATATCATCTACGGTAACAGCTCTTCCGTTTATTTCACGGTTGAAAGATTTAGCGTATTCTTTCATCAGTTCTCGTGTATATTGTTTTAACTCTTCGGAATGATTTTGCAATCGTTTCAGTTCATACGCACTTGGATTGACCGTAATGGAATAAAACTTGGGTTCGGTCTTTTTGAGTTTAGCAGTATTTCCATCGATTTCTTGAATGACTTCCTTGCCTGATATTTCTTCTCCATACTGATTAAAAAAGTGTTCCATTTCATCAATAGATTTATCTTCGTTTTCTTTTTCGAGGTACGCCACAAAATCGGAAACGCTCTGTGAATAATTGCCGTCCATTGTCTGTTTTGTTACCGTGATATACATTTTATAATTTTTGTTTAATATTTTCAAATTCATCTTTGCTCAAATCCAGTTTTAAATAACCACCTCCAAAACTGCCTTTTACATACGTGGTCTTCCCGATGATTTTTTCCAAATCATATTTCACGGAATGGAATTGTTGCTGGACTTCCTCATATCGATTTCGGTAGTGATCCAGTTCTTCATTTTCGGTAATCAGTTCCTGTTGTTCAAATTCAAATAATTCTTCTTCCGGTTCTTTTGCCTCTGGATTCTCCTGAAAAAGCAATTCCAACATTGCCTTGGTGGGCTTGGTTTGGTTTTTTTCAATATCTCTAATAATGGCTACAAGGGCATTGATTCGTTTCTTTAAACTATTCTCTAATGTCCTCATATTTGCACCCAAAGATTCATTTGGGGATAGTTCGTTTAAATCAAAAAAATTCATCATTGTTTCCAGCGTATCGGTGTGCGAACGTGCAATGCTTTTGGAAAATTTCCGAAAACGAGTTGCCACTTTTGGCTTAATGCTAATGGCTGAAAAACTGTATTTTTTTTGATGATTAGAGTTCATTTACTGTAAAAAATTGCCGTTTTATAAGGGTTTCAAAAGGATTTACTGTAAAACATTATTATTTCCTTAAAATTCAATAACAGCAATTATTTGATTTTCAAATAATTACAACTAAAAACCAATCGTTAACACCGCCTCGGCGTGTTACCCTCTTGCTTCTCAAATTCGTCCCGCAGGGACAAAATTTTTCAAACAACCTGACTAAAAAGTCAGTTGCTTTTTATAGTATAATTCTATGGATATGGTCATCAAGGAAAGTCAAATCAAATAATGGTGATGACCACAAGAATAATATGTTATTATAATCCTGTAAAGGTATGGAATTTAAGGGTTTGAGCATAAAAAAAAGCCCTCATAATAAAAGGGCTTGTTTGGTGTGATTTAGTGTTCTAAATATTGAAAACATACTTAAAATTGTATAGATTTCGTATCGCTTCTTCTTCCAAGAGAGTTTGGTAATTTACATAGTGTTCCCTGGCATAGTTCCTAAGCTGTTCCCCAAACCTGTTTTCTACTTCTTTTTTGGACATAGAAAGTAAACGCTGTTGGGTTTCGTCATCGAGGTTGTTATAATTCAGATAAATCATAGCCTTTATTTTTAATATTCGCTTGGTAACATCAATGTATTGTCCACAAAGTACAAACGCAGTTCATCCAAAGGAAAATCCGTAAAGATGTACCGATGCGTTTCAAACACATTACCATTTCCATCGCTATAAATTATCTCGGCTTCATAGCCTGAATAATCCTGTTTTTCTTCCGATAGCCTTTTAAAATCTATCGTGATAAAATGGCTTCGGTTCAGCAAACTTTTGGCAATTACGGAAACATCTGTAATGAGCCAAAAGCAGTTTGCTACGTTGGCTAAATATTTCAATCCGTTTGTAAATCTGGTGCGTATCAATGGGATTTGATAGAACATTTCAGAACCGTTAAAATGTTGCAATCCTTCTTTTATTTCGTTAACTTGTGCTTTCATTGTTATGTCTTTTTTAGAATTAATGATGAAAAGAAGAGGGCACAAACTAATTGAAAACTGGTATTAGTGCCCTCTTTCCTTTTTACTTACTGCCCATCAATAGGATTTCATCGGCTACCACTTCGGTAACATAGCGTTGGTTTCCATCATCCGTTGTGTAGGTGCGTGTTTTTAATTTCCCAACCACACCAATTTCTTTGCCTTTTTGGGCATATTTTTCGATGATTTCGGCAGTCTTGCCCCAAGCAACAACGGTGTGCCAATTCGTGTCGGTTTGCTTTTCGCCTTTACTGTCTTTGTAGTTTTCGTTGGTAGCCAATGACAATCGGGCTACTTTCTTACCACTTTCAAGGTTCGTAATGGTTGGCTCTTGTCCAACGTTTCCAATTAACTGTACGTGATTTTTAATAGTACTCATAATACAAGGTTTTAAAGATTAATAATTTCCCTTTTTGTTTTAAACTGAATTAAATTTTAAGGGGTGTTTGTATGATTTCTTTCGTGCTCCGCACAATGGATGAAGTGGGTTTTGTCAAGACTTTTAGGGAACAAATAAGGTGTGTTTGCGACGTAGTAAAATCCTTGGATTTTCAAGGAAGTAGAATCCTTATTTTTCACTAAAACTTGTACAGTCTTGACAAGTTCCATAAGGGCATTAGCAATTCTTTTAAAGCCATTTGTGGCGAGAGCGTACCGACAGTTAAGCGAACAGAACAAATGGGTTTAATTTAGAATTGGTTATGTCATGCCTGTTTTTCGACGACCCGAAAAACAACAAAGGCTTTATCCATTATAAACCCCTTAAAATGTGTAAGGCAAAGGTTCGGTTTTTAATAATTATCGAGCAAAGACCAATGTAGGCTTTGCCGATAATTCAGTTAAGAAAATCGAGGCGATGCCTTTCCGATGAGAAAGCGGACTTGATTCACGATTTTGGCTCAGGAATGTAGTGTTCCTTCCCAGTCCCGACGGTTCGGGACGGAAAGGGTTAACGAAATGGAAAGCCAAAATTGGGGATTGGGTCCAAGATTTTTGTAGGGAAGCTCTTTGTCCGAAATGAAGCTTTTCGCAAAATGTAGTAGTAAAGTGCTGACATGCAGATTCAAGTATAAACAATCAATTTCATTTTTGGTTAAAAGCCAAAATCTATGATATCACAAACAAGGTTACGACTATAATTATAGTTATATTACTATAAAAATAGTCATACTTTCAAAATTATTTATAATATTTGCATATAAATGAAATAACAAAAACCGAAGAACAAGTGATGAAATATAGATTAGAACTTGAAAATCTAATTTATATCAGAATAAAAACATTGTAACAATTGCATGAATAAATCGTCATTATGACATCAATCAAATACTAATAAAAACAATCAAGATTATGAAAGCATTAAAAATTTTGAAGTACTCCTTATTCCTTTTTATTCTATTTTCAAACACACTGTTCTCTCAAGAAGCTGAAAATCCAATAACCGAAAAAGCGTTGCAAAACGAGATTCTAAAAATGGACAGCCTATTTTTTAATGTTGCATTTAATAAATGTGATTTAAAGCTGTATAAGAAAATAATGTCCCCAGAAATAGAGTTTTACGATGACCGTTCTGGTCTAAATACTTCTTTTGATGTTGAAATAGCCTCTTTTAAGGACAGATGTTCCAGACCTTTTGCTGTGACGAGACAATTGGTTAGTGCAACTGTACATGTTTTAGGGAATTATGGTGCCGTAGAAATTGGTGTCCATGAATTTTATGAGGATGGGAAAAAAGTACAAAGAGGAAAATTTATTATCATCTGGGAACGAAAAGAGGGTTCTTGGATTATAAAACGAACGGTGAGCTACGACCATGAGCCTGTTTAAAACTAAATCTTTCTATGGATATTGCTTGCTCTTTTTATTGATGGTTGCTTGTTCCAATGAGCAAAAATCAAACAGCAAAATAGCCATCTTTAAACCAAATTATAAAAAGACCTTGGACAGCATTGTTCCGAAACTCATGGCTGAATACCTTGCTCCAGCAGTCGGCGTGGGAATTATTAAAGACGGTAAGATTGAATTCGTAAAAGTGTATGGAGAAAACCAAAAAGGGCATAAAGCACCTCAAAACACTATTTTTAATATCGCCAGTATTACCAAACCAGTAGTAACGGCAGCCATTTTAAAATTGGTGGCTCATGGCGATTGGGACTTGGACGAACCTTTATTTCATTATTGGACAGACCCTGATGTGGCAGATGATGCCTATGCAAAACTGATAACGACTAGAAACTGTTTATCTCATACCACAGGTTTTAAAAATTGGCGCTGGGATGAAGAAGACGGAAAATTGAAATTCAATTTTAAGCCCGGAACGAAATTTCAATATTCTGGCGAGGGTATGGAATACTTGCGGCATGCTGTTGAAAGCAAATTTAAAATGGGGCTGGAAAAGATTGTAGACTCTTTAGTCTTTAAGCCATTAAAAATGAAGGATGCAAAAATGGGTTGGTTGGCTGATAAAGATACAGCACGATTTGCAAAATGGTATGATACAAGAGGAAACTTACATCCCATAAACTACAAAATAACAAGAATCAACGCTGCCGATGATATGTTGCTAACAGTAAACGATTTATTGCTTTTTGGCAATGCCATAATGGACAGAAAAGTAGTTGATGGCGAGTTATACGATGAGATGGTTAAACCACAATCGGCCATCAATGGTAAATTGAACCAAGGACTTGGTTGGGTGGTGTATGATAAATTGAGTAATGGTGAGTATATCATAAACCACGATGGCGGCGATCCTGGGGTAATTACAACGATGATACTATTTCCAAAAAACAAAAACGGTATTGTTATTTTCATAAATAGTGATAATGGTGCCAGCATTACCAATAACATTGTAAAAACAATCATTAACAACGGAATGGAAGTCATTGAAGGATTGCATTGGGACACTAAAATCCCAGATGTTATTGAGGTAAATAATAGCATTCTAAAAAAATATGTGGGTACTTATAATACCAATCATAATTTTCCCATAGAGATATATTTAGAAAATGGTTCTTTATTTACGGACAGTCCAGTGTTTCCAAAAGTAAAACTGATTCCAATGGCAAAAGATGAATTCTATCCATTACCATTTGAATTGTATTTTAAATTTATTGAAGAGAATAATAAGATGAAATTACAATTTCTTTCAAGCGATAAAAAAGTTGAATTGGAAGGTTTAAAAGAATAATTATAATGTATTTCACCCCCTATTATAAACCACTGAAATTCATCAAATCAACTTCTCAAACAGGACGATAAAATTCATTTATGACTATGAAAATAGTAGTATAACTATATTTATAGTCATAATTTGAAAATTATTTATATATTTGCCTTATGAATGAACTAACAAAAGCCGAGGAACAAGTGATGCAATATGTATGGAAACTTGAAAAAGCATTCCTAAAGGATATTGTAGAGCAGTTTCCAGAACCTAAACCTGCTTATACTACCATATCAACAGTAGTGAGGGTTTTAGTGAAAAAGAAATTTTTAAAATATGATGCTTATGGAAAAATACGTCAATACTATGCGACGGTTTCAAAAGAGACTTATTTTAAAAGACATATGAAAGAAGTTATTGGTAATTTTTTCAACGGTTCGCCAAGTAAGTTTGCTTTGTTTTTTGCCAATAATGAAGATTTAGACCTTACGGAATTAGAAAAAATGAAGCTAATGCTTGAAAGTAAAATTGAAAAATTAAAAGAAAAAAATGAATAATATTTTCTTATATCTTGTACAAGTAGCTCTGGTTTTTTTACCACTCTATCTCTTATATATAGTATTCTTAAAAAAACTGACATTCCATAATGTAAATAGAATTGTATTGCTCTTAATGTTACCGATTTCAATTATAGTTCCATTTTCGGGTGAATTGTTTCCATCTATCGCATCAAGAATCATAGAAATTCCATTGTTTGAACCTATAAGCTTTGAAACCTTTAATAAACAATTGCAGGTTATTGAACAACCTTTGATTGATCCCTCTTTTAATTTCTCAACCGTTTTAATCACTATATATTGGTTGGTGTTTTCCATATACTTTATTAGAATTTTGCTTACCGCAAGACAATTATTTGTTTTAAAAATCAACTCTAAAATTGAACATAAGAATGGTTATCAATTGGTCAATGCCAATGTGCCGGAAATCTTCTCATATTTCAATTGGATTTTTGTTCCTGAACATCAATTTGAAAACTATGACCAACAGATTTTGGAACACGAAAAGGTACATATTCAATTAAAACATTCTTGGGATGTGATTCTTACCGAAGTTTATATTGCGTTCTTTTGGTTCAATCCCCTGGTTTATTTTTATAGGAAATCGTTGAAATCCCTACACGAATATCAAGCTGACAAAGGTGCACTTCAAAAAGGCATCAAAACTTCAGAATATATGGAATTGTTGCTACAAAGTCTTGAAGTTCAAAAACCTAATAATTTATATAATTACTTCAATCAACCTATTTTAAAAAAACGAATAACTATGATGACAAAACCCACATCAAATCAGCTTGCAAAACTTTCCTATCTTTTATTGTTACCTGTTTGTATTTTTCTAATTTCAGCATTTACAACCCCAACAATAGAAAATAACAAGTATCTAAACATCATCAATGTATCAGAATATATCAGTATACCGCCTTCTATAATTCCAGTCCAAAATGCAACAAAGGAAGATATTATTTCATTCTTTGGTGAGGTAGGAAGGGCTAAAGTTAATAAAGGAGTTGTCCATACCGGAATTGATATTAGAGCAAAAATTGGAACTCCAGTTTTAGCATCTGCCGATGGAATTATCTCAAAAGCTGCAATGGAAGGTGATTGGGGGAATTTAATAGTAATAACGCATCCAAATAGTTACGAAACTTGGTATGCACATTTAAATGGATTCAAGGTTATTGAAAATCAGGAAGTTAAAAAAGGAGATATTATTGGTTATGTTGGTACTACTGGTCGTTCTTCTGGACCACATCTACATTACGAAGTCAAGCATAATGGACAACAAGTAAACCCATTAGATTATATAGAATAGACTATTTTCTATAACATTCATCCACTTTAATTAAATAAGGTCATTTTGACCAATAGTGAGTTCTCTTTTTTAAGCAGAACAGGATAACTACATCCTAATAATTCATCAAATCAATCTATGAAATCAATCATTTTATTCCTCTTTTTTCTTTGCATTTATTGTAATGTCTTTGCTCAAAACATTACAGTTACTGGAACTATTAAAGATACTTCTGGAGCACCTGTATCTTATGCCAATGTCATTTTTAAAGCTATTAATAATCCTGAAACCGTTTTAGGAACTTTAGCAGACGAAAATGGTTATTTTACAATAGACGTTCCTAAACAGGTGTTCGGTTTTGAAATCTCTGTGATTGGTTTACCTTCCACTATTTCAACACTGGATTTAAGCAACGTTAAAAACAAGAAAAGCCTCGGAGATATTATCATTAATACAGATGTGGCTTTAGATGAAGTGGTTGTAAGCTCTAATACTTCCAATTATAAAATTGAATTGGATAAAAAAGTATATAATGTCTCTAAAGACCTTTCGGTAAGTGGTGGAAGTCTAATAGATGTGATGCAAAATGTACCTTCGGTTCAGGTTGAAGTTGATGGCACAATGAGTATTAGAGGTAATGGCAGCATTCGGATATTAATTGACGGAAGAATTAGTGGCCTAACTGATACCGCATCATTATTGAGAACGATTCCAGCAGCATCGATAGATAAAGTTGAAGTGATTACAAATCCGTCCTCAAAGTACAGTGCCGAAGGCTCCGGAGGCATCATAAACATCGTCTTGAAAAAAGGGAAGAAAAAAAGATTAAGCAGTAGTTTTGAAGTCTTTACAGGACTCCGATTAAATTCTGGCACAAACATAAATATTAATAAAGTAAACGAAAACTACTCCTGGTATTTTAATACAGGTTTGGGATACTCTGAACCGAAAGCTACAAGTTCAATAGCATTAACTAATTTTGAAACCTCTCCTTCAGAAAGTTTTAAGACTTCAGAAAAAATACTCAAACAATTTTATGTTTTGAATAACCTTGGTGGCGACTATAAATTCAATTCGAAACATTCCGTTTCAGCAGACTTCAACTATCGACTGGCAAACTTAAATACTATTAATTCCATTGATTATAAAGACTATAACGACAGCAGCTTGTATGCAACATCAGAACGTTTTGATTCAGAAAAATTTAAAAACAATTTCTTTCAGATTACCAGTGAATATAAAATAAAGTTGAATGATAATGGTTCGGAACTAAAGTTAAGTGCATTGACACAATCATCTATCGAAGATGGACACTCGACTATTCTGCAAGAAACGACATTTCCGCAATCAGAAATTGATGCCAATGATGCTATAGATAACAACATCAATGACAAACGATTTACAGTGGCTTTGGATTATGTGCATATTCTAAAAAACAAATCGCAATTTGAATTTGGCGCAAGAAGTAGGTTTACCAACATAGAAAATGACTATGCTGTTGAACGGATTGAAAACGGTATAGCGACAACTATTCCTGAATTTACAGATAAAACCAACTATGACGAAAATGTTACCGCATTTTATGGACAGTATGCTAAAGGCTTTAATAAATTCAAATTTCAGATTGGTTTAAGAACTGAATCAACCAACATAGATATTACCTCAAATTATAATACTGAAAAAGTATCGAGAAATTATACGGATGTATTTCCTTCCAGTTTTCTGAATTATCAGTTTAATGAAGATAAAAGCATTCGGTTTTCAATATCTCGAAGGATACAAAGACCAAGGCGAAATGCCATTGTTCCGTTTTCTTCTTTTAGCGATGCCAGAAATATTGCTGTTGGGAATCCCGAACTAAATCCATCATACGTGATACTCACAGAACTGGCTTATGAGTCAAAATTAAGCAATACATTTTTGATAGCTCCAACACTATTCTTCCGAAAAACAAATCAAGTGATGGATTACTTTATTCAAAAAGAAAACATCACTATCAATGGAAAAATTGAAGAAGTATTTGTTAGAAGGATAGTTAACATTGGTACTGATGAATCTTATGGACTGGAATTGGGTTTTAGTTATAAGCCCTTAAGCTGGTTTAGTATTTACAATGAAATTACGTTCAACGGCTACCACCAAAATGGAAGCTATAAGACGACAAGTTTTGATGTTGATGGGTTGGCTTTTAGTGGCAGGCTGCACCTTGATTTTAAACTGTCCGATTCTTTTAGGTTTCAATTCCAAAATAGATTTAGGGGTGCGGACAAAAGAGGTCAATTTGCACGAAAGGCATTGTATCGGTTAGATTTTGGGATGAGTCAAAGCCTATTTAAAAACAACGCGTCATTGAGTGTTAATTTTACAGACATTTTTGATAGTTGGGAATGGAATATCAAGACCAGAGGCGAAAATTTCTCACAAGATATTGTTTCACAAGTGCGAGTGCCACAATTAAATGTGTCTTTTATTTATAGATGGAATCAAAAACGATATCAAGGTAAAAAAGGACAGCAATACGATAGATTATAATCTTAAAACAATAAAAAATGAAACAGTTTATTACGGCAATTATTTTATTGATTTCAATACCAATTTTTAGCCAGTCAAAAGTGAGTTTTACATTTGATGATGGTGCTTTAGGAGATAGGCCAAATTACACTTTTAATGAATGGAACGGAATGCTCTTG
This sequence comes from Bacteroidota bacterium, assembly GCA_018829465.1. Taxonomy (GTDB): domain Bacteria; phylum Bacteroidota; class Bacteroidia; order Flavobacteriales; family Flavobacteriaceae; genus UM-FILTER-40-17. The sequence goes on along the minus strand of JAHJTN010000010.1, from coordinate 85,658 downwards.
AAAAAGCTCAAAGATGCCAATATAGAAACAATGCTTTTTGTAGCTGGAAAGGATAAAACTGGACCCAAAGGAAAAAAATTATTGGAAAGTTGGAATGACCAAGGTCATAAAATTGCAAATCATACCTTAAACCATTCAAATTATAATAGTGAAAATTATTCCTTTGAAGCATTTAAAGCGGATTTTATTAAAAACGATTCTCTCATAAATTCGTATTCAAACTATTGCAAGTTTTTTAGGTTTCCCTATTTAAAAGAAGGGAATACGCAAGAAAAGGTTGATTCAGTAAGAAAATTTTTAAAAGAACAAAACTATAGAAATGGTTATGTAACCATTGATGCATCAGATTGGTATATTGATAGCAGATTGGTTAAACGTTTAAGAGAAAATCCCAATGCTGACATCAGTGGTTTTAGAGATTTCTATTTGAACCATATTTGGGAACGCGCTCAATTCTATGAAAAACTATCGATGGAAATAAATGGAAGACACATTAAACATACACTTTTATTACATCACAATTTAGCTGCGGCTCTTTTTATAGACGACCTAATTAAAATGTTTAAAGAAAAAGGCTGGGAAATCGTATCGGCATCTGAAGCCTATGAAGACCCAATTTATAAAGAAATTCCAAAGTATGCGGGCGAAAGTCTTATTTATGCCCAGGCTAAAGAGGCTGGAAAATATGAAAACATCTTACGCTATCCCGCTGAAGATAGTAGATATGAAAAAGATATTATGGATAAGTTAGGCTTATGATTATTAATGAAAAATTGAAAATATTGTTTTCTAAATAGTAGAACAGTTTATAAAATAGATTACTCTTTTGAAGTAGTATTTAAAGCGGACTTGACTGAAAAGATGTAGATTGAAATAAAGTTTGACCACTTCCCGTTTTTCTCGGTAATGAGTGGGCAAGTGGAATGGAAATCGGAATCTTTTCAGTTGTGTCCAAGATCTTTTTTAGTGCAGCTCTTTTTCCGGAATGTAGAGCAACGAAATGTAGGGAAATGTGCTAAACGGCTTAATATGGCAGAAGCATAATCAAAAATCCAGTTTAGTTAGGTACTGGATAAACCTTTTACAATGTTGCTTAAACCATTGCATATATTTCATCGAACAATAGCTTGTCCAATTTTTCCTGTTGTGAAAAGGACTTTTTCAAGTTATTGTGGAGCATCCAATTAAAAGCATTGTAACCTACCCATAAATTTGGTTTTGAATACGCTGGAAACGGTTCATCATTGATAAGCTCTATGACCTCACGGGATTTTTTCGATGGGTCATCGTTCTTGTCGCTACATTCATATCGGAACAACTTCGTTTTTTCCAATATTTCCTTTACGAATGCTTTGGTGTCGATAAGTTCGATTTCTTCCAGTTCCCTGAATTTTCTTGTGATTTCGTAGTATTCGTTATTCAGGAACTTCTCAAATAATGAGTTCAATCTGGGCATTATCAAATCTGTACTGCTCTTGCTGTGCTTTATCGAAAATGCTATGTCCGCTTGGGCTACGTGCAGTCCATTGGTGCATACTTCCCTATAAAATCCAAAATGTCCGGAAGTCTTTTCCCGTCCATCATAGGAATTCTTGAAACGTAACATTGGCAATATTTTGTCCTGTCCGTTCTTTAACGCGAACTGGTTATCGTCCTCGATTATAAAGTCGGTAATGAATGACCTATCATTTCTGTTAATAGTGCGTTTTTGATATTTCAAGTTTGCATCCACCAATAGCTGCTCGGCTTGTTTGAAGAAAAGCTCATTCGGAATATGGCCATAACTGTTTGATACCACATTCACAATTTTTCCATTGGAAATAATGGCATTTTCAAGCCCTCTTCGAGAAGCTATGCCAGTAATACTCTTTAACGATTTTATTTCATTTGAAACGAAAATCTCATCTTGTTGTAAACGATTTAAATACATAATATTAGATTTTAGACCTGTCCAGCGACAGATATGATTAAAAAAAGAAAGCCTACTCTTGCGAGCAGGCTTTCACATTTGAAGACATTAGCTTCATTAAAGTTCAAATTTCACAATCTGTTCTTCAATCTCAGATTTACGTTGTTCCAAAGTGGACTGTAAATGCGATGTTACCAACTTGATTAGGTTCGTGTTGGTGGTCTTGAATTCCAGATTACGGGAATCTCGAAGATTAAAAGAACTTGAACCGTCCTGATTGTAATTGAACTTCGTCAGTTCGTTCAAGGTCTGCGTTAATCGTTCACGTTGCGTGGCCAGACCTCTCAGCTTTTCAAACCTTTGGATTCGGTCATCCAGATTTATCTCTGGCTTTTTAGCTACAACCTTTTCAGAGGTAACCGTTTTTCCGACAGCTTCATCGGTCAACTTCTTTTGAACTTCCTTTTTAACGGTTGCATTTACTTTTTTTGCTGTTCCGTTCGACTTTGTTTTTGTTTCCATAATTAAATGATTTTAGATTAAACAATATTTGAGTACCACCCAAACGGAAGACAAAATTTTAGAGTGGGAAGGAAACGGAATAAATAAGCGATGGAAGAAGCGTTGGCTTTATGCCGTCCCTTTTCCGAAAAACATTTTGCGACGTTTATTTTTCGGAAATATTGTATGAATACTCACTATTACTGATTCTGTGTAGAAACTGAATTAAAATAAAATTTACTGCTAATTACGTTGGTTTAATATTTAACAAAGTTTATATTTGCACCGTCAGAATGAAAAGCAATTTTGCTTCAAGTTCATTATAGTATCGTCAACAAATCGGATAACAGTTGAGTTTCGGAAACTGTAACTGATTGATATATAAAACATTGTCTGGTAGGGTTCAAACTCTGCCACCCCGACAAAGAAAAGTCAGTAATCTTTTGATTATTGGCTTTTTTTGTTTGTTGAAGCCTCGTATTTTTTTTAAAATTTAGCACCTGTTTTTCTCACGTGAAAGTGATTGAAAATTAGTGATCTATCTTTTATATGGTTGCTAAAATTTATGAAGAATTGATTGGAAAAATCTTCGGCAACAATCAAAATCTTTTTTGAACATAATTATTCTAAAAATTGAGAAAATTATCATGAATGCATAAACTGATAAGAAATAACATTTATTTTTGGTAAATCTCTTTAAATAATAGTATTATTGAAACTTAAACAATCTTATGATTACAAATATTTTTAAAATCTACGTGTTTTTCTTTGCCGCTTCGGTTTCAGTTTTTGCTCAAGAAACGCGTTATATTGATGCTCAGGAAACGACCAACATCCTCAGCTATCTGGCTTCTGACGAATTGGAAGGTCGCGAAGCCGGCACTCCCGGTATCGAAAAAGCTGCTGTTTTTATCGAAAACTATTTTACCGTTTTGGGTATCAAGCCATTCTTTTTGTCATACCGCGATACGCTATCCAATTTTGAGGCTCCTGCATACAATATTGTAGGACTGTTGGAAGGCACCGATCCCGAACTTAAGAACCAATACATCATCATAGGTGCTCACTATGACCACATAGGGCAGGGGCGCATCAACAATGGCGATATCATTGCCAACGGTGCCAACGACAACGCAGCCGGTACCACAACAGTTTTGGCCCTTGCCAAACATTTTGCAAAAAGCAAATCCAACAAAAGAAGCCTGATTTTTGTGCTTTTTTCAGCTGAGGAAAAAGGGCTTTTGGGCGCGAAACATTTGGCTGAAAAACTCAAAGCAACCGATAAAGACTACTATTTGATGCTCAATTTTGAAATGCTGGGCGTGCCCATGCGCGAAACCCCCGGAAAAGCCTATGTTACAGGCTTTGACCTCACCAATCTCGCCCAAAAAGTAAACGAATTTGCCGGTGAACCACTCATAGTGAGACTTGAAAAAGCCGTCGAGTTTAATCTCTTTCGTCGATCAGACAACCTCCCTTTTTATGAACAATTAAAAATTCCTGCACAAACTTTTTCTACGTTTGATTTTACCAATTCGCCTTACTATCACCATGTAGATGACGAGGTCGAAAACCTATCGCCGGAGAGCATGTTTGTGCTCATCGAAAAACTTATTCCGCCCATCGAAAAATTGATCAACACGCCTACCAAAGAAGTAAAATTTCATGAGTAAAAATATCTTAGTTACCGGCGCAGGACGCGGTATCGGTTTTGAACTGTGTAAACAACTCGCCGATGCCGGACACAAAGTGTTTGCGCTGTCTAGAAACCTTCAAAAAATTTCGAAGCTGCATCACACAAACATAACTGCCGTTTCTTTTGACCTATCTTCCGACAAATCTTTTGACACCCTTCAAGGTATTTTAAAAGATTTAAAAAAAATAGATATCCTAATCAACAATGCCGGATGGCTTGTACACAAACCTTTTGAACAACTTTCCCAAGCAGATTTTCAACAGTCTTATGAGGTAAATGTTTTTGGCCCGATTCGGCTTATTCAACTGGTTTTGCCCTATATGCCTAAAGACGGACATGTGGTGAATATCAGTAGTATGGGTGGCATACAGGGCAGTGTGAAGTTTGGGGGTTTGGCAGCCTATAGTTCGGCCAAAGCGGCATTGATTAACTTGACCGAGTTACTCGCCGAAGAATACAAAGAATCGGGTCCGTCTTTCAATGTGTTGGCACTTGGTGCTGTGCAGACTGAGATGCTAGCGCAGGCTTTTCCAGGCTATCAAGCACCGATAAGCGCTCCCGAAATGGCATCTTATATTGCCCAATTTGCCGTTTCCGGAAACGTTTTTTACAATGGGAAAATCTTGCAAGTTTCTTCTTCTACTCCTTAGGGGAAGTTGCGATTCGTATCTTAACTAAAATGTGCAAGCATTGAAAGACATTTTGTGCAAATACATACCCGAAGCAGCCGTAGATCCGGTTTTTGAATTAATTAAATTGCATCATGTCCACCTTAAAATTGTGGGAAAACGGCTTACGCGACATGGCGATTATAAAAAAATGACGGACGGCTCCCATCAAATCACTGTAAACGCTTCGGAAAATACCTATCGGTTTTTAATTACGACCATACATGAACTGGCGCATCTCGTCGCTTTTAAAACTTATGGCAGACATATCAAACCACATGGTATTGAATGGAAGATAACTTTTCAAAAACTGATGTTACCCTTCCTCAATCCGGATGTTTTTCCGATGGAAATACTACCGGTTTTGGCACGACATTTCAAAAATCCGAAAGCGAGCAGCGATACAGATGTCAATCTTTCTTACGCTTTGAGTCGCTTTGATGCAAATCAAGACAAAAACCGTATCTTTGAATTGCCCGATGGTGCTGTTTTTACTGCCCAAAACAGACTGTTTAAAAAAGGTAAAAAACGCACCAAGCGCTTTGAGTGTTTGGAAATAAATACTCAAAAAATATACCTGTTTCACCCGTTGGCTGAAGTGGAAATACATAAGAACTAAGAAATTATAAATTACATATGTCTCAATTTTCTCATTATCATGCAGTGATTATGGCCGGGGGAGTGGGCTCTCGTTTTTGGCCGGTTAGCACAGCAGCATTTCCTAAGCAGTTTCACGATATGTTGGGAACAGGAAAATCATTGTTGCAAACCACTTATGATCGCATCAACAAAATAGTACCTTCAGAAAACATCTTAATTCTTACCAATCTTCGCTACAAAGATCTGGTTTTGCAGCAGTTACCTCAGTTGAAGGCACAACAAGTTTTGCTGGAACCCACCATGCGCAATACGGCGCCTTGTATCTTATACGCAGCCTTAAAAATTAAGAAAGATAATCCGGACGCGGTGATGCTCGTTGCGCCTAGTGACCATTGGATAGAAGATGAAGCCGCATTTCTTGATGATGTATTGCAAGGTTTTGCGTATTGTGCCCAAAACGATGCTTTGGTTACTTTGGGTATTCGCCCTAATGCGCCCAACACCGGTTACGGCTACATCCAATCGGACAAATTGCAAATAGAAAAAGGTTTTATAAAAGTAACGCGTTTTACGGAGAAACCGAATATGGAAACAGCCAAAGGTTTTTTAGCATCGGGCAATTATTTTTGGAATGCAGGAATTTTTATTTGGAGCGTGGCCACCATAGCCAATGCATTTGCCGAACACCAAAAGACCATGTTTAATCTTTTTCAATTGGGTAAAGATTTCTATAACACAAATAAAGAGCAGGCATTTATAGATGCGCATTATCCCGATGCGGAAAACATTTCCATAGATTATGCCATTTTGGAAAAAGCTTCTAATGTATGGGTATTGCCGGCTTCTTTTGATTGGAACGACCTCGGCACTTGGGGTTCTTTATTCGAAAAAATGAGTGCAAAGCCCGATGAAAACGTGTTGATTCACACCCGAGCAATTTTGAACAATTGTAGTGGGAATATCATACGTTCTGCCAACAAAAAACTAATCGTTGCCGAGGGGCTTCACGATTACATTGTCGTGGAAACTGACAAGGCATTGCTTATTTTACCTAAAGAAAAAGAGCAAGCCATCAAACAAATATTGAAACGTGTAGAAACTGAGATAGACCAATCTTTGATATAACACCTCATGGAAACAAACCAATCAGCCGGAGAATCTCCCAAAATTGACAAGAAAAACCTACAAACGGTTTTTGACAATTTTAAACATTTTTTTCTGTCACTACTCGATATAAAGAGTGAAACAGACAAAGAAGAATCCATCGAAAGCATTAAAAGAGATATTCCCCTTCGTGGTCACAATGCTTGGATTCTCATTTTTTCTGTTTTTATAGCTTCTATTGGTCTTAATGTGAGCTCTACCGCCGTAGTTATTGGCGCCATGTTGATTTCGCCGCTCATGGGACCAATTGTAGGTCTGGGTCTTTCCGTAGCGGTAAACGATGTGGACACCTTGCGAAAATCACTTGTCAATTTGGGGGTGATGGTTGGTCTAAGTGTTTTCACGGCCTTTTTGTATTTTAAACTTTCACCTTTGACTGAGCTCACACCCGAGCTAGAAGCCCGTACCTATCCTACCATACTCGATGTCATGGTTGCTGTATTTGGCGGTTTGGCACTTATTGTAGCCAGAACTAAAAAAGGCACAATGGCCAGTGCCATCTTCGGCGTGGCCATAGCAACTGCTTTGATGCCACCACTGTGTACGGCAGGTTACGGTTTTGCTGTGTGGGAACCCCGCTATTTTGGCGGTGCATTGTATTTGTTCACCATCAATGCCATTTTTATAGCACTCACCACGTTTTTAGTCGCCAAGCTTTTGCGTTTTCCAATGGTCAAATACGCCAATTCCATCAGGCGCAGACGCATCTCTCAGCTGGCATCTTTAGTCGCTTTTTTGGTCATGGTCCCCAGTATATTTCTTTTCTATGTGATGTTGAAAGAAACAGTATTCAAGAGAAATATCCGCGAGTTTATCAGCAACGAAATCACAGCTTCCACAAACTATAACCTCATCAAGGATTTGACGGAAATTACTTACGAATACAAAGGTGCTTCTCGAGTAGATTTGTACTTTATGGGCAATGAAAACATACCGGAAGGCGTGATAGATTTTTGGCGTAACAAACTGAAATCGGATGCAATTACAGAAAATACGGCATTGATTATCCATCAAAACGAAAAAGGAGATGCCTTTGATGAGCTAAACTACATCAAAGAGTTGCGTTCCAGAGATGTGGCAGATCTTAAAAATAAAGATGAGAAAATATCTTTTCTGGAAAATGAGGTGAATCGGTTGGGTAAACTGGGAAGTCAAAGCATTCCTTTTGATGAAATTGCCAAAGAATTGAAGATAAACTATCAGGAAGTGTCGGAAATTTATTTTTCAAACCGACTCTATACCAATTTCTCTAAAATAGACACTTTGATGGTTTTTGATGTGAAGTGGTTCGATTCTATTCCGCAATCGCAAATTCAAAGCAGTATGCCAAGAATAGCGTCCTGGCTCAAATTCAAACTACAGAAAGATACTTTACTTGTCAGGCGCTTGGATTGATAGCAAAGTATTCATTTGCTTCAGGGTTTACTTTCAGACTTTTTGAAGGCGATGCGATTCTCCTTCCCCAAGTGCCAAATGGGGTTATGTGGTATAACCATAAAATTTTAAAATGGAATCATAGCACATCAAATGTTCCTAAAAACAACTGTTTGGCGACCTACTGTAAGCTTTTAATGCCCTTAATCATTTCTAAAACCGTGTGTTCTAAATCAAATTTAGCTTTCCAATTCCAATCTTGACGGGCGCAAACATCATCTATCGACTGTGGCCATGTGTCTGCAATGGCTTGGCGAGAATCGGGTCGATAGATTATACAGAAGTCAGAAATGTACTTTTGAATGGCGTTTGCCAATTCTTTTGGTGAAAAACTGACGCCGGCAAGGTTGTAGGACGAACAAATTTTGACGCCCGATAAATCTGCCGCCATCAATTGAAGGGTTGCCCGAATGGCATCGTCCATATACATCATCGGAAGTTTGGTGTTTTCGGTCAGAAAACATTCGTACTTTCCGTTTTTTAGGGCTTGGTGAAAAATATCAATGGCATAATCGGTTGTGCCACCACCAGGCGGTGTTTTCCAACTGATAAGTCCCGGATAGCGGATGCTTCGCACGTCCACACCATATTTTTCACGGTAATAGGCACACCAGCGTTCACCTGCCAACTTGCTGATACCGTAAACCGTGTTGGGCTCTGTAATGGTTACTTGTGGTGTGTTCTGCTTGGGTGTAGTGCTCCCAAAAACTGCGATGCTTGAAGGCCAAAAGATTTTGTTGATGCGTTTTTCCTTTGCCAGATTCAAAACAATCAATAAAGATTGCATATTTAACTGCCAAGCTTTTTCGGGGTATTTTTCTGCCGTAGCAGACAACATAGCAGCCATCAAATACACCTCGCCGATTTGATATTTCTCAATGATTTGGCGAATCGCTTTCTCGTCTGTAGCATCGAGCAACTCAAAAGGCGTTCCCAATACATCACTGTTGTGCAGATCGGAGGCTACTACGGTTCGGTCCGGGTAGGTGCCTCGAAGCAGCTGGGTCAACTCTGAGCCAATCTGCCCGGCGGCACCCAAAATGAGAATATTTTTGTTCATCTGATATATTTCGTCCTGCAAAAATAGATATTCTTTTATTTTGAGTGTTTTTTTGAGAATATTTAAAAAAAAATATTTGCGATTTATTGACCATCATCAGATTTGAGGACATTAATCTAAATGACTACTCCCTCAAATTCTTCAGCTTTTCGCTATATTTGCAAAACTTTAAAAAAAGCTCGAAAAATGCGCATACACGACAAAATTTTTCAACCTTATATTTCTGCAGACTTACTTCAAAAAAGAGTGGGGGAGTTGGCACAAAAAGTTGCTGCAGATTTGGGCGATATTCGCCCCATTTTTGTCGGCATACTCAACGGCAGTTTTATGTTCGTTTCAGATTTTTTAAAGCAATATCCGTATGCTTGCGAACTCAGTTTTATCAAACTGTCTTCCTATTCCGGTATAGAAAGCACCGAGCATGTTCGTTCGTTGATTGGTATGGATGAAAACCCCGAAGGCCGTACGGTTATCATTTTGGAAGATATCGTAGATACGGGCAATACTTTGGAAACGATTTATCACATTTTTGAAGAAAAGAAAGTGGCCGATTTAAAAATTGCTACCCTATTCTACAAACCCGAGTCTTTCAAGAAAAATTTAAAAATAGATTATGTAGGTTTTGAAATTCCCAACAAATTCATCTTGGGTTATGGTCTAGATTATGATGGTCTGGGCAGAAACCTCCCCGAGATTTATCAACTCAAAACCGATACAAATTAAAATTTCATCGATGAAACGTCCATGTAAAAATATCGTACTTTTTGGTCCTCCGGGTGCCGGAAAAGGAACACAAGCTACATTTCTTAAGGAAAAATATGAACTGATTCATATTTCTACCGGAGATGTATTTCGATTCAATATTAAAAACCAAACAGATTTAGGCAATCAGGCTAAAGCCTATATGGATAAAGGCTTGCTCGTACCCGATAGCATCACCATAAACATGCTAGCTGCCGAAGTGGAAAAACATCCGCATGCCAAGGGTTTTATTTTTGATGGTTTTCCGCGTACACAAGACCAAGCCAAAGCCTTAGATGCCTTATTGCAAAGCAAAAAGACGACTGTTCACGCCATGATTGCGCTGGAAGTTGCCGACGACATATTGGTAGAAAGGCTTCTTGAACGCGGGAAAACCAGCGGGCGTCCGGATGACGCTAACGAAGCCGTAATCCGCAATCGCATTAAGATTTACTACCAAGAAACCGATGTTTTAAAAGCGTATTATCAGTCACAAAACAAATATTTTGGTGTGGATGGTGTAGGCACAATACTTAGTATCACAGAGCGACTTTGCGATGTGATTGACGCACTTTAAACAAACATATTTTGACCGAAGGAAATTTTGTTGATTACGTAAAGATTTTTGTGTCTTCTGGAAAAGGCGGACGTGGTTCTGCGCATTTGCATCGTGAAAAATACGTGGCAAAAGGCGGTCCCGATGGCGGCGATGGCGGTCATGGTGGGCACGTGTACATCAAGGGAAACAAAAACCTTTGGACGCTCTTTCATTTGAAATTCACCAAACACGTAAAGGCCGAACACGGTGGCGATGGCAGTGCCAACAGAAGTACAGGTGCAGACGGACAGCACGCCGTGATTGAAGTGCCACTGGGGAGCATCATTCGAGATGCCGAAACCAACGAAGTGATTTTCGAAATTGTTGAAGACGGACAAACAGAAATTATTGCCGAAGGCGGCAAAGGCGGTTTGGGCAATTGGAATTTTCGCACATCTACAAACCAAACCCCCCGCTACGCACAACCGGGTATTCCACTCCAGGAAAGGGATATTATTGTGGAGCTGAAAGTGCTGGCAGACGTGGGCTTGGTCGGTTTTCCAAATGCCGGAAAGTCCACCTTATTATCCGTCATCACGGCAGCCAAACCCAAAATAGCCGATTATCCATTTACCACACTCAAACCCAATTTGGGTATTGTGGCTTACAGGGATTTTCAATCTTTTGTGGTAGCCGATATTCCTGGTATTATTGAAGGAGCAGCCGAAGGTAAAGGTTTGGGTCATAGATTTTTGCGTCATATAGAACGAAATGCGGTGTTGTTGTTTCTCATTCCGGCAGATGAAAAAGACTATGCCAAAGCCTATGAAATCTTGCTCGACGAACTTAAAAGATACAACCCCGAATTGCTGGTCAAACCGCGCTTGGTTGCCATTTCAAAATCTGATTTGCTAGACGATGAACTCAAAGCCGAACTCAAAGCTTCGCTCCAAAAAGTGTGGAATTTTCCATTTTTGTTCATATCATCTGCAGCCCAACAAGGGTTGGTGACACTTAAAGATCAATTGTGGGAAATGCTCAATAGGGAAGAAGTGATTTAGCTGAGTCGTTGCTTTCAACCGACATAAATATTGTATTTTTAACCCACCCGAAGCCCGTTAAAGATGAATCATATTCCTTTGGCAGAACGCATGCGCCCCAAAACCATCGATGACCTGATTGGTCAAGAACACTTGATTGGTGCGCAAGGTTCGTTACGGGCACATATCCTCAAAGGATTGATTCCGTCTATGATATTTTGGGGCCCGCCCGGGGTGGGAAAAACAACCTTGGCTTCGGTGATTTCAGAACACGCACACCGTCCGTTTTATCACCTGAGTGCCATCAATTCGAGTGTGAAAGACGTACGCGATGTCATCGATCATGCCAAAAAAGACAAAGGCATTTTTACCGCCAAAAACCCGATTTTATTTATTGATGAAATACACCGATTCAACAAGGCGCAACAAGATTCTTTGCTGGCTGCCGTAGAGAAAGGTTGGATAACGCTGATTGGTGCTACTACAGAAAACCCGAGTTTTGAAGTGATTTCCGCGCTGTTGTCTCGTTGTCAAGTCTATGTGCTTAAAGCTTTTGAAGAAGCTGATTTGGTAAAACTGCTAAAACGTGCAATTGAGAAAGATGCCGTGCTGTCCGAACAAAATATCAGCTTAAAAGAAACGGATGTACTCATACAGTTATCAGGCGGTGATGGTAGAAAATTGCTCAACCTTTTAGAACTGGTCGTTCAAGCTGACACCGCTGATACCATTGATATTACCAACGAAAAAGTAATGCACTTTGCTCAGAAAAATGTGGTTTTGTACGACAAAACCGGAGAGCAGCACTACGATATTATTTCGGCTTTTATCAAATCTATACGTGGTAGCGACCCGAATGCGGCGGTGTATTATTTGGCACGCATGATTGAGGGAGGCGAGGATGTCAAATTTATTGCCCGTCGTATGCTTATTTTAGCATCAGAAGACATTGGTAACGCCAATCCCACAGCACTTGTTATGGCAAACAATACCTTTCAGGCAGTGGCCGTGGTGGGCCATCCCGAATCGCGAATTATTCTCAGCCAATGTGCCATCTATTTGGCCACTTCGCCCAAAAGCAACAGCAGTTACACAGCGATCAATCAGGCGCAAGAATTGGTCAGGAAAACCGGCAATTTGTCTGTGCCGTTGGCTTTGAGAAATGCACCAACCAAATTGATGAAGGATTTAGATTATGGCAAATCGTATAAATATGCCCATGATTTTGAGGGTAATTTTGCAGCACAAAACTTTCTTCCTGATGAAATTGAAGGTGCAAAACTATACGAACCCGGTCAAAACCAACGCGAATATACTATCCGTGAATTTCTCAAAAAGCTTTGGGGGAAGAAATACGGTTATTGATTATTGTTTTTTAAAAACTTTGGTCTCTGTTTGGCCATTGGCATCTGTCAATTCGATGGTCAGGTTTCCCTGCGCATCAAAATAACCTATTGAAGTTTGCTTCTTGTAAGTTGCCAGATAAATACCGGCTTGCCCGGTAGCTTTTAGGTTGCCAATAAGACCATAGGTAACCATGTCGTCAACTATGGCCCGTTTGAATATTTCAAAATTTTTGCCATCGGCTTTTAACATAAATTCTTCGCCGTTTGAGATAAAATCCATGCTGGCGGCTTCAATAATGGTAACAACCGGCTGTGGCGTAGGTATGGTTTGTTGTACTAATACCTGATTTTGCTGGGCGGGTACTTGATTGGAAACCACTCGACTGCCCGGAACGGCATTGTTAACCGGTTGTGCATTGGGATTGTAGGCGTAGGAAACTGCGTCGAACGAGCGCAAGGCATTGCGCAAAGACTCCTGATAAGATTGTCTGAAATCTTTAGATTTACTCTCGCCTACGTCGGACTTAAATGCCACTTGGTTGTTGCAGTTTACCAATTCGAATTCGGTTTTGCTGTTGAACATATTCGATTGATTACTAACCAAAGCCTTGAGAGCTAAGCAGTTATTTGTTGCTAAATCAACAGGAAAGTTTTCGTTGTCAAAAAACACGGTAAACCCCTTTTTCTGTAAATAGCTTTTGAGCAATGAATTTAACTGATATTTATCGGCTTCATTGAGATAATCGAAACGGTGGGGAACAATAACGTATTTGTAATCATTTATATTTACTTGGGCAAAAAGCTGGCTGCTCATAGCGATGAGTAGCATCAAAAGAATTTTTTTCATTTTTGGTCTATTTCGGGTTTTTGTGGATAGCTAAGGTATTAAATTTTGATCTAAATCAAAGTAAATTTTTTAAGGCGGAAAGTTGGGTAATAGAATGCGTTTTGGGAGAAGGTGTTGTTTCTTTAATCTGAAAAAAAACGGCATGCATACCAAACTGAAGTGCGCCATCTATGTCTGCCTCTAGGTTGTCGCCTATCATTACACTTTGATGTGCAGGTGTTTTGGCTTTTCCAAGGGCATACTCAAAAATAGTGGCGTGTGGTTTTTTGGCACCCGCCATTTCTGAAGTGGTAATGGTTTCAAAATAGGGCTTGATACCCGAACCGTTTATTTTTCGGCTTTGTACTTGGTCGAAACCGTTGGTGATGATGTGGAGTTTGTACTTGGGTTTTAGATAGTTCAGCACATCCAACGCACCGTCTATAAGGTGATGATGGCTGGTGAGTTCTTGCAGATATTCTTCGGAAAGTTCGTCAATCAACGATGGAGTCCAAGCAAACTGCATCGCCTCAAAAGTGTCTTTAAGTCTGTGAAACCGCAAATCTTCGGAGCTTATTTTTTCTTCTCGGTAAATTTTCCAATAGTGTTCATTGATGCGTTCATAATGCCGGAGAAATACATCGAGCGAAAGTGCTATGTTGCGTTTGTTAAATATACCGTCAAAGGCCAGTCTGGAATTTTTGTCAAAATCCCATAGGGTGTGGTCCAAGTCAAAAAACACATCCGTTATATTTTTCATCTGTTTATATTTATTGTTTTTTAAAGGTCAGACGGAACGCCCTAGGATAATCATGCCCCTGTGTGCAAAATTTTTACATGGGTGTTTCATTGCTCAAGTGTTTTTAAAAGTTTTTGGTACAATGCTCTAAAGTTTATCGCTGAAAATTTCTTGCTAAATGCGGCGTGGCTAAAAACAGCTGTAAAAGTACCATGATTGCGCCTAACTTCTTCAATCATTTGTGTTAACTTTAGGTTGCGGGTTTCGGCAGAGAAATCTTTTAGTGCCTCGTCTGACACACAAAAAGGGATGATTTTTAAAGGGGTTTGTATTTCATAGCCCAGGTCGTAAAAATTGAAAGGATGCGAGGTGCCGGCTCTAAAACCTACTTGGTTGATGTAGCCCATGCTGTAGTCTTCTGTCACCTCCAAATCTATGAGTTTCCGGTAGGTTTCCGGTAGGTTTAATCGTGCGCGAGATTGAAAAGTACCGAAAGACTTACGGTGTGTAATTTTTTCTAATCGTTTTATTTCCAGTTCCATTTTTTCTGTTACGTTTTGTCCCGAGAGTGATATTTCTGACCCGATTTCTACATGATCTGCAAGGTTTTTAACAAGCAATCGGAAAGCGGGGTTGTGTATGTTTATGGATTTGTTGACTAAACTATAGTCTGCCATCAAGAAAAAAAGGATCAGTCGGCTTGCTTTGTTTTGGTGCTGTGTGAGCAACCATTCGTAAACCAAAAACGGATCTTTTTGAACACGGAAAATGGCCAATAAGCGCCACAGTATATTTTTGAATTTTAACTGGTACAAATCTTCACCCATTTCCCACAAGCTTCTTCCCACACCTTTATTTATATAGGCGAAAGCTTCTGAGACTTCAACAATAATCTGTGAGCTAAATGCAATGGGCGTCAGCACTTCGTTTGGAAATTTTGATTGAAGCGCATCGCTGAGGTTCATCACCCAAATATCGAGGACGGGTTTTTCTAAAAAATGGTGTTTGTAAGCTAAACTTTCACGAAATGGAAATCGGCCGAAGGCGTCTTTTACATGGGGAAGATACTCTTCGTAGCGGCTTAAGAGATAAAATCCGGCGGCAAAAATATCGTAAGGGAGGGAGCTTTTTTCACCGGTACTGAAAAATGTAGGAACACCTTTCCAATCGTGTAGGTTAAATTCCACGTCCGAGACACCTCTTTCAAACAAGAGTTCGTGGCTTCTTACAAAAAATTCGTTACCCAAAGGATACTTGGTGTAGGACATTTTCATCCCTTCGTGTGCGATAAAATCTTCTACACGGGTGGTGAATACTACAGGAATTTGCAAAATTCTCGTAAAAATATGCCTGAAAATATAAGTCAGACGCGGTGTGATTTTATGGCTGTAAACGAGTAGCGACAAGATTGGTAATTTTGAATGATGAGTTTTTAATTATGAATCACAAAATAACTTTTAACAAATAACTTATAACGAATAACAAACCCTATTCTTTTTTGGTTGATGCTTACTTTGCTCGCTCACATTATCCCTTCATCCGAGAAGCTACAATAGGTGTTACCGGCTATGATGATATGATCGAGTACTTTGATGTCAATATGTTCACCGGCCTGTTTAAACTTTTGGGTGAGATTTTTGTCGGCATCGCTAGGTGTAGCCGAAGCAGAGGGATGGTTGTGCGCCAAAATGACAGCAGAAGCACCCAATTCCAATGCGCGTCTAAATGCCAAACGGGCATCTACTACAGTTGCATGAAGACCACCTTTGCTGAGTTGTTCTTGCCGAATCACTTTGTTGGCATTATTTAAGAAAATCACCCAAAATTCTTCATGGGGCAAATCGCCCATCAGCGGATGCAAGAGCGCAAAAACATCTCTGCTCGATGAAATTTTGGGCTTGGTGGGCAATTCGGTAATTTGTCTGCGCCTGCCAAGCTCAACCGCGGCCGCAATCGAGATGGCTTTCGCCTCACCAATTCCTTTAAATTGCATCAACTGCTCGAGGCTAAGCTTACCAAGTTCGTTTAAATTGTTACCTACTTTGGCCAAAATTCGTTTGCTCAAATCTACAGCAGATTCGTTGCGACTCCCGGACCCAATCACAATAGCGAGCAGCTCGGCATCACTTAGCGCGGCTTTGCCTTTTATGGCTAGTTTTTCGCGAGGTCGGTCGTTTTCTGACCAGTGTTTGATGGATAAATTTTCTCTTTCAGGATACATTGCCAATCGTTAAACACACAAATATAAGAGGTTTTTGAACGAATTTCTCGTATTTTACGGTGTATGCCCTAAAGAAACTTTGATGCAATGAAAACTTTTCCCAGAAATCTATTGCGGTCTTTCCACCTATCGTTTTGTCTTTACGACCATGTTTTGGCAAGTGCAGGCAGGTTGATGCCTCCGAAATTTCCACTGCTCATAAACAGCCATACATCTTGCGTCGGGTTAAGTTTTGCGATGTATTCCTGAATGGATTCTGCACTTGTGAACACCAGTATGTTTTTATTGTTAAAAGCATTTCGAATATCTTCGGGCGTTAGCGGTTGCATCTTTTTAATTTTCAGGGCTTCCAAGTCATAAAACACAATGGCTACATCTGCTCCATTCAGGCTGTCTTTGTAGAGTGGAAGAAAGGCACTGTTTAGGCTACTGTATGTGTGAAGTTCTAAGATTGCCGTACATTTTCGGTTCCTAAATTGAGAAACTACGGATTTTACAGTTGCACGCACTTTTGAAGGTGCGTGTGCAAAATCTTTGAAGAGGATGAGTTTATCGGAATGCAAAAGTTTTTCCAATCTTTTTCCGGCTCCTGTAAATGTAGATATGGCCTCGTAAAATGCTTCCTCGTCTATGCCCATATGCAGGCATATCCATTGTGCACCGGCCAAGTTGCTTAGGTTGTGTTGGCCAAAAATTTGCAAGGGAACATGACCGAAATTTGTAATGAGTTGGGTTTGCTCGTTGCTGATTTCGAATTCTGGTGTTTTGTAAGGATGTTTTCTAATATGAACATCGCAGTTTTCTACCAGTTCTCTGACGATAGGATCTTCCTGATTGTACACTACAATACCACCGGGTATAATGGTGAGCAGGAATTGCCGGAAGGTATCTATATATTGCTCAAAAGTTTTAAAAACATTGATGTGGTCCCATGCGATGCCGCTGATTAGTGCTATGTTCGGTTTGTAATGCAGGAACTTCGAACGGCTGTCTAAAGCGGAACTCAGGTATTCATCTCCTTCAAAAACCACAAAATCATTGTGAGTGGTCAATTTAAGGTTGGCTACTTGGGCATCCTGCAACGCACCGGCCATGTAATCAACGTCTTTATTCCAATATTGAAGCACGTGCAAAATCATGGCAGTGATGGTCGTTTTTCCGTGCGAACCCGCGATGACAACCCTAGTTTTATCAACAGATTGGTTGTACAGAAATTCGGGGTAAGAATACACGGGCAATCCGAGTTCATGGGCTTTTTTTAATTCCGGGTTGTCTTTTTTGGCATGCATTCCCAAAATAACGGCGTCTAGCGCTTTGTCAATTTTATGGGGAAACCATCCTTCTTGTTCCGGCAGCAACTGGTGTTGCGCCAACTTGCTTTTTGAGGGTTCAAAAATGACGTCGTCGCTTCCGCTTACACGGTTGCCGTTTTGTTTGAGGACAATGGCCAGTGCATGCATGGCACTTCCGCCGATAGCTATAAAGTGGTAGGCAGGCATTCTTGAAAGTATTTGAGTTTTAGTTCTTTATTACACATTAGGATTGCATCAATCCCGAAGGCAGTTTGAAAAGATGATCACATCATTCAATCACCTTCTTTGTCTAACGGCTTCGTACAGCATGGCACCACACGCGACGGATACATTTAGGGAAGCGATTTTTCCAAACATGGGAAGTGAAATTCTTTCGTCAACCATCTTCAATATGTTTTCTGAAATACCTTTGTCTTCTGAACCCATGACGAGTGCCAATGCTCCCGTTAGGTCAACATCGTAGATTTTTTGGTCTGTTTTTTCTGTGGCGGCCAGAATTCGAATTCCGGATGCTTGCATAAAATACAGGGCATCTTTAAGGTGATCTACTTTGCAAACGGGTATATGATAGAGTGCGCCCGCAGAGGTTTTTACGGCATCTGCAGATAGTGGTGCGCTGTTATTTTTGGGTAAAATGATACCACTGACGCCGGTACAAGCGGCGGTTCGGGCAATGGCACCTAAGTTTCGCACATCTGTGATGCCGTCTAAAATAAGAAACAAACTTTTATCTGTGTGATATTGGCTGACGAGTTCATCGAGTGAGATGCTTCGTATGGCAGAGATAGTGGCCACGACACCTTGGTGGTTTCTGTCGCCGAGTTTGTAGAGTTTTTCTTCAGGCACAAAGGTGTGTACAATGCCGTTTTGTTGCACGCGTTTGAGAAATTCTTGGGATAGTGTACCTGAAAGGCCTTTTTTTAGAAATACTTTGTCAATTTCCTTGCCCGATTCCATGGCTTCCATGATGGCTCGAATGCCGTAAATAGTTTGTTCGCTCATGTGACAAAAGTAAATAAAAAAAGAACTGCCGAGTGGGCAGTCCTTTTAATATTATTAATTCAGCGTATTTTTAGGTTGGACAAATACTCAGGATAACTTCTCCGTCTGGAGGATTGCTTGCAGAGGCAACCACTACACCGTTCAAGATAATCTCGAATGAGTTTTCATCGTCGAAATCACCACCTGTATAAACTATAGTAAATTCTGTAGCTCCTTGAGGCACAGTAATGGTAACGCTAGCGGTAGATCCACTTGGTTCAGGCACTGATATATCTTGTGAAACCCCATTGACAGTAACGGTCAAGAAGCCACCATTCCAGCCATCGCCAAAGGAATCAACCATTTCGAAAATATAGTCGCCAGGAACAGGGCCGAGAGGTATACAAGCGATGTCAACAAAGTACCTGTAAGGTGATCGGAAAAATGAGGAGGATAAAACGTTACCTGCCGCATCTTGAAAACTGATAACCCTACCATCAATAAGATTAAGTGCCAACCGAACCACAACTCTGTCTCCACCTGTGAAATCTCCGGCCCCTAAACCTAAGAAGCTTGTCGCTTCTTGAAGTGTAAAAGTAATTCTAGTTCGAGGTAAACCGAACTCATCAATGGTGAAGGCGGAAGCAGGGATGTTTTCCAACAGTCGTTCGCTAACGACAGTATCGAATCCGGAAGCACCGGGTTTTTGGAAAGACAGGAACACATCAACCGATTCCATTAGTCCACCGTCTTCTATGTCTTGTTCTTGAATAATGACATCGAATGTGGAAGTAGGATCAAATGCATTAAAGGTTGAACTTATCAGATTATAAGTTCTCAATACAGCTCCTCGTTCAACTTCGTTCTGAACGACTTGCGTAATGGTTGCATCATCATCTTCACAGCTGACAACAATCAGACTGAGAAGCATAAATACTATTAATTTAATATTTTTCATAATACTTTTTTTAAAATTAGTTAGCAACTGGGAATCCAGGTGAGGAAGGATTGTTATCCCAAAAAGTTTGAGAAGTAACATTTTGCCTTTGCTGAACATTTGTGTTGTTGTTTGTAAAGATAGAAGGATATCTAAACAATCTTACAAAACCACCCGGATTGGGTTCTCTGTTTGGCTGTAAATTGTTAGGGAAACCTGTTCTTCTATAAAAGTTGAAAGCATCTCTACCATTTCCAAAAGTGGCCACCCACAACTGTTCTGCCAAGATGTTCCATTTATCTGAGCTAGATGCATTGGCAAAATTTTCACCTACGAATTCTGCGTAATCAATTGCGTCATCATTGGTTGAAAAGAAATCTGAATCTGCACCGGGATCTTTTGGTCCGAAAGTAATGACCTTTCTGATAGACTTTTCAATTCCGGCTTCGAGGGCTGACTGTGCCTGTGTAGGATTGTTACCTACCAGAGCAATTTCTGCTTTCCATATATCTACCCACGAGGCTAAAACAATAGGAACAATACCGGTACCGCCACCACCTTTTCCTTGCCCAATTCGTTCAAATCTATCATCATCAAACATACCGGCTACAGGATATACGCCCCAAGCTGTTCTCAGCAATCCATCTGGTGGAATACCATCGTCATCGCCGTGGTCGCGTCCCCAATATCCTTCAGGCAATCCGCAAAAAGGGAAGTTGCCGTCTAAGTAATGTTGAGGTGCGGTTTCCAGTGAGCAAGAGAGTGTTTCTTCATTGGGAGCTACACCGTCTTGACCAGGAGTTTCATCGGTTTGTCTGTAAAAATAGTAACGCATTCTGGGATCTTTGTCTTCACTTCCTGCTCCCATAAGGTTCATTAAATAATGAGACATATAGGTACCGGCACCCTGAGGGATGTAATTGTCAGCGTATTCAGGATGTCTGGTGTCGGGTTGCACTTCGTTTGCTCCGTACTGGAATTGGAAATCGTCTGCAGAGCTTTGAATATAGTTTCCTGAACTCACTATCGTGTTGAATGCTGCAACTGCACCACCGTCAACCAACCTTCTTTGAAGATAAATTTTCATTTTCAAAGTATTGGCCAGTTTTTCCCACTTGTCCCAATCCCCATCATAGAAGAAATCTAAGCTTGGGCCGGGTGCAGAAGCCCTGTTTAGGTTGTTAATGGCTTCGTCTAATAGATCTAATGCCGCTTGGTAAGCCTCAGCACCAGTATCTAAAGCAGGATTGAAGACGCCTTCTGTAGCTCGATTTGCATCAGAGAATGGTACATCTCCAAAGAAATCGACCAATAGCGTAAGTAAATCTGCTTGAAGAATTTGTGCAACACCGATATGTCGATATTGTTCGTTGGCTTCAGCTAGCGTTTTCATAGCAGCGATGTCCTGAAAAATACCTGCATAAACAGTTGACCATCGACCGTTAAAACCTTCGGGTGAAAATGCATTTAGGTAATTCCTGTTTTGCATCACGAGTAGCCTAACCGGTTGTGAAGCCGTAAAACCGAAACTTTCTTGTAGTTCCGCATAACTGATCTGTATGGAATTTATAAACAGGTTTACATCGGCCTGATCAGTTGTCAGTGCGTTGGGATTGTCACGAATGTCCAACTCGGTGGTTTCACATCCGGTAGCCAAGCTTCCAACGACTATAATTCCGAATAAATATTTAAATATTTTTTTCATCTGATAAATAATTTTGTTGTTAGAAAGTTGCTTTGACGCTTATACCATATCTTCTAGAGCTTGGACCATTCAGAAAGTCAAAACCTCTACCGTTACCCACACCTAGGCCGGCAACGTTAGGATCAAAATTGGCACCGTCAGGCGTGTTCACAGCATCCCACCAAAGGTTAAAGCCTGAGGCAGTAACAGACAGCGAGCCAAAAGGCGTCTTTTCAAGGAAAGATTTTGGTAGCGAATAACTCAATGAAACTTCCTGTAAGCGGATAGTTGAGCCATCATAGACTTGCAATTCAGAAGGCCCGAACAATACATTATCAAAGAAAAAACCGGAGTTATTGATTTGTACGGTGTTAGGTTGCCCTGTTGACTGCTGTACGCCGGGTAGTACGAAAGTTTCCCTACGATTTGCCGTTTCTTGAATCAAGCCTCTACCTAAAAGTGTTGCAATGGTTTGAGAATAAATATCGCCACCATGGGTGTAATTAATTAAGGAGCTAAGTGTAAAACCTTTGTAAGAAAACGAATTACTGATATTTAAAATCCAATCGGGGTTAGGGTCACCAATCACAAATTGACCTTGCTCTATGATATAATTACCTTGGCTATCCACCAAGAATTCGCCTTGTTCGTTGCGTTGGATTCTGCTACCTATCATGACACCAAGCGGTTTGCCTTCAATGGCTGCATTACCCAAATCGGTAAATCCTTCGAATACCAACACATCTATGTCATCACCTAAATCAGTGACTTCACTTTCATTAATAGTCCAGTTGGCATTTACAGTCCAGTTAAAGCCATCTTTTGATTGAGATTTGAATATGTCACCACTGATGTCAAGTTCAACCCCTTTTCCTTCAATTTCTCCAACATTTGTCTGCGTAGAAGAAAACCCGGAAGAAGGATCTAAATCTCTGTCAACTATCAAATCTTCAGTAATTCTAAAATAAGCAGAAGCTTCGAATCTAAGTCGGTTGTTGAGCCATGTAGATTCGATACCACCTTCAAATTCCGTTAAGGTCTCCGGTTCCAAATCCGGATTTCCGAGTGTATTGCTGATAGTGTTGACTACTACGTCTCTGCCACTGCTGTCTTGAAAACGTTGTGTAATGAGGTTAAGATTGGTAGAAACTGGAAATCCTGTAGGGAAGTTTGCAGAGGTTCCAACACCGGCTCGTATTTTGAGGTAATTGAGCACTTTACTGTTTTTAAATCCATCAAAAGCAGAGGTAGGAATAAAGGAAACGCTGGCGGATGGATAAAAAATAGATCGGTTATCAACAGATAGATTGGATACCCAATCATTCCTTCCGGATAACGTCAGGTACAAGAATCTTTTGTAGTCAAAATCTGCCTGACCATAAACACCTACGGTGTTACGTTCTCTTTTGGTTTGAATTTCATCTTGTAATTGGAAGTTGAAATGTCTGAAAACATCAAAAACCAACTGCCCTGTACTGGCTACACCTTGACGGTCAAACAACTCCCTTCTAGAGGTTGCACCCACGTTGAAGGTCATACCAATGTCGTCTGTAAGTTGGTATTGTCCATTAATGATGAAGTTGTGATCCCAAATGGTGTTGGTATTCGTCCAAGTTTGATAGAAACCGCTGCGAACAGCTGCATCATCACTCACACCGCCTTTGTTTTGTTGGTTCACATTGTCTTCTGCAAATACATCAATACCTAAACGGTAGGTAAAGCTCAGGTTATCATTGAGTTTATAGTCAATAGTTCCGTTACCGAATACACGATTTGTTATTTGACGTGTTTGTGCATTTTCAATTGTCCATAACGGGTGTTGAATACTATTGTTTTGACGGTAAAAGACACTTGAGCCGTCTCTGGGGTTTTCAAATGGTAAACCCATTAAATCGACACTTCTGGGTGTAAAAAACACATTCGAAAAAACGGATGAATTACCCCCGAAAGTGGTGTTTCCATCGCCCGCCGCTACCGGTGGAGAGATAAAATCTGTTCTGGCGTAGTTCAAGGTTCCATTAATCGTGAAGTTGTTCGAAAGTTCTGCTTTTCCACCTAATCCGAAATTGTTTCTTGTCAATTTATTACCCGGCGTAAAACCTTTGTCTTCAAGATGACTCATATTCATATTGAATGCCATTTTTCCGTCAGATGAAGTACCGGAAAGGTTCAAGTTGTTTTGGGCTACTTGACCTGTTCTAAAAAAGCGCTCCACGTTTTGATAGGGTTTGTATTCGTAACGAACACCTGCAAATTCAGGAAAATCGGCACTAAAGCTGGCAGTGGAAAATGGATGTGCCACAGTACCGTCCGGAGCTATGGCAGCACTTTGTCCAAATCCGTCGATACCGTCAAACCTAAAAGCAGGTCCCCAGTTGCTGAAGAACCAACCAAAAGCTTGGTCAAATCCATTACCGAATTCATCTTGGTAGTCAGGGGTAGAGGCCAACTCTGTTTGGAAAAAGGAAGAACTGAAAGTAGCTTCAAATTTCTTGTTGCTTGCCGTGCCTGCCATACCGTTTTTAGTGGTAATGAGAATAACACCATTACGCCCTTGCGTTCCGTACAGAGTGGCAGCCGCCAATCCTTTTAGTACGTTAATGTTTGCGATACTGTTGGGGTCTAAATCTAAAAACCTAGAAGACCCATTGTTGCCATCAACAAAATCATCCTGCGCGTTGGTATCACTGTTAAAAGGTACACCATCCACAATAAAGAGTGGTTGGTTACTACCACTAAAGGTACTCAGACCCCTAATGAAGATGCTAGTACCGGAACCAGAAATACCACTTTGTTGCACAATTTGCACACCGGAAGCTTTACCTGATAGCACACGGGCAACATCTCCCTCGGCGCGTTGCTCTAATTGATCGCTACCCACTTCGGCTACTGCATAACCCAATGCTTTTTTCTCTCTTTTAATCCCCTGAGCGGTTACAATTACTTCTTCGAGCTGGAGTCCTTCTTCGAGGGTCACATTAATAGTGTTTGAAGCTCCAACCGTAACATTTTTTGGTTCCATACCTACGTAGCTAAAGACCAAAACGTCACCCACACTTGCTTTAATGGCATAATTACCATCAAAGTCTGTTTGGGTTCCGACTGTCGATCCTCTTACAACAACGCTTGCCCCGGGAAGGGGAGCGCCGCTTGCTTCGTAAACGGTACCGGAAACCGTTTTTTCCTGTGCAAAGGTTACTTGCACAACTAACGCTAGAAGTAGCGTCAGAATTCCAGTAAATCTTGTCTTCATTTTTTAATTATTTGAATTAGCTTGGAGCAAAAGTCATAATAAAAAGTTAATTAACCAACTTTTATTACAAAAAAAAGTTAATTGTTTTTTGCGTAATATTCAAGACATAGCTATTTAACTTGAGAAATCTTAAAAAACTGCATTCAAACTGATGTGAATTTTGGAGTCATTTAGCGTAAAATCTGACGATTTTGATTTGCCGACGGCGTAGTTGAGTCTTAAAACACCTGCGCGGGTCTGTAGGCCGAAGCCAAAACCAAAGCTAATTAGGTTGTCGGTTACCTCTGTAATCTCGTTTTCTAAGTAGGCAAAGTCTGTAATGGTGTGCAAATAAAGTACATTTGACAACACGTATTGATATTCGGTGTTTACCACCGCATAAGTGGTAGCAATTAATGCGTTTTCAGAAAAACCCCTTATGGAATTGATGCCGCCAAAGCGAAAGGTTTCGTTTTCAAAAAAATTGGGCGACAACAGGGTTTCGGTTGTGTTTCTTAACAAAATTTTATTTCGTTCGTTTAAAGACATTTGATACAGACCGCGAAAACCAAACCTTTGTTGCGCAGTTGTTTCCCCATTGTTTTTTCTGTTGCCGGTTTCGGCAAGTAAACGCAGGGACAGTTTTCTTGGGAAAAAAAGATTATCGGACTGTCTGATTTCATATAAACCTTCTGCATTAAAAAAGTTGGCGTCCAAATCGGCAACGGTAGCGAGTGGGATGTCTAACAAGTTATCAGAGGTATATTGTTTGATGCCGGCAGCCACTTGGAGTCGGTCGTTAAACCGGTAGGTGAGGTTGAATTTGGTGTCCACGTTCACAAAAGTAGAATCTTGTCTGTAAATAAATAGCGAGGCATTGACACCTAAGGGCGCATTAAAAAAATATGGGATGTCCACTTCGGTAGAGAAACGCGTCTGCCCCTCGCCGTCGTCTTTCCAAAACAGGTTGAGCGTTTCGCCGCGGTTGAGTGTGTTGTTCAGTCTAAAGTCGATAGTGCCGTTTAGGGTAAAATCGCCCGTATCTTCATCGTTTGAAAAGCCTAAAAAACCATCGAATGTATTGTTCTTAACCTTATCCAGATAGAGATAGACAATGGTTGAATCGGCTCTGAATAAAATTTCAGGTGGCTTATTTTGTTTTACAAACGGCAATCCGGCGAGTATTTCCGAACGTGCTATAATGTCATCTTTGGAAAGTTTTTGACCGGTTTTGAGTCCGGCAAAATAGCGTAAAAAGTTTGTGGGAAAAGTTTCGTAACCGCGTATCACAATTTGGTCGAGGGTGCGTTGTGCTTGTGTTTGGGTGTTTAAGTCTGCCAAAAGGGTATTTTCAAACTCACGAATGTTGCTGAGCTGCACCTTGGTGAATGTAAAGCCCTGAGATTCGTAGTATTCACTAATTTGTTCAAGGGTTTTCTCTGTGTTTTCAATGGGGATTTCAAAGTGCAGATCCGTGATTTTGTCACTTAATTTTTTTAGAAACGTTTGTGGCAACAGTTCATTATTATAGTGAACCCTCAATTTTGTATATCTCTTTCCCAAAAAAAAAGAATATATATATAAGGTATCGCCTTGGCTTCTCGCCGCTTGTTCGATTGCCTGGATGAACCCGTATTGATTCAGTTGTTTCAACAAGCGGTTTTTCTCGAATTGCAAGTCTGAGAAGGCATCAAATTGTTTTTGATAACCCACGCTGTCTATAGATTTAGTTTCTAAAGGGTTTGAGCCTATGATGGAAAGCGTGAGTTGCTGCGCTAAAACGGAAGTGCAGCAAAAGAAAGTAATCATCCAAAAAAACGGGCATTTTAGCTTCAAGAAATGGCAATTAGCGGTTGGTAAACATAACGTAAAAAAGCAAAAATAGTGCGGTGCGGCTGTAAATTTTAAATCTTTCAATAAAATAACATCAGATGCATTTGAAAAATAAAATTTAATTTCTACATTTGCAACCCCCTAAAAAGAGGGATTTTTAAAATAATTTTTTAACACATTATGCCAACAATTTCACAGTTAGTACGAAAAGGAAGAACCAAGATTACCAAGAAGAGTAAATCGGTTGCTTTAGATTCGTGCCCGCAGCGAAGAGGTGTATGTACTCGTGTTTACACAACCACGCCAAAAAAACCAAACTCAGCCATGCGTAAAGTGGCGCGTGTTCGATTGACAAACGGCAACGAAGTAAACGCCTACATCCCCGGCGAAGGACACAATTTACAAGAGCACTCGATAGTATTGGTAAGAGGTGGACGGGTTAAAGATTTACCGGGCGTTAGATACCACATTGTTCGTGGCGCTTTAGACACCGCAGGTGTTGCCAACAGAACACAGAGAAGATCTAAATACGGTGCTAAAAGACCCAAGGACAAAAAATAATTTTTAACACTTAATGTAAGTCATGAGAAAAAGACAGGCAAAAAAGAGACCTCTTTTGCCCGATCCAAGGTTTGGCGACCAACTGGTAACCCGGTTTGTGAACAACCTAATGTGGGACGGCAAAAAATCTATCGCATTTGATGTTTTCTACAGTGCCATGGATATTGTAGAACAAAAAAATCAAGACCCTGAAAAAACTTCTTTAGATTTGTGGAAAGACGCACTTTCAAACGTCATGCCACACGTAGAAGTAAGAAGTCGAAGGGTGGGTGGAGCTACTTTCCAAATTCCTATGCCCATTAGACCGGACAGAAAAGTATCTGTAGCCATGAAGTGGCTCATTTTGTATGCGCGCAAACGCAACGAAAAATCGATGGCCCAAAAACTCGCTTCTGAAATTTTGGCAGCAGCCAAGGAAGAAGGTGCGGCTGTTAAAAAGCGCATGGATACACACAAGATGGCTGAGGCGAACAAAGCATTTTCACATTTTAAATTTTAATCAAGATAATTTTCTGAAATGTCAAGAGATTTAAAATACACAAGAAATATCGGTATCGCTGCACACATCGATGCAGGTAAGACAACAACTACCGAGCGTATCTTGTTCTATACCGGCGTAAGCCACAAAATTGGTGAAGTACACGACGGTGCCGCTACCATGGACTGGATGGAGCAAGAGCAGGAAAGGGGTATTACCATTACGTCGGCTGCCACTACTTGTACGTGGAATTTTCCCACCAACCAAGGCGTGCACATCGATGCTACAAAACCTTACCACTTCAATATTATAGACACCCCCGGACACGTAGATTTCACGGTTGAAGTAAACCGCTCTTTGCGTGTTTTAGACGGATTGGTGTTTTTGTTTAGTGCCGTAGATGGTGTGGAACCACAATCTGAAACCAACTGGAGACTGGCCGATAATTACAAAGTTTCACGTTTGGGTTTTGTCAACAAGATGGACAGGCAAGGTGCCAATTTCCTCAACGTTTGCAACCAAGTGAAGGAAATGCTCAAATCCAATGCGGTGCCTATCGTGCTCCCTATTGGTGAAGAAGAAAACTTTAGAGGTATTGTAGATTTGATTAAAAATCGTGCCATTGAGTGGCATGATGAAAACTACGGATCTACCTTCGATATCATCGATATTCCCGAAGATATGAAAGCCGAAGTTGAAGAGTATCGCGGCAAACTGATTGAAGCTGTTGCCGAATACGATGAAAACTTGTTGGAAAAATATTTTGAAGACCCCGACAGTATCAATGAAGAAGAAATCAATGAAGCTTTGAGAAAAGCAACATTAGACATGAGTATCATACCCATGATTTGTGGTTCTTCATTCAAAAATAAAGGCGTTCAATACCTCTTGGATGCGGTTTGTAAGTTTTTGCCAAGTCCTATGGACAAAGAAGCAATCGATGGTACGCATCCCGATACGGAAGTAGCCATAGTGCGCCATCCGGATGTCAAAGAACCTTTTGCAGCTTTGGCTTTTAAAATAGCTACAGATCCTTATGTGGGGCGTTTGGCATTTTTCCGTGCATATTCTGGCAGGTTAGATGCCGGTTCTTATGTGTTGAACACACGTTCAGGCAATAAAGAGCGTATATCTCGTATCTATCAAATGCATTCAAACAAGCAAAACTCTGTTGACTATATTGAAGCAGGAGACATAGGCGCAGCTGTTGGATTTAAAGATATCAAAACCGGAGATACACTTTGCGACGAAAAACATCCCATAGTGCTTGAAAGTATGGTATTCCCGGTACCTGTTATCGGTGTTGCCGTAGAGCCTAAAACCAAAGCCGACGTTGATAAACTCGGTATGGCTTTGGCCAAATTGGCAGAAGAAGATCCTACTTTCCAAGTGAAAACGGATGAGGCTTCCGGCCAAACAATCATCTCAGGAATGGGTGAGCTTCACTTAGAAATTATCGTAGATCGACTCAGAAGAGAATTTAAAGTAGAAGTTAACCAAGGTCAACCTCAGGTAGAATACAAAGAACAATTGTCTGCCACTGTTGATCACCGCGAAACATACAAAAAGCAAACCGGTGGTCGTGGTAAATTTGCAGATATCGTCTTCAAAATCGGTCCTGCCGATGAGGAAGCACCTGCCGGACTTACATTTGTCAACGAAATCAAAGGCGGTAACATTCCAAAAGAATACATTCCATCTATTGAAAAAGGCTTTAAAGCAGCCATGGTCAACGGACCAATGGCCGGTTTTGAAATTGACAGTATGAAAGTGACACTTATAGACGGATCCTTCCACGCAGTGGATTCCGATTCCTTGTCTTTTGAGCTTGCTGCCAAAATTGGTTTTAGAGAAGCTGCCCGCAAAGCCAAACCGGTTTTGATGGAGCCTATCATGAAACTTGAAGTTTTGACTCCCGAAGAAAACATGGGAGATGTAGTTGGCGACTTAAACAGAAGAAGAGGACAAGTCAACAACATGGACGAAAGAGCCGGTTCCAAAGTTATAAAAGCTTTAGTCCCACTTTCCGAAATGTTCGGATATGTTACCACCCTGAGAACTTTATCATCGGGAAGGGCGACCTCTACCATGGAATTTTCTCACTATGCGGAAACTCCGCAAAGCATCGCAGACGAGGTGATTAAAAAACAACAAGGCGTTAACGCATAATTTTCAGCAATCATGAGCCAGAAAATAAGAATTAAATTAAAATCATACGATTACAACTTGGTTGACAAGTCAGCCGACAAAATCGTTAAAACAGTGAAAGGTACCGGAGCCGTGGTCATGGGTCCAATTCCGCTGCCCACTAACAAAAAAATATTCACTGTGTTGCGATCGCCCCACGTGAATAAAAAAGCGAGAGAGCAGTTTCAGTTGTCATCCTACAAGCGATTGTTAGACATCTATAGTTCTTCTTCCAAAACGATTGACGCTTTGATGAAGCTTGAATTGCCAAGTGGAGTTGAGGTTGAAATCAAAGTGTGATCGCATTTTCATTAAGTATTTAGTACAAACAATTATTCATTAATATTATGTCTGGGTTAATAGGTAGAAAAATCGGCATGACCAGTATTTTTGACGAGAACGGGAAAAACATTCCTTGTACCGTCATTGAAGCTGGGCCATGTGTAGTTACCCAAGTCAGAACCAAAGAGGTAGACGGGTACACTGCGCTGCAGCTTGGTTTCGATGACAAAGCAGAAAAGCATGCCACCAAGGCATCGCAAGGACATTTCAAAAAAGCCGGTTCTGCTCCAAAGAAACTAGTTGCCGAATTCAAAGAATTCAAAAAGGAATATCAATTGGGAGAATCTGTCTCCATAGACATCTTCGTTGAAGGTGAATATGTAGATGTGACAGGCACTTCAAAAGGTAAAGGTTTTCAGGGCGTTGTTAAGCGTCACGGATTTGGAGGTGTGGGTCAAGCCACGCATGGCCAACACAACCGTTTGAGAGCTCCGGGGTCTATCGGTGCATCTTCTTATCCGTCACGCGTATTCAAAGGAATGCGTATGGCCGGAAGAATGGGTAACCAAAAGACTACCATTCAAAACCTGCAAGTACTGAAAGTTATTCAGGATAAAAACTTGCTCATTTTAAAAGGATGTGTCCCAGGACACAAAAACGCTTACGTAACGATACACAAGTAATGGAAGTAGCAGTTTTAGACATAACAGGAAAAGATACCGGCAGAAAAGTGACTTTGTCTGACTCGGTATTCGGTATAGAGCCCAATAACCACGCGGTTTACTTGGATGTTAAGCAATATCTTGCCAACCAAAGACAAGGCACACACAAAGCCAAAGAACGCGCAGAAGTTACCGGGAGTACCCGCAAAATCAAGAAGCAGAAAGGAACCGGTACGGCACGCGCCGGCAGCATCAAGAATCCATTATTTAAAGGTGGAGGCACCGTGTTTGGTCCCAGACCCAGAAGTTATTCTTTCAAACTCAACAAGAATTTGAAAAAAGTAGCCCGTCGTTCTGCCCTTTCCATTAAAGCGCGCGAGCAAGCTATTTTTGTGCTCGAAAACGTTGATTTTGAGACGCCCAAAACTAAAAATTTCATACAGATTTTGAAGGCTTTGGGAATAGAAAATAAAAAATCTTTGTTTGTGTTGGGTGAATCAAATAATAATGTATATTTGTCGTCACGCAATTTAAGCGCCACTAAAGTTGTAACTAATTCAGAATTAAACACATACGGAATTTTGAATGCAAACAGTTTAGTGTTTTTTGAAGGAGCATTAGAAGGAATTGAAACGAATTTAAGTTAAACCCAAAGCGATGAGTATTATAGTAAAACCCATCATCTCTGAAAAAGCCAATGCGGACAGTGAAGTTCACAACCGCTACACTTTTGAAGTAGAAAAAACCTCAAACAAGATTCAGATCAAGGAGGCAGTTGAGAAAGCTTATGGCGTTTCTGTTGTTTCTGTGCGAACGCTTAACGTGCGTCCGGACAGAAAGTCGAGATATACTAAAAGCGGTTTGATCAACGGTAAGACAAAAGCTTATAAAAAAGCGGTGGTCACTTTGGCTGAAGGAAACAATATAGATTATTACAGCAATATCTAAGTAAAAAGAAATGGCAGTACGTAAATTAAAGCCCGTTACCCCGGGACAGCGTTTCAGGATTGTAAATGATTTTGATGTTGTCACAGCCGGCAAACCAGAAAAGAGTTTGCTTGCGCCGATGAAGCGATCGGGCGGTAGAAACGATACAGGTAAAATGACTATGCGCTATACTGGTGGTGGTCATAAAAAACGCTATCGTATCATCGATTTTAAAAGAAATAAATTTGGAATTCCGGCTACGGTTAAATCCATAGAATATGATCCTAATCGCACTGCTTTTATCGCATTGTTGCATTATGCAGATGGAGAAAAACGATATATCGTTGCGCCCAACGGATTAGAAGTGGGTCAGACAGTAAGCTCCGGAGAAGGTGCTGCACCTGAAATTGGTAATTCCCTCTTTTTGAGTGATATTCCACTAGGAGCAGTGGTTTCATGTATTGAATTGCGTCCCGGACAAGGAGCCATATTGGCCAGAAGTGCTGGTTCGTTTGCCCAGTTGATGGCGCGTGATGGCAAATATGCGACTCTAAAAATGCCTTCCGGCGAAATTCGCATGGTTTTGGTCACTTGCCAGGCTACCATAGGTGCCGTTTCTAATTCTGATCATCAATTGGAAGTTTCCGGTAAGGCCGGTAGAAAACGCTGGTTAGGAAGAAGACCTAGAACAAGAGCTGTGGTAATGAACCCTGTAGATCACCCGATGGGTGGTGGTGAAGGTCGTGCTTCGGGTGGACATCCAAGATCCAGAAATGGCATACCTGCTAAGGGTTACCGCACAAGGAGCAAAACCAAGGATACGAATAAATACATTGTAGAACGTAGAAAGAAATAGTATTATGGCAAGATCATTAAAAAAAGGACCTTACGTTCACTTCAAACTCGAGAAAAAGATTCACTCCAATATTGAATCCAACAAGAAGACTGTTTTGAAAACTTGGTCTCGTGCATCGATGATAACACCGGATTTTGTCGGTCAAACGATTGCAGTTCACAACGGCAGGCAATTCATACCTGTTTACGTAACAGAAAACATGGTGGGACATAAGTTAGGTGAATTTTCTCCAACGCGTTCCTTTAGAGGTCACGCCGGAGCTAAAAATAAAGGTAAAAAATAAAGGCTATGGGAGTTCGAAAACATGAAAGAGCCAAGGCAATCAAATTGGAAAAGCAACAAACCGCTTTCGCCAAGCTCAACAATTGCCCAACTTCACCACGCAAAATGCGTTTGGTGGTTGACCAAATCAGAGGACAAAAAGTAGATCGTGCTTTGGCACTTTTGAAATTCAGTAGTAAAGAAGCTGCTTCCAAAGTAGAAAAATTATTGCTCTCTGCTATTGCAAACTGGCAAGCTAAAAACGAGGATGCAGATGTTGAAAAAGCAGGTTTGTACGTCAGCGAAATCAGGGTTGACGGCGGTACAATGCTCAAGCGTTTGAGACCTGCACCACAAGGTCGTGCACACAGAATCAGAAAGCGTTCAAACCACGTAACCATCGTGTTGAATGCCATTAATCAATCGGTAAGCAATTAATCAATAAGATATGGGACAGAAGACCAATCCAATTGGCAATCGTTTGGGTATCATCAGAGGCTGGGAGTCTAACTGGTATGGTGGTAACGACTACGGAGATAAATTGGCTGAAGACGACAAAATCAGAAAATATATCCACGTGCGTTTGGCCAAAGCCAGCGTATCTAGAGTTATTATAGAAAGAACCCTTAAGTTAGTCACAGTTACGATTACTACAGCCCGCCCCGGTATTATTATCGGAAAAGGCGGCCAAGAAGTTGACAAACTTAAAGAGGAGCTCAAAAAAATCACAGACAAAGAAGTTCAGTTAAACATCTTTGAAATCAAGCGACCTGAGCTGGATGCCTATCTTGTAGCCTCTAGTGTTGCCCGCCAAATTGAAAGTCGTATATCATACAGACGCGCCATCAAAATGGCCATCGCTGCAGCCATGCGAATGAATGCTGAGGGTATCAAGATACAAATTGCTGGCAGGTTAAACGGCGCTGAAATGGCACGTACCGAATCTTACAAAGATGGTAGAATTCCACTGTCAACATTCAGAGCTGATATTGACTACGCTTTGGTAGAAGCACATACCACCTACGGAAGATTGGGTGTAAAAGTATGGATCATGAAAGGTGAGGTTTACGGAAAAAGAGAGCTTTCCCCATTGGTTGGTTTGTCTAAAAAACCAACGACAGGTGGACAAACTCAAAAAGGTTCCGGCAGACCGTCATCAAAAGGTAAAAAAAGAAAATAATCATTTGTTTTTATAAAGCATAAGCAATCATGTTACAGCCAAAAAGAACAAAATATCGCAAGCAGCAAAAAGGAAAGATGAAAGGCGTTTCACAACGCGGGCATCTTTTATCGAACGGAATGTTTGGGATTAAGGCGTTAGAATCCGTTTTTATTACTTCGCGTCAAATTGAGGCAGCGCGTATTGCAGCCACAAGATATATGAAACGTGAAGGCCAATTGTGGATTAAGATATTTCCGGACAAACCTATCACCAAAAAACCACTAGAGGTTCGTATGGGTAAAGGTAAAGGTGCGGTTGAATATTGGGTAGCCGTTGTAAAACCGGGACGTATTGTCTTTGAAGTTGGCGGTGTGCCAATGGATGTGGCCAAAGAAGCCCTGCGTTTGGCAGCACAAAAACTTCCAACCAAAACCAGGTTTATTGTTGCTAATGACTATCAAGCTTAATATTTAGGAATCGTGAAATGTCCATTATATTTTTATCAAACCAACCGATAAGATTGACAGGCATTACATCTGATCTTTAAAAAAAAATACACACATGAAACAAGCAGAAATTAGCAAATTGAACGACCAGGATTTGACAGATAAATTGGCAGAATTGCAAGGTAAATACCAGGATTTGAAGGTTGCCCATGCCATCACCCCACTTGAAAATCCTATTCAATTGAAGAATATCAGAAAAACAGTAGCCCGAATCAAAACTGAGCAATCAGCCAGACTCGCAAATTAAATTATATATCACCCGATATGACAAGAAATTTAAGAAAAGAACGAATAGGCGTTGTCACCAGTGACAAAATGACGAAATCCATAGTGGTTTCCGAAGTGGAACGCGTGAAACACCCCATGTACGGTAAATTCGTATTGAAGACAAAAAAATATGTTGCACATGACGAAAACAACGACTGCAACATTGGCGACACGGTAAAAATCATGGAGACCCGTCCGTTGAGCAAAAACAAATGT
Source organism: Bacteroidota bacterium (assembly GCA_018829465.1). GTDB lineage: Bacteria > Bacteroidota > Bacteroidia > Flavobacteriales > Flavobacteriaceae > UM-FILTER-40-17. The sequence goes on along the minus strand of JAHJTN010000010.1, from coordinate 50,830 downwards.
TGGCGATTAGTAGAAATCATCGAAAGAGCTAAGTAATTATGATACAACAAGAATCAAGGCTCAAAGTAGCCGATAATACCGGAGCCAAAGAAGTACTTGCTATCCGCGTTTTAGGCGGAACCGGAAGAAGATACGCCTCTGTGGGTGACAAAATTGTTGTCACCGTGAAAGATGCCACCCCATCGGGCAACGTGAAAAAAGGTCAAGTCTCTACCGCCGTTGTAGTTCGTACTGTAAAAGAAGTGAGACGTCCGGATGGTTCGTATATCCGATTTGACGACAACGCTTGTGTGCTGTTGAACCCAACCGGAGAAATGAGAGGTACACGTGTATTCGGCCCTGTGGCCCGCGAACTGCGCGAAAAACAATTTATGAAAATTGTATCACTGGCACCTGAAGTGCTATAAAAAATACGATGATGAAGAAATTTAAAATCAAGACCGGTGATTTGGTTCGCGTGATAAGCGGAGAACACAAAAACGAAGAAGGAAAAATCCTCAGTGTAGATTTTTCAAAAGACAAAGTAATTGTGGAAGGTGTCAACCTGGTTTCGAAACACACAAAACCGAGCACCAAAAGCCCACAAGGTGGAATCATCAAAAAAGAAGCTCCTATTCATGTGTCAAATGTGGCACTTATAGATGCTGAAACGAAGAAAACAACACGCGTTGGTTTTAGAGTAGAAGGTGATAAAAAAGTAAGATTTTCAAAAAGATCCAATCAATTGATATAGTTATGGCCTACGTAGCAAGACTAAAACAAGAATACAAGGAGCGTATTGTGCCCAATCTGGAAAAGGAATTTGGTTACAAAAACATCATGCAAGTGCCTAAGTTGGAAAAAATCGTTATTTCCAGAGGAGTGGGTGATGCCGTTGCCGATAAGAAACTCATTGAATACGCAGTTGACGAATTGAGCCGTATATCAGGTCAAAAAGCCATCGCCACCTATTCTAAAAAGGACGTTTCAAATTTTAAACTCCGTAAAGCTATGGCAATTGGAGCTAAAGTGACCTTGAGAGGCGAAAAGATGTACGAGTTTTTAGACCGTTTGGTGACTACCGCCCTGCCACGAGTACGCGATTTTAACGGTGTAAAAGCTACAGGTTTTGACGGTCGCGGAAATTACAACCTCGGTGTTACGGAACAAATTATATTTCCTGAAATCGACATAGACAAGGTTAATAAAATCAACGGTATGGACATCACTTTCGTGACCAGCGCCCAAACCGATAAAGAAGCAAAATCATTATTAGCCGAACTAGGTTTACCTTTTAAAAAGAATTAATTATGGCAAAAGAATCCATGAAAGCACGCGAGGTAAAGCGTCAGAAATTGGTAGAGAAGTATGCAGCAAAACGCAAAGAAGCACTAGAAGCCGGTGATTATGAAGCCTTGCAAAGAATCCCCAAAAATGCTTCGCCGGTTCGTTTGCACAACCGTTGCAAACTGACAGGAAGACCAAAAGGATATATGAGAACATTTGGCATATCACGTGTTACTTTCCGTGAAATGGCAAACCAAGGTCTTATTCCGGGAGTGAAAAAAGCAAGCTGGTAAATTTATTCAGGTTTAAAGAAAAGTATTATGAACACAGATCCAATCGCAGATTATCTGACTAGAATTCGAAACGCCGTTCGTGCCAACCATAAAGTTGTTGAGATTCCGGCTTCTAAATTGAAAAAGGAAATGACCAAAATCCTTTTTGACCAAGGTTATATTTTGAGTTATAAATTTGAAGATAGCGATGCGCAAGGCAGCATTAAAATTGCTTTGAAATATGACAAAGTAACCAAAGACTCCGTCATCAAAGATTTGCAACGCATCAGCAAACCCGGCTTGAGAAAATACGCAGGAGCTACAGAGTTACCGCGTATTTTAAATGGATTGGGAATAGCCATAGTTTCAACTTCACATGGAGTGATGACTAGCAAACAAGCTCGTAAAGAGAATGTAGGTGGCGAAGTTATTTGTTACGTTTACTAATAAAAATATTTCGACAAAATGTCCAGAATAGGAAAAAATCCGATTACCATTCCGCAAGGTGTAACCATCACCCTAGGCGAACAGGTAGTTGAAGTAAAAGGAAAACTCGGTACGTTGACTCAGGACTTTTCAGAAGTATCCTTGGAGATAAACGATGGTGAGTTGGTTGTTTCCCCGTCAAACGACACCAAATCTGCCAGTGCCAAACACGGTCTTTACCGTTCTTTGATCAGCAATATGGTAACAGGTGTTTCTGAAGGTTTTTCAGAACAACTCGAATTGGTTGGTGTGGGTTACAGGGCTTCAAACCAAGGTCAGAAATTAGACTTGGCGTTGGGTTTTTCACACAACATCGTTTTTGAAATTGCCCCCGAGGTAAAAGTAGAAACCGTAAGTGAGAAAGGTAAAAACCCGGTTATAAAATTATCATCACACGACAAACAACTGTTGGGTCACGTAGCTGCAAAGATTCGTTCTTTCAGAAGGCCGGAACCTTATAAAGGTAAAGGTATCAAGTTTGTGGGCGAACAAATCAGACGTAAAGCAGGTAAATCAGCATAATAAGATTGATTATGGCATTAGTTAAACAAAATAGAAGAAGACGCATTCATTACAGAATCCGAAAAACGGTTAACGGTTCAACAGAAAGACCTCGTTTGTCGGTGTTCAGAAGTAACAATGAAATATACGCGCAAATCATTGACGATGTGGCCAAGGTAACCCTGGTAGCCGCATCTTCAAGAGACAAAGAAATTACAGCCGCCAAAGGCAACAAAACCGAAAAGGCAAACCTTGTCGGAAAATTGATAGCCGAACGCGCACAACAGAAAGGTATCGAAACCATCTCTTTTGATCGGGGCGGATATCTATATCACGGAAGAGTTAAATCATTAGCAGAAGGTGCCCGAGAAGGCGGACTAAAATTCTAAGTATTATGTTGGAGAACTATACAAACGTAGAACGCGTTAAACCCAGTGGAATTGAACTCAAAGACCGTTTGGTCGGCGTGCAACGCGTTACCAAAGTAACCAAAGGTGGTCGTGCTTTCGGATTCTCTGCTATCGTTGTGGTAGGAGACGAAAAAGGAGTGGTTGGACAGGGATTGGGCAAATCAAAAGAAGTAGCAGATGCCATCGCCAAAGCGGTAGAAGATGCTAAAAAGAATTTGGTGCGTATCCCCATCAAACACGCATCCATTCCACATCCCCAAAAAGGGAAGTACGGTGGCGCGCGCGTCAACCTCTTACCCGCTGCGCCCGGTACCGGTGTAATTGCCGGTGGTGCTGTCCGTGCGGTATTGGAGTCTGTAGGCATACACGATGTATTGTCAAAGTCTCAAGGTTCCTCTAACCCACACAACGTGGTTAAAGCTACCTTTGATGCCTTGCTCAAATTGAGAAATGCCCACACCGTTGCCAAGCAAAGAGGTATCTCTCTCGATAAAGTATTTAACGGTTAATAAACGAAGCAGTAAGATGGCTACATTGAAAGTAACACAAGTAAAGAGCAGTATCAAAAGAACCGATACACAGAAAAGAACCCTCGCATCATTGGGTCTTGGACGCATCGGTAAATCTGTACAGCATCAAGATTCTCCGTCTATACACGGAATGATCAATAAAGTGAAACATTTGATTTCGGTAGAAGAAGTAAAATAACAACTATGAACTTAAGTAACTTAAAACCGGCAGACGGTTCTTTGCATAACCAAAACAAACGTGAAGGTCGCGGACAAGGTTCCGGAAAAGGCGGTACTTCTACACGTGGACATAAAGGTGCCAAATCGCGCTCCGGATATTCCAAAAAGATTGGATTTGAAGGTGGTCAAATGCCCTTGCAACGTCGAGTGCCTAAATTTGGATTTACCAACATCAACAGGGTAGAATATCAAGGCATCAATTTGGATACCCTGCAAGCTTTGGCAGATAAAACCAAAGCCACTGCCATTACCCACGAATTCTTGGTAGAAAATAGGCTGGCTACTAAAAACGACTTGATAAAAATTTTAGGTCGTGGCGAATTGAAAGCCAAACTGGAAGTCACTGCTCACAAATTTACTGCTACTGCTCTTGCTGCTATTGAAGCCGCCGGAGGCGAAGCTAAAACCCTATAATTAGGCCCAATGAAGCTTATTGAGACATTAAAAAATATTTGGAAAATTGAAGCCCTGCGTAGCCGTATCTTGGTTACTTTAGGATTGCTATTGGTCTATCGGTTTGGTGCCCATGTGCCACTTCCCGGTATTGATGCATCTCAATTATCTCAATTAGCCGACAATACCCAAAGTGGTTTGTTAGGCCTACTCAATGCTTTTACCGGAGGTGCTTTTGCCAATGCATCCATACTCGCCCTGGGTATTATGCCTTACATCTCTGCTTCTATTGTGGTGCAATTGATGGGAATCGCCGTTCCTTACCTGCAAAAGTTGCAGAAAGAAGGCGAAAGCGGGCGCAAGAAAATAAACCAGATTACACGTTGGCTAACCATCGCCATCACATTGGTACAAGCTCCGAGTTATTTGGCTAGTCTTCCTGCTTTGGGTATCCCTGAATCGGCTTTCCTTATTGGTTACAGCACCATGTTTTGGGTTTCCTCAGTGATCATCCTCACCACAGGAACAATTTTTGCCATGTGGCTGGGTGAAAAAATTACTGATAAAGGTATCGGTAATGGTATTTCACTACTCATCATGGTAGGTATCATCGCCAGGTTGCCCATTTCCTTCTTACAAGAATTTACATCTAGAGTTACAGAATCAAACGGCGGACTTATCTTGATTCTTATCGAAATTATCATATGGCTAGTCATCATCTTGCTATCTGTCATGCTCGTGATGGCGGTTCGCAGAATTCCTGTACAATACGCACGAAGATCTGCTACCGGAGTGATGGAACGAAATGTGGCCGGAAGCAGACAATACATTCCGCTCAAATTGAACGCATCGGGAGTAATGCCAATCATTTTCGCACAAGCAATCATGTTTATACCAGCAGCTGTGGTTGGCCTTTCAGACTCAGAATTGGCACAATCTTTTACAGCGGCACTCAGCAATATTTTCGGATTTTGGTATAATGTGCTGTTTGCACTGCTCATCGTATTGTTTACCTATTTTTATACCGCTATCACAGTGCCTACCAATAAAATGGCCGACGACCTAAAACGTAGCGGCGGATTTATTCCGGGCATCAGACCGGGTAAAGAAACCGGTGATTATTTAGACAAAATCATGTCTCAAATCACTTTTCCAGGCTCGTTGTTTTTAGCACTCATAGCCGTATTTCCTGCTATTATAGTCAATATTATAGGTGTGCAACAAGGTTGGGCATTGTTCTATGGAGGCACCTCATTACTGATTATGGTGGGTGTGGCCATTGATACCTTGCAACAGGTGAATTCATACCTTCTAAACAGTCATTACGACGGCTTGATGAAAACAGGAAAAAAACGTAAAGCAATCGCATAATATGGCAAAGCAATCGGCAATAGAACAAGACGGATCCATCATCGAAGCGCTTTCCAACGCTATGTTCAGAGTCGAATTGGAAAACGGTCACATAGTGACGGCGCACATATCGGGTAAGATGCGTATGCACTATATTAAATTGTTACCCGGTGATAAAGTGAAGTTAGAAATGAGTCCTTACGACTTATCAAAAGCAAGAATAACATACAGATATTAATAGCTATACCATGAAAGTAAGAGCATCCGTAAAAAAGAGAAGTCCAGAATGCAAAATCGTACGCCGCAAAGGTCGGTTGTATGTGATTAATAAAGCTAATCCTAGATTCAAACAAAGACAAGGTTAATTATGGCAAGAATTGCAGGGGTAGATTTACCCAAACAAAAACGTGGCGCCATTGCTCTGACTTATATTTTCGGTATAGGCAGAAGCAGAGCTAAAGAAATTTTGGCACAAGCCGGAGTCAACGAAGACACCAAAGTGCAAGATTGGGATGATGCGGCTATAGCCGGCATCCGAGAAGCTGTAAGCGGTTTCAAAATTGAAGGTGAACTTCGTTCCGAAGTCCAACTGCACATCAAACGTTTGATGGACATCGGTTGTTACCGTGGCATCCGTCACCGTTCCGGATTGCCGTTGCGCGGGCAGCGAACCAAAAACAATTCGCGTACACGTAAAGGAAAAAGAAAAACTGTTGCCAACAAGAAAAAAGCAACTAAATAATAACTAGGTATTATGGCGAAGACAACTTCAAAAAAGCGCAAAGTCATTGTTGATGCAAGTGGGGAAGCTCACGTTACAGCATCGTTCAATAATATTATCATTTCTTTGACCAACAAAAAAGGAGAAGTGATTTCTTGGTCCTCTGCCGGTAAAATGGGTTTTAGAGGTTCTAAGAAAAACACACCATACGCCGCACAGGTGGCTGCAGAAGAGGCTTCAAAAACAGCCATGGACGCAGGGCTCAGAAAAGTGCGTGTTTTTGTGAAAGGTCCGGGTAACGGCAGAGAATCAGCCATCCGATCTATACACAATTCCGGTATCGAGGTAACCGAAATCATCGACGTGACTCCGATTCCGCACAACGGATGCAGACCACCCAAGAGAAGAAGAGTTTAATTAATTTTCATAACCCCGCTTCTGAATCTGACGGCGAAGGATAGACCTTAATTCCCGTTTTCAGTCGCACAAATTTTAGTTTTATGGCAAGATACGTAGGTCCCAAATCAAAAATCGCCCGTAAATTCGGCGAAGCCATTTTTGGAGAAGACAAATCTTTCGAAAGAAAAAATTACCCGCCCGGCCAACACGGTTTGGCTAGCAAAAGATCAAAAAAGTCTGAATATGCTGTTCAGCTGATGGAAAAACAAAAAGCCAAATATACCTATGGTGTTTTGGAACGTCAGTTTAGCAACATGTTTAAAAAAGCAACCCGAAGCCACGGTATTACCGGTGAAGTTTTGCTTCAATTATGCGAGTCTAGGCTTGACAATGTCGTGTATAGATTTGGAATTTCTACCAGCAGAAGCGGTGCACGCCAATTGGTGTCGCACAGGCACATCACCGTCAACGGAGAAATCGTGAACATTCCTTCCTACAGCCTTAAACCAGGCGATGTTGTTGGCGTAAGAGAAAAATCAAAGTCACTGGCTACCATAGAAGAATCATTGTCCCGATCTTCAAATGTTTATGAATGGCTCAGCTGGAATGCAGATAAAATGGAAGGCACTTTTGTGAGCGTTCCCCAACGTGTACAAATACCAGAAAACATCAAAGAACAATTGATTGTCGAATTGTACTCTAAATAATCCTAATTCCTGATAATATAAGATTATGGCCATATTAAATTTTCAAAAACCGGACAAAGTTATAATGATCGATTCTACGGATTTCGAAGGTCGATTTGAATTCAGACCTCTTGAACCCGGTTACGGTCTTACAGTGGGTAACGCACTCCGAAGGGTTTTGCTTTCCTCATTGGAAGGCTTTGCCGTCACCTCTCTGAGAATCGAAGGTGTAGAACACGAATTTTCCACCATCAAAGGCGTTGTGGAAGACGTTACCGAAATCATCCTCAACTTCAAACAAATCCGTTTTAAAAACCAAATCGAAGATTCGGATAACGAAACCGTTTCTGTGGCAATTACCGGTTCCGAAGTAGTGACTGCCGGCGACTTGCAAAAGTTTATTTCCGGTTTTCAGGTGTTAAACCCCGATTTGGTATTGCTCAACAAAGAGTCTAATGTCTCTCTTAACTTCGAATTTACGATAGAGAAAGGCCGTGGCTACGTGCCTGCCGAAGAGAACAAAAAAGCCAATGCACCTTTTGGAACTATCTTTATAGATTCTATCTATACGCCAATTAAAAATGTACAATACGCCATCGAAAACTTCCGTGTAGAACAAAAAACGGATTTTGAGAAACTCGTATTTCACATCATTACTGATGGTTCCATACATCCCAAAGATGCCTTGACTGAAGCCGCCAAAACCCTGATTCATCACTTTATGCTGTTCTCAGATGAGCGCATCACACTTGAATCTGATGAGGTAGCCGAAACAGAAACCTACGACGAAGAGTCTTTGCACATGAGACAATTGCTTAAAACCAAATTGGTTGATATGGATTTGTCTGTGCGTGCCTTAAACTGCCTCAAAGCAGCCGAAGTAGAAACCCTAGGCGATTTGGTTTCTTTCAACAAAAACGATTTGATGAAGTTCAGAAACTTTGGTAAAAAATCATTGACAGAATTGGAAGAACTCGTTATTGTTAAAGGACTCAACTTTGGAATGGACTTAACCAAGTATAAATTAGATAAAGACTAACGCTATTTAACAAGCGTTTCAAACTTGAATAGAAATCATGAGACACGGAAAGAAATTTAATCACCTAAGCAGACAAACTGCCCATAGAAAGTCCATGTTGGCTAATATGGCTTGTTCGCTGATAGAACATAAGCGAATCAACACTACAGTTGCCAAAGCCAAGGCATTAAAAGTTTTTGTTGAACCTATCATTACCAAAGCCAAAGAAGATACGACGCACAACCGACGTACCGTTTTTTCTCGAATCAGAAGTAAATATGCAGTTACCGAACTTTTTAGAGACGTAGCCGCAAAAGTTGGCGACAGACCCGGAGGCTATACACGTATCATTAAATTGGGCAACCGATTGGGCGATAACGCCGATATGTGTATGATAGAGTTGGTTGACTACAACGAAACCTACAACACTGAAGCTACTGCCAAAAAGAAAACTAGAAGACGCGGCGGTAAGAAAAAAGAAACCGTTGAAACTGTGAAAGCAGCTCCCGAAGCCGTAGCCGAAGACAAAGCGACACCTGCACCCGAAACACCCAAAGATGAAGGTTCAGCCGAAACAAATAAGGAATAAATGTACCATTTCTTAACACTCAAAAAGGATAAGTCGTTTCGATTTATCCTTTTTTTTATGTTATTTTGTAAACCCTAAACACTTGTTGATTATGAAATTTCAATCGCGTTCAAAGGCCCTAGTACTGCTGTCTGACGGCACTGTTTTTCACGGCAAAGCGGTAGGCGTGCACGGAACAGCTTTTGGCGAATTGTGCTTTAATACCGGAATGACCGGTTATCAAGAGATTTTTACGGACCCATCCTATTTTGGCCAATTGATGGTGACTACCAATGCACACATCGGTAATTATGGTGTGAAAAGCGAAGAGTCCGAGTCAGACACTATCAAAATTTCCGGACTCATTTGCAGAAACTTTAGCTATGTTGCCTCACGAGTGGCCGCCGACGATACCTTGGCTTCCTTTCTCGAACAACACAAACTGATTGCCGTTTCGGATGTAGATACACGCCAATTGGTTACCCACCTACGCGAACACGGTGCCATGAACGGACTGATTACGACAGAAATTGACAAGCTCGACACACTCAAAGAACAGTTACAAGCCATGCCTTCCATGAAAGGACTCGAATTGGCTTCTAAAGTATCTACATCGGAACCTTACTTTTTCGGAAACCCCGAATCTGCAATTCGCATTGCAGCTTTAGACTTAGGTATCAAAAAAAATATACTTCGCAATTTTGCAAATCGAGGTGCCTATGTAAAAGTCTATCCTTATGACACTTCTTTTGAAGAAATGGAAAGCTGGAACCCGCATGGTTATTTCTTGTCAAACGGTCCGGGTGATCCCGAACCGCTGAAAGATCCTATCGCTAATACTCAGAAAATTTTACTTTCCGGCAAGCCGCTTTTTGGCATCTGCTTGGGGCATCAAATTTTGGCACTGGCCAATGGTATTCCCACTTTCAAAATGCACCACGGGCATCGTGGTATAAACCATCCTGTGTTGAATATGGAAACCGGAAAAGGCGAGATTACTTCTCAAAACCACGGTTTTGCCATCAGCAGAGCGGAAGTGGAAGCACATCAAGAAGTACAGCTTACACACTACCACCTGAACGATCAAACGGTAATGGGGATTAAATTGAAAGGCAAACCGGTTTTCTCTGTCCAATACCATCCGGAAGCAAGTCCCGGACCACACGATTCGGCTTATTTATTCGATCAATTTATGCAACACATCCATCAAACGGTGGAAATTTAACAAACCTTAAATCCATAAAAACACTTTTATTATGAGTTCAATTTTGAAAATTCACGCCAGACAAATACTCGATTCGCGAGGAAATCCAACTGTGGAAGTAGATGTCATCACCACCAACGGCGTATTGGGTAGGGCTGCCGTTCCGTCAGGCGCCTCAACAGGCGAACACGAAGCTGTGGAGTTGCGCGATGGTGGAAAAAACTATATGGGAAAAGGCGTGTTGAAAGCCGTGGAAAATGTCAATACACTTATTGCAGATGAAATTGAAGGTTACTCCGTTTTTGAACAAAACCTCATCGACAAACGCATGATTGAGCTCGATGGTACGCCCAACAAATCCAAACTTGGCGCCAATGCCATTTTGGGCGTTTCCATGGCCGTAGCCAAAGCCGCTGCCGAAGAATTGGGCCAACCTTTGTATCGCTACATAGGCGGCGTGAGCGCTAATACACTTCCTGTGCCGATGATGAATATTGTAAACGGTGGCTCGCACTCCGACGCGCCTATCGCTTTTCAAGAATTCATGATTATGCCGGTAAGAGCCAAAAATTTTACACACGCCATGCAAATGGGTACAGAGATTTTTCACAACCTGAAAAAAATCTTGCACGATAGAAACCTCACCACTGCTGTGGGTGACGAAGGTGGTTTTGCACCAAGTTTTAAAGGCACAGAAGATGCCTTGGATACGGTTATAGAAGCCATCACCAAGGCGGGTTACAAAGCCGGAGAAGAAGTTTACCTGGCACTCGATTGTGCTGCTTCAGAATTTTTTGAAAATGGCAAATACGACTATACCAAGTTTGAAGGCGAAAGCGGCATCGTCAGGAATTCAAAAGAACAGGCCGACTATTTGGCCGAGTTGGCTACCAAGTATCCTATCATCTCTATCGAAGACGGTATGGATGAAAACGACTGGGATGGTTGGAAATACTTGACCGAGTTGATTGGCGATCGCGTTCAATTGGTTGGTGACGACCTTTTTGTGACCAATGTGGAACGTTTGTCTAAAGGAATTGAAAACAATATTTCAAACTCGATTTTGATCAAAGTAAACCAAATCGGAACTTTGACAGAAACCATAGCAGCGGTAAACATGGCTAAAAATGCGGGCTTTACTTGCGTGATGTCGCACAGATCCGGTGAAACGGAAGACACTACCATAGCCGATTTGGCCGTAGGGCTCAATACCGGACAAATCAAAACCGGTTCTGCTTCGCGCTCCGATCGGATGGCAAAATACAACCAACTCCTACGCATAGAAGAAGAATTGGACGACGTTGCTTATTTTCCTCAGGAAAAAGCTTTTAAGGTGAAAATCTGAGCTGTCCTTTGACAAATTTTAAAATCCCGGTTTTCAAAAATCGGGATTTTTTTTTAAAGAAAAAACCATTAGCTTCAATCGTCTTCGGATACTTTCTTTGTAGTCTTTAGGGTAGGAGCGAACGCCCATAAACACATCTGTCATAGCTTCCGTAGCGGTTTGACCAAGCTTTTGTAACATCAGGTTTCGGAGTTTTTGGTTGTTGTAGAACAGTTTTGCCAATTTGATGCCGGTCAAAAGTTCCGGCAAAATTTTCTCATCCAGATATTGTTGATACAGCAAAGTCGCTTTGTCAAGATTTGCTTGGCTCTCAACAAGGGCTTTGGCTACCAAGTTTCCGGACAGAATGGCATTGGAAATGCCTTCGGCGGTAACCGGATCTGCAAAGCCTGCTGCATCGCCGATTAAAAAAACACGATGCTTAACAAAACCGTCCGTTCTCGGCGAGATAGGAATGATAAACCCATGTGCTTGTTCTTCCAATACGTTGGATATGCCCAAGGTTTGCAGATAGTCTTGGTAATATGTTTTGAGATTGAGGGTTTTTGTCAATTTCATAAAATTTCCGACGCCTACAGAAAGATGGTTTTTTTTGGGGAAACACCAGCCGTAACCTTTAGGCACAACATCCATATCGAAGCGAACGGTTTTAGACAGTCGCTCAAAATCGGTAGGAGAGACTTTGATTTCGTATTCCAGTGCCGGACAAATCTGGCGGGTTTCGGGCCAGCCGGCAAGCTTGGCGGTAGGGCTTAATGCACCGTCAGCAGCAATGACAAACTTAGCGGCTATCGTTCTTTTGTCTGTTTTGACAACTGCCAAATCTTTGTTTTCATCGTTTTCTAAACCGGTTATTTTTTCGCCCTCATAGATGACAATGCTATGCTTTTTTGCCTGATTGACGAGTAAAGAATCAAAACTGTCGCGCATAATCATGGTTACGATCGGCTTTTCGCGTTGCGCTTTAAAAATTAAGGTGCTCTTTTTTCCGAAAAAGATTTCGACTTGGTGTAACTCACGTTCTACTGCCGATGAAATATCGAATGGCAAATAATTTCTGCCACGATACACGAGCCCGCCGCCACAAGTCTTGTAGCGCGGGAGTATTTCTTTTTCAACAAGGGCTATTTTCCAGCCGGCTTCGGCCAATTTTATTGCTGTGCTGGCGCCTGAGGGGCCACTGCCTATAATGACGGCGTCGAATGGTTCCATTGGGTGATAGCAAATTTAATTGTTACAGGGTAATTTTTATTGTTTTAACGCCCGACTTAGTTTATTAACAAAACAAATCCTTATTTTTAAACGGCTTGCACACGCCTACAACCATTTTTTTCTTTTGAAAAACATGAGCGTGAAAGCAGAGGAAAGAATCATCAGTATAATGGCAAAAGGATAACCCCATGTCTGACCTAATTCTGGCATAAATCTAAAGTTCATGCCATACATACTGGCTATGAGTGTGGGTGGCATAAAGACGACCGTGACCACTGTGAAAATTTTGATCACGCGGTTTTGCTCCATATCCAATAGACCTAAAAAAGTGTTTTGAAGAAACTCCAATCTTTCAAAATTGAAAGAGGTGTGCTCCAAGAGTGAACTTACATCTTTAAACATAATCCGGATCTTTTCGGTATCTTCTTTTGGAAACAAACGGCTTTTCATCACAGACGATAAGATGCGCTGTTTTTCAACAATATTTTCTCTAATGGCAATCGTGGTTTCTTGAAGCGAGGTGATTTTTAGTAAGAGCTCACGGTTAAGGTCGTCAGATTTTACCAGTTTTTTACTGATGATTGAAATTTGTTCGGTGATGTTCTCAATCAAATCCGCATCAAAATCGATACGGGTATCCAGTATATTCAGAAAAATATCGTCACCGTCTTCGGGTTTGGTAATTTTGAGTTTTCTGTAGGTGTCTTTAAAGGTGTGAAAACTCGTGTTTCGTTGGGTAATCAGTACTTTGTTTTTCACAATAAAGGAAACCGGCTCGTATTGGTAACTCTCAAGAGTCAATGAAACAAAATTCATGTTGATACCAATCTCGTCTTCGCTTTCTATGTAACGCGAACTGCTTTCAATTTCCTCAGTTTCTTGTTTGGTGAAGAGTTCTACTTTAAAGTAGATTTCTACCTCTTTTTTCTCTTCTTCTGTGGCCTCAATCAAATCTACCCAAATAATCTTGCCGGCTTCAAAAGGAAGACCTTCTAAGTGCCTGAAAGTTTCATTTTCCCGAATAACGTAGTTGAGCATAAGCGTTCGGTTTTAAGTTCCATCATCGGAATGTTTGCAAATTAACAAACACTTATCAAACCGTACGTTTTTTTTTTGTTTATTTTTTTTAAAAAAATAAAACCGAGAAATTTTATAGATTCTACTTAGGCTGTTTTGAAAGTCTTACGCGTTGGGAATCCACTTGATTTCCGGTACTTGTAAAAGCTGTGATAAAAAACGGCAAAGTACAAACAGATAATCTGAAAGCCTGTTTAGATATATGAGCAAGTTAGGATCTCCCGCTTCGGTTTCATAAAGCTGGGTGACACTTCGTTCGGCCCTGCGGCAAACACTTCGCGCCACATGGCAGGAAGAAACTACAGGATGACCTCCGGGCAAAATGAAATGTGTCATTTTGGGCAATGCGGCTTGCATACGGTCTATTTCTGTTTCGAGTTTTTCAATTTCCACAGCTTCAAGCCGCGGAATTTGAGCCGCCAATCGTTTGTTTTTTGCCGAGGCATCCGGCTCAAAGGCCAAATGGGATCCAATCACAAAGAGTTGATGTTGGATGTTTAAAAGGAATGCTTTGAGTGCTGCATCGGTAATTTGATCGCGCAACAGACCCAAAAATGCATTGAGCTCATCCACATTGCCATAGCTTTCTACACGCATGTGGTGCTTGGGTACGCGTTTGCCGCTAAAAAGGGATGTCTGACCCAAATCACCGGTTTTGGTGTATATTTTCATCTGTTTATATTATTTATTTCGACTTCGCTCAATACAACTGATTTTAAAGGTCATGCTTCGACTGTACTCAGCGCAGGTAGGAAACACCCTAACTCATCATGCTCCTGTTATCTTTTTTAAACCTCACAGGTTTTTAAAACCTGTGAGGTTTTATCCTTAATTCCTAAAATAAATACCTTTACCCAAACTGAAACTGCATCGGTGGATTGGTATTTTTCATGTATTTCTTTAATTTTTTAAATTCAGTACCGCCTATCCATCAAGATTAGGCGGTACATCCATATCATTAACGCGCTGCTATTTTAAATTGTAGCGCAGGCAAACTTCATCGGGTAAAAATAAAGCTATTTTATCAACTCAAAACTTCGTTTGATGAAAGCGGTCATTTCTTCTCCTTTAAGCAAGTTTTGAGACAAGCGCGCCAAATCTATACCTTGTTTGATGAGTTTTTCTTTCTTGGCCTTGGTTTTGGTTTCCAAAATCTTTGAAACCAATTCGTGGTTGGTGTTGACAACCAAGTGATACATCTCCGGCATGTGGCTGCTGCCAAACATACCGCCTCCCATTTTGCTCATGTCTTGCATCCGGCGCATAAATTCGGGTTGTGTAATCATAAATGGCGGAGCCTGGCTATCCATAGCTTCGAGTTGGACAACATAATTTTGTGGAACAGCCTCTGTGATAATCGGTTTCAGTGTTTCTTTTTGCGCGTCCGATAATTTAGATATAACCGTTTCGTCTTTTTTGATCAGATTGTCCAAATGATCTGCATCCACCCTGGCGAAAGTCACTTTTTCGTGCGCAGACTCAAGTTTTTGAATATAATGTGCCGTGAGAGGTGAGTCTAACAACAACACCTCGAAATTTTTCTCTTTTGCAGCGTCTATATAGCTGTGCTGTGCATCTTTGTCTGTGGCGTAAAGCAAAACCAGCTTGTCGTCTTTGTCGGTTTGCAGGTTTTTCACGCTTTCTTTCAGCTCGTCAAAAGTGTAAAATTTACCATCCACAGTAGGGAAGAGGGCAAATGACTTGGCCTTTTCATAAAATTTATCGTCAGACAACATGCCGTATTCAATCACCAATTTGATATCGTTCCATTTGGCCTCAAAATCGGTTCGGTTTTCCTTGAAAAGCGATTGCAACTTGTCCGATACTTTTTTGGTGATATAACCCGATATTTTTTTGACATTGCCATCGGCCTGCAAGTAGGATCTGGAAACGTTCAAGGGAATATCGGGCGAATCGATTACACCGCGCAACATGGTCAAGAATTCGGGCACGATGCCTTCCACATTATCAGTGACAAAAACTTGGTTTTGATAGAGTTGAATGCGGTCTTTTTGGATTTGCAAATCCTGGGTGAGTTTTGGAAAATACAGTATCCCTGTCAGGTTGAACGGATAATCTACATTAAGGTGAATGTGGAATAGAGGCGCTTCAAACTGCATGGGATACAACTCGCGGTAAAACGACTTGTAGTCTTCGTCAGCCAAATCGGTGGGTTGTTTGGTCCACGCCGGATTTGGGTTGTTGATGATGTTGTCAACAGTGACTTCCGTTTCTTTGGCATCTTCGCCTTCGCCTTCTTTCTTTTTCTCGGTTTTGGTGCCAAATTTAATAGGAACCGGCATGAATTTGTTGTATTTCTGCAAGAGTTCACGGACTCGGTATTCTTCTAAAAATTCGGTACTGTCATCGGCTATGTGCAAAATAATCTCGGTACCTCTGTCAGCCTTGTCGTGGGCCTCAAGTGTAAAAGAAGGTGATCCGTCGCACACCCAATGTGCTGCCGGCGCATCCGTGTATGATTTGGTGATGATTTCCACCTTCTTGGCCACCATAAACGCCGAGTAGAAACCCAAGCCAAAGTGTCCGATAATTCCGGCATCCTTGGCCGATTTGTCTTTGTATTTCTCCAAGAACTCTTCGGCTCCCGAAAAAGCAATCTGGTTGATGTATTTTTCAACTTCCTCGGCAGTCATCCCGATGCCTTGGTCTATAATGTGAAGCGTCTTGTCTTCTTTGTTGATTTTTACCTCAATTTGAGGATTTTCCAACGCCACCTTGGCTTCTCCAATCTGCGCCAAATGCTTGAGCTTGAGCGTGGCGTCGGTTGCGTTTGAAATGAGCTCTCTTAAAAAAATCTCATGATCCGAATATAAAAATTTCTTGATGAGTGGGAAAATGTTTTCTACCGATACATTGATATTTCCGGTTGCCATAGTTTTTTTGTTTTAATATTTAATGCACAACACTAACCAATAAAAATACCAAATGTCCGCAACTGACAATTTGACACCTATATATTGGCGAATCTGATTTTGTGTTTAATTTTATTTAACATTTTTTGTTTAAACAATTATTATAAATATTAAACAAAAGTACTATCTTTGTCTCAGATATAAAGGATATGGCTACAAAAAAAACAATCGATTCAAAATTTATCATAGATGTGTATATGCATCATGTATTGGAAGAAAGTGAGAAACCGACTTCTGTGTATAAATTTTGCAAAACACATAAAATTGAAGAACAACAGTTTTATGCCTGTTTCGGTTCATTTGAAGCACTCGAAAAAAGTATATGGGAACTCTTTTTTGACAATACCATGTCTTTAGCAGAGAAAAATCCGGATTACTCAACGTTTACATCTAAAGAAAAGTTGCTCACTTTTTTCTACACCTTTTTTGAATTGTTGACAGCCAACAGAAGCTATGTCTTATTTGTTTTAGAAAATGAAAAAGAAAATATAAAATCTTTGATGCAACTTTCCGGACTTCGCAAGCGGGTCGTCTCATTTGCCGAAGCATTGGTCATAGACGACAACGCAGAAAAATCATACAAGATTAGCAAACGCCCCGAAAAGATTTTTGCAGAAGCGGCTTGGGTGCAAACCCTCTTTATTTTGAAATTTTGGATGCACGACAATTCCGTTTCTTTTGAGAAGACCGATTTGGTTATCGAAAAATCGGTTAGAGTGGTCTTTGATGTTTTTGATTCGTCACCAATAGAAGGTATTTTGGATTTTGGCAAATTCTTGTGGAAAGAAGCAGCGGTATAATCATGAAACACCCATGTAAAAAGAGTGACATAGAGGCGTATGATTATCCTAGGGTGTTCCATCTGACCGATAAAAATAAATAAAATAAACAGATGAAAACAATAGACAGCATACCGGTTAGTAAGATAGGGAGGGCTTCAAAGTTGGTCACTACCGGTGTCAAAGTTGGTGGTAACTACCTAAAGTATTACGGCGAAAAAATGGTGAATCCTTCTGTGAATCGCGATAAACTCAACGCTGAAAATGCGGAAGATATTTATGATGGTTTGAAAAGCCTTAAAGGGAGTGCTTTAAAAGTAGCCCAAATGCTGAGTATGGAAAAAAACATTATGCCAAAGGCTTACGTAGAAAAATTTTCATTGGCGCAGTTTTCCGTGCCACCGCTGTCTGCGCCTTTGGTCAGAAAAACCTTTAAAAATTATTTCGGGAAATATCCCGAAGACATATTCGATACTTTTGATGCGCAGTCCGTGAACGCGGCTAGCATTGGTCAGGTGCATAGGGCTACTCTGGATGGGAAAAAAATTGCTGTGAAAATTCAATATCCCGGAGTAGCTCAAAGCATCTCGTCAGACCTGGCATTGGTAAAACCCTTCGCGCTAAAAATGTTTAACATCCAAGCAAAAGATTCTGATAAATATTTTAAAGAAGTAGAGGACAAACTGGTTGAAGAGACAGATTATTTGCTAGAAATTAAGCAAAGCATGGAAATGGCATCGGACTGCAAACACATCGAGAACCTTCGATTTCCGGTTTATTATCCTGCACTTTCTTGCGAGAAAATTATTTCCATGGATTGGATGGAAGGCCATCATCTTTCTGAGTTGGCATCGGTTGGCTATTCGGTGGAAATTAAAGATAAATTGTCGCAAACCCTTTGGGATTTTTATATGTATCAAATGCACGTACTCAAAAGGGTGCATGCAGATCCGCATCCGGGCAATTTTATGATTGATGACGATTTCAATCTGATAGCCATCGATTTTGGTTGCATCAAACAAGTACCTGAAGAATTCTACGTGCCTTATTTTGAATTGGCCAAAAAAGAATCTATTGACAATCCGACTGTTTTCGATCAAAAGCTACGGGAGTTAGAAATTCTCAGACCCGATGATACACCCGATGAAGTGGTTTACTTTTCAAAATTATTTCACGAAATGTTGTCTTTGTTTACAAAGCCTTTTCATGTAGATACATTTGATTTTTCAGATGCCGACTTTTTTGGAAAAATAGCCGACTTAGGCGAAAAATATGCCAAAGACACCCAATTAAAAAAGATGAACGGCAACAGAGGGTCTAAACATTTTCTGTACATCAACCGAACTTTCTTCGGTTTGTATAATTTGCTCCACGACTTGGGCGGAACGGTGAAAACTAAAAATTTTGAAAAATATATATAGTTTCATTTTGAGTTTTTAAGGTTGGTTTTTGTTGTAATGTTGTTTGAACCTGCGGGAGTGGTTACCCGCAGGTTTTTTTTATGCCGGTTTATGCCAAAAAAAAGCGAATCATTGGTTTTATTGAGGTCGGTTTGCTACTTTTGTGGTGATATATTTTAAGCATTAAAACCTTTTTCAGATGAATTTACACGAATATCAAGGCAAGCAAATATTAAATAGTTTTGGCGTCAGAATCCAACGAGGCATTGTGGCACACAGCGCAGCAGAAGCCGTAGATGCGGCCAAACAACTTACCGCAGAAACCGGTACCAAGTGGTACGTTGTGAAAGCGCAAATTCACGCAGGCGGACGCGGCAAAGGCGGCGGTGTTAAACTGGCCAAAAGCCTCCAGGAAGTTGAAGAAATAGCCGGTAAAATTATAGGGATGGACTTGGTTACGCCGCAAACCCCACCCACAGGGAAACGCGTTAGAAAGGTTTTGATTACAGAAGACGTTTACTATCCCGGACCTTCAGAGACCTCAGAGTTTTATATGTCTGTTTTGATGAACAGGGCTAAAGGCCGCAACATGATTATGTATTCTACCGAAGGCGGCATGGATATAGAAGCCGTGGCAGAAAAAACACCGCACCTTATTTTTACCGAAGAAATTGACCCAACCATTGGCTTATTGCCTTTTCAGGCCAGGCGCATTGCTTTCAACCTCGGGCTTTCGGGCAATGCCTTTAAAGAGATGACCAAGTTTGTAACCGCACTCTACACGGCTTATGTGAGTGCAGATGCTTCTTTGTTTGAAATCAACCCGGTATTAAAAACATCAGACGATAAAATTATGGCCGTCGATGCCAAAGTAGTTTTGGACGACAATGCCCTTTTTCGTCATCAGCAATACGCCGATATGCGCGATTTGAACGAGGAAAACCCCATAGAAGTAGAAGCCAAAGCGGTTGGATTGAACTATGTTGACCTAGATGGAAACGTAGGCTGTATGGTAAACGGTGCCGGATTGGCCATGGCCACCATGGATTTGATCAAACAGGCAGGCGGCGAACCGGCCAATTTTCTCGACGTAGGTGGCACAGCCGATGCCAAAAGGGTAGAGGAAGCCTTTCGGATTATTTTAAAAGATCCGGCGGTAAAAGCCATACTCATCAATATTTTTGGCGGTATTGTGCGCTGCGACCGTGTAGCACAAGGCGTGGTAGATGCCTACAAAAACATGGGCGATGCCATTAAAGTACCCATTATAGTGCGTTTGCAAGGCACCAATGCCGACATTGCCAAAGCACTCATAGACAACAGTGGTTTGGCAGTACAGTCAGCCGTTGAGTTTCAGGAAGCCGCAGACAAAGTACAAGCAGTTTTGGCATAAATATCGCATTCTTAAAGTTAAAAAAGCCGTCTCACCAATGAGGCGGTTTTTTTTTATGATAATGTTTAGACTGTGTTAATCATTTTATAAAGATGTAACAAAAAAGGAAACGCTCGGTCTTTATAAATGTATAACACTTAAAAACAGCATATTATGAAAAATCTAAAAATCTTTGCCCTGCTCCTTTGTAGCGTATTTGTCCTCAGTGCATTTAGCCCGATTACCGAAAACGGACCGGGAGAAGAGGAAAAAATGCAACAAGAAATTTCCCGCTTACTCGAAAACCCGAGTTTTGTTTTAAGAGATGCTACCCACGCAGAAGTACAATTTATGCTCAACCGCAAAGGCGAAATTGTGGTGATAGATGTAGCTGCCGAAAATGATGTGATTGCATCCTATATCAAAAACCGATTAAACTATCAAAAGCTACAGGTATCAAAAGAATTGCTCAACAAAAAGTTTTCCTTGCCCGTCCATATTCAGGTTTTGTAGTTGCACGCAGCTTTCCGTTGTAAATTGCCGTTTGGTAGGTTTTTAATCAAACTTGTCGGGCGGTTTTTTTTGTGATTATCCCAATCCGTAAAAAGGGAAATTTCAATATCAGGTAGCGTGCAGTCAAATCCTGATTTATGTAGCTTTTCTTATATAAACACCTATACCATAGTGAATCGCTTACCCTGAACCCCTTTGGCTGTTACCCTGAACTTGTTTCAGGGTCTTGCTGCTGTGGGTGAAGATGCTAAACCAAGTTCAGCATGACAGAAGTAGGTTCAGCATGACAAGTTAGTGGAGTTTAGTATGACAGCTTGTAAGAGACATAATGAATCAAAAAGACAGCCACAGTACTGCTGTTTACGGTTTTTTAGCTCTCATTCAAACTTCTACTCAATTATTTTCTTTCTGCGAAACAGGCTGATTAAAAAAATAAACCCCGCCATGAATACTGCAATTCGGGCTATGTAATCGCCGTGATTCACGTAAAAAGTCAGCTTGTTGTTGGCGTTAAGCGTACCTTTTAAAGCACCGGCTGTGTTGTAGGCTAAAGACTTTTCTATATCACCTCTTTGGTTGATGATGGCCGAGATACCTGTGTTGGCCGAACGCGCAATGCTTCGACGGGTTTCGATGGCCCTGATACGGGCATAGTTTAGATGTTGTTTGTGTCCCTCAGATTCGTTCCACCATGCATCGTTGGTGATAATTGCCAAAAAATCGGCACCGTTTTGCACATAGCCGGTTACATATTCTCCGTAAACCGATTCGTAGCAAATGATGGGTGCTACCCGATGGCTATCGTCATGACTGTGAAAGACTTCTCTATTTTCTTGCGTAGATTTTACGCTAAGCGTTCCCCCGAGGTCAATCATAAAATTGCCGAGAAAAAATTTAAAAACTTTGGGATACGGAACGGTTTCTACACCTACCACCAACTTGGATTTGTGGTAAAGTTTTGGCGAAGCACCATGCTGTTTAAACAGGGCCGAGTTGTAATCTTTATACCAAATGGTGTCGCCATTCATCCTTTGAATGTGATTGGCCTGATCGCCGGCCAAAGTTTGGTTTGGAAAAGTTTCAAAAAGCGAAATTCCGGTGAGGATTTGCAGCTTAGGATATTTGCCCGATAAAGAATCGATACCTTGCATTTCAGGTGCACTTTCCAACGTACGCATTCTGGTGCCTTTGGCAAAAACAGTTTCGGGGGCTATCCAGAAATCGGTATGTTCGTCTATTTTGTCTTTACTGAGCCCATAGAGTTTTTCAAAAACAGTTTTGTTGGTGACAAAATATTTTTCTGCATAAGGATCAATGTTGGGTTGTAAAGCAATAACATTTACGTGATTTGCATCCTCTTTGTAATTGACATACACAGCATAGGAATAAGCAATGGGCAAAAATAGGACGGCGAAAGGGAACAGTACTTTTTTTAAGTAGGCTTTGGGTGAAGGCTGTAAACCTTTAGAAAGCGACTTTACCATCAAGGCGGTGACGAGCCAAATCCAAAGACTGCCACCAAAACTGCCCGTATATTCATACCACTGTATCCACTCCGGGTAAGTTGCAAATACATTTCCCAAGTTAAGCCAAGGCCAAGAAAAATCCCAGTTGAGATGAAATTTTTCAAAAGCGATCCAGAACGTGGCCAAAAATAGCAGTCCCGCACTTTGCGTATTTCTTTTTCTGACTGTAAAATAGACCAGCATGATGAGTGCCATCAGTAAACTGTTGACTAAGATGGCAAACCAACCACCGATTTCACTGGCATAAAGCAGCCAATAGGTGGTGATAAAATTCCAAATAAAGAAAGTGAGATAACTCAAGCCAAAAACGCGCAGTGCTTTCTTTTTTAGCCCGGAAACCAAAAGATGTTCTATACCGATAAGCATAGGCACAAAAGCGAAGAAAATCAGCAATGGAAAACCATAGGTAGGCCAAGAAGCTGCCAATAACACGCCGGAAAGTATAAAATAAAAGCTTTTTTTCATTATTGATTTTCTATGGACATGCTTCGACTGCGCTCAGCACAGGCATGGAACTCCTTAATAATCATCCTCCTGTGTGTTAAACCTCGTTTCATATCAGCGGAAGATACTCAAATCTACTCGTAAAGAAAAAACATTTGATACCAAAGCTTCGCCACCTTCGCCTATATTGGTAAGCGCGTAATCAAATTGGATGCCTCTGTACCGAAAACCAACACCAAAATTGGGTTGTACGTTGAGTTCTTCACTGCCGTCAAATTGCTCGATGTTTTGAAAATTTCCGACACCACCTCTCAAGAACACCATGTCCAAGTAATCAAGTTGAAAACCCAAAGCCGGATCTAGGGAAACAAACGAACTGGAAATGACATCGTTGGTTTCGAAGAAGCGGGCGTTCAAGTCAATTTCGGCAAGCAGTTCGTAGTCTCTACCTAACTCAAACATGCGCGAAACGCCAAACTGCGCTTTGGGCAGCGTCACTTCTGTACTTTCGGGTACGTCTTGATTTTGCCCCGGAATGGCATCGCGGATTTTTTGAAATTCTTCTTCGTCAAAAGTCCAGGTATTTACGGTGGTGGTGATGTCTCTGAGCATCAAACCCAATTGCCATTTTCCGGCTTCGTATTGAATACCCAAATCAAAACCAAAACCCCAAGAAGTGGCAAAATCGCCTATAATCCTTCTGACCACTTTTGCATTGGCGCCGTATTTTAGGCCTTGCACAGGCGCGCTTCGCGCATAGGAAAACATAAACGCCCAATCGGTTGCGGAAAAAAGACTGATGCGGTTAAAATCTATATTTCCTTCGTTGTCTATAAGTTCGGTAGTATTTAGGATATCGTCAACGCCAAATCGGATTAAAGAAAAAGCCACGGCACTTCTGTCGTCTAGCGGCATGGCAAAAGCGGCAAAGTCGTAATTAGCAATGCTGGCGAAATAATTGGCGTGCATCAAAGAAATTTCCTGATCTTCGATGTTTGCCAAACCGGCCGGATTCCAATAGGCAGCATTTACATGATCTATATGCGCCACCACTGCGTTAGACATACCCAAAGCAGCCGCATCTACCCCAATGTTCAGAAATTCATTGGAAAACTTGCGTGCGGTTTGTCCGGATGCCGTGTATGCGATCATTGACAAGCACAAAAGAAAAAAAAACTTTTTCAAGCGCGTATTTTTATCAGGCAAATATCTTATTTTTATCTTTATTAAATAACTATCTTCGCATGAAGTTATTATGAACTTAACGAATATTTCTTATTAAAATTATTCGCTAGATGAGATTTGAAAAGCACTTACCAAATATCCTCACTTTATTAAACCTGTTCTGTGGTATCCTGGCCATATTTTACAATATTTTGGGAGAGATGCCCTTCGTATTCATGTTTGTAGTTTTTGGTTTGATTTTCGATTTTTTGGATGGTTTTTTGGCCCGATTACTCAAAGTCCATTCGCAGATAGGTAAGCATCTAGACTCTTTAGCGGATGTGGTTACCTTTGGTATTGTTCCGGGCTTGGTCATGTTCAACATGCTGTACTGGAGCCAGATGCCTAATAATTTCGGACACGGTTTTTTTCATTATTACTTAGATATGGCGACATTAGAAAATGGTTTCGACATTATACCTACGTTGCCTATGTTTGGTTTGCTCATCACTCTTGCTTCGGCATACCGCTTGGCAAAATTTAATGCAGATGCCAAGCAAACCAACTACTTTATAGGTTTGGCCACGCCTGCAAATGCTATTTTTATTTTGTCTTTTGCTATGATGTTGCACGAAAACGGACCTGAGTTTTTGGGAGGTTTGCTTATGAATAGCTATTTTTTGATAGGCATTACCTTGTTTAGCAGCATGATGCTCAATGCGCCCATTCGTTTGTTTTCAATGAAAACAACGCACTATGGCTTCAGAGATAATTTATTCAGGTATATTTTTGTTGTTTTTGCTTTGGGCGCTTTTTTCACTTTAGGCTATGCATCTATTCCTATATCTGTAGTCATTTACATACTTTTCTCTCAAATGTTCAGCTACAGGTTGGGCTTGAAAGATTTGGAAGACATAGTTCACGACAGGTAATTTTCCCTATTACTTACTAGCAAATAGTGAAACATCCGTTTCATCTACCGGATCGCCACCGAGTATAATGAGCCGCTCCACCACATTTCGCAACTCCCGAATGTTACCTGTCCAATCGTACTCTTGAAGTTGTTCAATGGCTTTTTTGGAAAATTTTTTGGATGTACTCCCTTGCTCGGATGCAATTTTTTCTGCAAAAAAAGTAATGAGATCGGGTATGTCTTCCCGACGGTCATTCAGGCTTGGTACTTCTATGAGAATCACGGCTAAGCGGTGGTATAAATCTTCCCGAAACTTGTTGGCTTCAATTTCCTTTTTTAAATTTTTATTTGTTGCGGCCACGATCCGAACATCTACTTTTATGTCTTTGTCTGAGCCCACCCTCGTGATTTTGTTTTCTTGTAATGCCCGAAGTACCTTTGCTTGCGCAGAGAGACTCATATCGCCAATCTCATCCAAAAAAAGTGTGCCGCCGTTGGCCGTTTCAAACTTCCCCGAACGGTCTTTAACGGCTGATGTAAAAGCACCTTTTACATGGCCAAAAAGCTCGCTTTCAATTAATTCTGATGGGATTGCAGCGCAATTGACTTCAACAAAAGGTGCGCCGGAGCGTTGGCTTTTTTCGTGTAACCAGTGTGCGACTAATTCTTTTCCCGTGCCGTTTTCGCCGGTAATGAGTACACGCGCTTCTGTGGGTGCCACTTTTTCGATGAGATCTTTTATCTTGGTGATTTCAGGCGAACTGCCAATCATCTCAAAATTCTTACTGACTTTCCGCTTCAGTTGTTTGTTTTCGACTAGCAAGGTCTTTTTATCCAAAGCATTGCGCACCATATGCAAAAAACGGTTCAAATCGGGTGGTTTGGAAATGTAATCAAAAGCACCCATGCGCATGGTTTGCACAGCGGTGTCTAAATCGCCATGCCCGGAAATCATGACAAAAGGAATTTCAGGTTTTATTTTTTTGACGGCTTCCAGCAACTCTACGCCGTCCATTTTGGGCATTTTGATATCGCAAATAACCAAATCGAAATCTTCATTTTCAATAGTTTTTAAGCCTTCTTGTCCATCTGCGGCTTCGGCAGTTTCGTAATTTTCGTTTTCTTCTTTTAATATTTTGACCAGTACGCGTCTGATGGAAACTTCGTCTTCTACGATGAGTATTTTGGGCATATCATGATTGTTTTAGACTTCTAAAGTACGGAAAAAAGAAACAGTTAGTTCGTCATAAATCTTAAAAAACTTCTAATTTACAAACCGAACTTGATACCCGTTCGCAAGTAAAAATTTCTGTTGTCATCGATAGTCAGAATTTTGTCTCTGTCATTGTCTCTGAGAATGGTACTTTGGTTGAGTGTGTAACCGCCGTAGAAATAATAGGAAAGGTACTTGTTGAAGTCATATTCATAACCCAGCCCGCCAACTACGGCTCTGTATGAAATGCTTTCAGCGCGCTTGCCGTTTGGTGCATTGAAGCGTTCTTGGATGTTGACAAAAAAACCGTCGAGTTGCAGAAATGCCTGCATACTGTGTTTGGGTGTAAATTGATGTTTGAGGTTAAATTTTGGAATGCCTAATGAATAGGACCATTTTGGATGGAATTGTTTCCAATAATTTATAGTCGGCAACGGAATAGGCACACCGGCCGTGGAGTTGATGCCAATACCCAGGATAAGCCTGTAAGGCTTGTCTAAATTGGGGCGATTTTTAACAATGTAGGCGGTACCGTTTAACTGAAAGTCGTCAGATTCTAAGCTGCCCGTCCAAGTGGAGGCAATACGGGGTGCAAAGAGCAACACCAAACGCCAGTTTTCATTCCATTTGGTAGTGTAACTCAAATTGAGATCCAACACATGCAAGCGGTCTATGTCTTCAGTTGGGAAAGGCACCTCATCATCGAAGGTGAAATTGTAATGTTGGTACTCCATTCCCGCGATAAAATAATCACCATTTTTTAGTTTGAAGGGGACATTAAAAGACGTTTTGAATCTGGAGAATTCTGCATCAGAAGCATTGTAAGGATTGTGTGCGTACTCTATCCTGAAAAAATCGGAGTTTTGAGCAAATGCAGCGGGGACTAAAAAGCCTATCAGCAACAAGATATTTACTCTTAGAAAAGATATTTTAAGCATGTTTACTTATTAAAGTTTGAGAAAACCGGGCTTTCTCCTGTCATTTATTTGTTTGAAAAAGATGCACATCTCTCTGTGGGAATGGTATGGTAACGTTGTGTTCCCTAAAGATTTGATCGATGGCAAACCTGAGGTCGCTTTTAATTTTTGGATCACCAAAACTGTCCGAAACATAAAAAAACAATCCGAAGTTGAGCGATGAATCGCCAAAGTCTTCAAACAAAACCATAGGCGCCGGTTTTTTGAGTATGCCTCGCTGTTTGTTCGCACAACCGAGTAATAATTTTTCTACCAACCTCACGTCGCTGCCATAAGCCACACCTACTTTAACACTTTCTCTGGTGCTTTTTTGATTTTGCGTATAGTTGTAGAGCACTTCGGTGAGGAAATTGTGGTTGGGAATCACCAAAACCTTATCGTCTCGGGTGAGCGCACGTGTGGTGCGAAGTCTGATGTCGGTTACTTTGCCCACTTTTCCGTCAATCTCGATGATGTCACCTACGTGAAGCGATTTGTCTATAATAATCAGTATGCCGGAGATGATGTCTTGAAAAAGGTTTTGAAGGGCAAAACCCAAGCCTACAAAAATGGCTGCTGAGGCTGTGAGTAGAACAGTGACATCTACGCCGGACGAACTGAGCGTGATAATCACAACCAGTATATACACAACATATTTGACAAATTTAAAAATGCTTATAAACTTGTTTTTATCGTCCGATTCTAGTTTACGAGTTACAATGTTTCTAATAATTCGGAGGAAAAAACCGGTAAAAATAAAAGCGACCAATACGAGTAGTATTTGCCAAACAGCAATAGAGATGCTTTCTGAGGCAAACAGTTGATAGTTTAAAAACTCGCGAATCAATTTCATTTTTTTTTATTGTTTTTTAGTGGTCATGCTTCTACTAGACTCTGCACAGGCATGGAACACACTAACTCATCATGCCCATGTGTGGAAATTTTTTACATGGGTGTTTCGTCTATTGGTGTTTTAACCACCTGATCAGTTCACGGTAAGATGGTTTTTTTCCGTACATAAGAATACCAACTCTGTATATTTTTCCGGCAAACCAAACCACTACCAAAAAAGTCCCGAACAGCAAAAGTAACGAAATTGTCCATTGCCACCAAGGTACGCCAAAGGGGATTCGCATGAGCATGACAATGGGTGCGGTAAAAGGAATCATTGAAAAGACAGTAGAAACGGTACCGTGCGGATTTTCAATGACTGTAAAAAAACCAATGTAAACGCCCAATATGAGTGGCAGCAATATGGGGAGCATAAATTGTTGGGTGTCGGTTTCATTGTCCACAGCGGCGCCTATGGCAGCGTAAATAGAACTGTACAAGAAGTAGCCGCCTGTAAAAAAAAGCAGAAAAGACACAATCATAAAACCAAGCGGTAAGGCCAAAATTTCTTTCAGTATAACGGTCAAGTTAAATGCAGAAGTCTGGGTGTCAGCGATAGTTTGAGGATAGGCTCCATTCAGATTTCCAAAAAGTTGCAACAGCAAAAAACCGATAAATATCCAAATCGTGAATTGCAACAAACCGGCCATGGTGGTGCCCAGTATTTTGCCCATCATCAAGTCAAAGGGTTTTACGGAAGAAATGATAATCTCGATGACGCGATTGGTCTTTTCTTCTATGACACTGCGCATGACCATGTTGCCGTATATCACTATAAACATCATGATGAGGTAACCCGCAAAACCACCAAAGATCATTTTGACGTAAGAATTGGTTTTGGAAGTTTCCTTTCCCGTATAATTTTGGATACTTATTTGGGTATTTTCAGGGTTATCGTAAAAAGTCGTAGGGTCTATGCCCAGATCCATCAATGCTTGATTTTGGTAATATTCTTTGAGCTTGTTTTCAATATTAGAAATCAAAACAGGGCTAACAGATTCATTTGAGAAAAAAGATACTTGCGCATCTGCTTCCGTTTTTACAATTAATCCGTAAGTAGTTTCGTCTTCAGCTGTTTGTTTTTTAGCTTCAGCCAAGCTGATGTCGTCTAAAAAACGGTATTGAATTTGTTCCGTATCGAATAAAATGTTTTTAAGTATATCGGTTTTATCGAATACGGTGATGTGTTTTATTTCCGAGTCGTTAATTTTAGTGAGATAGGCGATAACCCCAAACATGATGAAAACCAAAATCGGGCTCATAAAAGTCATCAATACAAAAGACTTGTTACGGACTCGCGCTAAAAATTCTCTGACAATAATGAGTTTAAGCATCGGGTGTTTCTTTTACCGTTTTGATGAAAATATCGTTAACACTAGGTATTTTTTCTTCAAATTTCACAAGTGTGCCGCATGCGGTTAAACCGGTCAATAAAGTATTGATGTCTGTATGTTTATCGATTTTTAGCTTCAATAATTGTTGCCCAATTTCTACATGGTTTTTGCTTTCCATTAACTCGATACCCTCGTGTTGAAGTGAGGCAGCTTTTGCGGTATTAAAATTTTCCAAAGTGGCCAAGTAAATACCTTGCTTGTAGCGATTTTTGATGTCTCGAAGTGCGCCACTGAGCACCAGATGTGAGCGATTGATCAGCGCAATATCGTCGCAGAGTTCTTCTACAGATTCCATACGATGTGTAGAAAATATAATGGTAGCTCCCTTTTCTTTGAGTTCCAAAATTTCATTTTTAATGAGCTCAGTATTGATGGGGTCAAAACCCGAAAAGGGTTCGTCGAAGATGAGCAACTTGGGTTGGTGCAAAACCGTGATAATAAATTGAACTTTCTGTGCCATGCCTTTAGAAAGTTCATTAATCTTTTTGTCCCGCCAATCGTTAATGTTGAATTTATCGAACCAAAAATTGATGCGTTTTTTGGCTTCTTGCCTGTCCAATCCTTTTAGTTGCGATAAATACACCGCCTGTTCACCTACTTTCATGCTCTTGTACAAACCTCTTTCTTCGGGCAAATAACCAATTTGTTTGATGTGTTTAGACTGAAGTGGTACGCCATCAAAAAGTAATTGACCTTTATCAGGCATTGTAATTTGATTGATAATGCGAATGAGGGATGTTTTTCCGGCGCCGTTTGGCCCCAAGAGACCAAAAATCTTTCCTTTTTTGACTGTCAACGAAACACTGTTGAGGGCAGTGTAGTTTCCATAAGTTTTTGAGACTTCTTGTACTTCTAAAAGATTTGGCATAGTAGGTTCTAAATCGGGCTAAATTTACAAATTTTGAATAAATAAACACCGTTGCTAACGGACTCTTATTTGAATTTTAAAAAATCTTAAATCATATTTTCCATAAAAAAACCCATCCTTGAATGACAAGTCAACAAGGATGGGAAAAAAATTGCTATGAAAAAGAAAAATATCGTTAAAAGATTAACGACTCACCAAAGGTAAAAAAATATTTCAAATGGAAGTCAAAAATTTTAAGAAAACATATCTTTAACTTTTTCGAAGAAAGATTTGTCAGATTTTTCGGGGTTTGGGGCAAAGTTGCTGTCATCTTGCATGCGTTCAAAAAAGTCTTTTTGCTCCTTTGTAAGCTGTTTGGGTGTCCAAACATTGACATGAACAAGCAGGTCTCCCTTGCTGTAGCCGTTCACATTGGATACGCCTTTTCCCTTCAATCTGAGTATTTTTCCTGATTGAATGCCGGGTTCGAGCTTGATACGGACCTTTCCGGAAGCGGTTTCTATGTCTTTGGCAACACCCAATGCGGCTTCTGAAAAGCTAATGTAGAGGTCATAATGTAGGTTGTCACCCTCTCTTTTGAGGGTTTCGTGTTCTGTTTCTTCTATTAGAACATACAAATCTCCAGGGATGCCTTTTCCGGGGGCGTCATTTCCTTTGCTGCTCACTTTGAGTTGCATACCATCACTAACACCGGGTGGTATTTGTATAGAAACGGTTTCTTCCACTATTTTGAGTCCTTGCGCATCGGCATCTGCGGGTTTTGAAAGTATGGTTTGTCCACTGCCTTGGCAAGTGTGGCAAGTACTGGCCGTTTGCATACGACCCAAAATGGTGTTGGTCACACGCATGATTTGTCCGCTTCCGTTGCAAGTGGGGCAAGTGCTGTATCGGACGCCGGGTGCCTGAACTTTTCGCTTTACTTTAATTTTTTTCTCAACACCGTTCGATATTTCATCTAAGGTGAGCTTGATGCGGATACGCAAGTTTGACCCTTTGATTCGCGCCTCTCTACCGCCGCCAAAACCACCGCCAAAACCACCACCAAACGCACCGCCAAAAATGTCGCCAAACTGGCTGAAGATATCTTCCATATTCATGCCACCGCCATTGAAACCACCACCGCCTTCAAAGGCCTGATGGCCAAAACGGTCGTATTTTGCGCGCTTGTCAGGATTGCTCAACACTTCGTATGCCTCTGCTGCTTTTTTAAACATTTCCTCTGCCTTAGCATCACCCGGATTTTTATCAGGATGGTATGCTATGGCTTTTTTGCGGTATGCTTTTTTGATTTCAGCTTCCGTAGCACCTTTGCTGATGCCTAATATGTCGTAATAATCTTCTTTCATGGTTGGGCTTTTCTTGTGTTTATTGTCCGATGACTACTTTAGGGTAGCGAATGATTTTATCCCCAAGTTTATAACCTTTTTCTAAAACATCTACAATCTTGCCTTTCATTTCAGGAGTCGGTGCTGGAATTTGAGTGACCGCTTCGTGAAAATCTGCATCAAAAGCATCTCCGTTGGCTACGGCTGAAACTTCAAGGCCTTTGCTTTTTAATATTTCTTTAAATTTGTTTTGAATGAGCGTAACCCCTTGCAAAGCGGCTGTTTCATCCGTTTTGGTAAGTTCATTTATGGCCCTGTCAAAATCATCTAAAACGGGAATCAACGAAGATAACACGTCTTGACCGGCCGTTTTAAAAAGTTCTAGTCGTTCTTTTGATGTGCGTCTTTTATAGTTTTCAAATTCGGCATACAACCTCAAAAACTTATCTTTTTCTTCTTGCAATTTTTCTTCGTATTCGCTTTTCAAATCTTCCGCGGACTGCTTTGCTTGTTTATTTTCTTTTTTTGAAGTTTTGACTTTTGCGTCGTTGGCTTTCTGGTCAACTGCCGAGTAGTTTTGGTCTGTATTTTCTTTTTTCATTGTGCAGAATAGATTATAATGGCGTTTGACTTTAGCAAAAGTATTGCCAAGTCTGTATAGCTGTCAAATTGTCATTTGTTTTTAATTGCGTTTTCGTCTTTGGAGGGTCAATAAGAATTTAAGAAAGAAAAAAAATCTGTAAACGCATGATTTACAGATTTTGAGGGTATAAAAAATGCGCTGTCATTAATTTAAAACATAATAACCTTTATTGGGTATTTCAATTT
Organism: Bacteroidota bacterium; assembly: GCA_018829465.1. GTDB lineage: Bacteria > Bacteroidota > Bacteroidia > Flavobacteriales > Flavobacteriaceae > UM-FILTER-40-17. The sequence continues at coordinate 18,654 of JAHJTN010000010.1, read as the reverse complement.
CGTATTTTCTTTTAGAACTGTTGGGTAGTGTGTTGGAGAGTAGCCACGGGTTGTGTCTTTTCAAAATTTTGTAGTTGATGCCTTGTTCAATAGCAAAAGCTGTGAGGTCATTAATTGTGGTGTCAATTTCAATTTTTTTGTTGGGAATATAGTTGTAAAAATCGGAGGTTTCAAAATCAAAACCGTATGTTTCCGGATTTTCCATAATCTGCTTCATGGCTAACAAACGAAAGACATAGCGCGAGGTTTCTTCATTTAGGTTCAAATTATAATAGTCTTCCACGCTTTGTTTTTCCAGTTTTTTATCTATGCCATACATGCCGGCGTTGTATGAGGCTGCTGCGAGCGTCCAACTGCCGAAGCGTTCTTTGGCATCCAACAAATATTTACAAGCGGCTTCTGTTGACTTTTCTATATGGTACCGTTCGTCTATAGCCGTGTTGACCTCCAAGCCGTACTGTCTGCCGGTAGCCGGCATGATTTGCCAGAAACCTTTGGCGCCGGCCGGAGATATTACATTTTCCAACCCACTTTCGATGACGGCCAAGTATTTAAAGTCGTCCGGAATGCCATTTTTTTTCAGGATGGGCTCGATTACTGGAAAATATTTGTGAGCTCTTTTGAAATAGAGAATAGAATTGGAGTGCCTGTAGGTGTTGACAATGAGTTCTTTATCAAGTCTTTCAAAAACGTCAACATCTTGAACGGGTACACTTTCTCCGGCAAATGCGATGTTTGTGGGTACCAGAACGGCTTTGGTTTTTGCCAAAATAGTTACGGGGTCTTTGTTGACCTTGTCAAAGCTGGTTGAGAAATTATCGCTTTGTACGGCATTGCTCAAAATCCCACCGAGAAAAACCAATCCCAAGGCGCTCAAAATTTTCGACATAATTTTCATGATTTCATTTTTTTGGGTTTACTACATTTATTTCAAGTCGGATCTAATAATTTAGACGTTAGGTTTTTAAAATCATTTCGGGTAGCAGTTCGTTCAGTATTCCGGCGTGGGTAATCACCATAGCATGCCCGCCTCCTTCTATAGGAATACAATTGGATATGTTGGCAATGGGAAATACCTTATCCTCAGTTCCTTGAATGTGGATCAGGTTTTTGGGGATGTTTGTTTGTTCCCAATTGACGAGTGTTTCTATGGCCCAATCTAAGTAGGTTTTATCACGAACGGACAAATAGCGTTCGTACATGTTTAGTTTTTTTTGAAAAGTTTCGCCAAAAGCCAGTCCGTGCAAGATTTCAATATTGGCGACCAATCCTGTTGGAAACAACTTATGCGCTTTGGTAAGTTGTACAAATTTGAACTTTTTGGGCAGTTCATTCTGATGTTTTACACTGGAAATGATAATCACTTTACGGGTGGGGATGTACTTGCTGATTTCCTGAACGAGAATGCCACCGAAGGAAACGCCAACCAACACTGGGTTGTGGTGTCTTATTTTATTAGCCATACTGCGCGCGTAGGAGGCTAGGTGTTCTTTTTTATTCGGAATTTCCCACGCCAGCAAGTGCTTGGTAAAAAGGGCATCCGGCAAGTGAACCCTCTCAAAAATAGCAGGGCTTGCCGCCATGCCGGGCATAAAATAGACAGGTATTTTATTGGCGTTAATTTCCATAGTTTGATTGGGCTTACAGATTATTTTCGTAAATTTGTGACTTAAAATCAGGCATATATCATCGAAAAAAACCTCGAGTAGCTATTTTGCATTAAAATTTGTTGCTGTAGTTAGATAAGATGCTAAATTAATAAAATGTTCATCAAAATAGGTGTGTTTAGGCAATTGTTATGAAAAAAGTTGTACACAGAAAAGACACAAGAGGACAGGCAGACCACGGTTGGTTAAAAGTAAACCACTCTTTTAGTTTTGCAAATTATTTCAACCCGCTTCGAATGGGTTATGGTGTACTCAGAGTACTCAACGATGACACGGTTGCGCCAAAAATGGGTTTTGGAATGCACCCTCACCAAAACATGGAAATCATTACCATTCCGCTGGTTGGCAGTCTTCAGCATAAGGATGATTTAGGCAACAAAGCAGTCATTCAATCTGGTGAAGTACAAGTGATGAGTGCCGGGAAGGGCGTGGTTCATTCTGAGGTAAATCCGGACTTGCAAACGGCGGTTAATCTTTTTCAAATTTGGATTATACCCAATGCGCAAGACGTAGATCCGCGCTACGATCAAAAAAAGTTTGACGCCCTACAAAAGAAAAACACATTGACTACGGTGGTTTCCCCTAAGGATAAGCCTGTAGCGGGCAGTCTTTGGATCCATCAAGATGCCTATATTTCTTTGGGAGCTTTTGAGGCTGGCAAACAGTTAAATTATCGGGCAATGCACGAAGGAAATGGTGTTTATTTGATGGTGATCAACGGCAATGTCAATGTAGCTGAGGAGACGCTCAATAGCCGAGATGCTTTGGGTGTTTCGGAATTTTCAGAACTCAAAATAGATTTTATAAACGAAACCAGTTTACTTATTTTGGACATACCCATGAATTAATTCAAAAAGAACATTATGGCAACAGAAACTTATGTGACAGAGATTAAAGACAATGATTTTTTGAGACAGTTTGAATGCGTGGTGGATCGGGAAAAAGCGACCATTGAATACGCATTGCAGGAAAGAAAAATTTTCTTGACCAAGCTGAACGCACCCGAGGCACTTCAAAACGAAGATTTTAAAAATGAATTTGTCATGAAAGTGCTCGCCCATGTGCAGCAAAGAAAGTTAAGGGTGGTACCTACCAGTCCTTTTATAGCTAAATTCTTTAAACAAAGAAGAGAATACAGAGAGATGCTTTCTGTAGGTATCAAGCTATAATGGCATTATTTTTCCTGATAAAATGTAGATTTTAGCTAAATTAATTTAACTTTACAGTTTAGTCCTAAATCTTTACTATCATGAAATGCCTATTTAAGAATTTATAAAACCAAGCCCTATAATGAATAGTGCATTGCATATCTTTGTATCGCGCAGTCGAAGCATGACCAGAAAAACGAATAGAATAGACACATGAAACTCAATTGTATTGTAGTTGACGATTCTTTTATACAAAAGCTGTCCATTAAAAAATTGGTTGAGCAACACTCAGACTTGTTGCTATCTGGGGATTTTGACAATGTTATGGACGCTAAAAGACATCTCAAAAGCCATGAAGTAGATGTCATTTTTTTGGATATTGAGATGCCGGTTCTTACGGGTTTTGATTTGTTGGATTCTCTGGAATCCTTGCCCCAAATCATTTTTATCACCGGCAAAACAGAGTATGCTTTTAAAGCGTTTAATTACGATGCAACGGATTATCTGCAAAAACCGGTATCACTCGAAAAGTTTAACAGGGCAGTCAGTAGGGCAATTGCTGTCAAAAAAATCCGCAGTCAAAAATCGTTAGACAACAACGAAGATTATATCTTTATAAAAGCCAACTCAAAAAACGTGAAGGTTTTCCTCCACGAAATCAAATATATAGAAGCGATGGGTGATTACGTCAAGATAGTGACCGATCTGTCGTCTTATATGGTGCTGTCAACCATGAAGAATTTCGAAAACACTTTGCCCAAAAATCAATTTATTCGGGTTCACAAATCTTTTATCATCAACCACCACAGAATTGACGGATACGATTCTAAAAACGTTATTCTTTGCGGTGTTTCTATTCCACTGAGCCGAAACAAGAGAAGTGAAATAGAAGCCTTAAATCTTCAATAAACGGAGGTTCTTCGTGTGATGTGGAGTTGGCGGGCACTTTCCAACTGGGAGGTAAAGTTGAGTAAAAAGCGCAAAATTTGGTTCATTCACATGTGCCGCAAAAGCGTTGTATAAGGTGTTGGTATTTCTTTTTTTTTCGGATTATTTATTTTTTGGCATCAGTACTATTTGGATAATCAAAATACAATAAATTTAAAATCATTGCTATGATAATTAATATCACAGAAAAATTTATTTAATCATAATTTTTCGATGATGTTCAAATGTAAATTTTATACTTTTTTTCAATACAAGGATAAAAATTCGCATGCTTAATGTCCTAATGTTTTTGGGTATTTTGGTATTAACTTTTTTATTATCAACTTTTTAATTCATGAATCTCTTATAAAAATTGAGTACATTTGTAGCTGGTTTATACCTTCTTTGATTTCAATCAGTCTTACTTCATTTTGCTACATTAATACTATTACTTCTTACTAGAGCAAATAATTTCTCATTAAATTACGGATTGTCGAACCGACATTAATGTATTTAAAGTAATTTCAACAAAGGAGAACTTATGAAAAAACCAAGCTTAGGAGTTATTGGGACTTCAAGAAAAGAAGATGAAAAACGTGTCCCAATTCATCCAGATCATTTATCACGACTTCCAGAAGACATTCGAAAACAATTAATTTTTGAAAAGGGATATGGAGCACCATTTGGTGTTGCTGATGATTACTTTGTTTCTCACGCCGGAGGAATAGCTTCTCGCCATGAGTTATTAGCTGATATTGGCGCAGTTATAATTGCCAAACCGGTCTTAGCCGACTTACAAGAAATACGTGAAGGGGGATTTATTTGGGGCTATCCGCATTGTGCACAGCAAGGAGATATTACTCAAACTGCAATAGATCGAAAATTAACGTTAATTGCCTTTGAGGATATGTTTGTTTGGTTTCCAAACGGTCAGGTAGGCAGACATATATTTTATAAGAATAATGAAATGGCAGGTTACTGTGCCGTTATCCATGCCTTGCAATTAAGGGGTATTGATGGTCATTATGGTAATCAGCGTAAAGTAATTATTTTTAGTTTTGGAGCGGTTAGTAGAGGTGCTATTTATGCACTTAAATCACATGGTTTCAGGGATATTACAATTTGTATCCAGAGACCTGATCATGAGGTAAGAGAAGAAATATTGGATGTTCATTATATTCGTATCCGCGAAGGTAAAAATGGAGAAGCCAGAATGGTAACTATAGAACACGATGGTACCGTTCGACCTTTATCCGATTTAATCAGTGAATCTGAAATTATAATTAATGGAACCTATCAAGATACAGACCATCCTATAAATTTTGTAACAGAAGATGAAAAACATACTTTAAAACCAGGAAGTTTAATTATTGATGTCAGTTGCGACGAAGGGATGGGATTCTATTTTGCAAAACCTACAACTTTTAAAAATCCAATTCTACATATTAATTGCGTAGACTATTATGCTGTTGATCATACGCCAAGTTATTTATGGGAAAGTGCTTCAAGGTCAATTTCTGCGGCACTAATTGTATATTTACCCACCATTTTAGAAGGTCGTAGAAGTTGGATGGAGAATGCTACAATTCAAAAAGCGATTAATATTGAAGATGGTATAATAAGGAAAGAGTCGGTGTTAACTTTTCAAAAACGTAAACCAAATTATCCACATCATTTTATAAAGAGTCCATCACCTACAAAATAAGATTCTTTCAAGACTTGCTACTAATTCTACTTTTTGGTTTTTATATCCCGAATTTTTATAAAACAAATTTATATTAGTACGGTAACCCAAACATTGATGTACGGCAAGAATTTCTTATAAAAACCGCCAAAAGATTAAGGAATGATGATTTAATTTTAGCCTTACGGCCGTGGCTATGGCAAGTGCGGGTTTTTAAGGCACTTTCCTTTCCGTTTAGCTATTAGTTTATTTTGTGTAATCACTTTCATTTTAGCACTTTAGCCCGCATTTGCTATAGCCGATGTTGTGCAATCGGCATTCTTTTCGGGTTAGTATGCTAATTTATGGTCGTTCAGTTCTACGTCAAATTTTACTTTCGCTCCTAACACTTTAAACACTTTTAAAATTGTCGAAAATCTTGCGTCAGTTGCGCTATTTTCGATTTTTGAAATCTGTGCTTTTTTAACTCCGACAAGTTCTCCGAGTTGTTCTTGTGTCAGTTTTCTTTCTTTTCTTGCTTTTTTAATTTCATATCCAAGTAAGTCAAGTCGAAGTTCGTTTTCAAATTCGTCTCGTTTTTTTGTTCCTTTTTTTCCGATATAACTGTCAGTCAGCTCTTCTAAACTATATGTTTTCATTTTCTTTTGTTTTTTTCGTTAAAATACTGTTGTCTAATTCGTTCCGCTTTTTCAATCTCCTTTTTCGCGATTTTATCCGTTTTTTTAATTATTCCGTGTGTTGAAACAACTATGGTGTCCTCTTTGTCGGTTTTATCCCAAAATGCAAAAAGTCGGTAATACGTTTTATTGTATTTTGTTCTAAATTCCCAAATTTCGTCTTGTAGCTTTTTAAAAAGTTCTTTGTCGTTTGTCCTTCGTGATTTCCAAATGTTATAAATTATTTTCTCACGGCTTTTTTCGTCAATACTGTCAAGAAATTGTTTCGCTTCTTCTAATAAATCAACACGAAATTTTAGTTCGTTCATTTAAATCTTTTTTTACAAAGATAAATGTTTCTTATTTAGGAAACAAATGTTTTTTCGTAGTTCTGATTATGCTGTTGCACAACTAATAATTATCCACATCCAATACTATTTTTACAGCTCTAAAATCTCTTGTGGTTAACAATTTTTCCCTGAGTTTATAGATGTACTTTTTGCGATCCTGCAAGGCTGCGTCCTTGTGCGTTTTCACCAAAAGTTGTTTGATGTGTTCATTTCTAATACGCCCGATAACAGGCGTCTCCGGACCAAGCACTTTTACGTTTGGCATCGTTTTGAGTCCGGCAGCCATCCACTCGGCAGCTTGTGCTGTCTTGTGGTAGTCTCTGTGCTTGAGTGTGATTTTTATAAGTTTTTGAAACGGCGGATACTCAAAATCTTGTCTTTGTTGAAGTTCTTTGGCAAACATACCATCAAAATCAGAACCGGCTACCTGCTGCAAAATTTCGTGCCCGGGACTGTAGGTTTGGATGATGACTTTTCCTCTCAAATCGCCTCGGCCCACACGGCCTGATAATTGTTGCAACAGCTGAAAACATCGTTCGTGCGCCCTGAAATCGGGTTGGTGAAGCAAGTCGTCTGCTTGCAATACGCCCACAAGCCCCACCTGCTTAAAATTGAGTCCTTTTGAAATCATTTGCGTGCCAATTAAGACGTCAAAATCTCCGCCTTCAAAAGCCTTAATGATTTTGTCGAAAGCATTTTTGCCACGTGTGGTGTCCGAATCCATCCGCCCGATTTTGAGATCGGGATACATTTTTTTTAAATCTTCTTCCACTTGCTCGGTACCAAACCCTTTTGTGTCCAACTGAATACTGCCACAAGCAAAACAGTTGGTGGGCATAGCCGCAGCAAATCCACAATAATGACAACGCAGTTTTTGATTTCCTTGATGATACGTAAGGCTCACATCGCAATTTGGACAGTAGGGCACATTTCCACAATCTTTGCACTCTACTACGGGTGCAAAGCCGCGTCTGTTTTTAAACAAGATCACTTTTTGTTGCTTGGACAAGGTGTTTTCCATTTCTGATAGCAAATCTTTGGAAAAAAAACCTTTCATCTGCTTGCGTTTGTAGGCCTCGCGCAAGTCCACAAATTGTATTTCAGGCGGGTCAAATTCGCCAAATCGTTTATCCAATTTTACAAACCCGTATTTGTTTTTTTGAGCGTTATAGAAACTCTCAAGGCTAGGTGTGGCTGTGCCTAGCAGCACTTTGGCACCTTGCGATTTTGCTAAGTAAATGGCAGCGTCTCTGGCGTTGTATCGGGGGTTTGGCTCAAATTGTTTGTAAGAAGTTTCGTGCTCCTCGTCAACCACCACCAATCCCAAATTGGAAAACGGAAGCCAAATTGCCGAACGCGCACCAATGACTATACCGGCTTTGGTGGAGCCTTCCAATACTTTTTGCCAAACTTCTACACGCTCTTTTGCATTGTATTTGGAGTGGTAAACAGCCACAGCATCTCCAAAATATCCTCTGAGTCGCATGACGATTTGGGTGGTGAGGGCAATTTCAGGCACCAAGTAGAGTACCTGTTTTCCCAGGGCGATATACTTGCTGATAAGTTCAACATAGAGTTCAGTTTTTCCGGATGAAGTAACACCGTGCAACAAGCAACAATCTTTATCCAAAAAACTTTGTTGTACAGATTCTAAAGCCTTTTTTTGATCCGGCGTTAACTTTTTTGGCGCAATCAGCGGCAAATGATCAAAGATGACACGATCAACCTCCACTTTGCTCTCCAACAGTATTTCTTTTTCAATCAATTTTTGCAATGCCGAAGCCTCTTTGCCTATTTTTTGAACCACATCTACTTTGCGTATCGGTTTTTTCAAGACTTGGTAAAGTGCCACAAAAGATAAAAATGCCTCCCTTTGTTTTGGTGCTCGGTTCATTTTATCTAACAAATCACGTAAATCGTTCTCCACCGAAAACTGTGGATGCAGCGACAGGTATTTTTCGGTTTTCGGTTTGTATCCTTCTTGTAAAACTTCTTCTACTTCTATCAGTTGTTTTTCCATCAACCCTTTTACGACAGGCATTACATTTTTTTTGTTTAGGATACCGGATATGTCTTTTAAAGTTAAAATGGCTTGCATGTCAAAGGCTTCCATCAGTAAAAAAGCATCATCGCTGAGTGTTGTGCTGTCATCAGCTTGGCGGTGACGTATAAATTTAGTTTCACTCTCTATGAGCAATATACCCGGCAGGGCAGCCCGCATCACTTCGCCTATTGTACACAAATAATAGGAGGCAATCCATTCCCAAAAATCTATTTGTGTATGGGTCACCATTGGCTCTGTATCTAAAATTTGATAGATTTCTTTGGTTTCGTAGGCCGGCGGATTTTGATGCACGCCATAGACAAGTCCTGTTACAATTTTTGTTTTTCCAAAAGGCACCGCCACACGCATGCCTTTTTTAAGAAACAATGCTTCATCCCGATTGATTTCGTAGGTAAAGGGTTTTGGTAGTGATATGGGCAAAAGGATGTCGGCAAAGAAGGTCATAAATCAGGAAGTTTTAGGGCTTGAAATACCTTCTTTTAATCTTTTTAATGTGGCATTGAGTTCAAAACCAAGTAGTAAAATATTGGCATTTAGCCATATGTAAATCATCAAAATGAGCAATGCACCAATAGAGCCATAGAGTTCGTTATATTGCGAAAAATTTTCTACATACACACCAAAAAGATAGGTTGTACCAATGATGAGAAGAGAAGTCACCAACAAGCCAACCGAAAAAAAGCGGGACCGATTACACTTGGCCGTGCCAAAATAATACAAGATACCTACAGACAGGACAATCATAGTCAAATAGAAAAAAAGTTTACCTATGGTAATCCAAAAAATGGCATCGGTAATAATTTCTTGTTCTATCAGCAACCGGACAACCAACTCAAAAAACACGATGCCTACTACTGTGATGAGCAGCATGATGCCAAGTATCAATGCGACGCCCAAAGACGAAAAATATTGTTTAAAAAAGGACCTGTTTACTTCCACGTGATAGGAATTTTCAAAAGCAGCAAAAATAGAATGCACGCCGTTGGCTGATAAGAAAAGGGATAGAATTATCACAAATGACAGCAAACCTCCATGTCGGTTTTCCATAATATCGATAATGATGCCATTGAAAAAATCGGAGGTTTGTGGTGGTAACAGCTCATCTATAAAGGCAACAACATCGGCTTGAAAATCCTCAATCGGGACATAAGGAATCAGGTTGAGTACAAAGAGTAAAAAAGGAAAAATGGCCATAAAAAAACTAAAAGATACCGACCCTGCGCGAGAGGTCAGCGCACCTTTTATGATGCCAACAATATAGAGTTCCAACACATTATACAGCGTCAAGCCTTCAAAGCCCGGAATTTTAATCATATTTCCCAAATTTACCAAAGAGCAAATCAAGGGAATTTTAGCGAGTTTGCTCTCAATTTCTGATGGCATATTATAGCGCTTTTAAGCTTAAATCTAAATTGTTGACAGCGTGGGTGAGCGCACCCGAAGATATATAGTTCACACCACAATCGGCATAGGATCTCAGGGTTTGGAAAGTGATGCCACCGGATGATTCGGTTTCGCAGCTCGATCCGATAAGTGCAACGGCCTTTTTGGTGTCAGGCACACTAAAATTATCAATCAGTATGCGTTGTATGCCACCTTCCTTCAAAATTTCTTGTATTTCTGTGATGTTTCGTGCTTCTACTATAATGGGTAGTTTTTTTTGATTTTTTTTGAGGTATTCTTTGGTCAGTGAAATGGCTTTGGCAACACCACCGGCAAAATCAATATGGTTGTCTTTGAGCATTATAGCGTCAAAAAGCCCAAACCGATGGTTGGTGCCGCCACCGATCTGTACCGCCCATTTTTCCAACAACCGAATGCCGGGTGTGGTTTTTCGGGTGTCTAAAATTTTGGTATTAGTGCCTTGCAAGGCATCCGAATATTTTTTTGTTTTAGTGGCTATCGCACTCATCCGCTGCATGCCATTTAGCATGAGTCTTTCGGCCTTCAAAATAGCTTGCACGGAACCGTGGAGGTGAAAAGCCACATCGCCGGGTTTGACCGCTTCACCATCACGCATAAAAACATCCATTTGCAAAGAGGCGTCAACTTCTCTGCAAACGGCTTGTGCAAAAGCAACACCTGCAAGCACGCCGCTGTCCTTTACCAAAAGTTTGGCGCTGCCTTGAGCTTTGTTCGGGATGCATGCCAACGAACTGTGATCGCCGTCGCCGATATCTTCACGCAAGGCATTCTGAATGATGCGTTTAAGCTCCGATTCAAAAAAATCTGATTGAATATCCATCTTACACTTTTACACAAAAATACGAAAATACCCGGCGTTCGTTCAAGTTATTTATATTTTAGCGGTATGAAAATCACACTGATTTTAGTAGGAAAGACGACGGACAAAAATCTCAGTGCACTTTTGGATATTTATTTCAAAAGATTGCAGCACTATGTTCGTTTCGAAACCATCGTGATTCCGGATTTAAAAAACACTAAAAAGCAATCTGAAACGGTTCAGAAGGAACTGGAAGGACAACAGGTTTTACACAAACTGCAAGCTTCAGATACGCTTGTTTTACTGGACGAAAACGGAAAAACTTTTACTTCGCCGGCTTTTTCAGAGTGGTTGCAAAAACAAATGAATGCAGGTACCCGAAATTTGTGTTTTGTAGTAGGTGGTCCCTACGGTTTTTCGCAAGCATTGTACCAACGCGCACAAGCCAAAATTTCACTTTCCAAAATGACTTTTTCCCACCAAATGGTGCGTTTGTTTTTTTCGGAACAACTCTATCGGGCTTTTACCATCCTCAACAATGAACCCTATCACCATGAATGAAAACCTACCCAAACTGGTGTTCGCAACTCAAAATCCGAACAAAGCGGCTGAAATAAGTCGCTTGTTGGAAGGATGCTTTGTCGTTAACACATTGGCAGATTTATGCCACACAGAAGACATACCCGAAACCTCAGATACTTTTAGCGGAAACGCACACTTAAAAGCTTCTTTTGTAAAAAACAAATTCGGCACGGATTGTTTTGCAGACGACAGTGGCTTGGAAGTGGAGGCACTTGGCGGCGCACCCGGTGTTTTTTCTGCTCGCTTTGCCGGAGCTTCTAAAAATGATGCGGCAAATATGCAAAAACTGCTAGATGCATTGGGTAAGGAAACACATAGAAAGGCGCAATTTAGAACCGTTATTTGTTTGATGATTGGCGAAGAAACTCATTTTTTTGAAGGGATTATTCACGGTCACATTACCCGAAAAGCAAAGGGAGAAAATGGCTTTGGATACGACCCGGTCTTTATACCCGAGGGATACAACAAAACTTTTGCCGAAATGGCTGCAACAGAAAAAAGCAACATCAGCCACAGGGGAATTGCCATCCGGAAAATGGTCTCTTTTTTAAGAGAAAGGTCAATTTAATAAGCCGAGATGCCCTCCTTGAGCCAATTTTCAAAAACCTCTGCGTCCACATATCCAATCGGTGCATTGAGTATATCGCCAACGCTGTTTACCAAAACGTAATAGGGTTGTGCGTTGGTTTGATATTTCGTGATTTGAAATGCTGACCATTTGTTTCCGATGGTTTTGATTTTTTTGCCCGTAGCGGCTGATACCAATTGTTCGTTTTCGGGTAGTGCGCGTTGGTCGTCCACGTAGAGCGATACCAGTACAATTTCTTCTTTTAAGCGTTTTAAAATGGAAGGTTTAGACCAAACGTAATCTTCCATTTTCCTACAGTTCACGCATGCATGTCCGGTAAAGTCTATCATCAAGGGTTTATTTACCTTTTGTGCGTAGGCCATCGCCAAATCGTAATCTTTGAACAGTTTGATGCCGTGCGGACCGAGAGACATGCCTTTTTCTGTGGCTTCTTCTAAAAGAACCGAACTTGTTCCAATTCCGGTTGGCGATTCGCTATACGTAAGCGGTGGCGGAAACCCGCTAATGATTTTCAAAGGTGCGCCCCAAAGACCGGGAATCAAGTAAATCGTAAATGCCAGATTTAGAAGTCCAAAGCCCAAGCGACCGGTTGATATGCCGGTTGACGGACTGTCGTGCGAGAGTTTTATCGCGCCTAATAAATACAAACTCAAAGTGCCGAAAATTGCAACCCAAATGGCCAAAAAGACCTCTCTTTCCAAGTAGTGAAGTTGCAAAACCAAATCTGCATTTGACAAAAATTTAAATGCAAGTGCAAGTTCCAAAAAGCCCAATGTAACTTTCACGGTTTGCATCCAACCACCAGATTTTGGTAGTGATTGCAGCCAATTTGGGAACATGGCAAACAGCATAAAAGGCAAGGCCAAAGCGGAAGAAAAACCCAGCATGCCCACGGCCGGTGACCAACCTCCCTGCGTGGCGGCTTGTACCAGTAGCGTGCCAACAATAGGGCCGGTGCAAGAGAAAGAAACAATGGCCAAGGCCAAGGCCATAAACAAAATACCGATGAGCCCGCGTTTGTCTGCTTGCCGATCGGCCATGTTGGCCCAAGAACTGGGCAAAACAATCTCAAAAGCACCTAAAAAGGAAATGGCAAAAACAACCAACAGCACAAAAAAGGCGAGGTTAAACCACACATTTGTAGAAATCACATTTAAAACGTCTGCGCCAAAAATAGCGGTGACCAAGGTGCCCAGTAATACATATATAAAGACAATGCTCAAGCCATAAAAAACAGCGTCTCGAATACTGGAAGCCCTGTTTCCGGCATTTTGTTTGGTAAAATAGCTGACGGTTAATGGAATCATTGGAAACACACAAGGGGTCAGCAAGGCCGCAAAACCCGACAGAAATGCAATGATAAAAATAGACCACAAGCTGTTGCTTGAATCGGGCATCGGTTTTTGGTTTACAGTGTCTTTTATGCTGCCTGATAGATTGTTGACGGGTAGTTGGTTTTGGAAAATTTGATTGAGTCCGTTTGCGGTTTCTTCTGTTGCTTCGGCGATTATTTCTGAAGCAGGGCTTCCATCTAGGGGAATTTCATACGTTTCCGTGGTAGGAGGCAAGCAGCGTGTGTCGTCGCAAACCATATAGGTGACATCTACTCGGATGGCCGACAAATCGGGGTTTATCAATGTTATTTTTTGAGTGAATACAGCTTCTGTTTCAAAATACTTGATGTCCATTTCAAACACGCCGTCGTAATTTTCAATCCCTTCGGGCTCTAAAGTTTCTCCCACAAGGGTATAATTTTCTTCTGCGTCGGTAAAGTCAAACTGTGTAGGAATAGGGCCGCCGGAGGCTACGTGTTGCGAATACAAATGCCAGTGCGGATCCAAACGGGCTTTGATTTGGATTTCATAGGTATCTTCAGCTGTTTTCTGTGCTTTGGCAGACCAATCAATTGGATCTAGTATTTGAGAAAAACCAACAAGGTTGAAAACCAGAAAAAGGATAGTTATAAATAAGTTTTTTTTCATTCTAAGCGGGCTCGTATGTAATTTGTATAACATGATTTGAGTTTTCATTCGCAGCAAAACGACGGTCGGCACGCATGCCGACAATCCAAACAATTTGTCCTTCATTGCAGAGTAGCCAAATGTTTTCTTTTTCAGGCAAACTGAGTTTTTCATCTTTAAAATATTTACTCAATTTTTTCTTGCCTTGCATTCCGGTGGGATAAAAATAATCGCCTTTTTGCCATTTGCGAAGTATTAGTGGGAATTTTATAGTTTTCTTATCAATTATAGCAGTATTCTCGGTCTTTTCACATTTCACAGGGTTGTGATTTATAGCTAAGGATATAGGATCGTTGATAGCGGTTAAGTGCTCGTGTATGGTAAATTCTAATTTTGAAGTTTCTTCTTCTCGCTTTTTCAATATCAAAACACCTCTGTTTTTTGTCAATTGGTGTGTTTCGGAAAGCACCACTTTTCCCGTTTGGGCTTGTAGCAAATGTTGCAAAGTCTCAAAATCTTTAAAACCGTAAGGTTTGAATAATTGGTGCAAAAATAAGGGTAAAGGCTTCAATTCCATTAGTTTATTCACTGGAATTTCAATATGCTTTTGAAGCGTTTGAAAGTGTTGGTTTTTAAATTTTCCGACTTCGATTTCTAAAAGTTGTGCATGCAAACCAAGTTTGTCTAAAGTATTTAAAAAATTGTTTTCAAAAGTAGGATGCAACGATTTGAGGTGTGGAATTATCTGATGGCGAATCTTATTGCGCAGGTAGTCGTCTGTTTGGTTGCTGCTGTCTTCTCGCCATTCGAGATGATGGGCCTTGGCAAAATCTATAATTTCTGCTTTGCTAAAGCGAAGCATTGGTCGAACGATATATTCATTCTGCTCCGGAATGCCCAATAAGCCGTCCAAACCGGTTCCACGGCTGAGGTTCATCAAAAAAGTTTCCAGGCTGTCATCCAGATGATGAGCGGTGAGAACAAAATCAAAACCATGTGCTTTACGGAGTTCGTCAAACCATTGGTACCTGAGTTGGCGCGCGGCTTCCTGTGTAGAAAGTTTGTGTTGTTTTTTGTAAGAAATCGTATCAAAACGTTTACTAAAACAAGGAATGTGGTGTTTTTTTGCAAAGGATGTTACGAAGGCTTCGTCTTGGTCGGATGCGCTGCCGCGCAAGCCAAAGTTGACATGAGCGATGGTAATTTCGTAGGCGTGTATCAACAACAATTGAACAAGAGTCATGCTGTCAACGCCTCCGCTTACGGCTACCAAAAGTTTTTTTTCTTTTAAAAAAGAAAAACGCCGTTCAAGTACATCGTTAAATGTTTGTTGCATGTTGCACAAATAGGAGTGTAAAAATACAAATATTCACACACCTCATTGACGCCCGGGTAAATATTTCAAAAAGACATAAATGAAAAAAGCCACACCAAATCATGTTTCCATGTTTTTGATATGGCTTCCAAACTTTTCTTAGAGCCTTCCGAACATATCCGGACATTGCTGCCAGTTGTGATCGTACGGACTTTCAGAATTGTTTGACCCGAATTTTTGGATTCGTGCGGTGTGGTTTGCATCTTTCGATGTTTACTTTTCGCACAAATTGAATTCAGGCTTCGCTTGATATCGCTGAGCTAACATACTCTAAAACCCAATTTAGCACCTAAGTGTTTATCGTGTTTTACACATGCGTGAAACGGTGTTTCACGTTGGGCGCATACTCGATGGCAACCAAACGAGTCGGTTGTTTTTCCTCCGAAGGAGTTCGGTAAATTACTTTATCCGAAAAGACTGCTTTTGAATTGCACTTACGTACAATCTTTTTTCAGAAATGCGCTTGCGCTTATCAAACTTTTAAAGAACGTTCTTGTTATCTGGCGAAGCTTTTTGGTTGCTTACACAACACTTGCCCCGTTTTGATATTTCAAAGATATGGCAAGATAGCTTCATTTTGACAGAACTGTTTTTTTAACTTTTCCGCCAATAATAAACATGGGTTATGAACAATTGTTAATAAAGAAAAAGTCCCGCGGTGGGCGGGACTCTAAGCAGAAAATTAGTTTCTCTTTTCTTTGATACGGGCTTTTTTACCGGTAAGACCTCTAAAGTAGTAGATACGAGAACGTCTGACTTTGCCGCGTTTGTTAATTTCAATTTTTTGAAGGGAAGGCATATTAAGTGGGAAAATTCTTTCCACACCAACGGTGCCCGACATTTTACGAATGGTAAAAGTTTTGGTAGCGCCACTTCCGTTTACTTGGATAACGACACCTTTAAAAAACTGCGTACGCGTTTTTTCACCTTCTTTAATTTCGTAATAAACGGTAATGGTATCACCTGCATTGAAAGACGGGAAATCTTTCTTTTGGATGAGTTCGTCTTGTACGTATTGGATTAAGGGTTCCATGGTAAATTGTTTTAAAAGTTTGATTCAAAGCAACATACACGCATTTCGTCAGAGGTTGGTTCAAAACGGTTGCAAATATACTGCATTTCCTTTAGATTTTACAAGCGTACGATTCATTTTTCCGTTTGATTCTTAAAATCAAATAAAATTAACTATTTGTTAACATTAAATATTTGCATATAAATGGGGGGGTAAATTTGTGTTAAAATTTTATTAAAATGAAAAGAATTTACTTCCTATTCGTTCTTCTGTTTTTCTTTAGTTGTGAGCAAGATCAACTTAATACCGCTGTTGACAATCGCATTAATCTTTCGCCAGTTGAGGTTGTTCAAAACAATTTTTCTTGGGAAAGTTTTAGTGATTCTTTAGGCTTAATGAAAGGCAATCTGATGGTTCAATGGCAAAATTACGAAGTTCATGCATTTGAATCCGTTGATTGGTATGAATTTAAAATGAGCCGGCAAGTGGGGTATCAAACAGAAAAAGGCATTGGCGGTAGGGAGAATTTTACTTTATTGGCTTTTGTCGATCAACAAGGTGAGCCGCATTATTGTTTGTCGCGCTTTGTAAGTTATACGGAAGCTGAGAATCTGCAACCCGGTTATCTTTCGCTCAGCAATTTTACCGGAATTAATTATCTTTACGATATGAAAGGAAAATTGTCTCTGATGCGTTTTATCCGAGGTGGTGAAGATGTGTCAACTGTGGTAGATATTGCTGAAAGCATAGACGGCTTGCCCGTAATCCCGCAACAATGTATGCAAAAAGCTCCTATTGGCGGAGCAGGTTGTACAGATTCACTTGACTGTATGTTAACATTTAATCGTCAGGGGGGTGGCTCAAGCGGTGGATGTGGTGGTGGCGGTGGCGGTTGGGTATCGCTGACCACCTCTTATTACACCGATTGGTATATGAACCGCAGTAATGGCACTTGGGAGTACCAAAACACCCAATACGACGGCTCTTCTACGGAGTGGGTTTGGGTAGAACGCAGCGGTTTTGGCGGTACCAATGGCAGTTATGACAAAGATGCGTATAGGTATGGGGAGTCAGACTATTCGGGTAGCATTATACGATATCTAAAAGAAAGACCGACCGAAAAACCCGATTATCAGTTGATAGTTGACAAAAAACAAATGCGAGAAGAACACCCCTGTGTTTTTGATGCCCTTATGGGCTTGACCCGTTTCGTAAACGACCCCTTGAAACCTGAGATATTTCAGGAGGCTTCGGTCATAGATTTACTTAATTTACAAGATTTTGAACAACCGGCCACGCTTGCGGAGTTTATCCTCTCTGTGTTTAATGCTTCCAGAGAATATGATTATGTAATACAGGTTGGTTCTTTAAGTAGTGCTAATGGCGAAACTGGCGTTTCAAGAAAGTGGGACGCTTCAAAAAACAGATATGTTTTGACAACAACTATATCGGAAACATATGCAAAAAAAACAACCAAGCTTTCTATGGCAAGGACATTGATTCACGAGTCTCTACACGCTTATTTTGTTTACTTGGGATACAACGATTTGGATTTTTCAAAAAATCTACGAGATTTTGCAGAAGCAAAAGGAATTGATATTCAAAAAGGTGGAGTAGTTCACCACGAGTTTATGGCAGCTTATGTAACCGCCATGGCCTCATCTTTAAAAAGATGGGACACCGCCAACGGCTCAGGTGGTACTTTGGATGATGATTACTACTATGCTATGGCCTTTGGGGGATTGTTTCAAGTGGATGAGAAAGGGGACTTTGTATCTAAAACAGACTTTTTTAGTACCTTGCCAATAGAATTTCAAAATTTTGCTAAAGAAGTGATTGTTAACGAACAAGAAGGAAAGGATAATGCTAAAGGTGAAAAATGTTTATAAATTAACTTCCAATGACTTCTAAAGTATTATTACCGGGTTTTATAATAACTACTTTGTTCTTCTCTCCGTTCTTTGCAATTGGGCAAATGAAGTTAGATACGGAAAAATATTATTGCCACTACGTAAGTATAGATAATGGAAGTAGTTGTTTTAAATTCAATAAGGACAAAAGGTTTTATTTCAAAGAGCAAGGCGATTTGACCGTGGGCGGTAGGTTTGCTCAAGGATTTTACACTTTCTATAAGGATTCCCTTATGCTAAATTACGCCACCGAACCAGTATTGGTTTCAAATGTGGAAAGAAGAGAGTGGAACGAACAATCCGACTCCATAACGATCCGTTTTAAGGTTACCAATATTGATGACATATGCGGTGTGCCCTGTGTGTTTTTTTTGAAAGAAGGTAAAATGTTCGAGCCTAACCGTGCGTATGGTGCCGAATACCGCTTTAAAAAACAAAAGGGAACTATGGTTTTTAAATCCGCTTCCTTAGGTTATTCTACTGTTTACTTTGCATTTTCAGGAG
>JAHJTN010000043.1 GCA_018829465.1 Bacteroidota bacterium | reverse complement strand
CCCTGAGTATAATGCCTGTTTTGAGGAATCCCTAGAGCTGGACAAGGCAGAAGCTGAGCTCAACAATGTAGAGATTTCCTACTATGCGACAATAGATGCAGTGGAGGATCAGACTTGACACAAAAAGCGATCTTTCTAAACGGCCCTTTACGGAAATGTCGTAGTTGTGGTGTTGAAGCTAATTCAAATGAAGAATTGGAATTATTCGTCAAACATAAGAAACGCCCACATGGTAGAGGCACTATATGTAAAAACTGTTCCAATGAACATTGGAGAAAGTTAAAGGCGAATAATCTTCAGTTCTATTTAGAAAGAAAACACTATGATATGGTTGAACGGTGTTATAATCCCAATAGTTTAAGATATGATTACTATGGAAAACGTGGCATCACTGTATGTACTGAGTGGTTGAATGACAAGCAAGTATTCATCGATTGGGCCCTATCAAGTGGATGGCGAAAAGAACTTTCTCTGGATAGGATAGATAATAATGGCCCTTATAGTCCGGAAAATTGCCGATGGGCTACCCGATACGAACAGGGACAGAATAGACGAGATAATGTGACTTTTCCAGAGAAAGGTACACGAATTTGCTGTCGTTGTAAGATAGAGAAACCACTTACTGATTTTCACATAGATCGATCCAATCCTCAACAACGAAGATATGACTGTAAAGAATGCATGAAAAAAGTCACGGATGTCATTGTCTATGACAAAAGACGCAACGGAGGAAGGATAATGAAAGTCCTCGTGGCGTGTGAATTTAGCGGAATCGTGAGAGATGCCTTCATAATGGAAGGCCATGATGCTTGGAGTTGTGATCTAATAGAAACTGAACGTCCCGGTCCACATTTACAGGAGGATGTACTGGGGGTCCTCGATAAAGGTTGGGATCTCATGATTGCCCACCCACCATGCACACACTTGGCGGTGAGTGGTGCAAGGTGGTTCAAGGATAAGCAGAAGGAACAGGCAGAAGCCCTTGATTTTGTACGTTCTCTGCTTGGTGCTCCTATTCATAGGATTGCTTTGGAGAATCCAGTTAGCGTGATTTCAACAAAGATCAGGAAACCAGACCAATATATTCAGCCCTGGATGTTCGGACATGGAGAGACAAAGAAGACATGTTTATGGTTGAAGAATCTACCTCCACTTGAGCCAACAAATATCGTTGAAGGGCGAGAAGGAAGAGTCTGGAAAGAATCACCAGGACCGGATAGATGGAAAAACAGGAGCCGAACCTTCACGGGGTTCTCAAAGGCGATGGCCTCACAATGGGGCATTCTGTCGCCTATTACGAACTACCACGCAGTTGAGGAGGAAAAATAACGTCGTCTTCACGGGAACCTCTCCGTCTTTGTCGTGGTTGTGGATTGGAGGCTTATACAGAAGAAGACCTGGAATTATTCCGTACTCATAAGCACCGTCCACATGGAAGAGACACGCTATGTAAAAAATGCTTTAACATATATCAAAATCAAAGAAAAAGAACAAACACCCAGTTCTATTTAGAAAGAAAATATGCCGATATGGTAGAACGCTGTCATAAACCGACTCAAGCAAGATTCGCAGATTATGGTGGTCGGGGTATCCTCGTTTGCGATGAGTGGTTACATGATAGACAAGCATTCATCGATTGGTCTTTAAAAAATGGGTGGCGACATGGGCTATCGATTGACAGAATCGATAATAATGGTCCCTATAGCCCTGAAAATTGTTGCTGGTCTACACGATTAGAGCAAGGAAGTAATCGACGGGATAAGGCCACCTTTCCCGCTCGAGGTACTAGGATATGCTGTCGGTGTAAAATAGAAAAACCATTTTCTGATTTTCATAGGGACAGAACCGATTCTCAAGGGCGTGTATATGTCTGTAAAGAATGTAGGAAGTCAAGGCGATGGAGTGTAAGGAGTGTCCTAAATTGAGATGGCCCATGAACCCTGGGATAACCCGCAATTACTGTATGCGGGACAAGAAGCCCCGACTCATCAAGGATCGAGATACGGAATTGACAGGATGCAATATCGATGGTGTCCTAGTTCCCCCTAGAGGCGGTAACGATGAGTAGATGGGGGTCGGATTACATTAAGGTACATCTTGGCTTGGAGGATGATCCCCATGATAATATTCCGATGATATGGAGGATCAATCAAGGAGCTTTCGCTGGTACGGCCAACGGCGCAATAAAAAGAGATAGTAAATTTAAATACGTCACTATTTTTCTTGACAATATTCTAATTTATAGTAAAGAATTTTCCCCAGAAACATTGTATCGTGTGTTCATTAGATCATTATTGAGAGTTATACACCATGAATATGTTCATCATTATATTCCAATTGAATATATAGGTCACGAAAAAACAAAAGTCGATCCAATGGCTAAAATAATGACTGATTTTTTACTTCAAGACTTTGATGAATGGACTTCTTGGTGGGGTCTCTTTTATGATTGTTTAGAATGGCTTCGTGTTCAGAGTTCTAACAAGAAGGTGACAGAATAAAGATGAAAAATAAAAACAGCATGTTCTATTGGTGGCCCATAGTAAAAGATTGTGGTGTTCCAATGCCAAAAACGATAATGGTTAGACACGAAGATGCTTTCAATGGAAAACTCAGTTATGCCCCCCTAGATGGTAAGCCAGATCCCTCCTTCGATACGATGGTGGAAGGGGCAAAGAAGGCGGCTGCTGAAATCGGCTACCCTGTATTCATGCGTTCCGATGGAACCGCCAATAAGCATGACTGGAAGAACTCCTGTTATGTAGTTAATGAGGACCAAATGGTATCCCACATTTGCAATATTCTTGAAATGACTGCAATGACTATGTTTGGTCTTAGCTTCAATGGTGTTGCTATCAGGGAGTTTCTTGACTTGGACTGGAAATTCAAAGCAATGTATGGAGAGATGCCTGTCGCTAGAGAGTTCAGAATGTTCGTTAGAGATGGAGTTCTTGAGTGCTGGCATCCATACTGGCCTCCTTCTTCGATTAATAATCCTACAATTCCAAACTGGTATGCTGTTCTAAAGGAGATGCAAACTCCCAACCAGGACGAACTAACTCACCTTACTGAAATGGCAGAGACTATCGGAAAAGCCGTTGGAGAATATTGGAGCGTAGATCTTTGCCAAACCAAAGAGGGAATATGGTATATGACGGACATGGCCCTGGGGGGAGACTCCTATCATTGGGGTACTTGTGAACATGCCCCAGAAGGGATGCTTGAGAATTACGGACATCCTGATCCTATGTCGCAGATAACAAACAAGGCTGATCAAGATGAGTGACCCACAAAAAAAGGTTGAAGCCCATTGGGTGAACTACGTCAAACCCCTACTGGAAGCTCATGGGGAGGACCCTAGTATCATCGAAAAATATGGATTTCACTACATCTCCTCGGGGGTCCACTTCTACAAACACGCCCTCGAGGACAATGGCATAGACCCTAACAAAAGGTGCATGAAGAATGAGTGACGAAATGGATCCCAATCTTAGGACGTTTTTATCGTTTCTTCTTTGGTGTGCTATCTCTTTTATTTTCGGTTGGATTTGTGGGGTGAACGCATGAAAATT
>JAHJTN010000036.1 GCA_018829465.1 Bacteroidota bacterium | reverse complement strand
CGAGATCGGCGTCATGGAGCGCGAATTGACCAGCATGGAGACCGACCTGTTCGCCATGCTCCGCCAGCGCCGGCACCTGGCCGATCTCGGCCTCGGCGTCGCCAAGATCAACCACGACCTGAGGAACATCCTGACCTCGGCGCAGCTCCTGTCCGACCAGGTGGCGACGCTTGACGACCCCAAGGTGCAACGGCTTGCCCCGCGCCTCGTGCAAACGCTCGACAGGGCGACGAGCTTTGCGCAATCGGTGATCGACTACGGCCGCGAGAGCGCCACGCCGCCCAAGCCGCAGCCGGTCGATCTGCATGCATTGGTCGAAGAGGCGGCGATAGATGCCGGGTTGACGGGGCATCCGGACATCCATTTCGTCAACGCTGTGCCCGACGGCGTCGGTTTGTTCGTCGATCCCGACCAGATGGCACGGGTGTTGATCAACCTGATCCGAAACGCCCGCGAGGCGCTCGAATCGAGCGGCATCGGCACGACCAGCAAACGAATCGCCTGCACCTTCGCCGCCAGCGCTTCGGGCCCGACGATTTCGGTTTCCGACAATGGACCCGGCCTGCCGCCGCGCGCGCGCCAGAACCTGTTTGTCGCTTTCGAGGGCTCGGCCAGGGCCGGCGGCACCGGGCTCGGCCTCGCCATCGCCCGCGAACTGACCGAGGCGCATGGCGGACATCTCAGCTACGAGCCTCTCGATCCGGGCACCCGTTTCGTCATCGGCCTGCCGCCGAGCGCGCTTCTCGGCCAGAAATAGGCGAAGCCGCATGACGTCCGCCTATTTATCCGGCTCCGGCCGGCAGTGCCAGGGCAAGGCCGCCATGCGCCAAAAGGCGGCGCGCGATGCCTTGCAAAGCCGATCCGCGCGGTATAAGTGTTCGCCCCTGTCGGCGGGCAAGCACCCGCCCCGATGCGCCCGTAGCTCAGCTGGATAGAGCACCAGACTACGAATCTGGGGGTCGGGAGTTCGAATCTCTCCGGGCGCGCCATCTCGCAATTACCCATTTGAAACCCCTCTAACACCTTGAAGGGTATCGCTATTTCAGGGGTTCGAAGTCCCTGATTCCGGCTGTAGGGAAGACGCTCCGAAAACGCCAACCGCAGCACGGTTCTCTTCCATTCCATTCCGCAATTATGCCAGATCGTCCAAGGGCTTGAGAGGAACCGCAACGCGAGTTCGAACGACTCCTCCAGGGTGTGGAGCGGTTTGGCCCCGCTGGCGATGCGTTCTTCAGCTAAAGCCTTGTCGCGTTCGAGCTTGGCAATCTTCTTCTCATAGGCGGCGATCACCGACGCGTTGTTGGCATCGACGATGCGATCGAGCAATTGATCGATCTGGCGTTCGATCTGCTTGACGCTGGCCTGCAACGCCTTGGCCGTGTCTGCCGTCTGCGCCAGCTTCATGTCCCAGGCATCCTTGAACATCGCCTTGGCGACATTGAAAAGGCTTTGCGACGGTTGCAGGCGTTGGAGCAGTTCCTCGAATTCTCCTTCGAGCTTTTCGCGCTGAATGGACTTGCGATAGCTCTCACAGCCCTTGGTGAAACACATATAATAGGGGTGTTTCTTGCCAGTCTTGCTCGTCGCCCAGCAGGAGGTCAGCGGTTTGCCGCAGTCATCGCAAACGATGAAGCCGCGCAGCGGAAAATCTTCACTGATATCCTTGCGCGCGGGAGCTTTGGCCGTTCCCTTCAAGCGCACCTGAATGGTCTCAAAGGTTTCAAAACTGATCAGCCCGTCATGCTTGCCCTTGCGCAAGGAGACGTTCCAGTTGGGCGCTTCAACATATCCGGCATAGACCGCGCGGGTCAGTATGTCGGTGATACGCTGATTGCGGATTTCTCCGTTCGGCAAGTCCTTCGGAAATTCCGGCTGGCGTTCAAGGAAACGCTTCACCTCGACCTGCGTCTGGAAGCGTCCCGAGGCATAGCCTTCGAGAGCTTCCTGAAGGATTGAGGCGCGGGGTTCGTCTCGAACCAGGAGTTTTCCGTGACCACTTACGCGCTCGTATTTCATCCCGACCGGCGCTTGGAATACCCAATAGCCATTCAGTGTGCGGGCGCGCATGCGGTTGACGGTTTGCTCGCCGTTCTTCTGACGCTGATGCTGAGACACGGAGGCGAGCAGATTTTCAACGAGGATGGAATCCGAATCCTCGCCGAACTCAATCGACGGGCTTTCAAGCACGCCACCAGCGCCACCGATATCGGCGCGCAATTTCAAGTGCGCATCGAGCCCACGGGCCAGGCGCGAGATATCGTCGATGATCACAACGTGTCGTGTTTTACGATTCTGGCGCATGAAGCTCAGCATCGCCTGCATGCCGGGACGCGCAGTCAAGGAACCGGACATATCGTCCGTGAAGACCTTGACCACTTCATAGCCCTTGTAGCGTGCATACTCCCGGCAGCGCGTTTCTTGCGAGCCGAGACCATCGCCCCGGCTTGTTTGTTTCGTCGAAGAGACGCGGCAATAGATGACGGCGACGCCATCACCCGCCAGGGTTTTCTTGTGATCGATCATCGCGTCTCCTTTCCCCATCACTCTGCGTCGAGAGCAGAATAATCGCTCGTACCATTACCGTTGAATTGATCCTTGCACTCTAGCATATCCGGGTCTTCCGCCCCATCGTTTTTTGCCAATACATTAAAACTATCAGTGACTTCCTGCATAGGGTGCACGCCAAAACCCAGATCGACGAAGTCGATCACGATGGACCACAGCGCTTCGAGGAAGGCCCGCTTCTGCTCGTCGGTCAGGTCGGGATCGTCGAGCAGGTGCTGGTAGCGCATCACATCGATTTCGACGACGCGTGTTGGTTTGTGTGCCGCCCTATCGGCGAACGTCGGTGCGAGCGACGCATCGATCTTCTTGTCCATCACATCTGCCTGCTCTGTTGTGCCACAACCCGGTGCTCTTCATGCCTGCCAGCGGCTGCATGGGCTTTTTCTTGTCGATTTCGGATTCTACCGAACCGGCCCGGCTCCACTTGCCGGGCAAAACCTATGGTTGTGGTCTGTTTCCATATTATCATATTGGAAATCGCGAATGCGATATTTTTCGACGATGCAGCGCACAATGCATTGTTTCTCATGGTGTTTCTCCAACCAGCTCGTTTGGAAGTGAAGTTGCGTTTCATCATCTTTGCCTCCGCAAGCGCCGCGTCTGGCCTTCCGGCGGTTCGGCGTTCTTGTTGAACTCCAGTTTGGCGCGGCCCTGGATTTGGTTTTCACGGCCCGCACGCTCCAGCAGGTCTTCAAGGGCGCTTTCTTCGCTCTGGTCGATCGCGTTGAGGCGTGCCTGATGGCTTGCTTCGACATTGCTCTTCGCTTGGCGCTGTAGCGTCCCCTGATCGAAACAGTCGATACTCGCCCAGCGCGGTTTGAACTCGCGCCCCGTGCTTGCGGCTTTGTCGATCAGCCTTTTGTTTTCCTGTTCGATCAGGGAAGGGCGATGCGACTGGTGTTCGCGTTCTTCGCGTTGCCGATCCTTTTCATGCTGCTCCCTGATCTTTCCGTACTCCTGCCAGTGCCGCCCCTTCAGGCCGAGTTCGGCCTCGCGGCGCAAGGAAGTGAGAAGAAAGGTTCGCCGAAGCTCTTCGCCCAGGTCTTCGCTCATAACCGGCCTGCCCGTCCGAGCAGCGTTTGCATTGCAGCCGCCCGGTTTGCTATCTTCAAAACATGAGACAATTCAAAGATGTGCAGGATTTGGAGGAGTGGCTTGACCCCTTGAGTTATGAAGAGTTCTGGGCTCTGACCGATCCGTTTGAGGCCAACAAAGACTCCCGCGATCATTGCGCCCGCGAAATCGCGCGCGGCATCGATCCCGAGACGATCCTGATCTGCCTTAAGGGCATGACCCGGCTTGCCGTCATCCGCGAGCAGGAGCTCAAATACCGCTACGACTTCCCGGACATCCTTTTGCATTAGGACTTTCCCCGGCTGGCGATCGGGTGAAACTTGATCAGCGGGCAATCGCCATCACTGGGCTCGAATACGAAATGGCCCCACGGCGCGATGTAGGTGCACTTGAGGTAATAGCGCTCGACATAGGGGTTATAGGGATCGCCGTTATCGAGGATGGTGTAGGACCAGCGCAGGTGCGGCAGGCCGACGGCCAGATAGGCCATGAACACAATCGGTGGCACCAAGACCCAGAGGAAGAAGGCTGGCTTGATCATGACGCTTTGCGTCCCTGGCGCGGCGAGAGATCGATTTTGGGATCGGGAGTGAGCTTGCCGCCTTCGAGCGGGTTGCCCGCCAGTTCAAAGCAATAGGGCGCAATCTGATTCTGGCGGATTTTGCGGCAGTGAATCCAGCCGATCCCGGCGATGTGGAGGATTTGCTCATCCTCGGATAGTCGCATGAGCTCTTCGGCGGTGAAGGTTCGCTCCCGGCCCATCTGATAGCCCAGGGACATGCCAAGGCTGACCGGGTTGGAACTCATCGAGAGCGAATCCGTGATCGAGATCACCTCACCCATGGCCTTCGAAACACGCTCGGATTCTTCGAAGCTACTGAACTTGAGGTACTGTTTTGTCGTGCAGTTCTCCGCCAGCATGGCAGCCTCCTTAAGGCCGTAGCGGCGCTCGACATCGGCGAACGACTGCCCGATGAAATGGAAGCGCCCGCCATAGCCGCGCATGACGGTGACGCGGTTGAGCGCTTCGCGCAGCGGCGCGTTGCAGAACTCATCGAGAATGTAGTCGGCCGCTCCGGCCGCTCCGTTCATCTGCGCGGCCATGAATGAGAGAATGTGCAGCCCGAAATATGTCCCCAGACGCGCCGCGACATTCTGGTTCTGCACGATGCACACGACCCAATGATCGCGGATCACCTCTTCGTGGGTGAGCTCGGCATTGCGACCGGCTTCATGGAGAGGCGAGCCGATCTGGAAGCTCCCGAGCGCGCTTAAGGCCGCCAGCATGTGCTGGGAATAATGCTCCGGGTCCTTGTCCCGTAATTCGCGGATTTGCCCGGCACGCTGGCGCAGGACCGGATCATCGCCTTCGGCGGCCCGGTCGATGAAGCCGCGCCAGCTCCTCGTGTCGGCGAGGAAGGCGGACAGGCCCCCCGGCGTGGCCAGCGACTTGGAGTGCCTGAGCAGGGCAAGGAGTGCACATTCGATGATCTGGCGCGGCACTTGCCGGAAATAGAAATTCTTCGGATCGTCATTCGGTTCGTCGATCAGCGTGTGAGCAACGTTCTCGATCTCGAAGACGAGATTGGGACTGCCACTTTCATAGGCGGCAATGACGTTGCCGAAGGGATTGACCCGGATGCGGTAGGGGTAGTCGGGGCCAAGCTCACGAGTGTCATCGAGCACCGCGAACCGGCGGCCTGATTTGATAATCGTGGGTCCAATCTGCGAAGCGATCTCTCCGTTCTTGGCGTCGATGATCATCATGGCGCGCGTCCGATCTTCGATCAGCGAAAGGATCGTCGGAATGGCGACGCAGGTGGTCTTGCCGCCGCCGGTGGCCGCCAGCACAAGCCTTGAGCCGCCGCTGGTCGGGGACCAGACCGGCGTATTTCCCTTGGAGGCCAGTCCGAGAATGACGCGGAACTTATTCATCATCGATCATCCCTGCGCGCTTGAGATCATCGAGGGT
Organism: Bacteroidota bacterium; assembly: GCA_018829465.1. Classification (GTDB taxonomy): domain Bacteria; phylum Bacteroidota; class Bacteroidia; order Flavobacteriales; family Flavobacteriaceae; genus UM-FILTER-40-17. The sequence goes on along the minus strand of JAHJTN010000036.1, from coordinate 23,410 downwards.
GGCGAGCCTGGCCGATTTGGGCGGCACGCCCCGACCCATGTAGGCCTTGATGGTCTTCTCGCGGTTGTGCACCGCCCGCATCAGCCTGAAGGCGGCAGAGATCGCGGCGAGCGAGGTCATGCCCGAGAGCCCACTGGCGAACTTCAATGGCCACCAGAACGGATGGCTCGGCCATATCCACCAGGCCAGGAGGGCGCTGATCAGCGCCAGCAGGAAATAGCCGTTTATCTGCATGACGTGCGCAAACGAAGTCTTGGGCGGGTTCATCCTTTGCCTCCACTGGCCTTGGTATCGAGCGCCGCGTCGATGCGAGCGCGGATGGTGTTGAGGGTGCTAAAATCGCCCCACAGGACATTACCGAGCTCGCTGCCGCGCAGATCGCGCGAGAGCAGCTTCAACTGTGCAGTAATGAGCCCGAAGGCGAGCACCAGTCCTGCCGCAAGGAGTGTCAGGGCGATTTCATGCGGATAGAGCAGGTCGAAAAAGACCAGCGTCCCGGTGCCAAGAGCGGAAGCGATCAGCCCTGCCGAGGCAAGAAACGGTCTGCGTACCGAGACGACGGAAATGTTATCCAGCAGGTAGGAATCCTTGTGCGTGGTGACGGCATTGCGCTCGACCCTGATCGACCCGAGGATCATTTTGTGCCCTCCCCGGAACAGAGCGGGGAGCGCAGCGCCGCGAAAAGTTCGGCATCGAGATTGCGCACACTGGCCGGTGTCATCAGGCGCAGCGATCCGGCGTAGATCGCCCAGTCAGTCCTCTTGTCGAGCACGACATTGGCGGCACAGGCGCAGCGCGAGGTGGCACCAGAACGAAGGGCATCGGCGCGCAGCAGGTCCAGATCGGCGAGGCGGCGCTTTTCTTCGAGCAGCGGCCCGGCCATCGGTTCGATGAACGCACCGAAGGCGGTGCAGAGCTTGTCGCCATCCGGCCCGAACATCCCGGCCAGCATGCCGCAGCTCAGTTCGGGGACATCGGCGGGGGAAGACACTTTCGCCGATTGCCGGATGGTGGCCTCGCAGCGCGGCAGCCAAGCTGACTTCTCTATCATTCGTCCGCCGATCAGGTCGCCGCCGCCGATCGCAAGGGCGACATAGATCAGACCACCGGCGACGACTCCGCCGCCGGAGGGAATGCTGGAGAGGTCGAACATCAGTTCAGCCTCCCGGAATGATCCGGCGACCGGCCGCGACGCCCGCGCGGGGAATGGCCGTTCGGCGGAGTAGTGTTCCACGGCGGTGTCGGGTCCTCGCCATCGGCGGCGCGCGCCTGCTCGATTTTGTGCTTGGTCCACACGAGAGAAAAAAGCGTGTAAAACCAAAGGGATAACGGGTATACCAATTCAATCGAACCAGCTACTGAGGCTAGGACCCAGAAATTTCCGAGATATTCGAAGGTCGTCGAAACCCCGGCCTTGGCAGGAAAATCCGGGCGAAGCGCATCGGCGTTCGATAGCGAAGACAAAACCGACTTGAGTGCCTGGCCTTGCCGCGAAAGAACGGCGTTGAGACGCTCGGTGGCAATCGGCCGATCGGCGATCGTCACGCCGCCTGAGAGTTCAGCGGCATAGGCCTGCAGAAGTGCGACCGGCAACGCTTCATCGAGTTCGGAGAGAACCTGGTCGATCCTCGCGTCGATCTTGACCAGCTCTTGTCTGCGTTCACGGATCGGTTTGTCGGTATTGCCGAGTTCGGTCTGACCTTGCGCGATCAGATCATTGAGCCGCGACAAAAGGACTGTGCGCTGCGCCGCTCCCTCCTTGAGCAGCTTGGCGATATCCGTGGCACGCGCCAACAAGCCCTCAAGGGCCTTGGCAACAGGTCCGTATCCGCCATCGCCACGCGACGAGATGCAGCTATTTGACTCTTCGCACTGCCGATACCGTTCCAATTCCGCGACATTGGCCTCAACGACAGGCGCGAGGCGTGAGGCTTCACTCGCAACTTCATTCCGTGTGCCGCCATAGCGTGTGGTGTCGTCCAGGAATTGCTGGAGCCGAAGTTCTTCAACGCTGTTGAGCGTCATGCCCGCATAGGTCGAAGGGAACTGCCCGGCTCCAACGGCGAGGATGGACACGACACTGATGATGCCCGCGAGAGTGAACCCGGTGGCGGCAAGCTCCGCGCCTTTTTCCAGAGCAAAGCGGTTGACGCCATAGGAAACGAGACCGGCGGCAAGAGCGATTATTGCTGCTTTGGCAATGCCCCAAAACCCGTCTTCCTGGAGCAGGTTGACTACCGAGAGAAGGATCAGAACGCTCGTCAGTCCCGAAAAGGCGATCAGCGACAATTCCCTGAACGGCATATGTTCCTTCTTCGGCATGCGTACCGGGCCATTGTTCGAGTCTTGTGTCGATGACATCACGTCACCTCCTTGCTGGGGGATGAGTTGAGGAAGGCCGTTTGCCCGCATCCGCCGGGACCATCGGCAGATTGCAGAAACCGCAGGTGATCCTGGCGGTCGGCCGCGCCCATGCGTTGAGGCCGCAATCGGCGTTGGGGCAGGTGAACTTGATCCGGTCTTTCTTCTTCGACCCTTCGGGCGGCTCGACCGGATGGCCACTCGGCAGGCCGCCCAAGGGGTTGTCCGCGAAAACCAGATGATCGCGCCAATGGATGCGAAAACCCCGGTTCAACAGACGCGCGCAGGCCAGATCGAAAGCACCGCCGGGGATGATGTAATGGGTCATTTGCTGGCCCGTGCGCTTGCCCCCCGGCAGACCTGTGTTCGAAGGCATGAGGCCACGGCGTTCCATCGCGTCGGCCCAGATCACGTCATGATGCCCGGACGATCCGCGCCCGCCCTTGCGATTGAGCGGTCCCAGGTAGTGCCGCCAGACATGGACCTGTTCGTGAACGAGAGTGGAGAACGACTCCCTGTCGTCGCAAAGGGCGAGGTAAGTCGGATTCAGCGACAGTTCGGTCCGGAGTTCTCCGCCCACCCGCTGAAACCTGTCGGGGCAGAAGTGGCCGAGCACGTGCTTCTTGCGCGTGTAGACGATGATGCAATCGGGCAGTTCACCGCCAAACAGCTCTACGTTGAAATAGCTGTAGGCAAATTGCAGCTCGGCACTGTTTTCGAGCGTTGGCGGGAGCGGCGGGTGAGCGGTGTCATCGTCGGCCGGATCATTTCGTACGACTGGTTTGGAGTCTCCATTCCAAAGTTCGCTTTCGTGGACAGCCAAACCAGTCGCATTTGGGCTTTCCCGCGATTTCCTAGCCATCTATCAAATGCCGTTGTTTGAGCAGTATCATTTGGAGAGGCTTTCTCAGAAAGGAGCCACTCCAGTTCCTCAAGCCTACGGCAGCGCGAGGCGCTCAAATGCAAACAGAAGGCAAATCCGAGCCATCATTGGGACTGAATTTCAATCTCTCATCGAGGCAACCGTTGAAGTCACAACCAAGCTTTTCGGCTAATACAAAGAACATTGCGTTGAAAATATTGCGAGACTATGCAAGAGCTCGAGTAACGCTTAGTGGAAAGAAAATTAAAAAGTGGGGATGGACAAGAATTATTTCGCAAATAGCGAAGTTTCATGGCTGGTCTACCGATGAGCTATACTTTCTCACTCGACAAGATTTAGAAAACTGGGGCAATGGCGGCGAGATTGGCGATGCAAAATATAGGTATATCCATGCTTATTTATCTGATCAGGCAGTAGCAGAGCACTTTGCTCAATTCGGTATTCGATCACTTCTATCATATGAAGTCACTGCGATGCGCCTTGGACGCTATCTTCACAATTTCTATGGCCTAAATATAAATGAGCTAAGAAATGTCCGAAAAATTGCTGGAACAGTTGCTGGTCGCAACTACGTAGAGCAACTAGCTCAGGAATTTCTGTCTGGGCTGTTTTTTGGACGTTTGCAGGCATCCGAGATTCACAACTTTGAAGCCTTCGATTTCTGGTTGTCGATAGACCGGATGCCCGATGAAAGCTTCTTTGTTGTTCATCTATTGAGCAGTGCGCTGAATTCTCGGCCCAATTCTCTAGACTGGAACTTCAGCCGGTCGAGCGGAATAGCGATTGTCGACGTCTTGGGGCTACGGCTTCACATGAAGAACCTAAGTACAGGATTACCCGAACATCATATTTTGGTAGACGACTTAGCCCCGGAAATTTTTCTTGTGTTCGATCGCGTTATCCAGACAGCCATACATTTTTGTCGTGGAAAGTATATTGCAGATGAAAATTCAATATTCACATTATCCATGAGAGGCGTAGAAGCTAGTTGTAGCAAAGTAGAAGACGCACAGTTGTCGGAAATAATTGACAATTTTCGGTGGGAAATCGTATAATGCCTAATAGTGCGCGCAAAGACGACGCAGGTAGGAGGAGTGTGGAACCCAACATAATTCGTGGTGCGTTGAATAATGATTTTGAAGAGGTGGCTGCAGCATTGGTGCTATCACCAGAGTCAATTAACAACGTAGATCAGATTACGGGTGGTTCTGCTCTGCATATCTCTGTTGGTCTCGGAAACTACAGTATGGTAGCATATTTAGTTGAGCAAGAAGGTCTTAATCTGGAACATAAAGATCAAATCGGCAGAGATGCGTTAGACTTGGCAATTCAAATTCGTCACCCTAAAATTCTTGAATTGCTATATCCACTTTATACTATCGACCTAGTCTAGTACAGACTGCCCAGTTTCCCTCATCGTTTGACGCCGTAACGACCTTGTCAGCGTCCATGGCGCGATCCCATATCTTGCCGCGACGGCCTTGATGCTTTCTTGCTTGCACTGGAGACGATCTCTCGCCCGTGCCAGTTGTCGGTCATTCAGTTTCGGTGGCCTTCCGAGCCGCTTGCCCCGTTTGCGTGCCGCTGCCAGTCCTTCCTTGGTACGCTGGCTGAGGCGCTTGCGCTCATGCTCGGCAATCGCCGCCATCATCGTGTAAACCAGCATGCCGTCGGGCGTGCCGGTATCGACATTGAGGGTGACGATCCGGAATCCGATCCCGCGCTCCCGGAGCCGCTGCGCTTGTTGCACGGCGTCTATGGTCGAGCGGAAAGCGCGGTCGATATCCCACACGACCAGCGTGTCGCCCGATTGCAGCGAGCCGACCAGCTCATCAAAGACGGGACGACTTTTGGCGACGGCGGAAATCCGCTCGATCCGCATCTCATCGCACTGGTTGACCAGCCCGTCGATCTGCCGGTCGATGCACTGGTCCGACCGGGAGACGCGCAAATAGCCGATGGACCTACCCGTGTATGTCATGCACTTCTCTAATATAATGCAATATCAATGGCTTAATACAAAGATGGTCTCTGAAATTCCTTGACATAATCGATCGTTTTGGCGCGCGCGGAATCCGCACGTTCTCCGCTGCGCCCGAAAAAGCCAAATCTCTGAAATCTTTCGCCATTTTACCTATTGTCCCACATCTCGAATTCCCAATTCAAATTTCAACACATTTGATCGTTTTCGCGGGGCCGCGCGGCGCGGGTTTCCGCCCTTTTCGGCACAATGCTTTTGGGACTGGTCGCGGCAAACGATGTGGGCGCAATCGACTTCACGGCCAAGACGGTCATGGAGAAAATGGACAACACCGAGCGCTATGCCTTTATCGCCGGTGTCGTGGAAGGGCTGGCCTATGCCCGCTACCTGAATGGCGACAAGGACGCCGAGGGCATGAAGTGCGTCTATGACTGGTTTTATGAAGGCGATAAAACCATCGAGCGCATCTATGCGGCCTTCGGCGAGTTCGGCGACTATCCACCCGCCGCCGTGGTCAATGCTCTGACCAAGAAAGTGTGTGGTGATTGATGGAAGCTACGCGTGACCTGAGCTTTACCAAGGAATTTGCACGCAGCGCGCAATGGCGACGCGAGCAGGATCAACTTCTCTTCGAAAAGCACCGCAAGCAGCAGCAGGAAAAGCAATTCGATCGTTCCAAGGACGACGAAGCCGACTTCGGCGCGATGGCAGTCATGGCCAGCAGCGAGGAGATCGCAACCTTTGAAATCACCCTCGACAAATATGATACCGCTGTTATTGCCGCCCTCGACGAAAACGAGCACGACTTGACAGCAGTTCACGCCACCATCCAGGACAAACTGGAAAAGGCGTTCGTTCTGCCCGATGGACGCCGGGCCTTCAAAACCGAAGACGGAATGCGCGTCTTTGACGAACATGGCTCCGAAATCGCTCCCGATGAACTCAGCGCCGACGAGATCGAGGACTGGCGTCCCCGTTGGGAAGCGTTCTCGGCTGACAAGCAAGCCGAGCAGGCCCTTACCGAAGAGCGGCAGGACCTCATGGACTATCAACATCGTATCGACGACGCCCGTGAGAAGCTCGACGACCCGATCAGCAAGCAGGAGCTCGTTGACCTCAAGCGCGATCTCGAGGCGGACATGCCACAATCCGTTCGGAAGCAACTCGGAATGGAAACAAACCAACCGGCCCCAGCCAGCACGGCGTTCAATGCCGTCGCGCCGCAGCCCGTCCAGTTCGCCGCGAAACCCCAGGCACCCGAATTCGTCCAGTAGTCTGCGTATCTTCCCGTCGTCTTCCCAGTGGCGATTGATTCACAGCATCTAAGGGCGTCGTTTTCCGTCATCGGCTTTCTCCGTTACCAGCCGGAACATCCAGCCAGCCTTGTTTGCGGGTTTACCGAACACGCCGCGCGTGCGCTTCGCCGTGCAATGGCGCGGCCCGCTCCATTCGCCCCCGCCTTCGCGGGGGCTCCCGTGTTGGCCATGCACGCGCGCTTGAACGGTCCGGTTTTCTCCCCGCAAGCGGCCGGATGGTCCGGCCGGTCAACAAAGGAGAAAACAAATGTCCACTACGAAAAACGAACGTCCCCTCTATCGCGTGACCTTCTCGCGCATCACCGGCAAGGACGACAAGGGGAACGATATCCTCGCCCGTCCGAAGGAAATCGGAGCCGCATGGTCCCGCAAGGGCGACAAGAAGGGCGCGATCATCGCCCTCGACATCATCCCGACCGATCTGGTCAGCCGCAACGGGGTCTTGTTCCTCGTCCCGGTCAATGCCGAAGACGATGGAGGTGCGCGATGAGCCGCACCGATGAAATCATCCGGCTCAACGACCTGCTCCGTGAGACCTTTCTCACGGGGCGGGTGCTCCTCACCGAAGGTATCCGCGTCCTTCCCGACGACCTTCGCGAAGAGGTCATCACCAGGGTGCGGACCTACAAGGACTTCACCATCGACAACGACCCGCATCAGGAGCGCGACTTCGGCGGCTTCGAGATCGAAGGCGTCGGCGGCGTGTTCTGGAAGATCGACTACTATGATAGCGAGCTTTGCTATCTCAGTCCCGATCCGGCGGACCCGCAGGTGACGCGCCGCGTCCTCACCATCATGCTGGCGGAGGAGTACTGATGCAAAGTCTCAAGCACATCGTCGATGAGCATCAGGCCGAACGCTACATCGCCAATCTGGAGTCTGCGCTTCTGGCGCAGGCTCTTCACTCGGTCGGGCACCTGCCGGACGAGCGCGCCAAGGCGCTTCTGGCCGACTTCCTGATCGGCAGCTTCAACGCATCCTCGCTCGGCCTGGCTACGCTTGGCAGCGGCAGGGGCGAACTCGAATGGCAGCGCGATGGCACCGGCTTCCGGCTGGTCTGGTCCTCCCCGACCGGCCTGTCCTGTCCGCTCGCCCGGCTTTACGAGCAGGCCGATGCCTCCTGGGCGGCGCTGATCGTCGCCGGGGTCCGGCCCAGCGCCGAGGAAGCCATGCTCGCGGCGGAGTGGGGCGTTTCGCGCCTCGCCGTATAAAATCGGCGGCAACGATTCCCGGATCGTTGCCGCCTCTTTTCTTCGAAGACGGGGAACAAATCTCGGGTCGAAAAACTCGGTCATTACCCCATTTTTGGAGCCAGGACCGTTCCCATGTCCTTCGCATAGTCGGGAACGCGCTGGTCGTTGGCAGGAACGGACCTGCCGAGTTTTTCGACATGAACCATCTGCACTTCATGCAGCGTGATCGGACGTACCGGTGGCAGGCGCAGATCGATTTCCGGTCTTGGGTTTTCGCGCTGGAACAGATCCGGGTCGGCAATTGCGAGACCGAGATAGATTTCGTCCAGCCCGAAGCGCTGACGCATCAGCGAGCGCATGGCGTACTCGTCGCAAAGATAGTCGAGCGCGTTTTCGCGGATGGCCCAAGGCTCGATCAAAACACCGTCTTTGGCCCGTCGTTCGGCGCGGCTTTCGATATCGAGGCCGAGAGAATAATCGAACCAGTGGGAAACGGGATTGTCGCCGCGATCGTATATCTGGCGGATGAGTTCGATCCGATCCTTGTAGGTCGGCTCGTCGACGATCTCGCGCATCGGGACGATCTGGCAGCGCCCGGCCATATACTCGTCAATCGCAGGCTTGTGCGCCTCAACCCAGCGTTCGCCGCGATAGCGGGCAAACGCCGCCGCTTCGTTCTTCGGGACCAGCCGCTTGAGATTGTGAAATCCCAGATCGCCCGCTTCGATGATGGTGAGGCGGTCGAGCTTGGCTCCCGCCGCTTCCATGATCGCGCGAAACCGGCGACCCTCCTGTTCGGGATTGCCGGGGCACACCGTCATGATGGCTTCGCGCGCTCCCGAAGGCATTTCGAATTCTGCGAATCCTCTCCAGTTCCTACGACCCATTGAGTACCTTGCCTTCCTTCCACCAGTATTCGAATTGATCGCGGAACACCTTGGCGAGGCTTTCGCTGACAATGACGAGCGCCTTGCCGTCGACAAAGAAGGCCACGCGATTGAGGAAGATGATGACGACCTCGGAAGAGGCGAAATAGCCCGCCGGGATTTGCCGGTAGTCGGCGGGATCGCCCGCAACGAAATCATTGTCGTCGGCAATCGTCGCCCGCTCGCGAATTCCGGTCCTGTGCATCTCCTCGACCTTCTTGGTGACTTCGGGGGTTGACCTGCGGTCGTCCACACAGTGCTTGAGCACTTCACCGCCCTGCGGCAGCGCCTCGGAGATATCGTCCAGAAGATCGAGATAGGAATCGAGCTGATAGGAAGAAACCCGCTTGGGCGTGACGCCGCCATTCGCGAATTCCAGGCCCGCGCCGGTAAAAACGGCGGCAATGCCGTTCACCGTTTTGGTGTCCGCCTGCCGTTCGCCCTTTTCGAAGTGGTTGATCGTGTTCAAAACAACGCCGACACGATCCGCCAGGTCTTGCTGTGACCAGCCAAGATAAGCGCGCGCCATACGGCACTGGGGAGGGGTTATAAAAGACTTCGTCATGCAATCCTCAAAATAATAATCGCAGTCTATTACAAAATCTTCACAATGTTAAGCATTTTTTAACAATGTATATGTAAATATGCGCAGTACATTGCACATTATTCATTTTAAGAAAGGGGATATTAATGGCACATACACCGAACAACTTTGTTAAAAAACTACTCGGGACGATACCGATCACCGTCACGATCCGGCGTCGTCCCATCCACTTCATGGACGTCAAGGACCTCTACGACGCGGCCGGTGAAGCCAAAGCGCAGGCCCGCGTGAACCTCAAACAGTATAAGGCCCTGATGGCCAAGGCTGAGAAACTGGACGCCGCCTACCGGGCGCAGCTCGAAAGGGACGCTCCGAGCTTCCAGAAAGGGCAGGTGGCCTAAATGAGCAAGAAACCACCCAAACGCACGCGCTTTGAGGACTTCAAGCTCGTCAAACCGGTTGAGGACTATGGCCCGCGACTGGTGCTGTTCGGACAGCGCATAGACCAGGTGTTTCGCCTAAAGCCGCAAGGTTATCACCTGTGGGAGGTGATGGACGGCGTGGCCTTTCAGGATACCGAAACCGCGCTCGAAACGGCGCTGGTCAATGCTGGCAAACAGCCGATTTCGGAGACGATGGCCGTAGCGCTTTCAGAGACCGAAAAGGAACTCAGGAACCGCGAACTGAGCGAGGTCGCGCAAGCAAACTACACGCGCGGTCTCAAACACGGCAAATCCGTCTCCAACGACTAACCCTACCCCAGCTCCCAAGGCCCCCAAGCAGCGCCGCTCAATGCCCCGAGTGGCGCTGTTCCCTTTGGCGACGAAGCAAGACCGAGTCCTCCAAAAGCCGCGTTTCCGATCGACCGTCGCCGTCGCAAGCAAGCGTTTGTTCAGCTCCGTGCTATGGCTGGCCGTAGTACAAAAGCTCGAAAATGCCGTTCCTGGATCGGGTATCGCAGACATGCAAGATGTGTTTTGTAGTACAAAACCATCTTGGCAAGGGGGCCGCTGCGCGCCCCCGTTGCATCCCCCAGGCGCTGGCTCTGTCAGGGCGTTGAGCCCGTTCCAGAGCCAATAGACCGTATCGCCGGTCAATCACTCGCGGGAGACTTCGCTCTCCCTGCACCCATCGACCAAGGAGCCTTCGTGCCCCTGTGGAACCCAGACCAACCCTTCGCGGATTGGATGCCGTCAGCGCGTCGGCGCTGAACCCGACCATGGGCGTTTCGCCGCCGCTGGACCCGCGAGCAAGCGTCTAGCCGCTGCACCGCCAGTCAGGGCATTCATGGCCCCGACACCCTTGGCCGACCTACGCGGATTGGATGCCGTCCACCCGATACCGACAGGCAAAGTGTCTGAATATCAACTCGCCCACGCCGCAAGATTCGGGCGCACAACGTCGATGCAGAACTCGCGAAAGCTGAGCACGTTCTTGTGGCCTTCATATTCTGCTTCTTTCGACTTGCGCAGGCTCTCGGGGATGACGAGGCTCACCCCCATCGATGCCATGTCCTCAATGGCGTTACCGGCAATGTTTTCATCCACTGTCGTGAGGAACAGCTGGCGTGATCCTTTCTCACGTTCCACCTGTTTCCAGCGCTCGCGCAAAGTCGTCTTGGCGCTGAGGATCAGGCCTGTCTCGGAACCGGCCTTCTTGCTGTCAACATATGCCAGCGAGGGAAGGACAAAATCAGGCCGCTTCTTCGAGGCGAGTATCACCTGCTTTTCGAACGGAATACCGCCATCAGTTAGCATCGCCTCGATGTGATGCTCATACGAATACCCGGCTCGGGACTTGCGTTGCTGGCTTGCCGAGAGCATCAGGGCATCGATTGCAGGCAGCTCGTCGATCAGCTGCCGGATGACAGCGGAAGCGTTGACTTCCTTCGGTTCATCACCCAGCACCAGGCGAACCAGTTCGACAGAGCGCTCCCTGCGCTGATGCTCACGAAAAATGTCCCATTCGATCTTGCGGCTTATCTCACGCAAGGCATCACCGGGTGCGTCCATATCGAACGGGTTGATGTTGGCGAGATCATGTTGCTGCAAGAAAGACTCGCGGGCCAGCCTTGCCAGCTCAACCGTTGGCGGCATTACTGCGTGTTCACCTGCAAACTCGGCCATTTTTCCCTTGGCCCAGGCCGCAATAACCTGATCGGCAAAATCGAGGATTCGCTCAAGCTCTGCCTTCTTGCGTTCAGCAGGCTCGAAGACACCAATGAGGAAATCGGGCGAAAGACCGAACAGATCAATCAGCAGGTCAGCTTCGTAGCTGGCGGAGTCAATTGTTAGGCATTCGTAGATAGCGTCCGCGGTAGTTCCAATTCGCCCCATAACCAGAAATGATGCAGGAAGCAGTTCGGAAAAAGAGGCCTTGGGCAGGCCCGTCATATGTGTTTCCTGACCTTTGCTGCGATAATTGACCAGTCGCGTTTTCTTCTTTGTCTCGTTAACCTGCGGCCAGTCCGTCAGGAAATAGCGTTCCCGTATTTCGTCTGCCTTGCCATCCGTTCTTTCCTTCAGCTCAAGAGCCGGAAAGAAGCCCGCGTCACGCTGTTCGTGCGGGATGTAAACTCCTGCCTGATGCTTGTTTTTGAAACGCGCCCAGTCCCGGTCATTGTTGGACAGCTTCTTGACCAGAACCTTATCCGATCTCTCGAGCAGATGTGTCAGCAGATCGGCATCGCCGCCCGCTTGCTCAAACGCAAATTCTGCTTGCCTGCTCATGCCATCCCCCTGATCTCCCCGCTGGGCTCTCCTCCTTTTAGCCAATCGGCAATGCGCTGCATCACCGACTCGAAATCCAGTCTGGTGCGACCCTTGAGCGCGCATTCCCAGACAACCAGCTGACGCCAGCCGTTTCGGGATATCGAGAGGCTCACCTCGCGATCCCGCGCGACATTTCGCACGATCTTGTTTTGCCAGAATTCCGTTCTGGTTGAGGGCATCCTGAACAGATGGCAGTCATGTCCGTGCCAGAAACAGCCATTCACAAAAATGGCGGCGCGGTACTTCGGCAAGACAATGTCCGGCTTCCCCGGAAGTTGGTTGCTATGAAGTCGAAAGCGGAAACCCAGCGCATGCAGTCCCTTGCGAACGATAATCTCGGGCCGGGTGTTCCTGCCTCTGATGCCGGACATCATCTTGCTGCGCGTCTGCGGGTCCACTACGTCAGGCAACTGCTTTTGCCTCCTCTTCCATGGCTTCCTGGGAAGACTGGCTGTCGATGTATGGCGCCATATGCTTCGCCACAGCCTCGACAACGGGCACGACAACGGCATTGCCAAATTGCCGATACGCCTGGGTATCGGATACGGGAATACGGAAGGCTTTCTCGCCGGGTTTTTCAAACCCCATAAGTCGCGCGCATTCGCGCGGCGTCAGTCGACGCGGGTTCTTGCGCGGCTGCCTGATGAGGATTTCGGAGCCATCCTTGTGATATCGCGCTGACAGGGTGCGAGCGATATCACCTGGCCCGAACAGTCCAAACCCGAAGCCGTTGCCTTTTTGCCGGTGCTTTTCGGCATAGGCTTGCAGGTATTCCCACAAATGATCTGAAAGCGTGTAGCGAGGATCCACCTTGCCGCGTGGGCCAGAAATGAAGTGATCGTCCTCTTCTTCTGAACCGTCCTGCGGATGAAGTACCGACGAGAGTCGCGGACCCAGTGCCGGATCAGGTAGCATCAGGTCGTCGAAATCAAAATCGTTTGGATCGCGAAAACCGACCAAGAATATCCGCTCGCGATGCTGCGGCACAAATGACCTGGCATCGATAGTCCGGACATGAACCTGGTAACCGAGGTCTTCCTGTAGCGTGGTCATGATCACCTCGAATGTGCGACCGCGATCATGACTCTTCAGATTCTTGACGTTCTCAAGCAAAAACGCCTTCGGACGATGATGCTGGATAACGCGAGCGACATCAAAGAAAAGAGTTCCCTGCATCTCACACTGGAATCCGTGAGCCCGGCCCAGAGAATTTTTCTTTGAAACACCTGCGAGCGAAAAGGGCTGGCAAGGAAAGCCCGCAAGCAAAACGTCATGCTCGGGAATATCCCCGGCCTCGATCTTGGTAATGTCGCCTGCCAGTTCGTGGTCCATCGGGTAATTTGCCCGATACGTTTCCTGGCTGAATCGATCCCATTCGGACGTGAACACGCACTTGCCGCCGATGGACTCAAAACCACGTCGCATGCCGCCGATCCCCGCAAACAGATCGATAAAGCTGAATGACGGGACTGGCTGATTTGCCACACGGTTCTCCGCCAGCAGCTTCAACAGTTCGATAACAGGTTTGCGCGGTTCGGTTTCTCCTCGCTCCCAGCGATAGACAGTCCGCTCGTCAAAGGCCAACTGCCTCGCGGCCTCTTGTATCGAGAGCCCTGCCTTTTTTCGAAGATCGGAAAATCTGAGCATCGTGACCGCCTCTGGGGGGGGAATCGCCGGGAACATTTATGACATGATGTCATAGGAACATATAGAGAACAAGCAGAAATGACCGAAAGAATCCACAGAAGAGTCAATAGCTTGTTTCCATATGGTAGTCAGCTGATCACAACGACCGCCCCAGAGACATAGAGCTTTCATGAGAAGCTTTGCGGAAAAGACCGGGGGGCGGAACTGGCTCACACCTGCGCAAGTAACTCGGATCGCGATCCACTTTCCGTGGGCCTACGATACATTGCTGATATATACGAGATTCCGATTGACCTCAGAACATCACATATGAGATATATATCGAATATGTGAGGCACAGAATGCGCGATAAGCGGAAGAAATTTGTGGAGCTGACCGAAGCTCGCGTGAACCGCGCGATCAAGGACATTCGTCTGATCGGCAATCTCGCAAACCGGTCCGCTTACGACTATTCCGAGGAAGACGCGAAACAGATTTTTCGCGCTCTTCAAAAGGAGCTTGAATCCGCCAAATCCAGATTCACCGGTGATGCCGGTGGAAAGGATAGTGAGTTCAAACTGGGGGGGCAATGAAGGGTCATTGGGAGTTTAACCAGACTGATCCCTCGAACGTCCGCGTCGAGGTAACGCAGCGTGACCAGTTCAACAATGACGAAGTTGGGCTGGCTGAGGCGCTGGTTCGAGAAGTCATTCAAAACTCGCTGGATGCCAAACTCGACAGCGGCCCGGTGAAGGTGCGCTTCTCCATCAAAACCCTTTCGGGTGCGGATGCAGCGTTTTTGGCTACCCAGTTAGCTCCGCTGACGCCTCATCTCGCAGCGTGCGGTGTGGATTGTTCCCCCCTTTCGAAAGACGCATTCCGACTTCTCACGGTAGAGGATTTCAACACCACAGGTCTCGAAGGTCGCTTCGACGAGATCGATGCGGGAAACTTCGACATTTTCTGGCGCGCAGTCGGGGACTCGACCAAAAAGGGAAATGAGGGCGGAAGATGGGGACTCGGGAAACTCGTCTATTCTTCCTCATCAGAGCTGAAGGCGTTTTACGGGCTCACGATAAGTAAGGACAATTGCAGGCCGTCGCTCATGGCGCAGGTTGTGCTTCGCAACCACCGGATAGGCGACCGGTTTCATCCCTCTCATGGTTTCTGGTTTTCCGAGCGGTCCGAATCACTGGGACTTCAGCTGCCTGTGCAGGACGAAGTCGAGATTGCCAGCTTCGCACAACTCGCTGGAATCATCCGGACCGATCAGACTGGTCTCTCTCTTGTTGTTCCTTTTCTTGTTGATGCGGTCGACGAAGAAGCGGTCATTTCCGGTGTGATCAGCAACTACTATTTTCCGATTCTCGCCGGAAAGCTGGAAGTTGAAGTCGGCAATCTAGTCATCAATCGTGAGTCTTTCACTGAAATCGCAGCAAACGATCCTATGTCGGACCAAATACCCTTTGGATTTGTCCGCGACGTCAGTGACCGGATGCTGGCTCAGCAAGATTTTGTTTCCACGAGCCAGCTTGGCAATGCTGAGCTAGACGAAACCTCATTCGCGCCGGAAATCATATCCGCAATGAAGTCCAGATTCTCTGCGGGAGACATGGTCAGTATGCGCGTACCGGTAGCACTCAAACCGAAGTCCGGAGTTGATGTTTCCAGCTACGTGGACCTCTATTTGCAGGCGCTTCCGGAAGGAGCAAAGCCTTTTGCATTGATTGCGCGTGGCCCTCTTACCCTTCCTGGGGAAAGGCGATCCTTCGGAAACGCCATGGCATACGGCGCCTTGATTGCCAGCGACGACAGCGCCTGTGCGTTTTTGGGGGACGCTGAAAACCCCGCCCATACGGCATGGAATGCAAACGCCGAAAAACTGCGTGCGAATTGGCGAAGTCCGCAAGCCACACTTGCATCCATACGTCACGCGTTGCGAAATCTTTACCTGCTGATCGCTGACCAAGCCGAATCCGAGGATGCGGAAGCCCTGATCGACTTTTTCTCGATACTTGAAAAGTCCAACTCGTCGTCTGGAAGAAAACGCCGGATTTCAAAGCCACTGATCGATATCCCGGCACGCGAGAAGGCCATCAGTATTCGCGGACGAAAAGGCGGATTCGAGATTATTGCAGGCCCTGGCGCTGCCAGCTGGACTTATCCCCGGAACATCCGCGTAAGGGTTGCCTACGATATGATAGGGGCCAATCCGTTCAGTCGGCATAGCCGTTTCGATTTTGACTTGTCCAGCGACTCCGACATTGAATTCGATGCAACAAGCGCCGACTATGAGGTGGTAAAACCAAATGTTCTGAAAGTAACTGTACAGGCATCGGACTTTTGTTTGCAGGTTTCAGGTTTTGACCAGCATCGTGATCTGGTTGTCGATGTGAGGGCGCAATGAGTTCAGCAAAAAGACGCATCAACTCGACAAACCGGCGCAGGATCAAGCGCGAGCATATCGATATCCGCATGCTGGAGTCCGGACCGAGGGAGCCTTTGAAAGCCAAAGCGTCACTTTCGCTTCAAGAGTTTGGGTTCCCGGCAAGCGCGGCAGTTGCAATTGAAGCTTATCATCGATCATCGGGCATGCGATTTGATTGTGGAACTATTGGAAGCCTGTCAGTTCCGCCCGTTCTTATTCTGGACGAAGTTGACCGAAGCGGCTCGGCGCTGTTTCGCGTGAAGGTTACGGATACGGAAACGGAACCAGGAAAAATTCTGGGTTCAGCCGAGCGAATTCAACCTCGAAGTCAAGATGACAGCGAAGGAAAAAGGAGCCTGTTTCCGGTTGTCTTCCGGGATCTGGGCGAACAGGTCTGGAAGGTCGAAATAAACTACGGTGACCGTCCGAGGCTGTTGCTCAACAAGGAAATCCCCGGAATCCAGCATCGATTGCACCAGAACCCGCTGCTGCAAGGTCTGCTCCTTCCTGCTGCGCTCAGGATCGTGATCGAGGCCATTGCAGGGGAACCGGACGACGGAGATGACGACGAACCCGGATGGAAGGAAGAATGGATGCAATACTGCCGTTCTATCGGCATCCAGGATGATCCCGCCGACCTGGACAGCGAGGCCAAAAAGGAATGGGTTGATAGGGTGGTCCGCGTCTTCTGTGAATCGTACCGGTTCATGGCAGGTATCCGCAAGATGGAGGATGCCGCGTGATATTTCGAAAGCTCAATGATGAGGGTATTGGAAAGTTCCGTGAGTATCTGCAGGGTGGCGCAGTTGGCGATCCCCCAACTGATCTGCTTGCCGATCCCGGCACATCGGGACCGGTCGCGCACTCAATCGATCTAGGGACCGCACTTTTCAACGACCGGTATGAGTTCGGCATCTACCTGAACACACTCTTCAAGGCTTTTGACCCAACTGCTATTGCCAATGACATGGCGTTCTGGACTTCGCTTGGTCTTGTCTGGTTTGACAGGATTTGCCCAAGGCGTGGCGATGGCACGAGGGATGTCAGGGAAGACTATCGCTACATCCTCAGCGCCGATTACCGTCATTACTATCGGCACTTGGTGCGCTCGCCCTGGCAACTTGTTCGGGACCATGGCCGCAACGCGCGGTTTCTCCTGATTGCTCCCCGGGAAAGCAAAAACCCGCTAAGCGTGCACGGCGAAATTCTTGAACAATTCGGTGGACGGCAACAGGTTCTGGCGAGCCGGAAAGTCATCAAGGCGGCGGGTCAGATGTATATGGATGAAAAGACAGGTCGCCCAAAACCAGGTGTTGCCGGTAGCGGGCGGGGGAGCGCCCGTCGGTTTGGTATGGTACTGCGTCAATTTGATCTGACTTATGATCCGGAGTGCATGAACATTCCTGATCTTTTGGACATACTTCCCGCCGAGTTTGACCGGTGGAAGCCAAATCAGCCAAAGCAGGAATCCGCCTCCACTGCACAGGGCGAACAACTGAATGTTCTTCAGTTTTCAGCGGGGCAATAACTCGGCTCTAGACGAAAGAGTGATCAGGAGGCTGGATGCATGTAGTAGGCTTGAATATTTCTGGATTTCGGGGAGTGCATTCAGCAAATATTGCGCTTGGCCGTCATACCGTTCTGGTTGGCCCGAACAACAGCGGCAAGACCACCATTATTGAGGCCTTGGCGCTGCTTTTCGGGCGCGACCGTTTGGTGCGTCGCTTAACCGAACACGATTTTCACGGCAGTGCGCCCAATGAGGCCGCGCGCATCCTCTGCATCGCCACAGTGACCGGTTTTGTGCCCAACGACCCGCAACACCACCCCTCCTGGTTTAGCGCTGAACGCGGCGTCGAGAAGTGGTTTGATCCCGCCGCCAAGACGTTGAGTGCCGCGCCGGGCGCGCAGCATACCGACCTGGCCGCACAGATCGGCTTTGCCGCGCGCTTCGATCTAGACGAACTGGAAGCCGAGACGATCCGCTTCTTCGTGGACGATGAGGCGACGCTGGGCGACCCGTTTGCAGAAGACGCGCACTTGCGCACTATCCACACCAAGGTGCTCCAAGAGTTGGGTTTCTTTCTTGTCCCCGCCTCGCGCACATGGGACCGTTGGATTTCCTTTTCCTCGGAGTTGTTCCGCCGCGTGGTCGCCACGCGCGGGGACATGCCCGCGCAGGCCGTGCGCGCCGAGCGCCAACGGCTCTGGACTCCGCCAGAAGGCACAAGGCTTGAGCTACAGCCGGGGCTTTCTGAGATCGTCAATGCCGCCAACGACGAGTTGCGCGCCCTCATGGCCAGCGCGCCCAGACTCCAGTTACGCCTGACTTCGACCGATAGCGATTCCGTTCTGGAAAGTGTCGTGCCGCACTTCGTACAAGGCGCAGGACCAACCCTTCCCTCGCAGCGGCAGGGCGCGGGCCTTGTCTCGCTTCAAAGCCTTTTGTTGCTCATGCAGTTTGGCAAAGCTCGCGCAGAAACGGACCAGTCCTTTGTGCTGGCCGTCGAGGAACCCGAACTGCACATCCAGCCTTCGCAGCAGAAGCGGCTGGTCAATCGCCTCAATGCGCTATGCAGCCAGACTATCGTAACCACGCATTCGCCCATCGTCGCCGCGATGTTTCCCGCGCCCGATACGCTTTTCATCGAAACGCGCGACGGAGCTTTGAGTGCCAAGCCACTTATGGACCCTATGCCCGCACAGCCGACCAACCACCAGCAGCACTTGCTCTATGCTTGGCGGCAAAGACTGGTGGCCGCGCTTATGCACGAAAGCGTCCTGATCCCTGAAGGGGTTTCGGATGTAGCATGGCTTGAAGCGCTGCAAACCGCCCTCGAATTACATCAAGGCTGGCAGGATGCCGGAGACGACGCGCCCCTTCTTTCAACCTTTGTTGGCATCGTGCCAACCATTGATGCCAAGATTGCCGATACATTCGCACTTGTGAATGCGGTTCACGCGCGGCCCTGCATCCTCGTGGATGGCGATGCCGATGGACGCAGTTACTTCGATGCAGTGAAGACCAGCAACCCGCCGCCGCGCTGTGTTGTGTTCTGGCCGCAAGGCTGGGCGATGGAGCATTTGGTCTCCTGGATCGCAGGCGCAGACGAAGCCGCGATGTTGGCTGCACTTGGAGCCGCATTGGGGACACCCATCGCCAACGCTCAGGCGCTCACGATCCACTTGCTCACCCAGAAGTCATACGCGCCGACCCATGAGAGCACTGCCGTCATTCTCATGGGGAACGCGGCCTGCCGGGCGCGGGCTGCACAGTTGCTCAATGCCTTGTGCGCCGTGCTGCGCGAGCCCGCAAGTGCCAACACGCCGCTCTTTATGCGCATCGCAGCAGATTCGACCGCCGACATGCACGTCTTCCAGTTCGCGCCACCGCCATGACGTTCGATTTCTTCGAGGGCGCGGCTGGCACGGGAAAGACCCACAATCTTGTGGGACGCGCTGGAGAAATCGTTCAGGAGGGTGGGCTGGGCGAAGAGCAAAAGCTATTGGCGCTGACTTTCATGAACGGCGCGCGCCGACGTCTGGATGCGCGCCTTGCCGAAAACCCCGCGTTCCGTAGACGCTTTGATTGCCAGACGTTCGATGTGTTCGCCCGGACGCTGGCCGCGCGGCGACGAAGCCTGATTACGCAGGAAATGCAGGCACAGGTCGACGCGCTGAATCAATTCAACGCGCCGTGTTCTCTGGCGGCCTCGCTGCTCGAGAACGAAGCCGTCCGGCAATGGGTTGTGAGAAGCTTCCCGCTGATCTTGGTGGATGAAGCGCAAGACCTGGACGAACACCGGTTGCGCATTCTTCAGGGGCTTGCGCAGTCCTGCCAGATCGTCGCGGCGGCGGACGAATTTCAATGCCTTCATGACGGGCGCGACACCGCACCGTTGATAGGTTGGCTTGAAGGTGCGGGTCAGACGCACCGCCTAACGCAGGTCCGACGAACCACTCAGCAAGGCTTGTTAGCCGCCGCTCTGGCTGTGCGCGAAGGCCGGGATGTGAAAACGGTTCTTGCCGCCAAGACCTTCAACAACCGGACATCCTGGAACGGCGCGGGGTTCCGGCTTCAGGATGCGCCCGCGACGAATGCCAATCACGCGCTTCTGGCATGGTCGATTGCCAACGACATTGCGCAGCGCCAAGGGTCTGTCGTCATCCTTACGCCAGATTCGGGCAACGCCATTATCCGTGCTGCACTTGCAACCGTACAGACCAGGCAGTGGACGCGCAACAACGGCGCGACCTTCGGGCCGTATCCACATGAATGGGACCGTCATGATAATGAAGAAGCCGACGCCCTGCTGACCAGTATTACGTTGCCCGACTATGCGACCTGCGCCGATCTACGCGCCCTTCTGACCCCTCTGGCGGAAAACGTCGCTATAGCTCAGACCTTAAGCCGCATAGACCGTCTCCGCCGTGCACACGGACAATCGGAATTTGCTGCAGCGCAAGTCACCGAGTTTGCTCGGGAAGCTATACGCAATCGTTCGCGTCTGGGCTTCCGGCAGCAACGTGGTCACCTCGCCATGACAATTCAGCGCGCCAAGAACCGCGAGTTTCCGAACGTCATTGTGCTTTGGCCGCACACCGCCACAGGCAGCGCGGAGCATCAACGCCGTTTGCTTTACAACGCCATCACCCGCGCACAAAACCATTGCACCGTTATCGTGCTAGGTCAGGGGCGGCTAAACGCTCCCCCGTTTGCACCGCGTCCTACGACATGACTTCCTTACTTCGACCGGATTATGGATAGGCCGTTTTTGTAGACTACTGCGATGTATCTGGTGCTCCCGCCCCCATGGGGTGCTCGCACTAGATATGACTCACAGATACGTTAGGTGCGAGCATCGGGGCACCTACCCGACACTGCACCGGCAGCAGCTCCGGCTGGGAAGGGCCCCGCGACAAAACATCTGGTTATCGATCTGCTGCCGCGTAGCCGCATTCGATTTTATGCATTTTCGAGTCCACGATGACATCCGAGATAACGTTTCCCTTGCTCCGTGCCCATGTTTTCTGTTAGTTTACCAATGGCTTACGGGCAGACTTCCTGCTGCGAATCGCGGCAAATGACAAAAATGGTAGGCAGGCTGCTGACCGACCATGATCCCTTTGCAATCGTTCGGTTATACCTGATGATTGACCTGAGATCGCGTAAGAGTGCCCGTAAGCTCACAAACCATCAGCTAAGAAATTGGACACGCTCGAACGACTACAGGGGGCGAAGAACCTCACCGACTTTGCAAAACTGCTGGGCTTCACGCCCAAGGGGATGAGCTATGTCCTTTACCAACTCCCAAACGACACGAAATACCGCACCTTTGAAATTCCCAAAAAGGCCGGAGGAACACGCACGATCCGGGCACCGGAGCATCGGCTTGCACTGCTTCAAACTCGGCTTGGCGAGATGCTGGATGAGTGTGTCGGGGAACTGAAGCAACGAAACCGCAAGTTTTGGCGTGCTTCACACGGGTTTCAAAAGGGACGGACTATTGTCTCGAATGCTGAAGTGCATCGCCGCCGCCGCTTCGTCTTTAATGTCGATCTGGAGGACTTTTTCGGGACGATAAATTTCGGTCGCGTACGCGGATTTTTCATCAACGACAAATCATTCTCGCTTCACCCTTCCATAGCGACCTTGATCGCCCAGATTGCCTGCCACGAGAATGTGCTTCCACAAGGCAGTCCTTGTTCTCCCGTGATCTCTAACCTAATCGGCAATATTCTCGATGCCCGTCTCCTCGCTTTAGCGCGCGACGAACACTGCACATACACGCGCTACGCGGACGACCTGACCTTCTCAAGCAACGAAGGGCTCTTTCCCACCAGAATCGCGGTGAACGTTCACGGCGCGGAATGGAAAGTCGGTAGAAAACTGCGCCAGGAGATTGAAGGCGCAGGATTCAAACTGAACGAGACCAAGACAAGGATGTCACTGCGATGCTCGCGCCAGACGGTGACGGGGCTTGTAGTCAACGCCAAGCCAAACATCAAACAAGACTACTACCGGGGTGTCCGTAGTATGTGTCATTCGCTTTTTCGGAACGGCGAATATCACCGCCGCGTTGCCGAAAGAGAGGACACGACGAACGCGCTGACTCCGCTGGAAGGCATGCTCTCCCATATCTACTTCGTCAAAGCGAGACGCGACAGGGCATACAAAGTCAACAAGCTCGCTATCGAAGCCGCGGAGTTTCGCCCTCCGCGTGCGCCGGTGGAGCTTTATCGGAAATTCTTGAAATATAAGCACTTCGTGGCTCCACCCGCCCCCCTCATCGTTACCGAAGGCATATCGGACATCACTTACCTCGAATGTGCGATACGCGCACTTGCAGCGTCTTTTCCGGTATTGGCCAAGAATGACGGAGGCAAGATCGTACGCCTCGTCAATTTCCTGCGGCCGTCGGGTACAGCACGCGACATTCTTAATCTCGGACATGGGGCGTCTGGCCAGGCGGCACTAATCGGCCAGTACAGGAACATGCTGAAGGAATACCGGCACATGCCGATGGTGCACCCGGTCATCGTTCTCTGTGATAACGATGATGGGCCCAAAGAGGTTTTCAAGAGCGCTGCCAAGCGGTCTGGACTAACGATTTCCACGACGACAACTAGGCCATTCTACCATCTTGGTGATAACCTCTATCTCGTAAAGGTTCCGGAAGGAGCGCTTCCGCAATCAAAGGAGATCGAAGAGCTGTTTCAGCCTGCGCTGCTTGCGACGAAAGTCGATAACAAGCCTTTCGATCCAAAGAAAGACCACGGTGATGAAGCGGCCTATGGCAAGGTTATTTTTGCCGAAAAGGTGGTTCGCCCGCATTGGGCGAGCATAGATTTCTCAAATTTCACTGAGCTTCTATCCCGCATCGAGCAGTGTTTGACGCACTACGCTGCTGTCAAATCAGCAACTACAGCCGCTCCCGCCGCCGCAGCTTCTTCCCCCTGACTATGTTTTCTGTTGCGCACCCTTCGGATCGGGCTGTCGTGAACCGAGCTCGCCAGGGCGGTCTCGGCCATTCGGCTTCCATCCCTTGCGCATAGTCTTCGGCCAGCCCTGACGGGCTGAAGCTTTTTTTTGCCTGGGGGCCTGCGGCCCCGTCCTCCGTCAAGACCAAGCCCTTCCCCCCGATCAAGTCGGGGGTGCGGGCGCAGCCAGCGGTTTCCCCGTCCTTCCGCTCTTCGTTTGTGCAGGACGGGTGATCCCCCACCGGTGGCTGCGGTCTTGACGGCCTCCCCCCGCTCATTGGCGCGGGCCTAGTCCGGTTGCATGCGCAACCGGCTAGCCAAGGAAGGAAAAGCCAATGAAACAAGACATCTACAAGCAGGTCACCGACAAGATCATCGCCGATCTGGAGCAGGGCGAGCT
>JAHJTN010000053.1 GCA_018829465.1 Bacteroidota bacterium | reverse complement strand
CAATTTCAATCATGGCCTTACTAATAGATGTACCACCCGCTTGCGCTTCAAGACCGACAGAACTCAATGCAGTAGCAAGCCCAAGGATCTGCGGTTGAGTAAGACCGATCTGATTTCCTGCACCGGCAATACGTGTAGCCATTTCTAAGATTTGGGATTCGGTCGTGGCGAAATTGTTTCCGAGATCGACGATGGTAGAGCCGAGTCTTTGCACCTGTTCGGATACGGCCATGCCAGCCGGAGCGACTTGTTTTGTAACATTCACGAATCGCGCCAAACTCATTGAGGCGGTTTCAATTGATAGGTCGGTAGTAACGCCAAGTTTAGCAATCGTATCTGTAAAACTTATTAAGTCTGCCTTTGGTATTCCGAGTTGTCCCCCTAATTCTCCGATCTTGTTTAATTCGTGAACGGTAATGGGGATTTCCATAGATAGGTTGCGAAATTCTTGCGCCATCCGCTTGCCGTCTTCTGTCAAATTCCCCATCGGGCCACGGAGGCCCTCGACGGTTTTCGTAACTCCAGCGAATGAGCTTTCAAACTTCGCCGCCGCCATAACTGCCACTGTGAATGCCGCCGCTCCCGCAAGTATGGCAACGTTCAGTGCCTTGTTCATCGTCTGGGCGGACTTGTTGACTCTCGCATCGACTCCATCGAGCTGCCGCTTGAAAGCAGCATCGCCCGTTAGTCCTATTCGTGCGACAATATCGCCTACACCAAAACTTCCAAGTCCACCGTTCACGTATTCGTCATCCTATATTTCTGTCCGTCTACCATAAATATTTTCCCAGTTTTCTCTTTTGAATCTGCGAAGATCGTATTCATCTGTCTTTTTTTCGTCTTGTCAATATGCGGGTTTCCCATAATGAGCGTATTGACTATCATCGTGCCGAGTATGTCAACGAGCCTTTTGAAGTATTCTGGATATTTGCCGAGTATTTTAACAATCGCATCCTCCGGCCTATCCATTTCTTCAACGGCCAAACGCAGGAGAATGGCTTTGTGGGTATGTATGGACTTTGCGATCCTTTCGTCGAACGGCCACAGGCCATATCTTGTTGCTATCGCGTCCATCAATTGCCATTCGCCTAACTCCCCTGCGTCTAAATATTTTTTGCCGTTTCCTTTAAGCTTGCAATCTTGTCAGTCAATTCGATGAGTTTTTGAGTAATCAGCTTTTGCAGTTTCGGCGTTGAAATGACAAATCGACCAAATTCTATTTGCTTTTCGACTGTCTCAAAATGCAAAGTTCCCTCTGGATTTCTGAGATACTTTCCAAGCAAGTCTTTCATCATAGTCAAGCGTGTATCGCTGTCTGCTAACTGCTCTGCAAGATTTTTTGGCTTCTCAATTTCGATCCGCTTCTTGGTTTCCTCATCGTCGAAAAGCGCAACGTACCGATCCCACTCTTCTGTGTCGATGGGTTTTTCGTCCTTATGATCGACACAATACTCATCGTAAATTTTACGGTATGCTTTTTTCTGTTCTTCGAACATTTCCTGTGCGTCTGCAAGGGATAGCTTTACGATAAGCCCACCTCCGAGTTCAAATTCCACCTCGATCACATCATCCTTATAGGCTTTTCGAAGCAACTCCATTGCGGATAGATTTTCTGTCTTTTTCAGCTGTGTCATTTCTCCATCTCCAATTCTGAGATTAGTTTATTGATTGTTTTTCTGAGTTTCAGGTACTCGATAGACAAAGCGAGGGGATCGACTTGCAGATGCCCCTCGCCATATTCGCTCACGGGAATTTTAGCACGGTCGTACCGGAAATAAACGATGACCCGGTTCTTACCGTCCCGTACCCTTACATATTTTTCAGGTTCTGCGCCGCATGTCAAACGATAGGCGGCTGCCTCAAAAAGGCTCCTCGTTTCGTAGTCTGCCATTTCTATCCTTTCTTTTCATTTTCGCTTAAACCGAAGCCACATAAAGCAGAGATATTTCCGAACCCGCCGCAGGAGCCGTCGTGAATGTCAGGGTTGTCGTTGCAAGCGTAATTCCAGCAACCTGTCTCGTGCCAGTCGTATCCGCAGCCAACTTGACTTTGCAGTACACTGCGTTTGCGAGTTCCCAGTCGTCTCGTGCCTTGTCTGTCAACACGGTCAACGTAAGGGGCGTGTCGGACAACGTGAACGCGACGGTGCTGCCGTCACCTGCCCATTTGTCTAAAACGACATAGGTGGCCGCAGGAATCTCAAACTGGTCGTGTTTCGAGTAGAAAACCACGTCCATAAGATTTGATGTTCCCATCGCTCCGGTCTTAGGCACCGGCTTCAAGATCAAATCCTGATAAACTTCGGATTTAATGTGTGTCTCGTTATCGCTTCTTCTGATTACCCGCTCCAGTGTGAGTTTTGGATAATCCGAGAATCGGTTAATGAGCGCCGCCGTACCGGCTGCCGTCCACGTCTGCCTTTCGAGCGCTGCAATAAGAGCGGCCCATTCGCCGCCTAAAAGGCTGAACCGTCCCGAATATCGATAACCCTTTTGATCAAGATAGGATTCGTCGCCCCCGCCCTGCTGGAAAGTATCGGCTTCACTTTGGAACGCCGGAGCATCAGTGCTGAAATCCTGCACGCTGTAAATGTCCACAGGAACTACCGGCGCTGCTACTGCCGCTTCGCAAAGATGAAACCGGTTTACGGAATACTTGGCATCTATTATATCATTCGGGTCTGGAGTGCCAAGCTGAACTGCTTCTAATGCCATTTTGTTCTCCTTATGTTATGCTATAAACTCAATCGTCATTTCTCGCCTGAATTCTTTCAGGTCGTCTTCCCCGACATCTCTCGGCCCAGAAATGCCGGTTACTCTTATTCCCATTTCAAGCAAAGTTTTTGCCGTATATGTCGTCGCCCCAAGCGTCACGGTGAATGTTTGCCTGTGGCAGTTGTATTGATAGCCAAAAAAATCCAATAGTCTGCTTTCCATGATCTCTATTTCCTCATGTCCGCCCACGGCTCTGTCAACCCAGAGACCATGAATCGCCTCCCATATATACTTATCACGTCCGCCTTGTTGTCCGGTCGATCCCGTTTTGAACGGTTCTAAAAGATAAATGAACGGTTTTGTCAAGTTTTCAAAGACCGAAGAGTCCGGCCAACCCCTT
>JAHJTN010000009.1 GCA_018829465.1 Bacteroidota bacterium | reverse complement strand
TCACAAGGAGCTTTTACTGTATTTAAAGACGGAAAACTTAAATGGCACACTCAAAAGCTATGGAAAGCAAAACTATATCTATGGTGGATGAAAGTAAAATGTGCAACTATTATTCGGGAGACTGCATAATGGTTGCTAACGTTTCGCAGCTAAACGAAGTAAATTACTTTAAATAACAGAACAATGAAATTAGATGTAAATAACTTTGAAAACTACACAGCCGATGAATATCGTAATAATTTATTGCGTTTAGGTGCTGTTAGCCACAGTTCTTTAGTTGGTAAAACAGTATATTATTCGCAAAAATCATACGGTGAACATAAGGTTGTAAAATGGGATGAAAATAGAGCCGAGTTCTTACTTGATTTGGATGGTCAAAAGTTTTGGTCAAATCCATTCAGGATTCAGAATTGTGGCTAACTCATAAATATCGCTAATTATGAAAACAGAAACGCAGGCTTTTTTTGGCATAATTTCTGCAACACCAACACTATGAAACTCACGGCACTATTACTATTTATCTCTTTGGCCACTTATGCACAGGTGGACACTACGTTTCCACGCAACCAAGAAAAGCCTAACCTAAACGGCTACGAAGAAGGGAGTATTACATTTACCAAAAGCCTGTACGGGCTTAGTTTTGACCGGTATGTGGACAGGGAATTGCAGGCAAAGCTCAAGCGGTTTATGTTTTCTAACCGCCATATAGCCTACCGTGGCATCGGCACGTTCACACTGAAGCTTGTCCGTAAAAACGGGCAAATCTACGTGGTAGAACGCGAACGCCCATACGGGCTCATTCTGCTCGAATAACTACAAATCATACTTGAGCGTTCCGGTCAGGTTCAAATTGTCATAATCTCCGGGTTGGTACTTCGCCGCCGGGTTGTTTCTGCCCCTGAAGCTGCACTCGTAGGTGAGCAGGTAGATGTCCACTATGCTGTCCATCTTGTTGAACCCCTCTGAAATGATATCCATCTTGCCGGTGGCCTCGCTTTCTATTTTAGAAACAACAGTGTCAACACAGGCGATGAAGTCTAAGAATTTCAAGCCCAAATCGCGGTTAAGCGAGATATTAGAAGTGTCGCGCAGCTGCTCGTAGCAGGCATAGATGTTCACAGTTGCTTTTGCCGGCTCTTCATAGTCGATTTCCCAATCTACCAACACGGCAGGCTGCGCAAAGAGCTCAAAGTTGGCTTCGTCCTGGTCTTGCCCGGCATAGAGGTCGATATAGCCTACAGGCGCAAGGCCTTGATTTGTAAACAATGTTTGTGTTTCCGGTTTGGCAAACTCAGCTATTAGTTTTTGATAAAATGCTTTCATATTTTTAGGATATTGGTTATTTCACGTTGTAACAGGCGTTCTATACGCCTCATCAATATAGCCGATTCACCGACAAATTGGCGTTGCGGGATGCTTGTGTTCATTTTCCGGGTATGCGATTTTACCTTTGCGCTCCTGCCTTTGCGCTTACGTGTATGGCTGCGTACCGACACGCTCTTGTTTATCTCTCCACCTTCGTTGTGGATGCGTGCATAGGGCACATCAGTGCCTATGGTGACGGAGTTGCGGGTCTGCCTGATTTTCCTAATTGAACGTTTAAGCCTGCCGGACTTTACCAAGGTAGATCCTTTGGCCTTCTTTTTGGTACTGCCTGTCCTTTTGCGCGGTTTCCACTTTTCCCGGGTTCGGTCGAGCCAATTCTTTTGCCGGAAGCGTTCTTTTGAAAAATTGACCGCCTCGATGCCTGCAAGTTCCGGGAACTTCACGTACAACTTTTGAAGCCGGTTGAGTTTGACGATATAGTCGGGGCTTAACGGCATAATTAACTGTTTTCAGCGTTAAGCACTACGCGCAGCATGGCTTCTTTAAACCAGTTTTCCACGTCCTGAAGTGTGAGGCCCTGTCCGGCTTCTTTGGACAGGTTGATGCCGCCTTTGTTGAACGAGTCGATGTTAATGGTGACGTTCTTTACCTGCCCGGCTTGGCCTGCCACTTTGTTGACGTTTTCGCCGGTCGTTGTATCATTGGTCTTTTTATCATCTTTTTTGCCGTCTTTGGACTCTACGAGTTTTTTCTCATCGACCTTCAGCTTATCGGCTTTTTCGCGCGCCTCTACTTCGCCTGGCGTTACCAATTGATTGGCTTCCCGGAAGGCTTTTACTTTGTCGAGGGCTTTTTGTGCCAAGCCGGTCGGGTCGAACCTCGCTATGGTTTCGAGCACTTGCTGAATAGGCTTCAACAACGCATCGAGCAGTACAAGGCCAAGGCGTTTAAGCCCGGCGAGAATGCCGCCGTCTTTGAAGGCTTTTTTGATACTCTCCCAATGGTCGAATATAGACTTGAATGCACTGATGATTAACCCTACCGGACCCATGAAGAGCAAGAGGCCTGCGCCCCACTCATCAAACTTTTTGACGGCTACTACTATCAACGAGATAAGCCCGGCAATAGCAATGATGATGATGCTCACCGGGTTGGCGCTCATAGCCACGTTGACTACCCAAATGGCCGCTGCCAATGGACCAAGGATACTGATAAATGTGCCGATGAAGGATATAATGGTATCGAAATTGTTAAACAGGAACTCTAAAACCGGGTTAATTTTGTCTATAAAACCGGCAATTAATGGCAGTATCTTTTCGCCTATTTTTGAGAAAATGGCTTCAAGCCGGTTGCCCAATATTTCACGCATTTTAGATACATCACCATTAGCGTTGTCAAGCGCGGCCTTGAGGCTGAAATTCGTAGAATCAAAAGCGTTGAAAGTAGATATCATATCTTCTGCACCTGTCTTTACCTTTGCCAAAGCAGCGCGCAAGCCTTCCGGGCCGCCTATCTTATTGATGGCCTCGGTGATTTGCTTGTCGCTCATGTTTTTGAACTTTTCGCTAATCTCAACCAATAGCTTATCTGCATCCTTCATGTTACCGTTAACATCGAATACGTCTATTTTAAGTTCTTTTTTAATTTCATCGGCGCGCTGGCCAAGTCCGTCAAAAAAGGTTTTCGTTTGATTGGCAGCTATGTCTGCATTCTTGCTGATAGAGGTGAACATTGCGAATATCTTATTGCCGGTATCAATGCTTTGCCCGGCTGCACTTGTAGCCCCTGCAAACTCTGTTTGTACCTTTGCCAATTGGTCAAAGGTTGTAATACCTACTTGTACCGTTTTTGCATTCGACACCAAGAGCTTGTCAATATCATCAACGCCGAGGCCAAAGGCCTTCATGCTTTTGGTAGTGGAGTTCATTGCGTCGTTGATGTTGGCACCTGTGGCGAGGGAAAACCGGCCTACTTTCTTAAAGACTTCTATAGCATCGTCGCCATACAAGCCTGTGGCGCTCTGTAGGTCAAAAACGGCATTGGTAGAGTCCACGAGGTTTGTGCCTATTTCAAAGGAAGCATTGCGTATTTCGTTTCTAAATCCGTCTAACTCCGCCTTTGACTTGTCTAAATTCATGTTCCGGATGGGCAGAAAGGCGGCATCGAAGTTTTGGGCGGCATCGATGCTCTTATTTAAAATTGCAGCAATAGAAACTGTACCGACAATGGCTGCAAACGCCCCGCCAATGATAGAAGCAGTTTTGATGCCGCCTAAACCAAACCGGTCAAGCTTGCCCTGCATCCTGTCCGTGGCGCGGCCTAATTTGTCCTGCACTTGCTGCAACTTGCTGTTGAACAACTTATCGCTCAGCTGAAGTAGGAGCTCTAATTTTGATTTTGTTGCCATATATTAAAATATTTGTATATTTGTAGCCCAAGGGGTTTATAAAACTTACACTAATAGCGGTCACTGAAACAAGGTACACACCGCAAATAGAGCCGGCTCATCTGAGTTTACACGGGCTAAGTTTTATAAACCTCTCCTTATTTTATCTTCAATCCTTTTCTCAGTAAGGCATCATCTATTTTCATCGGGTACCAAGTGCTTATCACTCAGCTCTAACAGTAACTCTAATTTGTTCTTTTTAGACATATCGTTTTATTTAGTATCTTTGCATCTGCAAGTTGTTGTAAGAGCCCCTAACACTAGGTGTCAAAGCGCAGGAATAGCATACAGCGATGTTATCATTCAATTGAGGGCGTTTTACCAACTTTATTCCTAATTAGCAGACCTTTCCTAAGTGAAGCGTCTGCTTTTTTGGCTATATACCAAGACTTAATGGTGCTTTTATTATCATCTATTTCTACATCTGCCACCAACATAATATCGCTGTAATGTTTAATATATCTTGACTGAAATTTATTTTCAGTTCTGTCAGGATTATTATACCACACCTCATCCGGATTTTTCACTAATTCGTTAATATGCGGGAACAATTGATGCCGTAATTCGTTATCCCCTATATACTTTCCGGTGGTATGAATATCAAAGCTTTTTTTAGTCAAAATCATTTTTCTACCCAAGTAGTCCTCAAAGCCCATAAAGTTTTTATTCGGCACTGCTCTGAAAAGCTCTTTGACGTTATCCGGCGTGATGCTTCGGTCTATTTTAATTGGGTTTAAGCGGGATTTAAACTTGTCCCAAGGCTCAAGTCCATATTTATCGAACGTCATGGTATTTAGCTTTTCAGGAAGACCTTTTGTGTCGCTATAAAATTGTTTTTCGGTAAATACTTGCTTTAGGTCGCCTCTATTTATCTCAAATTGTGAATCGGCAAATCGTTTATCAGAAGATTTAATTAAGTGTAGCGCATCACTACCAGTGGTAACTTGACCCGGTTGAGGCGTGCGGTTGTATTGCAGCATCTCGCATCTACACCCGTACCCGTTAGGTGGCCAAATCTTGAGTGCTTCTTTGTCGTTAAGGTTGAAAATTTTACCATCTAAAACCTGGTGAGCAGGTCTCACCTGGTCATCGCCTATGGTTTGATATTGCACAAAGGCAGTAACAGATTCTTTTTCGGCCATAAATCGGTGAAAAGCAGCGCTGTTTTGTCCTACGGCTATAGATAAATTGTATTCCGTTTGCAGCCATTCGTTGTTAAAGCTGCTTACTTCTTGTTCTGCTAAAGCCTTAAAATCCGAAAAAGAACGTATTCCCTTTGCTTCTTTATCGATGAGCAATTCACTCATAGCGGCTAATCTCGCTTCTGTTTTTGAAGCAGAAAACTCAAAGAGATTATATTCCATTAGTTGAAGTGCCAGTGTATCGGGCGTGTCGTAGCCAACGGTGACGCCATAGCCTTCTCTCAACCCATTGAGGAGTTGCAACCCTTCTTCAACGATCATCCCACTCTCAGTGCCTAAAGTATCGCCGTTCTCCCAAAGTAATTGCATGAGGTCTGCTGACAGCGAATCTAATATTTTATTGTTGGCCATCGCAACCGGATTATGGACATGGCCACAGGAGGCGCGGTAATTGGGTTTACGCCAGCCTGCCGTTGCCGACATCAAAGGGCTTTTTTTTTTGCCCGTGATTTCGAGGCTGCTTGTTTGAGTAAAGAAAAACTACTGCGCGAAGAAATCACGATACTGCGGAAGGAAAACCGAATACTTAAAGCGCAAGTTGCGCAGAAAGATGTCGAATTGAAGTTAAAAAACAAAAGGATACTCGAACTCGAATCAAAAAAATGAGTGCACTCACTTTAGACCGCCAAAGCTTATTAGATATTGCCATCAAGGAGACCGGCAGCATAACTTCAATCTTTGACTTTGCAATTATTAATGGTGTTGGCATTACAGACGATATTGTACCGGGATCGGCCATAGAGATACCAACCATAGATTATGGCTTCAAAGGGGTTGTCGATTACTATAAAACAAATCGGATTTTCCCTGCCACCGACATCGATGAGGCAACGCTTCCGGCACGTGATGAAGGCATCGGCTTTTGGCAGATTGGGTTAACATTTAAAGTAAGCTAAGACATGGCACGCACAATAGAACAAATACAAGCAGACATCCTCGCCGCCAAGGCCGCAGAACCGGCATTGGCAGGCCTTACTTCCACGAGTAAAGTGTCCGTATGGCGGTTGTGGTCGTATATCACCGCTGTGTCCATTTGGGCTTTGGAGAAACTGTTCGACATCCATGTAGATGAAGTTGCGGAGCTGTTGGCCAAACTTCGCCCCGGTACGCCTAGATGGTACAGGTACAAAGCCTTGGCGTTTCAGTTCGGTTTCGACCTATTGCCAGATAGCGACTTGTTCGACAACGCCGGGGTAACCGATGAGCAGATCGAAGGGTCGAAAATCATCAAGTTTGCCGCCGTAACCGAGGCGGCGGATGAAAGCCGCGTCATCGTCAAAATCGCCACGGAA
Source organism: Bacteroidota bacterium (assembly GCA_018829465.1). GTDB lineage: Bacteria > Bacteroidota > Bacteroidia > Flavobacteriales > Flavobacteriaceae > UM-FILTER-40-17. The sequence continues at coordinate 103,789 of JAHJTN010000009.1, read as the reverse complement.
GAGGCCGGCAAGCTCGCTCCGATTGCCGCTGACAGGCAGGCGATTTTTGAGCAATACATTGCCGAAATCAAATACGCCGGCGTGGCCGTGACGGTCATCAACTTCCTTCCGGATATCCTTCAGCTCCGGATGCGCATCTTTCGCGATCCGTTGTTGCTCGATGAGAATGGCAACCATCGCCTAAACGGCGGCAAACCTGTAGAAATGGCGTTGCTTGAATTCATGAAGGAATTGCCTTTTAACGGCGAGCTTGTCATTCAAGACCTCGCCAATAAGCTTGAGGCAGTTGAAGGCGTGAAAATCGTACAGGTGGACGAAGTTAAAACGAAGTGGATAGACGCCGAGGTCGGCGGCTATGGCGATTTCGTGAACATTGATGTTCGGAAGATTCCGGTCTCCGGATATTTTGAAATAGAAAATTTTGACCTGATAAGCTATGTGGTATAAGTTAGACATTGAGAAGTTCACGGTGCTATTGCTGCCGACCTTCCTGCGAAGAGAAAGGACGATGGCATGGCTTCGAGCGTTGATCTTCCCGATCAGCCAACTATATAGCAACTGGGCGGCGTTCCGCGAGCGCAACTTGTACATCCTCACGCATAGTGGCCAAGTTGTCTATCTGCGCAAGGTGCTTAACGACAGTTTCGACCCCGCCCTTCGCCGCATACAGATCGTTGACGGTAACCGCTTTGGGCGGGTGTACATCTACACCTCCGGAGAGATGAAACCAGCGTTTCTTGGCGCAATGTACCTGCGCAATAGCATAGACTTCGCCGACACGGGCGTGGACTTCATCGTCCTAGTCCCGGCCGGCCTGCAGTTCAACAATTTTGACATGACCGCGCTCATCGACTTTTATAGACTCGCTTCAAAACGATACACAATTCAAACGATATGAACAGACTGAACATTCAACAAACAGGCGGTTTCCCGCTCGAAACCGACACCATAGACAAGCTGCAGGCCAACTTGCTGTTGATGCAAGCCTTCGGGTACGCCTTTGGCAATTTAGCTATCGTAGAAGGTGCCGTAATTAATGGAGGAACTGTGACAGACGGCGTGGTTTACATTAACGGCGAACTTTTGGAATTTCGCAGTGCGGCCCTCGGGCCCAACGTCATTATTGTGGAGGAAAAAGAGCAACGGATTTTTGAGGACGGGCAAGGCCGCGATGTCTTTATAACACGCTATGCCACTTTCGGCACAGCGGTGACAAGCTGGCCGTGGGCGAACTTCGTTCGGCCAAAGAACCTGAAGGACTTGAGCAAGATGCAGCGCATCGTGGGCGAGATCATCGATTGGTTTGGCAACCCGGCGGCAGTTCCGTCCGGTTGGGCAATTTGTGACGGCACCAACGGCACGCCCAACCTAAACGGTAAGGTAACCGTAGGCTACGACCCGGCGGACGCAGACTACAACGTTGTGGGCAACATTGGGGGAGCGAAGACAGTTGCGCTTACCGAAGAGCAGATGCCTGCACACACGCATGGCCATAGCCTGCAAGCAGCCGGGGCGCACACGCACGGCCTTACGCTGAGGCGCAGCGAGAGTGATAGCATCACACGTACGGGCATGGATCTCCAACCGCTCAACAGCGGCGGCACAGCCCCTACAACTGTGCAGACCACCGACAGCCAAGGCAGCCACACGCACACGCTCACAATAAACAACGCAGGCGGTGGCCAAGCGCATGAGAACAGGCAGCCCTATATGGTGATGCTGAAGCTGATGTGGATAGGATAATTATGAATAACTAATAACGTATAACAAATAATAACAGTCATGGCAAAAGTAAGTTTAGCATCAATCAAAAATTGGTTCAAAACCGGATTGAAACCTACCCAAGCGCAGTTTTGGGATGTTTGGGACAGCTTTCGGCACAAAGACGACTTGGTGCCGGCTGCCGAAGTGGAAGGGTTGGACGGGCTGTTGAACGACATGTCTGTGGCGGTGGACGCTGCCAACCGGACGAAGGTTATGGTGATGGAGCTGTCTGAAGCTGAGTTGGCCACGCCCGATGCCAATGGTGTGGCAGCCTATGTGAGCGCGCTTCCTGCGCCGTTCCTGATAGTGGACGGCAGTACCGTTCAAAAGTTCCGGATCATTGAGTCCGGAGACGTTTATACGATCGTGGGTAAAGGACGTGGCGTGTACGGCGCGGGCAACTTGCAGCTCGTTGCCACCGATTTATTGTACCAACGGGCTGTCATCAAGACTTCGCAGCTCATGAACGATGGTGACGGATTTTCGCCATTCCTTTCATTTTTTCCAAATAACGTCACCGAAGTAGTCGTGCGCGATGTCTTGGGCGTTGAAATCGGCAGAATGACGAACCAAGTCCTTCTGAAGGGCTTGGCATGGGACGACATTACCAAAACACTTTCGGCATCTGGCAACACAAACACGAACGCTACAGGGGCGATCGATGGGACAAACCGCATCTTTGCCGCCCCGGCGGCCTTTGAGGCCGGAAAATCTGAGGTCTTCCTCAACGGCATCCGGCAACGGTTGGGCTCAGGATTCGACTACATTGAGCTCGATACACAGACAATTCAATTCGAAACAGCACCAACGGCCAATCCGGACGCTTGGGTATTAATAAAATAATTTATGGCCATGGGAACAACTAAAATCGGGGCAGAACAATTGAGGGGAGTTGCGCGGCAATTTCCGCCATTTTTCAGCGAAATAACACCAAATTTCACTACGCCTAACACGCAAATAGAAGCAACGATAAAAGGGGAATTTTTCACGCCTGATATGACTGTTTTTGGCAACGGGTTTACCGTCAACAACTTCATTTTCATTGACACGAAAACCGTTAAGTTCTTCATTATGACAGCCGGTGTTGATGGCAATTATGGCATCACGTTGGACAACGGTAGCGGCACGCCGACGGTCAAAAACAACGTGTTCACGGTTTCCCAAGGCAATGTTATCGTCCCGACATTGGCAGATTGGACATTCGTGTCGGCGATGAACACTGCTGATCTAAACACTCCCGGAGAGGTGAAGATTACAGCGAATGGGCAATTGGCACGCGTTCGTTGGAATCAAGTTATCGACATGTCGCGCAAGTGGAGGGTTGTTTTTTCCGCAGAAGTAAGCCCTTTCAATGCCGAGATAACGGCATTGCCAATTCAAAATACGATCTATTTTTTGAACGAAGGCGACAACACAACATGGACTAATTTTCGGTTTAATAACGCAACCAGCGGCCGACATTATGTCGGGGATTCCATTTCCGCACTTGCAGTGCCATCTGTAAACATCACGTCTGCAATTTCCAACACAGGGATTTTGAGTCAAACAGCCGCTTTCTATACTCTCGAATGGGACTTGACGTCGCTTAAGTGGTACAACGAAAATAACGTCCTTCAAACTACGGTCAATGCAGCCTTACCTGTTGGAAATCTAAAATTTGAAGTGCGTACTTCTGGCTTTAACGTTGACAGCATCAAATACATTGAACTTCCATAAAATCTAAAAAATGAAACTGATAACAAAAACAGGAACTTATGTCAGTCCCAACCCAAAGCAAGGCACGTTTCGAGACGTGTTCGTAGAAGAGGTACAGACCCTTCGCCGAAAGAACGACCTCTTGTATGTCGTTGACTTCGAGATGTACTACAACCGCGGCAACGAGCGGGTGGTGTTGGCCACGATGCGCCGCCTTTTCAAAGGAACGAATGACGACCCCAACGGGACCAATCGCGTGAGCATGCTGCGCTATCCCAACTCGGCTTTTGACCCGGAATTTGTGGGTGACGAAAACACTACGATGGAGGAGTTCAACCTTGCGGCCACGGAGTTCATCGAGACACCGTTGTTGGCTTATTTAGCTGCCAATGCAGGCGTGATGCCCGCCGGAGCGGAGATCACCGACATCGGCTACCCGAGCTACGAAGATTTGAAGGACTTTTTTACAGGCGATGGCTTCGAGGAGGAGGACATTGTCCTTACAAACCCGATTGCCCAAAATTGGGTGTTGGCACAGGAGATGAACGGCGAGCCATTGAGTGTACAATTCCAATTCGAGTAAGATGACCACAAAGCAGCTTTACGACCAATTTTTGAAGTACTTCACGCCCGAGGAGCTTTTCAGCCCGGCGGCATACCGAAAGTACAAGCACTTAGGCGATTATTTCTTCCTTAGCCGCTTAGACAAGCGGCTGATAGAGACCTTGCTATGGATCAGGGAGAAAAAAGGTCAAAAAATGACCATAAACAATTGGCTATGGGGTGGCCACTTCGATGAGCGCGGCGTGCGAGATACGAGCACCGACATGGTTAAGGCACGTGCCAAAAAAAGCGATAGTTGGCTAAGCGCACATGTGTTGTCTATGGGCGCTGACTATGACATTGAAGGAGAAACGGCAGCCCAACACAGGCAATGGCTTAATAGCGTGGCCAACGAGCTTCCACACCCTATTCGGCTTGAGCGTAAGTTTTCGGGAAAACCAATTACGTGGGTACACCTCGATGTGTGCGACGATCCCCGAAGCCCTAAGGTATATCAATTTGATGTTTAAAACAAAAAAGCTATGAATGACGACAAAAAACCGACCTACAAAGAGGTCCACGGTACTACGAGAGTAGGCGACTTCCTGCGAAAAATAAAAGACATTGCACCTGGTGCGCTCGACCTCTTAGGCACGGTCACGGGCGTGGACAGCCTTAAGGACTTGGCGGACAAAATAGAAGGCACGACCGCGCTTACGCCCGAGCAAAAGGCCTTGGCATTGGCCGAGCTTGAGCTCGACCTGAAGGAATATGAAATGGAGATACGCGACCGGGAGAGCGCACGGCAAAGGCAGGTTGAAACTGCCAAAGCCGGCCAAAAGGACCTGCTCTACAACGTGACCGGCTTTGTTGGCCTCGGTGTGTTTGCGTTCGTGGTCTATAGTATCATTTTCTTAGAAGTGCCAAACGGCAATAAGGAGATCTTCATCCACCTAATTGGCATAGTCGAGGGCGTTGCATTAGCGATATTTGGGTTCTTTTTTGGCAGTTCTGATAAGGAGAAAAAGCACAATGTTAAATAGCGTTTAAACGCTGTTTAAAAAACCGGTTTTGGAGGGCACCGGAAAAAAAAAGTCCTCCGCTTTAAAAAAGTTACCACACCTATTTAAACAAGAGCCTACAAGCTACGGAGGACTATATCTTCTGTACTTGTAGGCTCATTCTGTTTTTAGGTGTGGTCGGACAAAATTAATAAAACAACTGAAATAAAATGAAAAAAAGATGGAAAACGGCACCGCTTCCCTTTCAAGGGCAAAAGCGGTTTTTTGTAAGGCATTTTGAGGAAGCCCTGAAGGGCTATCCGCCCAATGCTGTGTATGTAGATTTGTTCGGCGGCTCGGGGCTTCTGAGCCATACGGTCAAGGCTCGTCATCCGGATGCGAGGGTCGTATATAACGACTATGACGGCTATAGTGAGCGATTGGCGGCTATCCCGCAGACGCTAATTATGAATAAATATCACAAAACGCTTACGAATATCTTGGAACACGGTAGCTTACAGCACAACAAAAAAGGCGAAGCTCGGACGCTAATTTAGGCTTGCCATCTGACATATACCACTTGTACCTTATAAGCAGGCAGATAGAACTGCCGCTGAGGTCTATAACGTTGTTTTTAGGCAATGTCCATGTGTATGACAACAATATTGAGAGTACTGTGAAGTTATTGAATGGGGAGAGGCAGGGGTTTAATTTGAATGTGTGATTATAGAGGTAGACTTGTTAGCAAAAATTGCATTTTTGGTTTTGCCGATTATATCCCGTTGTTGGCGGGGTGGAATTCTGCCGAAATGCCTTATCAGGCGCTCCTACAGGGACAAGCGCCCACGTTGGAAAATTATCGGCAAACCGTCCAAAAACTTTATGGCAATCAGGCCGATGCCGTGCTTAAAGTCTATAATCCGGCCCATGACGGAGAAGTCAAACAAGTAGCGACAGACTTGGCAAGTGACCGGTTTATATCTTTTGGCACTTGGAGATGGATAGACATCCAAAGCCAAACAAGCAACCAACCCGTGTACCGCTATTTTTATGCACGCCCGAGGCCGCAAATGCGCGCAGAAATGGGAAATGCCGTTGCAGGATTGGCGGGAGGTGTCATTAAACAGGAAGATGGTGAAATAAAACAAGAACCCGAAGTGGTAGGTGCCGCCCACTCTGCCGAAATAGAATATGCAATGGGGAACCTGCCGACAAACCGGGTTTATGACTGGCAGCCGGAAGATTACAAAGTTTCGGAAATTATGCAGGCTTATTTTTTAAATTTCATCAAAAACGGCAACCCGAATGGATTGGGACTGCCCAATTGGCCTGAAGTGGAAAGCAACACAGATGCGATATTCTTAAAAATTGATGTGGATACGCATGCAGAAAAAGAGTCGCACCGCGACCGCTATTTACTGATGGATTCATTTTTGAAAGCACCTAAATAGCCGAATTGTTTTAGCGTTCATCCATCGGGTGATTTGATTATTTTTCCGGCGTGCATTTTTTGACAATTGTCAATTGCAGAACTACAACGTTTGCGGAAATTTGTGAAAACTCACAAATCCAAACTCCATGAAAAAACTCTTATCCCTGCTGTTGTTTGTCAACGCCGCTCTTTTTGCGCAACAAACGCCCATAGGCAATGTCGATCAGTTCATCAAAAAACTCAGCGTCGAAGAAAAAGCTTACTTAGTCATCGGTGCCGGCATGAACATTCCCGGTTTGATACAAGCGGGCAATGCCCCCGAAGCCATAGTCGGCAGTACCCAGGGCAAAGTTCCCGGGGCGGCAGGCACCAGCTATATCCTGAAAAAGTTTGACCTGCCCGTTGTCGTTTTTGCAGACGGCCCGGCCGGTATCCGCATCGATGCGCAACGGAAAGACCAACCGGGAAAAAGTTTCTACGCCACCGCATTCCCAATTGCATCGGCTTTGGCATCTTCCTGGGATGTAGAACTGGTCAAAAAAGTCGGCCATGCATTTGGCAATGAAACGAAAGCTTATGGTGTGGACTTCTTGTTGGCCCCGGCACTCAACATTCACCGCAACCCACTTGGAGGAAGAAACTTTGAATACTATTCCGAAGACCCGGTTTTGTCCGGGAAACTGGCGGCTGCCTTCGTGCAAGGCGTTCAATCGGAAGGTGTCGGCGCGACCATCAAACACTTTGTCGCCAACAATTCTGAAACCAACCGCACCGCGTTAAACACCGTGGTGAGCGAACGGGCCCTGCGGGAAATTTATCTCAAAGGATTTGAAATTGCTGTCAAAGAAAGCCATCCGTGGTCTGTGATGTCGTCTTACAACAAAATCAACGGAACCTATGCATCCGAAAACGAAGATTTACTGACCGGGATCCTTCGCAACGAGTGGAAATACGAAGGGTTTGTGATGACCGACTGGTTTGGCGGCAAAGACCCCGTTGCACAGATGAAAGCCGGGAACGACTTGCTTATGCCCGGGACAACCCAACAAGCAGATGCCATTATCTCCGCGGTAAAAACCGGTAAGCTCAGTAAAAAAATACTCGACCGGAACATCAAAAAAATTCTCATTCAATACCTCAAAACGCCTGCGTTCAAAAACGAGCCTGCCACCAACCTCCCCGATTTTGAAACGAACCGGGCAATTGCAAAGCAAGCCGCTGCCGAGAGCATGGTACTCCTTAAAAACGAGCAAGCTTTGCCGATATCCGGGAATGCAAAAGTGGCACTCTTTGGTGTGGCTTCCTATGAAACCATCGCGGGGGGAACCGGTAGCGGTGATGTGAACAAAGCTTACATGGTGAGCATTGAAGAAGGTTTTCGAAATGCAGGATTGGCAGTTTCAGAAAGACTTGCCGATGCCTACAAACCCTATATTCAAAAAGGAAAAGCAGAAATTCCGCAAAAACGGTTCTTCTTTGAACCGGATGTGTTGGTGCCGGAAAAAGGTTTTGAAGCTGCGGAATTAACCGAATTGGCGAATGAGAATGACGTTGCTGTTTTGACCTTGGCCAGGACCTCAGGCGAGTTTTTCGATCGCAAAAAAGAAGATTTTAATCTTACGGAAACGGAGCACAACCTGATAAAACACATCTCGGAAGCATTTCATGCAAAAGGGAAAAAATTGATTGTCATCCTAAACGTTGGGGGCGTACTCGAAACTGCCAGTTGGAAAAACGGTGCCGATGCCATTTTGCTCGCTTGGCAAGGCGGGCAAGAAGCCGGAAATACGATTGCCGATATCGTATCGGGCAAAGTGAGCCCGTCAGGAAAATTGGCTTCCAGTTTTCCGGTAAACCTGAGCGATGTCAGTTCTTTCAATAATTTTCCCGGTACGATCACAGACCCCAACGCACCCAAATCCCAAAACCCGTTGGCGGGAATTCCTTCCGAGGAAATCTATCAGGAAGGCATCTATGTTGGATACCGCTATTATGACACTTTTGACGTGCCCACTTCATTCCCTTTCGGCTTTGGCTTGTCTTACACGGCTTTCGAATATACTGATTTGAAAGTATCGCGAAACGGAGAAGGGATCACCGTCACTTTCCAGATTAAAAATGCGGGAAAAACAGCGGGAAAAGAGGTAGCCCAACTCTACGTTTCCGCACCTAAGGGCCAACTCGAAAAACCGGCCAAGGAACTCAAAGGATTTGCCAAGACAAAACTTTTGCAACCGGGGGAATCCACCACAGTGTCTGTGACAATATCCGCGGCTGATTTAGGTTCTTATGACACTTCAAAATCAGCTTGGGCAAGGGACGCGGGCAATTACCAAATTTTGATTAGCAGCGATTCAAAAACCATCCGCTTGCAGACGGAAATAGCACTTGAGAAGAAAATTATTTTCAAAACAAAAAAACTTTTGTCCCCAAAAGTTGAGATAAAAGAAATCGCCAAAAAATAAATTACACTCGATTTTTGTCAGCCGTCCCGGAGCAATCCGGGGCGGTTTTTTTTTTAAAATGAAACGCCCATGAGATTTGTTTTCCTCCCTTTAAGCGAGTTTATATCAAATTAATGCGTTTCGAAGGATAGTTACCGGATGCAAGGCCTCGCGCGCGGTTCCATCAAAAATCTGATGGCGGCAGCTGGTACCGGAAGCTGCAATGATGGTGGTGGACGGACTTTTTCTAACGGCAGGAAACAAGGTTTGCTCCCCGATGCGCATACTGATTTCAAAATGCTCCTCTTCATAGCCAAAAGAACCGGCCATGCCACAGCAACCCGAAGGAATAATGGTCACCGAGAAATTTTTCGGGAAATTGAGCACATAAAAAGTAGGCTCAATACCTGAAAGGGCTTTTTGATGGCAGTGCCCGTGAATTTTAATCACTTGCGAAACATCGGTAAACTGCTCTGGCTTGATATGGCCTGCTTTCATTTCTGCTTGCAGAAATTCCTCTATCAAATAAACGTGTCTAGCCAAAGCTTTGGCGGCTTCTTGGTCGTCAGCCAAACGAAGATACTCGTCTCTAAAAGTGAGAATTGCCGAGGGCTCAACTCCTAGTAGTGGAGTTTTCTCTGAAACTATTTTACTAAAAATTTTTACGTTTCTATTTACGATTTTCTTAGCGTTGTCGAGCAAACCTTTAGAAATAAAAGCACGACCGCTTTCGGAGTGGCGTACAAATTGAATATTGTAACCCAGCCCGCGTAAGAGTTCTATGGCATCAACACCCACAGACGCATCCAAATAATCTGTAAATTCATCTACAAAAAACAGTACTTTTCTTTCATTTCCCTGTATAGGCTTTTTCCGGTATCTTCTAATATGTGAAGCCAATCTCCTTCGGGAAAGTTTGGGTAAACTTCGATGTTTGGATATACATGAAGCTTTTTTTATAATTCTGGATGTGGCGCCGTTGCTGTATAAAAAATTGGTCAGCAAACGGAAGCGATACCCCCATTTGTTGATGGCTGTGCTATAGGCAAATGCTTTGGTCTGCCATGAGATGCCGTTTGCTTGTTGATATTGATATAAAAATTCTGCTTTCAAAGCGGCTACATCTACATTTGATGGACATTCGCTGGCGCAAGCTTTACAACTCAGGCACAAATCAAAAACTTCTTTGAGTTCTTCTCTGTCAAAGCGGTTGGGCAATACGCTTTGTGTCAAATATTCGCGGAGGGCATTTGCACGGGCCCGTGTGGTGTCTTTTTCCATGCGTGTGGCGTGATAACTCGGGCACATGGTCCCACCGCTCTCGGGCAATTTCCTACAATCACCGGAACCGTTACATTTTTCTGCTACTCTTAAAATGCCTCCCGAGTCGGAAAAATCCATCAAGGTTTTTATGTTGGGCTCAGTTCTATCGGGTTGGTAACGCAAATTCTGATCCATCGGCGAGGCATCGACAATCTTTCCCGGATTAAAAAGATTTTGCGGATCAAATGTTTTCTTTATGGCTTTAAAAATTTCGTAATTTTTCTCTCCTACCATCATCGGAATAAAAGAAGAACGTACTATACCATCGCCGTGTTCTCCACTAAAAGAACCTTTAAACCTCTTCACAAGTGCTGCAACCTCTGCGGTAATTTGCTTAAAATGTGCTACATCTTTTTTGACTTTTAAGTTCAGAATCGGCCTCAGGTGAAGTTCGCCGGCGCCGGCATGTGCATAGTAAACCGCATCTTGGCCATATGACTCCATAATTTTAGAAAACGCATCGATGTATTCGGGCAAATCTGTCACATTGACAGCAGTGTCTTCAATACAAGCAACCGCTTTTTTGTCGCCAACCATATTACCCAATAATCCAAGCCCGGCTTTTCGCAACTCTTCTGCTTGTTTGATTTCGCCACCTTGCAAAACGGGATTGGCATAGGATAAGCCGCTTTGGTTAATCGATTCTAAAAGAATTTTGGTTTTTTGATGTAGTGTTTTGGCATTATCCGCTCTGAGTTCCAGCATCAATATGGCTTCGGGATCGCCTTCTATAAAAAACCTGTTTTTGAGTTGTTCCCGGTTGTTTTTTGTACAGTCCAATATCACTTTGTCCAGCATTTCACAGGAGTACAGTTCGTGTTTCATTACCAGGACAACTGCTTTCATACAGTCGGCAATACTTTGAAAATGCGCCGCAACCATTACGCCTTCCGCGGGTGGCAGTTCATCTAGTTGAAGGGTGATTTCTGTAGAGAAAAAAAGTGTTCCTTCGCTACCTGCAAGGAGTTTGGAGAAGTTGAAAAGTGCATCGGATTCTGTAAAAACCTCATTTTGAAGCAGTGCATCTATAGCATAACCCGTGTTTCTTCTGTGGATGGCAGGATCGGGAAAATGGGTTGCTATTTCATTTTGATTGTCTTTGTCTGAAAGTAAGGTGTAAATGGTCTGATAGAGCAGGCCTTCTTGGGTTTTCAATTTGGCTTTTTGAAAAAATGCTTCTTTGGTTAAGGGTTCAAAGGTCATGGACGAACCGTTTGGCATAAACCCCTTTATTTTTAAAACTTTATCTCTGGTAACGCCGTATTTTATGGAAGTGGTTCCGGAGGAGTTGTTGCCTACCATCCCGCCTATCATACAGCGGTTGGATGTAGAAGTGTTGGGACCGAAGAACAAACCGTGTGGTCGGAGGAAATCGTTGAGTGCATCGCGAATCACACCAGGCTGGACGGTCACTGTCTTTTTTTCAAGATCGAGTTTGCCTATTTTGTTTAAATTTTTGGAAACATCCACCACGATGCCACCACCTACACATTGACCTGCCAATGAGGTACCCGCCGTTCTGGGAATGATTGGGGTTTTCTCTAAATGCGCAAACTCAATGATGTGTTTGATGTCTGTAAAATTTTTTGGATAACAGACCATATCCGGTATCTTGCGATATACAGAGGCATCTGTAGCATAGAGGACGCGCGTCAAATGGTCGGTATGTAAAGTCCCTTTGATTTTACGCTGAAGTGTTTCGAGTTTTTGTGCGTCCATTTATAAAAATAATAACCCTGCAAATTAACATTTTTGCAGGGCTAAATCAAAAAATTGTTCTAATTAATTATTTGTTGTAAAAACGCAATTTTTCCACGACGCCATTCAGGTTTAAAAGCTCCAGCACTACAGGTTCGTTTGGATTGACATTTTCAACGATTTTGGAAATATCTTCCACATTTGCCACTTTTTGACCATTAACTGCGGTGATGATGTATCCGGGTGCGATTGCACCGTATTGCAAGAGATCGGGTCTGTTTACCTTACCGACCAAAACGCCTTCTTTCACTTTGATTTTACCGGATTTGAAATCGTCAGGATTCAAATTTTTGAGTTCCAATCCGAAAAGATTGTACCTAACCAATTCGTTTTTGGACAAGGTGACAGGTAATTTTTTTAAACTTCCTTTTCTATCGATGGTAACTGTCACAATATCGTTGGGTCTTTTGGTATTGAGGTAACCCGAAAGGTCGGCAAATTTGGATATTTTTATTTCATCGAGCTTAACGATGACATCTCCGGTTAGCAAACCGGCTTTCTGTGCGCCGGACCCCGGCTCTACGGAATCTACATAGAATCCTTCTGTTTCATTTAAGCCGTATTGTTCGGCTACTTTACTATTGACTTCACCTCCTGTGACACCCAAGATGGCTCTTTGCACGTTGCCGAATTCTATTAAATCTTCAACCACTTTACGGGCAATGTTACTCGGAACCGCAAAAGAATATCCTATGTAAGAACCTGTCTGCGAAGTGATAGCCGTATTGATACCGATAAGTTCTCCACGGGTATTTACCAAAGCACCGCCACTATTTCCCGGATTTACAGCGGCATCTGTCTGAATAAAAGACTGAATGGTGGTTTGATCGCCCAAGCTGCGCGCTTTTGCGCTGATAATTCCGGCTGTTACGGTAGAATTTAGGTTGTATGGGTTGCCAACTGCCAAAACCCACTCGCCTATGCGGGTGTTGTCAGAATCTGCAAAAGTAATGTAGGGCAAGTTGCTTCCTGCTTCTATTTTGATAAGTGCGATATCTGTGTTTAAATCGGAACCTATGAGTTTGGCCTTAAATTCTCGGTTGTCATTCAGTGTGATACTGATTTCTTTAGCATCCTGTATGACGTGATTGTTGGTCACTATATAACCATCCGGCGAAATGATAACACCCGATCCGGTACCGATGCGTTCGCGCTCTTGTGCGCCGCCAAATCCGTACAAAAATTCCAACAAACTGCTCGATGAGGATTTAGCGACAGCCGTATTTTTTACGTGAACAACTGTATTTATTGTACTTTCCGCAGCCGCAGTTAAATCTACGTTGGGCAAGGCTTCACCGCTGTTGGCCGTGGACACCAAATTTGTTTTGACTGTATTCGGGCTGTATCCTGTCAGAAGCACATTCGGATTCTCTACCGGTTTTTCAAAATATAACTTGTAAGCGCCTAAGGTGATGGCGCCACCTAAAATGGAAACTAATAATAAACTCAATAACCTTTTCATAGTTTTGTGTTTTTGTATTAATATTTAATGTAAAGTTAGTTGTTAAAAAAAGTAATTGTCAAGTGCTTTAACTTGTGTTTAACGCATTCATTCGAATAAAATTACTTTATAAAATATGTACCTTTGTCGAGAAATCACACTATAAAATGCGTATTACCTTCTACAAATACCAAGGTACCGGAAATGATTTTGTTATGATTGACAATCGCGATTTGTCTTTCAACAAAAAAGATACCAAACTTATTGCCGGCATTTGTGACCGAAAATTTGGCATAGGCGCAGATGGTTTAATACTTCTTGAAAATGACAAAGTTGCAGATTTCTGTATGGTTTATTTCAATGCCGATGGCAGACAGAGCAGTATGTGTGGCAATGGTGGAAGATGCCTTGTAAGGTTTGCGCATAAGTTGGGTATCATTTCAAACAAGGCTACTTTCAGCGCGATAGATGGTTTGCATGAAGCATACATCAACGACGAAACGGTTTCATTGAAAATGCAAGACGTTTCCGATATTAAAAAATGTAACACGTATATATATTTGGATACAGGATCGCCACATCATGTAAGTTTTGTAGAAGGATTGGAGCATTACGATGTATTTGGCAACGGTAAAAAGATTAGATATGGCGCTCCTTATGGCGAATGCGGCACCAATGTAAATTTTGTTGAGCAAAAGGGCTCAAATGTATTTGCCGTCAGAACATATGAACGCGGGGTGGAAAACGAAACCTTATCATGCGGCACAGGTGTGACGGCTGTGGCTTTGGCAGCTCATGCATCGGGAAAAACCCAAAAAAATGAAATTATACTTGATACACCCGGAGGCCAATTGTCAGTGCATTTCGAGCCTAAAGGCGATTGCTATGAGCACATCTATCTAAAAGGACCTGCAAAATTTGTTTTTAAAGGCGAATATGACACAGACACTTCAAAATGAGCACATTTATCTGAGGGCTATTGAGCCGGAAGACTTTGTTTTTTTATCGGAGATAGAAAACGACGAACGACTTTGGTTACTCGGCAGCACCGTACAGCCTTTTTCAGAGTTTGTACTCAGAGAATACCTCAAAAATGCCAAGGAAGACATATATACGGCCAAGCAACTCCGGTTGGTAATTTGTCTAAAAAATGGTTTATCGGTCGGACTTGTCGATTTGTTCGATTTTGATGTGAAAAACAAAAAAGCAGGAGTTGGCATTGTTATTTTGGAAAAATTCAGATCAAAAGGTGTCGGGTTTCATGCCATGCAATGCGTGATGGCTTATGCCAAAAAACATTTAGACTTGCACCAACTCTATGCCAATATTTTGTTGCAAAACGTGCCAAGTTTACACCTATTTGACAAATGTGGCTTTCAGACAATCGGCATCAAACAAGATTGGATCTATCACAACGGAAAATTTGAAGACGAAGCACTTGTTCAACTGATACTAACTTAGATATGAACCTGAAAAAAATCATTTGGTCAGTCTTGCTTTTGGGTCTAATAGGCATGGGATTTTTTGCTTTCAAAGTGTACCAAATTGTAGTGGTGCCCAATACGGCTTTTGAAAATGCAGAAGCGGTGGTTTTGATTCCAAGTGATGCCACTTTTGAAACCGTAAAAAAGGAAATGGACTTTTTGTTGAAAAAATCTGAAACTTTTGAAACCCTCGCAAAACAAAAATCCTATACATCCAACGTAAAGCCCGGACGTTATGTAATTAAAAAAGGCATGAACAACAACGACATCATCAATGTCTTACGAACGGGCAATACACCTATCAAAGTATCCTTTAACAACCAGCAAACCCTTTATGATTTGGCCGGAAGAGTAGGTTCTCAAATTGAAGCAGACAGCTTAGAAATTGTACAATACTTGAGTAGTTCCGAATTTTTGGAAACCCATGAATTGTCTTTAGAAAATGTACTCATCTATTTTATCCCGAATACCTACGAGTTTTATTGGAACACTTCCGCAAATGCTTTTGCCGATAGGATGTTGAAAGAATACAGGCGATTCTGGAACGAAGACAGATTGGCTCTAGCCAAAAAAATAGGCCTCTCGCCAAAAGAAGTGAGTATTTTGGCATCCATCGTTCAAAAAGAAACCGTCAAAACCGATGAAATGCCCAGAGTAGCCGGCGTTTACCTCAACCGGCTAAGAGATGGGTGGAAGTTACAAGCCGACCCCACTGTCATCTATGCGCTCAAAAAAGAACAGGGCAATTTTTCAATGGAAATAAAGCGCGTGCTATACAAAGACTTAGAAATTGACTCTCCTTATAACACCTATTTGAACACAGGCTTGCCTCCCGGCCCCATTAGCATGCCGGATATCACAGCAATCCAAGCCGTTTTACAAGCTGAAGAGCACAACTTTTACTATTTTGTGGCCGATACACAACGTTTGGGCTATCACAAATTTGCCCGAACACTCTCCCAACACAACAAAAATCGGGTAGAGTACCAAAAATGGATAGACAAGCAAGGGATAAAGCGTTAAAAAAAGGTTAAAAAAGCAGGCTTTTAGCCGTATTGCCTATTCGCCGGTTTATATGCTATTTTAACCAAAACTACGGATTACCGAAAACCTTTGAGCTAAACATAAAAAACTGTTTTACAGTACTTTAACAACTAACACCTGATACAAGCTCTTTGTGTTTATTAAGAAATATTTAGTATATTGATATTGAATGTAAAGAATTATGTTGTATTTTTGCAGCTGAAATTTTAAGCACTGCACTTCGACTCATCGGGTCAGATAAGTCTTAAAGAAATCAACATTATGAAAAAACGAGTCGTCAAATATTCCTATTTTGTAGCCGTTTTAGCTCTCATCAGTTATGGTTTTTCTGACAAAAAAACCACAAGAATTCATTCAGATTTTATTGTATCGGAATCTGTATTGGTAGATTTGCCTCAACCTTCTCCTTCCCATTTTGACCCAAGATTTCTCCGTGTTCCTTTTTACGGAAAATCTTTTGTTGCTTTTAAAGAAAGGGTTGGATTTAAAGAATCGGGCGGTCGTTATCACGTGGTAAATAGTTTTGGGTACATGGGTAAATACCAATTCAATGCGCCTACCCTAAAGCTACTCGGCATACAAGATACCACCACTTTTTTGAAAACACCTGTTTTGCAGGAAATTGCCTTCGAGAAAAACCTATCTCGCAACAAGTGGATTTTGAGAAAAGAAATCGCAAAATTTAATGGCACCGTGATAGATGGTTTACTCATAACCGAATCCGGAATACTAGCCGCCGCACATTTGGCAGGCCCCGGTAACGTTAAAAAATTTCTTCATTCAAACGGCCAAGCTCGTTTTTCGGATGCCTTTGGCACCTCACTTAGAAAATACCTTAAAGATTTTGGCGGCTACGACATTTCCAAAATAGAAGCCAACCGCAAAGCGCGCATATAAATTGAAGTTCTTGGTAAGGATTTCAATGCTAATAAAGCCGTCTCACCAACTGAGGCGGTTTTTTTGTATATCATAACCTGTGATCTAGTTTTACAGAAACCATGGGTGGAGACTTTTATTGCGTTTTGTTAAAGCGCCAAAAGCCGCAACTCATCTACAAATCTTTCGGCCAAATCGTCTGCAGCTTTCTGGCTTTTAGCCTCGGTATAAACACGAACAATGGGTTCCGTATTGGATTTTCTCAAATGCACCCAAGCATCGTCAAATTCAATTTTCAAACCGTCAATCGTAAGGCAATTTTCATGTAAGTACCTTTGATGTAAGGCAAATAAAAGATGGTCAACATCTATTTGCGACGTCAATTCTATTTTGTTTTTTGACATATAATATGACGGATATTCGTCTCTGAGTTCGCGAACGGTTTTACCTGTCTGCGCCAAGTGTGTCAAAAACAATCCAATGCCCACCAAGGCATCGCGCCCGTAATGAGCAGCCGGATAGATAATGCCGCCGTTACCTTCTCCACCAATGACGGCTTGGGTGTCTTTCATTTTTTGCACCACGTTTACTTCACCAACTGCGGCAGCTTGATAGTTTCCGCCCAATGCTTCTGTAATGTCGCGGAGCGCTCTCGACGATGACAGGTTGGAAACCGTATTACCGGGTGTGTTGCGCAAAACGTAGTCTGCACAAGCCACCAAAGTGTACTCTTCGCCAAACATATCGCCGTCGTTGCAAACAAAGGCCAGCCTGTCCACATCCGGATCTACCACGATGCCCAAATCGGCTCCTTCTGCAACTACACGCGCTGAAATTTCGGTAAGGTGTTCTTTCAAAGGCTCCGGGTTGTGCGGAAAATGTCCGTTAGGCTCGCAATACATTTCTACAACTTCGACACCGATTGCTTTTAAAAATTGCGGAACCGCAATGCCACCCGTAGAATTCACAGCATCGACCACCACCTTAAAACCGGCTTTTTGAATAATTTCCGGCTTCACCAAAGGCAGGGCCAAAACCGCTTCTATGTGTTTTTGAATATAGTCATTTTTTGAAACTACACTTCCCAAATCGTTCACTTCTGCAAAATAAAAGTCATCTTTTTCGGCGAGTTCCAAAATGCGCGCCCCGGCTTCTGCATCTAAAAATTCACCTTTTTCGTTGAGTAATTTGAGCGCATTCCATTGTTTGGGATTGTGGCTCGCCGTCAGTATGATGCCACCATCGGCTTTTTCAAGTGTCACCGCTATTTCTACAGTTGGTGTGGTGCTCAAGCCCAGGTTAACTACATCAATCCCAAGCCCCACTAAGGTTGCCGACACCAATTGCTGTATCATTTCGCCGGATATACGGGCGTCACGCCCCAAAACCACGGTCAACTTTTCTTTTTTCCTGTATGTTTTCAACCAACTGCCGTAGGCAGCTGCAAACTTAACCGCATCAAGTGGCGTGAGGTTTTCTGCTGTTTTTCCGCCAATAGTTCCGCGAATTCCTGAAATAGATTTGATGAGCGTCATTTTTTCATTATTTTTAGCAAAGATACACGCCTCAAAAAAGCATGCAAGAAAAAGCCTGTTTCTAAAACTAATTTTTAAAGAATTCCATATCTAATGAACTATTTAGCCCATATTTATCTATCCGGAAACGACCGCGAAGTACAGCTGGGCAATTTTATAGCAGATAGCGTTAAGGGAAAACAATTAGAGCGCTATGAAATAGGCATCCAAAAAGGCATTCGCATGCATCGCGCCATAGACTATTTTACAGACACGCATCCGTTGGTCAAGAAAGGAGGTGCCAGACTATTCCCTACTTTTAGACATTACCATTTGGTGCTGATGGATATGTTTTACGATCATTTTTTGGCCAAAAACTGGGAAAAATATTCCGATGTACCCTTGCCTATTTACGCTCAAAATTTCTATCGTTTCTTAGAAATACGGAAGTATGACTTACCGCTTCGCAATCAGAAGAGTTTACCTTATTTAATCGAAGAAAATTGGTTGGTAAAATATGCGGAACTAGACGGTTTAGCTAATATTTTAAGACAAATGACCCATCGCATTCAGTATAGGGTGGAACTGTGGAAAGGTGTGGATTTTTTAGTGCAGTTTTATGCGGAATACGAAAATGAGTTTCATGCCTTTTTTGAAGATTTGCAACAATATGTTCGTGAAAATCCGGATGCAAGATGGTAAACCGCATTTTATTTTTCTATTTTTGATACCTCAACAAATTAGTCATGTCTAAAAACACACTGGGTTTACTGATTCTTTTTTTGGTAGTTTTCTCCTGCAAATCGCCAGAATCCGCACCTGAAATTCAAAGAGGTGTTGTGGCTCAAAACGCTATGGTAGTGGCTGCACATCCAATTGCCTCTAAAATAGGCATAGAAGTGATGAAAAACGGCGGTAATGCCTTTGATGCCATGGCTGCTACCGAGTTGGCATTGGCCGTTGTGTACCCTCGTGCCGGCAACATAGGCGGTGGTGGCTTTATGGTGTACAGGCTTGCCAGCGGCGAAACCGGTTCGCTCGATTATCGCGAAAAAGCGCCGAACGCCGCACACCGCGATATGTATTTAGATGAAAACGGCGAGGTAATACCCGATAAAAGCTCGGTGGGTATTTTTTCGGTTGGCGTACCCGGCACAGTGGCCGGAATTGCCGCTGCTCATAAAAAATTCGGTAAACTTCCGTGGGCCGAAGTGGTGCAACCTGCCATTGAAGTAGCCCGAAACGGCTATCCGCTTACCGAAAATGCATCAAAAAACCTCAATCGATTCCAAGAAGCCTTTGCCCAACACAACGATTTTAGGCTGCCTTTTACCGCAGATTCGATTTGGCAAACCGGCGACACGATTTATCAGGCAAACTTAGCTGAAACACTAGAGAGAATCAGAGATCAGGGCAAAGCCGGCTTTTACGAGGGCAAAACAGCCGAGCTCATTGTAGCCGAAATGCAAAAACACAACGGACTGATTAGCTTGGAGGATTTAAAAAACTACGAAGCCCAATGGCGCAAAACGATTGATTTCGAATACAGAGGCTACCAAATTACATCTATGGCACCACCTTCAAGCGGTGGCATTTGTTTGGCCCAACTCATGAAAATGACCGAACCTTTCGACCTGAAAAAAATGGGTCATCACACACCTGAAACTGTACAAGTGATGATAGAAGCCGAGCGCAGGGCTTATGCAGACCGCGCGCAGTATTTGGGCGATCCGGATTTCGTAAGCATTCCTACAGATTCTTTGTTGGCTCCGGCTTATTTGACAAGGAGAATGCAAGATTTCAATTATAACCGTGCCGGCAAATCTACTGACATTCAATCGGGTACCTTTGCGCTGACAAACGAAAGTACCGAAACCACCCACTACTCCATTGTGGATGCCGAAGGAAACGCCGTTTCAATCACCACCACGCTCAATAGCTATTTTGGCTCTAAAGTAATGGTAGCCGGCGCCGGTTTTTTCTTAAACAACGAAATGGACGATTTTAGTGCAAAACCAGGAGTTCCCAACCAGTTTGGTTTGGTGGGCTACGAAGCCAATAGCATCGCACCCGGCAAAAGAATGTTGAGTTCCATGACGCCAACCTTGGTTTCAAAAGACGGTAAACTTTTTATGGTCGTTGGAACGCCGGGCGGTTCCACTATCATCACATCGGTTTACCAAACCTTATTAAACGTCATAGATTTTCAAATGGGCATGCAAGAAGCCGTGAATACGCCTCGTTTTCACCACCAATGGTTGCCGGACATCGTCAGGTTTGAACCGGAGGCTTTTTCGGCGGGACTTATTTCCACACTAAAATCTAAGGGTTACCTTATAGAAGAAGGCAATGCGCCTGTAATTGGTCAGGTGAATGCCATTTTGGTTTTGCCCAACGGCACCCTCGAAGGCGGAGCAGACCCGAGAGGCGACAACACCGCTATGGGTTATTGATTGCAAGATTTTTATGGGTTTCTGCATACCAATTGCTCCATGATGATGTTTTGTTGGAAATGGTTATTTAAAACTTTCTACGGATGAGTGGTTTATGGGTGCATCTTATCTTTTGCCGCGGGATCTCGACTGCGCTCAACCCGATAAGGATAATTGAGCATTCGACAGAAAATTACTGACAAACCCATTAATAATCGAATAACCTTTTTTTAAAAAAAGCTGTGATACAGAAACTAAAAGAAATTCTAAGTCAAAACCGCGCCTCACTGGTTTTTATGGGACGCTTTGCGCTGTTTTACACAGCACTTAGTTTGCTTTATTTTGGGTATTTATCCGTTTTTCAAAATCAACCCGACTTTTTAACCGTCCTGACAGGAAAAATTTCGCAGACCCTCATCCAATTTTTCGGTTATCAATCGAACTTAATTCCGCAGAGCATATCGTCAACCCTCGAGTTGCATGTAGAAGGGCAATATTTGGCAAGAATTATTGAAGGTTGCAACGGAGTCAGTGTTACCTTGCTTTTTGCAGCTTTTGTTTGGGCTTATGGTGGCGCATCCGGCATCACGTGGCGTTTTGTGCTCTTGGGAAGTTTTTCCGTTTTTGTACTGAATTGGCTTCGAATAGCCCTTCTATCGATCGCCCTCTACGAATTTCCTCAAGCAGGCGAGCACTTGCACCAACTTGTTTTTCCGGCCGTGATTTACGGATGGATTGTATTTTTATGGCTGGCTTGGATTTTTAAATTTTCCCGGTCGTGAATACTAATCTGCTTAAATTTGCTTTAACAGCCCTGCTCCTGGCGGCAATCATTGGCGTGAGGGCCTATGAATTACAACTATTTTACGATCCTTTTATCACACATTTTAAACGGGCAAACTATTTAGACTTTGTTCCTGAGATAGAGACTCAAAAAATGTATTTCTCTTTAATTCTCAGATACTTAATAAACTCTACACTTTCAATAGCCCTGCTGTTCGTTTGGTTCCCCAATAAATCAAAACTTGTCTTTTGGATTTTGATCTTTGTACTCGCCGGAGTGATGACAGCTACGTTATTTGCAGTCAGCATTGGTTTTTTACCGGATTTTTACACCGTATTTTTTTATATTCGCCGATTATTGATTCAACCAATCTGGCTTTTGTTGCTGTTTCCGGCAGCAGTTTTCGAAGCACAAAAAACCAATAAATTATAATATTTTTACACCAAAATACATCTCTTGAAAACTTCGATTACATTTTTATTGCTGTTCGTTTTCGTTTTACATTCGGGTTTTGGGTCTGCTTCGCATAAGTTTTATGTAAGTGTTATGGAAATCAGACACGACCAAGCCAAAAAAGAACTTCAAATTTCTCTGTCTATTTTTTGGGACGACTGGGAGCGGTATCTCGACGAAACCCATCCGTCAGATAAAAGCATAAATTACCAGGACAATTCGGAGGAAGCCACGCTCCTGTTTGAAAATTACTTGAAACAACATTTGCGATTTTCGGTTGACAAACAGCCCAAAACTTTTGAATATTTGGGACGCGAATACGACTTGGATGTCATGTATGGCTATTTGCTCATCAAAAACATCGAAACTTTTGAAGCCATCGAAATAAAAAACACGGTGTTGACAGATTTTATTCCGGATCAGCAAAACATCATTCATTTGATTATGACAAACGGTCGCAAAAGCAGCATGACAGATGCTGATAAACCTAAAGCAGTGTTAAAAACAAACTAAATATATCTTCAAACCTTTAATTTCACAACAAAATTAATTCAATCACTATGTATAAAACGTTTTATCATTATCTTTTAAGTGGCTTTTTACTTTTTAGCAGTCTGGCTTTTTCTCAAGAAACACCAGAAAGAGCTCCCGGTCACGAAGACATCAACAAATTCAAACAAATGTATGATTTGTTGGCTACTCCCAACACTTTCCGTACGGCATCCGGCGCGCCCGGTCCCGATTATTATCAGCAACAGGCCGATTATAAAATGGATATAGAACTGGACGATGCCAACCAAAAGTTATACGGCGAAGAAACCATTACCTACACCAACAAATCACCCGATGTACTCGAATTTCTTTGGGTACAACTCGACCAAAACGTTCGTTCAAAAGATTCAAAAAGCCTGCTCATAGAAAACAGTTCGGCTCCTTTTATCACTACGCCCGGTAGATTTGCCAATCAATTTTTAAAAGATCCTTTTGATGGCGGATTTAATATAGAATACGTCAAAGACATCAATGGAAAAGACCTTCAGGTAGTTATCAATCAAACCATGATGCGGGTAGATTTGCCCACTCCACTCGCCCCCGGACAGGCCTATTCGTTTAAAATAAAATGGTGGTACAACATCAACAACCACGTTACCGACAGGGCGCGTTCCGGTTATGAGCACTTTGAGAAAGATGGCAACAACGCCTATGTCATCGCACAGTTTTTTCCACGAATGGCTGTTTACAACGACGTAGAAGGCTGGCAAAACCACCAGTTTTGGGGAAGCGGTGAGTTTGCCCTTCCTTTTGGAAATTACGAAGTAAACATCACTGTGCCCGCAGACCACATACTCGATGGTACCGGCGTTTTGCAAAATCGCAAGGAGGTTTTCACCAAAGAAATGATGAAACGATACGAACAAGCACTGAATTCTTATGACGAGCCTGTTTTAATTGTTACACAAGCAGAAGCAGAAGCCGCCGAAAAAAGTTTTTCCGACAAGAAAAAAACTTGGAAACTAAAAGCAGAAAATGTGCGCGACTTCGCTTTTGCAACTTCTCGCAAATTTGTGTACGACATGATGGCGGTGGACATCAACGGCAAACGCGTCATGGCCGTTTCAATGTACCCAAAAGAAGGCAATCCGCTATGGGAAGATTGGTCAACCAAAGCGGTGGCCAGCACTTTGAAAAGTTATTCTAAATACACCTTTGATTATCCGTACCACAAAGCCATTTCCGTTCATGCAAGAAATCAAGGCATGGAGTATCCTATGATTTGTTGGAACTACGGCCGTCCGGACGAAAACGGCAAAATTTCTGACAGAGTTCGTTTTGGTATGTATGGCGTCATCATTCACGAAGTTGGCCACAATTTTTTCCCAATGATTGTCAATTCTGATGAGCGCCAATGGGCTTGGATGGATGAGGGCATCAATACCTTTGTGCAGTATTTGGCAGAGCAGGAATTTGGCGAGCGATATCCGGAAGCCCTTGTGGGTGAAAAAACCTATGACAAATACCCATCCAGACGCGGCCCGGCGGCCAATATAGTGCCTTATATGAGTGGGGATCAAAGTTTTATCACACCCATTATGGCCAATCCGGAATACGTAAGACAATTGGGCAATAACGCCTACGGAAAACCGGCAACAGCACTAAATATTTTACGCGAAACCGTGATGGGACCCGATTTGTTTGACAAAGCTTTCCAAACTTATTCTCGCCGTTGGATGTTTAAACACCCTACTCCGGATGACTTCTTCCGCACTATGGAAGATGCTTCAGCCGTCGATTTAGATTGGTTTTGGCGCGGGTGGTTTTTCACCACAGACTATGTAGATATTCGCCTGAAAGAAGTCAAAAAACTTTATATTACCTCAGAACCCACGGCCAAAGTGAAAGCCTTTGCCTTGGAAAACAATATTGACCTTTCTAAGCAAGGCCCATTGGTTTATACCACAACCGAGGAGGAAGCCGATTTTAACCCGGCTTTAAAATCGGGCAGTCTTGTAGCTTCTGCCACATCGCTCAAGGCTTATGCAGATGAAAACCTCTCAGCTGCAGAAAAAGCCAAACTGCCACAGGCCAAATTTATGTACGAATTGACATTTGACAGACCCGGAGGTTTGGTGATGCCACTCATTGTGGCATATACTTATGCCGATGGCACCACCGAAGAGGTGCGCTACCCGGCTCAGATTTGGGCGAAAAGCAACGACAAAGTAACCAAGGTTCTGATTACAGACAAAGAAATTACCAAAATCACGGTCGATCCTAAATTGGAGACCGCAGATATAGATGTGAGCAACAACACTTGGCCGAGAGAAGAAAAGCCAACACGTTTTGAAAACTTTAGAAATCAGAATTAAAAAAAGCATTTAATTCAATACTTAAAAGACTGAAGCATGCTTCGGTCTTTTTTTTGTGTTTGCCCCAAGTTATTTGTCAAACACCAAAGTAAACTCGGATCCTTGTTGTGATTGACTTTTCACATCAATTTTAATGGACAAATAATCGCAGAGTTTTTTGACAATAGACAATCCCAATCCGCTGCCTACAGCTGCTTGTTCTCTACCGGATTCGGATCGGTAGAACCTGTCAAAAATTAACTCCAAAGATTCTTCATCTATGCCAATGCCTTCGTCTTTGATACTAAGCAGAATTCCTCGTTTGTTTTTTGCGATAGTGATATAAATCTTACCGCCTTGTGGAGAATATTTGATTGCATTGGAAATAAGATTGTTCAGTATGATGGCGATGAGATTGCGGTCGGTTTGTACTGTGATAGGCTCTGAAATATC
Source organism: Bacteroidota bacterium (assembly GCA_018829465.1). GTDB lineage: Bacteria > Bacteroidota > Bacteroidia > Flavobacteriales > Flavobacteriaceae > UM-FILTER-40-17. The sequence goes on along the minus strand of JAHJTN010000009.1, from coordinate 78,502 downwards.
AAAAACCACTTTTACACCGTATTTTTCTATTTTTAATTTGTAACGCTCTAGGGTTTGCATGACGGTTTCTTCCAGTTGTATGCGCTCTATGTGCGTTTCTAGGTGTTGGTTTTCGGCACGGGCAATCAGCAAGAGTTGTTCCATCATATTGTGCAGCAGGTTTAGTTCACCTATGCAATAGGCAACTTTATCCCGATAGTGTTCGGGATCTCGATCTTTTCGTGTCAATACTTCGAGTGTTCCCTTAACGGCGGCTATGGGTGTGCGAAACTCATGTGATGCATCGGAAGTAAATTGTTTTTCTCGTTGAATGGTATTTTCTATCCTGTCCAACAAATTGTTTATGGTGACAGACAGCGTGTACAACTCGTCTTCGTTTTCGGGTAATTTGATTCGGGTAGATAAATTTTCCTTGTTGATGGTATTGGCGGTTTGGATGATTTCTTTGACCGGTTGAATGCTTCTCTTCGCATAAAATTTGGCTAAAAAAAACAGCAAAATCAAACACGCCGGATAGGTAAGAAACATGACTTTTCTTAGGTTGCCCAAAATGGCTTTGGAATCTTCCAATGAAATTGCTACAATGAGGTGTCCAATCAAATCGTAACCATCATAGAAAGGAACTTGAACTTGTCGCACCCATTGGTTGTTGAATTGGGTGTCAAAAAAATGATAGCTCGAATCACTCTTGTCAAACGGAAGCACTTCTTCTCGAAGATTGGGAGATTTTTCGTAAATATTACCGGCCTGATCAACTATTTGAATAAAAACAGGGTTTACTTCTACGGTATTGTGCTCTCTTTCAAGCCATTCGTTGAGGTCTTTGAAGTGAATTTGGCCATCCGAAATGTACAATTCAGACAGGTGTTGAGACGATTCTTGTATTAAATCATCATTAACACGGTCGTTTACGGTGAGGTAAGCAATTAAAAAAGTAACGGCAAATGCCATAAACAACAGGATGCCCGAGCTTAAAATAAAGTGAAAGGCAATACGGTCGGTGAAGGATAGATTAGACACTTTATTTAAGATTTTTCTGTTGCCATATAACCCACACCTCTGATGGTTTTGATAAAATGAGAATTGGCTTTGATACCCAGTTTTTTCCGAATGGCGTTCATAAACACATCGATTACGCCGGTGTCATATTCAAAGTGAATGTTCCAAACATCGCGAATGATATGTTCGCGGGTACAAACTTTTTCTTTGTTTATAACCAAATATTTCAATAAGTCGAATTCGCGTCGCGTGAGGAGGACCTCTTCATTTTCTACAAAAACCTGATAGGTATCCGTATTGATAGTGAGTTCTTTGAGCTGTAAAAGTGCGGTAGGCTCATCGGTCGGATTTCTAAAGTGTACTTTGATGCGCTCTAGCAGTTCTTCAAAACTAAAGGGCTTTTTGATGTAGTCATTGGCACCGGCACGAAGTCCGTTGATGGTGTCTTGCAAAGTGTCTTTGGCCGTGAGAAACAGAATGGGAATTTGCTCGTTTTGCTTTCTTATTTCGCGACACACCTCCAAACCGCTCATCTTGGGTAAGCTCCAATCTAGTAAAATAAGGTCATAGGTGTTTTTCTTGTAAAAATCGAGCGCCTGATAGCCGTCTTTGGCAATTTCAGCGGAAAATCCCTCCTCTGTCAAACCTTCTTTGATAAAGGATGAAACCCCTTCGTGGTCTTCAACTATTAGTATGTGCTGCAAAACAAAAAATTTTCACTAAGGTATAAAATCTGTTGAAAAACACGTATTTTTATTAAAAAAGGACGGCAAAAAGGCAGCATTTTTAAATGGTGCTGAACCAATTTGCGAAATAGTTGCCCAAAAGCGGAACAGGTTCCATTTTTTCATTAACTGCGTTGATAAGACCTTTTATCCACATGATGAGCAGCAGTATAGCGCCCACCACAAAAACCATTTGGCCGAGAAGCGGAATGACATTGACAAATCCGAGCACCAAATAAGAAAGTACGATGCCCAAGGATTGGCGTATGTGATAAGAAGCCAATGGAAGTTTTTTGTCGTGGTTCATCACGAAGGCCAAAATCAACCCTATCAAGGTTATATAAGAGATGATGGCTATGGTTTTTCCGTTGTCGGGAGTAATCTTTTCCATAATAATGTTATATAGTTGTCCTTACAAAGTTAAAAGAATTTTTCAAAAAAAGGCGCGTATGTTTAGATACACGCCTTTGGATTGTTTCCGTTCAAGTTTATTCAGTTACCTGCACAGCGGCTTCTTTCGGAGATGAACTGTGCGCGGCATACGCAGCTGATTGCAACAGCGAAACGCCTTGATGACGCGTAAAGTCTTGCGGTATTTTTACGGTTTGCCCGTCGGGTAAATAAACCAAATGCATACCGTCTTTAAAAGAGGTCAGCTTAATATCTGCGCCTTCCGGATTTTGTGCAAACCAAGTTTTGTTTTCAGGTGTGTAATACATGTGTACGCTTTTCCCGGCTTTTTCGCCGGATGTCACGTAGATATCAAATTGGTTTTTACGCGCTTCCAATCTGTAATCTACACCTTTGTGGTGTACCAATTGGCTTTCAAACTCGCCATCCAACATAACGATTGGGTTGGAGCCGGACCAAAATTCGATTACGTTAAAAATAATCAAATCGCCTAAAAAGAAAAGCGGATAGGCCGGGATAATCCACAAACCCCAGAAGATCGCATTGTTGACGTACCGATTGTCTGTGGCGCCATCGTTCCAGTCTTTAAGGTTGTTGAAAGCATTGAATGAGCCCAAACATGAACTTGACATGATGCTAACACACAGTGCTAGCAAAACAGCTGTTTTTTTCATAATAATTAATTTAGTGATACATAGTTAGTTTTCGCGTCTGTAGACTTCGCGTACCTTTTTCATAAGGTTTGATGAGTAAACGAAATCTGTCACTGCTTTATTGTCTGTTTTAAAAATCTCTTTGTTGGTGCCTTCCCATGCTTTTTTGCCTCCTTTGAGAAGAATTATTTTTTCGCCAATTTCCATCACAGAGTTCATGTCGTGCGAATTGATCACAGTGGTAATGTTGTATTCTCTTGTTATTTCTTGAATCAGGTTGTCTATCATGATAGATGTTTTGGGATCCAAACCCGAGTTGGGTTCGTCGCAAAACAAATATTTGGGATTTAATACGATACTGCGTGCGATGGCTACCCGTTTTTGCATACCTCCCGAAATTTGAGATGGCAGCTTGTGTTGTGCATCTTGTAGGTTGACGCGTTCCAAAACCTGATCTACGCGCGCTTTCATCTCGGCTTTGTTCATTTTTGAAAACATGTTCAGCGGAAACATCACGTTGCCGGCCACCGACATAGAATCAAATAGTGCGCTTCCTTGAAAAACCATTCCAATTTTAGTCCGCAAAGTCATTTGCGATTCGTAATCTGCTTCGCTGTAGGTAAGACCGTCAAAAGTGATGATACCCGAATCGGGTTTGTATAAGCCAAGCATACACTTGAGAAAAACCGTTTTGCCCGAGCCGCTCGACCCAATAATCAAATTTGTTTTTCCTTCATCAAAGCAGGTAGAGATGTTTTTTAAAATTTCTACGCCGTCAAAGGATTTGCATAAATTTTCGACTTTAATCATTAGCTGAGCAACATTTGAGTAAGTATATAATTCAATACGATGATGGTCACACTCGTCCATACAAAGGCTGTTGTACTGGCTTTGCCCACTTCGAGCGCACCACCACGCATATAATAGCCGTGGAATGAAGGAATGGTGGCTAAAATAAAGGCAAAGACACATGTTTTGATAAAAGCGTAGGCGATGTGATAGGGAATAAAATCGATTTGTATGCCCTGTATGTAATCTGTAGTGGTGGCAAAACCACCCATCACAGCCGCCGTCCAGCCACCCACAACTCCCAGAAACATGCTGATGGCGATGATAAACGGATAGAGCATCAATGCAATAATTTTTGGAAAAATAAGATAGTTGAGCGAGTTTACGCCCATCACTTCTAAAGCGTCAATTTGTTCGGTCACCCGCATGGTACCGATGCTTGAAGTGATAAAGGAACCCACTTTTCCGGCCATAATGATGGATAAAAAGGTTGGTGAAAACTCTAAGATGATGGATTGTCTGGTGGCAAAGCCAATCAGAAATTTTGGCAGAATAGGATTGGTTAAATTGAGTGCGGTTTGAATACTTACCACGCCGCCCACAAAAAAAGAGACAAAAGCGACAATTCCCATCGAATTGAGAATTAAATCGTCTATTTCTTTTACCAACACTTCCCTGAAATCGCACCCTCTGGGCGGATTGGAAAAAACTTTTCGCAACATGATAAAATACTTTCCAATATTTCGAATATGTTTCATCTGTTTATATTATTTGTTTTTAAGTGGTCAGATGAAACGCCCTAGGATAATCATACTCCTGTGTGTCAATAATTTTACATGGGTATTTCATCTGTTTATATTTATTTGTTTTTAAGTGGTCATGCTTCGACAAGCTCAGCACAGGAATGGAACGCCATAAATAATCATCCGCCTGTATGCAAAATTTTTACATGGTCGTTTCATCTTTATATCTCGTTTACCGATATTTAATATTTTTGAAGACCTCCCTCTGACTTTTGCATAGCTTTTTCTGTATGGCTTTTTTGAGTAGTAACACCTCACTATAGCCAACATATCTTATTACAAAAGACATTCGCTAAAGTAACAAAATTTTCGATGTTTGCCTTTATGCAAACACTAACTTCGCTTAAAAAAAGACACAACTCTCACATCATTAAAAAAAACATCTGCTTTAATTTATAGTGCATCACACGCATTAGGCACAATCGATGCCGGAAAGGTTCAACTGTTTCAAACCAACCCAAGTGAATGCACTTTCTCCATACAAAGCGCAAATACATTCCTCCTAAAGAAGTATTAGCGTTATTGGGGCGTTTCCCTAGCATATAATGATTATTTAAAATATTTAAAAATCGCCATAAACGCGCTGTGAACACTTCATTATCCTGATTTTATTTACTATCTTAGCGGTGTAGATGTTTTGGAGACAAACTGAAATACGCCAAAGTTTGGTTTAGAGTATGTTTGGCTGCAAACAAAATGGCGAAATGGTTTTTTCAATCTGCAAAAAGCATCAAATTCCGATTCAAAGTAACTCGGACGGTGTTCTTAGATTTGATGTAAAACCAATTTTGGAAGTCCATGTCAACATCCACAAAACAACGAGACAAATATTTTTCTAACTAAATTTAATTCTTTTGTTATGTTAAGCGATAAAATTCAAAAAGCACTCAATGAGCAGGTTCGTATTGAAGCAGAATCCTCTCAAGTATATTTAGCCATGGCCGGTTGGGCCGAAATGAAAGGCTTAGAAGGTGTGGCTAAATTTATGTACAAACAATCAGATGAAGAACGACTTCATATGCTCAAACTCATTAAGTTTATGCACGAGCGCGATGCCGCTGTGGAAATCACCGAGCTCAAAGCACCAAACAACCGGTTCGAATCTTTTAAAGAAATGTTTAAAAAACTTTACGAGCACGAACTTTTTGTGTCGGAGAGTATTAACAAACTTGTAGGTCTTGCGCTAGATGAAAAAGATTATTCTACCCACAATTTTCTACAGTGGTACGTGGCCGAACAACTAGAAGAGGAAGCGCAAGCCAAAACCATTTTGGACAAAATAAATATGATCGGAGACGACAAAGGTGGTCTGTACCTTTTTGACAGAGACATACAGCAACTGTCTGTCACTACACAAGCCGCACCGCAGTGAAACCTGCGTCAGACATCATAAATTTTATGGCTCCACCGCCCGACATACGTGCGATGGCAGACCAACTTAACAAAGACTTTGACAGAGCCGGCGTAAAAGCACATGTAAGTGGTAATATATCATCAACCGATTTTGCAAATGAATTGTTGGGTATAATCCATCAATGCATCGCAGGAAAACCAGATGCACTTCAGAATTTGTTGTATGTAGTTGATGTTAGCGAAATTGCACTCGGCAAATTGATAGCTGCCCAAAAAGGTACGCCTGAAGAAGCCATTACATGGCTCATACTCAAAAGAACATGGGAAAAAATTGAATCCAGAAAGAAGTTTGCAAAATTCTAAGTTCACGACAAATTATTCCAAATCAAACATCCAATAAGCTTCTACTTTTTTATTTGAGAACAAGTGCGCACCAAAATTAAATAAACCCTTATTTTTGTATATTCAGAAAAACATTTACGACATAAGATGCGTAGTTTTTTTGTTTTAACTTTACTTAGCATTTATTTTGATTTAATAAATTGAATTACAATTCATTATGGATAGATTTTCCTTTTTAAACGCAGCGCATACCTCCTTTTTTGCCGAACTATACGACCAATACCTCATCAACCCGGATGCTGTAGAGCCCAGTTGGCGCGCCTTTTTTCAAGGCTACGATTTTGCTGTGGCCTCCGAATCTGTAAATCAAGGCGAATCTACTATAGTAGTGGACACCGGCACGCAAAAAATTGATGTCCCGAAAGACGTTCAGAAAGAATTTTGTGTAGTCAAACTCATTGAAGGCTATCGGACGCGCGGACATTTGTTCACCAAAACCAATCCGGTACGCGAAAGGCGCAAGTACTTCCCTACCTTGGATATAGAAAATTTCGGACTGGAAAATGCAGACCTTGACAAGGTGTTCAACGCAGGCGATGTTGTAGGTTTGGGGCCAACCAGTTTGCGAAAAATCATCGAGCACCTACAAAAAGTGTACTGCAATTCCATAGGCATAGAATACATGTACATCCGCGACCCTAAAGTGATATCGTGGATTCAAGACGAATTGGCCAAAAACGAAAACGCAACCTCTTTTTCTTCGGAAGAAAAAAAGCACATCCTCTATAAACTGAATCAAGCCTATGCTTTTGAAACATTCCTGCACACCAAATACGTAGGTCAAAAGCGGTTTTCTTTGGAAGGTGGCGAATCACTGATTCCGGCACTCGACGTGATTATCGAAAAAGCTGCCGACATGGGCGTAGAACAATTCGTCATGGGAATGGCACACCGAGGCAGGCTGAATGTTTTGTCAAATATATTCGGTAAATCGCCCAAAGACATATTTAACGAATTCGACGGCAAAGATTACGACCAAGCTATTTTTGACGGCGATGTGAAATATCACCTCGGCTGGACCAGCAACAGAACCAGCCAAAGCGGTAAATCCATCAACATGAACATAGCACCCAATCCATCACATCTCGAAACAGTTGGTGCTGTAGCAGAAGGCATTACGCGTTCTAAACAAGACAAACATTTTCCTGATGACTTCTCCAAAGTGCTGCCCATAGTAGTCCATGGCGACGCAGCAATAGCCGGACAAGGCATCGTTTACGAAATTGTACAAATGGCCAAACTAGACGGATATAAAACAGCCGGAACCATTCATATTGTAATCAACAATCAAATCGGTTTTACCACCAACTACCTCGATGCACGCTCCAGCACCTATTGTACCGATGTAGGAAAAGTCACCCTGTCTCCTGTTCTCCACGTCAATGCCGACGACGTAGAAGCCGTAGTACACGCATGCGTATTTGCTTTAAAATATCGCATGGCGTTTCAAAGTGATGTGTTTATAGACTTGTTGGGGTACCGAAAATACGGACACAACGAGGGAGATGAACCCCGCTTTACCCAGCCCAAATTATACAAAGCCATAGCAAGCCATACCAATGCACGCGACAGATATGCTAAAATTTTAGAAGCAGAAGGTGTTATAGACGATAAATACATTGCCCAACTCGAAAAAGAATTTAAAGAAGATTTGGAAGAAGACCTAGAGGCTTCCAAAAAAGAAGAAAAGACCGTTATTATGCCATTTATGCAAGATGAATGGGATGGGTTTGAAACAGTTGATGAACACCAAATGAGTGAGGAAGTGGATACAACCTATCCTCAAGAAAAATTAGACGCCCTGGCCAAATCCATTACGGAACTGCCCAAAGACAAAAAGTTTATCCGAAAAATACAGAAACTCATACAGGATAGACACAATATGTATTTTGAAAAAAACAGTCTTGATTGGGCCATGGGTGAACTACTGGCTTATGCCACATTGTTGGCTGAGGGTTACGACCTAAGACTCTCTGGACAAGATGTAGAACGCGGCACCTTTTCCCACAGACACGCCGTACTCAAAGTAGAAGACTCCGAAGAAGAAGTCGTATTGCTCAGCAATTTAGATAAAAACCAAGGCGATGTATTTATCTACAACTCATTGCTTTCCGAATACGGCGTAGTAGGTTTTGACTATGGTTATGCCATGGCATCTCCCAATTGTTTGACCATCTGGGAAGCGCAGTTTGGCGATTTCAGCAACGGCGCACAAATCATGATAGACCAATACATATCTGCTGCCGAGGACAAATGGAAGTTGCAAAATGGCATCGTATTGTTATTGCCCCACGGCTACGAAGGGCAAGGTGCCGAACATTCCTCTGCTCGCATGGAAAGATACCTACAACTCTGTGCCAAAGACAATATGTTTGTGGCCGATTGTACCACACCTGCCAACTTCTATCACTTGTTGCGACGCCAAATGAAAGTGAACTATCGCAAACCGCTCATCGTGTTTACACCCAAAAGCCTCTTGCGCCATCCCAAAGTGGTTTCAACAGTTGAGGAATTGGCAAATGGCACTTTCCAAAAGGTGATAGACGATGCAGACGTGAATCCAAAAAACGTAAAAACATTGGTGTTCTGTACCGGTAAGTTCTACTACGAATTGTTGGAAGAACGCGAAAAGCGAAACAGAAACGATGTGGCTTTGGTTCGTATCGAACAATTGTTTCCATTGCCTACCGAAACCATGAAAACACTGATGAACAAATACCAAGCAGAAGATGTCGTTTGGGCACAGGAAGAACCGCGTAATATGGGCGCTTATGGCTTCCTGTTGCTCCACTTTGAAGAAGCGCGACACTTCCGTGTGTGTTCCGGTAAATTTTACGGTGCGCCCGCTGCGGGAAGTTCCGTTAGGTTCAAACGAAGACACGACCGCATCATTCAGAGTGTTTTCGAAAAAGAAAATGCTTAAATTTGAAACCTACTAACCTTTTCAGTATGTCAAAAACTGCCAAAACTGTATTGTTGTTGTTCACCTGTTCGCTGATGCTTTCCATTTCCCAAAGCACATTGGGGCAGGATAAAAAGCGTGAAGCCTTTGTTCACCAAGTTTTTTTCTGGCTCCATCAACCCGAATTAGACCTACAAGAACAGTTAGATGCCATTACAGCTTTGGGGAAACTGGAAGGCGTCCGCGATTTTTCAGTTGGTGTGCCTGCCCAAACGCCCGCTCGTGATGTGGTTGACCATTCCTATCAAATATCCCTCACCGTCTATTTTGACGACTTGGCATCGCACGAACTTTACCAAAAACATCTCGATTTTATCGAGAAAAACAAATCAAAATGGCGCAAAGTATTGGTGTATGATTTTACACAACAACAAAAATAGTTACGAGCTCAACATATTTATATAAAAAACAGACATTATGGTTTTAGAAATGAAAGTGCCCTCGCCGGGCGAATCTATCACAGAAGTTGAAATAGCACAGTGGTTAGTCAAAGATGGCGATTATGTAGAAAAAGATCAGGCAATTGCCGAAGTTGATTCAGATAAAGCTACGCTTGAGCTTCCTGCAGAGGCCGCCGGCATCATTACACTCAAAGCCCAAGAAGGCGATGCTGTGGCCGTTGGAGAAATTGTGTGTCTTATAGATACCGAAGCAACCAAACCGGAAAAAAGTGCCAAAGCTGAGAAAAAAGAAGAGAAACCGACACCGTCCGAAACTAAAACAGCCGAGAAGCCGAAAGCACCCGAAGCGGCTAAAGAAAGTTCATATGCCTCAGGCACACCTTCGCCGGCTGCAAAAAAAGTGCTAGATGAAAAAAATATTTCTCCCAACCAAGTCAAAGGTACCGGTCGTGACGGACGCATCACCAAAGACGACGCTGTAAAGGCCACACCTTCAATGGGTACGCCCGGCCCGGGAAGCCGTGGCACCGAGCGCAAGAAAATGTCGATGTTGCGACGCAAAGTGGCCGAGCGCTTGGTCAGTGCCAAAAACGAAACAGCAATGTTAACCACTTTTAATGAGGTGGATATGAGCGAGATTTTCCGACTTCGAAAAGCGCACAAAGAAGCTTTTGCTGCCAAGCACGGCGTAGGTCTTGGATTTATGAGCTTCTTCACCAAAGCTGTAGTACGTGCACTTCAACTATATCCGGACGTCAATTCGATGATAGACAGCGATCACATGATTACCTACGACTTTTGCGATATCAGTGTAGCGGTTTCCGGCCCTAAAGGTTTGGTAGTCCCGGTAGTTCGCAACGCAGAAAACCTCAGTTTCAGAGGTATTGAAGCCGAAATCAAAAGATTGGCTGTTCGTGCGCGCGACGGACAAATCACCGTAGATGAAATGACCGGCGGTACATTTACCATATCCAATGGCGGTGTTTTTGGCTCAATGCTGTCAACACCTATCATCAATCCGCCCCAATCGGCTATTTTGGGGATGCACAACATCGTTGAAAGACCCGTTGTAAAAGACGGCCAAGTTGCGGTTGCTCCGGTGATGTATCTGGCACTTTCCTATGACCACCGTATCATAGACGGGCGCGAATCTGTCGGATTTTTGGTGGCTGTTAAAGAAGCTATAGAAAATCCGGTTGAACACCTGATGCATGGCGATGTAAAAAAAGCACTCGAACTATAAACCCGATTTGCGTTTACAAAAATCAAAACCCGAAAGAATTCAAAATCTTTCGGGTTTGTTGCTTTTAATATTTAGATTCAGCCACCGGCGTTTTCACCATCCAATGATAAAGCTACGGGTGCAGGGGGAAGTTTTATGAATGCAATTTCATTGGGTATCAGCAAGCTGCCAACTGAGCCACTGCGTTTAAATCGATGTCCGGTAGCGCACCCTCTTTGGAGGCAACACTGGCGCCCAATGCACAAGCAAAACGCAAGGATGCTTCAACAGGGGTGTTTTTTTGCAATGAAGAAATCAAAGCCGCTAAAAAAGAATCACCGGCCCCCACTGTGTCTTTTACGGTCACTTTGAAACCTCCAAAGCTGTAAAACCCACCGTCTTGAAAAAAAAGTACTCCATCACCACCTAGCGTCACACAAATAGTAGGCGTATGCGTCTTCGTTGAAATGACCTGTACGGCCTGTTTCAAGTCGCGTACGTCTTTTTGAAAATAACCTACAACTTCACGAATTTCATCGTCGTTAAATTTGATAAAATCTGCCGCCTGCATCAATGCAATCAATAATGATTTTTCGTAATGTGGCGGTCTCAGGTTTACATCGAGTACTTTGTAGGCTTTACTTGAAAGCAATTTAAAAAGCGTTTCGCGACTTGCTTTACTCCTAACGGTGAGCGAATTATACACAAATACTTTTGCGTTTGCCACGGCAGTTTGCAATGCGTCACTATGCGGAATAGCATCCCAGGCAACGGGTTTTTCAATAACATACGTAGCGATACCCTTATCGTCCAATGCTACTTTGACAGTGCTGGTGGCTAACTGACTATCTGTGCCGATAAGTGTTGTAGTAAGGCCTTGTTTTTCTATAAACTTAATGAGTTCTTTGCCCAAATCGTCCTCGCCTACCCTGCTGATCATGCCGACAGCATTTCCCAATCGATGAAGCCAAACGGCTACATTGAGCGAAGCCCCACCAACAACCTGGCGTTCAGGCAATACATCAAACAATACTTCACCAAAACAACAACAATCTAAATGATACATTTTCTAATCTTTTCCGCGATTTAATATTTTTTTCTCAAGATCTTCCAAAGACAACCCCTTTGTTTCCGGCATGATAAAATGTACGTACAACAATTGTAAAACCATCATAAAACTAAAAAAGGCAAAGATGGGCCAGGGATTTTCTTTAAATAAGTCTATAAAAACAGGCCCTAACAAGGTGATAAGTGCCGCAAAAACCCAATGCGTTCCGGTGCCAAAAGATTGGCCGGATGCGCGCACCGCATTTGGAAAAATTTCAGAAATAAAAACCCAAATGACAGCCCCTTGCCCAATGGCGTGTGAAGCGATAAACAACATGATAAAAACCAGCAATAAGGTGGAATCGGCACCTGTGTAAAACGCCCAAGCCACCACAGCCAAACTGACTATGTAGCCCACAGAACCAATATACATAAGTTGCTTTCTGCCAAAAGGATCTATCAAACGCATACCTACAAACGTAAAAACAAGGTTAGTAACGCCAATCAAAACCGAATTTTTCAGTGATTCCTTTGCGGCTAGCCCCGCTTTTTCAAGAATTTCGGGCGCGTAATACAAAATGAAATTGATGCCCGAAAGCTGGTTAAAGAACGCTAAGAGAAAAGCCAATAAAAGTGGAAAACTGTACTTTCTTGAGAACAAGGGATCTCCTTTTTTAACTTCCAACTGATCTTTTTTAATTTCTTCCAAACTCTGCAAAGCCGCTTCTTTTGGAAGGCTCATTTCTAAAACCTTTAACGCTTCTGCCGCATCATTTTTTTTCAAAATCAACCAGCGTGGCGTTTCTTTTACAGTCAGTACCAGTATGGAATAGACAGCAGCCGGTATGGCTTCTACCCCCAACATCCAACGCCAGTCGTTGGTACCGCCAAAATCTTTTAGCAGAAAATTGGAAAAATAAGCGATTAAAATACCAAATACGATGTTGAATTGATACATCATCCCCAGTTTTCCGCGATTTTGAGCCGATGTGATTTCGGATATGTAAATAGGTGCCGCCACAGAAGATGCGCCCACTCCAATGCCACCGACAAACCTAAAAAAGGAAAACATATACGGATCTGTAGCCAAAGCCGAGCCGAGCGCAGAAACCAAATAAAGGACGCCTATCCAAAAAAGTGTTTTTTTACGTCCGAATTTATCACAGGGCCAACCCCCAAAAAGTGCTCCAATAACCGTACCCCAAAGTGCCATAGACATGATAAACAGCCCGTGAAACAAAGGTGAAGTGTCCCAAAGGAGCTTGATAGGTTGGTTGGCTCCCGAGATGACTACAGTGTCAAACCCAAACAGGAATCCGGAAACAGCAACCGTAATAGACCAATTTCTGATATTGGATGCTTTCATAAATTTATCTTTATTTTTTCGATATTCATAACTTCAGAATTGTTCAACGCAAAAATGTGATGCCTTTACCATTAAAGTGATTGGTTTTACAAATCGGATCATACGTGTTGCACGAATTTTATGAATAAAGAGGTTAGGATGCCAATATTACGAATTTACCAAATCGTATGTATGTTTTTAACCGAAAAATGTGTTAGTTTCACATTTTTGTCACTAATAATCGATAGCTTGTTAAAAGGGCTTTTAGGAAAAACAATTTCTGTAAAACTATACAACCCATCGTTTAAGAAGATTTCGATTGAACTCCAATCCAAGAAAATCTGAAAATTGACTGAATCTGACGTTAGCAATGACACAGAGGTGCTGTGCTTTTGCCCAAAAGCTTCATTAAAATTAACCATTCCGGAGCGGCTTCGGTCTAACGAAAATATTCTTTTATCTTTTTGATAAGTAACAGCTAAAGTGTCACCTTCGTCATTTGAAAAGAAGATTTCCACATCCTGATTGGGTATTCGAAAACTGATTTCAGAAGTACCCAAGCTTGATGAAACTAAATTGAATTGTCCGTTTTGGTCTAGTGGTATGGCATCGCGCGAAAAGACCGAGTCACTGTTTTTTTCCACATCGATAAACACCTTGCTCTGAAGTGCATATTGGCCGTTCACTTTGGTCAGAGACAGTTCGCGCGGAAGCGTCATGGCACTGCGCCATGTTTCTGAGGGTGTTTCTTGTGCATAGAGCCAGTTGCTCATCCAACCGATAAAGAGGCGTTTACTGTCGGGTGTGTTGTTATAGGTAACACCGGCATAATTATCTGTACCCCAATCTATCCATTTCTCGGTTGTCTGATCTGTAGTGAAGGTGGTTCCATCGAACGAGCCTACAAAATATTGTGTACCGGAGCCACCATGAGGCGCACCGGGATTGATGCTGATAAACAACACCCATTTTTCTTCGTCTGTGCCTTCAACCGGCAACTTGAACAGATCCGGACATTCCCAAACGCCGCCATGCGCGCCTTTGTCTTTGCCAAAATCGCTGAGGTGTGTCCACGTTTTCAAATTGTCTGATGCGTAAAATTTTGCGTGGTCACCTGCCACCAAAGCCATTATCCAACGTTGGGTGTCCTCGTGCCAAAAAACCTTAGGATCGCGAAAATCGTGTATGTCCGTGTTGCCGATTACCGGATTGTCTTCATAAACCGTCCAAGTATCGCCATTGTCGAGGCTGTAGGCAATGCCTTGGGTTTGAAAATCGTGGCGACCTGCTTTTGCTTTGGCATCATCGTGATAGGTAAAAATAGCCACGAGTGGCGGATTTTCCGGAGTTCCAAAGCCTGTTGTATTTTGGGTATCCACTACAGCACTACCCGAAAAGATATAGCCGTTTTTGTCCGGATACAAGGCTATGGGTTTGTGTTCCCAATGTAGCATGTCTTTGCTAACGGCATGCCCCCAATGCATAGGTCCCCAAACAATATCATCCGGATAGTATTGATAAAAGAGGTGATAGACTCCTTGGTGATATACCAATCCGTTTGGATCGTTCATCCATTTTTCCTGAGGTGTAAAATGATACTGAGGCCGAAATGCTTCTGTGTAGGTAACGGTTTCTGCTAAAGGTTTCAAAGGTTCATCTTGCGTGTTTTGACGGCAACTCGATAGTAAGGTTAGCGTCAAAAAAATTGTCAAAAAAAATTTCATCTGTTTATATTTATTGTTTTTCAGCGGTCACATGGAACGCCCTAGGATAATCATGCTCCTGTGTGCAAAATTTTTACATGGGTGTTTCATCAGTAATTTTTTGGTGTGAAGGCATAAAAATAAGGAATCTAATTACACCAAAAGGTATTACACCATGAATTCTTGCTTGACAAGCCAATTAAAATGCAATCAAATATGAAAAACCTGTACTTTAGAGTAAGATATTGGCTGTTTTATCCTTTACGCCAAATCAAATAAATGGCCGGCCTTCTGTGTAAATCTACTGTCACCTGCTTCCAGTTTTTCACACAATCTGTAAAAATCCACTCTGTATCAAGCGTAATATCGGCGGCTACACACAACAAGGTATCCGGATGAAGCGCACTGAGCAACTCTTTTAAAAAATTGTTGTTGCGATAAGGTGTTTCCATAAAAATCTGGGTCTGATTTTCCTTCAGCGATTTGGTTTCAAGAACTTTAAGCGTACTTTTCAACTTAGGTTTGTCAATGGGCAAATAGCCGTTAAAGGCAAAATTCTGTCCGTTTAATCCGGAAGCCATCAATGCGAGCATGATGGAACTTGGTCCCACCAAAGGCACCACCTTCACACCAGATCGGTGGGCCAACCAAACTACATCAAAACCGGGATCTGCCACTGCCGGACAACCCGCCTCTGAAATCATACCAACATCTTGACCATTTTTCCACACTTCTTGCAAAAACTGCATGGTTTCTTCTTCTTCAAGATATTTAGATACCACTTTAATCACAAGTTTGGATTGTGTTTTGGATGGCGATATTTTTTTGATAAACCTGCGTGCAGATTTTTCGTTTTCAACCACGTAAATATGTGTAGTTTCAATCACTTTTTTGACGGTCAACGGCAACACATTGAGCGGTTCAATATCGCCCAAAGTAGTAGGAATCAGAAAAAGTTTACCGCTATTTTCCATGATTAATCTGGTTTGTCAACTTCAATACCAAGGCGTCTGTAGCCTTGTCGAGCAACTCAAAAACCTGTTCAAAGTCGCGTTCGGTGCCGTAGTATGGATCCGGAACTTCCATGTTTTCACCTGGAAAAAGTGTTTCGAGCAACAAATTTACTTTTGAAGCGTGTTCCTTTTTATCTGCCAGTCGAAGCATATCTGCTCTATTGGCCATGTCCATAGCGAAAATGTAATCAAATTTTTGAAAATCTACAGGCCTAAACTGACGGCCTCTAAGATTGGAAATGTCGATACCCTTTTGCGAAGCCACTTTAATGCTTCTGGCATCCGGGGGGTCTCCGATGTGGTAGTGCGCGGTTCCGGCTGAGTCAACTTCGAATAGATTATTGGGGAGTTTGCTCCTCAAAATGCCTTCTGCCAACGGAGAGCGACAAATGTTTCCGAGGCAAACCATCAATATTCTCGTCTTCATTTGATTTATTTCAACCGGAAAACTTGTTGGTCAAGTCATCCACGTATTTTCTAAATTGTTTGTCTGTTGCGGTGAGGTTTTCGACTGTCTTACAAGCGTGAAGCACAGTAGCATGGTCGCGATCTCCAATCTGTGAGCCGATGCTGGCCAATGATGTTTTGGTGTACTTTTTAGCAAAAAACATGGCGAGTTGTCGGGCCTGAACAATGTGTCGGCGACGGGTTTTCGATTGGAGCGTATCTACGTCCATTTGAAAATAATCGCTGACGATTTTCTGTATGTAATCAATAGAAACTTCTCTTTTGGTGTGTTTTACAAATTTTTCCACAATTTGCCTGGCCAAATCAATTGTGATTTCTCTGCGGTTAAAAGAAGACTGGGCTATGAGTGAAATTATGGCGCCTTCCAGCTCGCGAATATTGGTCTTGATGTTCTTGGCAATATACTCTACGATGTCGTTGGGCATTTCCACACCGTCTCTGTAAAGTTTGTTTTGAAGAATTGAAACCCTAGTATCAAAATCGGGAGGCATAAGCTCTGCTGAGAGTCCCCATTTTAATCGGGAAAGTAAGCGTTGTTCAATGTCTTGCAAGTCAACCGGAGCCTTGTCTGAGGTTAAGATAACCTGCTTGCCGTTTTGATGCAAATGGTTGAATATATGAAAAAACACATCTTGGGTACCGGCTTTTCCTGACAAGAATTGCACATCGTCTAATATCAACACATCTAGAATCTGATAGAAATGTATAAAATCGTTTCGGGTATTTTTCCGAACAGACTCTATGTACTGTTGGGCGAATTTTTCGGCCGGGATGTATAAAACTGTTTTCTCGGGATATTTGTCTTTTATTTGAACACCGATGGCATGTGCCAAGTGGGTTTTTCCAAGTCCGACCCCGCCAAAAATCAACAGGGGATTAAAGGATGTGCCGCCGGGTTTGTTGGCTACTGCCACACCTGCCGAACGTGCCAATCTGTTGCTGTCGCCCTCCAAAAAGTTCTCGAAGTTATAAGTGGGGTTTAATTGAGATTCAATTTTAAGGTTACGAATACCGGGAATAATAAACGGATTTTTCAACTCCGGATCTTTGTGGCGAATGGCCACATCCACATCCTGAGATTTGATAGCTCCCTGACGGTTGGCACTTGGTATTTTTTCTGTAAATGGTTTTTTATTTCCGTAGGTATTTTCCATCTTGATCACATAAACCAGACGTGCATTTTCGCCCAATTCTTTTGTGAGCGCAACCTTTAAGATTTTAACGTAATGCTCTTCGAGCCACTCGTAGAAAAACTTACTCGGTACCTGAATGCTCAGGGCATTGTCTGTTAGTTTAACGGCTACAATAGGCAAAAACCAAGTTTTAAATGCTTGCGGTTGTATATTGTCTTTAATAAATAATAAACAATTTTCCCAAACTGATTGCGCAGTTTTGCTCATGCCTACAGGTAAATTTTGAGTTTAAGTTTTGTTAGTCAGTGCGTATTTTCGTAACGAAAACACTTAAATTCGGGTTAGCAAATATGTGAACAAAAAAGTTAAAAAAAAAACGAAATACGTTTGAATTTTCGGTTTTTTTTTCGGAATATATGCAAGCATAAAGATACGGAAAACTTTTACACCAAATGATAAAAGAAATAAAATTAAGAGTCCGCTATGGCGAGACAGATCAAATGGGGTATGCCTACTACGGAAACTACCCGCAATACCTTGAAGTTGCGCGAGTTGAGTGGTTGCGTGCCTTGGGTTTTTCGTATAAAAAAATGGAAGAGGAAGGTGTGATGCTACCCGTTATATCCTTGCAAATCAACTACCTGAACCCTATAACTTATGACGAGGAAATCACTGTTAAAATCTCACTCAAAAAGTTCCCCGGCGTGCGTATTGCCTTTGATTACGAAATCTATAACGAAAAAAACAAACTCTGCACCACGGCCTTCACGGAGCTGGTTTTTGTGAATATGAAAACCGGAAAACCTGTTGTTGCACCAAGCTACTTGCTCGATCGAATCAAGGCAAACTTCAATTTTTAAAACACGATGCCATTTTGGTAAGCACCACCTCATAGAGCTGCTCAAACGACGATAAAAATTGAGACTCTGTAGATTCGGGCATGGCAATGTCCAACTCACAATCGAGGCTTGTTGTTATCTGTAGCACATCTCCACCGACACTTTTGATGATTTTTTGTGTTTGACTCAAATCTTTGTAGGCACATTTTATCTTGTAACAGCAAACAGATTCTTTAGCAACAATATTTGCCTGTTCCAGTGTCAACAGCGCCGTAGCCTTATAAGCAGAAACCAAACCGCCAACCCCCAACTTGACACCTCCAAAATACCGCACCACGGCCAGCAAAACATTCGTAATTTCAAAGGACAACAATTGTCCGTAAATGGGTGCGCCTGCACTGTTGTTGGGTTCGCCGTCATCAAAGCTGCGATAGGTTTCGCCGTAGTTGCCCAATCGGTAAGCGAAACAAACATGGTTAGCCTGTGCGTGTTTTTTCCGCAGCTCGTCAAGGATCGACTTAGCCTCCGTTTCGTTTTCAACAGGATAGGCATAGCCGATAAATTTACTCTTTCGTTCTTTAAAAAGCATGTCTTCAATCGGTGATGCGATGGTTTTATATCGACTCATCTTTTTGAAAAAATTACGCCTTAAAAAGTTGACTCACATCCTCCAGTCCCGGTTTTATATTCCATACCTGCATGCCCAATCGGGCGGCTGCCTCTGTGTTCTCGGCAGTGTCGTCTATAAAGAGTGTCTGTTCCGCAACCAAATTTTGTTCGGCTAATATATTTGTAAAACAAACTTCTTCGGGTTTACGAATTCCTAGTTCGTGTGAAAAATAATGCTTTTCAAAACAAGCCAAAAAAGTCTGATAATCCGATTTTCCCATCACTTCTTGCACGCGACCCAAGTGAAGTGCATTGGTGTTGCTCCACAAGAAAAGGCGGTGCTTAGCCTGTTTTTGTAAATTTTTTAAAAATTGTAACCTGTGAGAAGGAAAATCTAAAATAATCGCATTCCATGCCAAAACGAGCTGATTTTTTGTCAGGTGGGGAAAGTGATGATGATAGAAATCGATAAAGACTTGGGTGGATATTTCTCCCTTTTCATAAGCTTTGTTGGCGGCATCCATTTCCGAAGTAAGTTCGGTAAGTCCTAATTTTTGCATTTCGCGCAAGGTGGCCGGTTTGTCGAGGTTGATAAACACATCGCCAAAATCGAATATGATATTTTTAATTTCCATGTTCATAAATTCTCAATATATCTGTATGTATGTTTTCTTCTTCGACTAATTTTCCGGTAAATTTTGGTCCGCTGACTCCTTCTTCCAAACAAGTATTTCCTGTAAATACGCGTGCTTCATCCCAAAGTTTGGCATCTATAAAAGACTGCAAAGTTTTTGCTCCGCCTTCTACAATTACTGATTGCAACCCGTGGCTGTATAGTATCTTTGCAATTTGATGGGGTACTTTTCCCGAAAAGTCAATAGTTTCAAAAATGATATGCGAATTTGGTTTTTCCAAATCGAGGTTTTGGTCTACTATAAAAATGGTTTTCTGACTTTGGTCCCACACAGACATGCTTTTGGGCACACGCAAATTTCGATCAATCACCACCCGAACCGGCGCATTGCCTGTCCATCTTCTTGCGTTGAGTTTGGGGTTATCAGCAAGCACCGTTTGAGTGCCCACCAAAATAGCTTGTTCTTCCGTGCGCCATTTGTGCACCAACTGTCTCGATTGCGCAGACGTAATCCACACCGGACGCTGTTCGTTTCTGTGCATTGGCGCCATGAATCCGTCTGTGCTTTCAGCCCATTTTAAAATAATATACGGGCGTTTCTTGAGGTGGAAAGCAAAAAAACGCTTGTTGAGTTGACTGCAAGCCGATTCGAGCACGCTCACATGAACTTCACAACCGGCTTCCAATAGTTTTTTGATGCCCCGACCGGCTACTTTTTTGTTGGGATCTACAGAACCTATGACTACTTTCCGAATACCTTTTTCTATAATCAAGTCGGCACAAGGTGGCGTTTTTCCGAAATGACTGCAGGGTTCTAAACTCACATACAGGGTTGATTTTGATAACCATTCAGGCTTCTCCACCGCGTTGATGGCCAACACTTCTGCATGAGGCTCACCTGCTTTCCGATGCCAGCCTTCTCCTATAATTTGGTGGTTGTAAACGATGACTGCGCCCACCAAAGGATTTGGATAGGTGGAGCCCAACCCATTTTGGGCAATCTCGATGCATCTACGTATATATTTTTCTTTTATCTTCACACCGCAAAAATACGTTTTCTATGTCTTCATCTTTACCCACCATCAGAGAAATTGACAAAAAGGACAATGCCCCTTTAGCAGCAGCCATACGGGCTGTTTTTGTAGAACTGTTTGATTCCAGAGGCGTTTCCAAATGCGGAACAGCGTTTGAAGACCCTCATTTGGACCATCTTTTTGAAGAATACGACAAGCCCAAAGCCGTGTACTTTGTCATAGAAAAAGAAGGCAGCATACTCGGTGGCGCCGGCATCAAAAAGCTGGACAATTATGAAGGTAACGTGTGCGAATTACAAAAAATGTATTTTCTTCCCGAAGCAAGAGGATTGGGTCTTGGCGCTCAAATGATTCGATTGTGTTTAGAAAAAGCCCGGGAGTTTGGTTTTGAGCAATGCTATTTAGAAACCATGCCTTTTATGGAAGATGCCCAAAAACTTTATAAAAAATTCGGTTTCGAATACATAGATCATCCTATGGGTGGCACAGGACATTATTCCTGTCCGGTATGGATGTTGCGGAAACTGTAATTTTTGTTTTTTTGCAAACCGCTAAGCCTGCCTATATAAAGTAAGCCAATAAAAAACCGATGACTACCACTAGCAGTTTGGCAGCGTTAAACTTATGGCCTTCAGTAGTTTCAAACAAAATAGTAGTAGAAATATGCAAGAAAACACCCACCACTAAGGCAGAAAAATACAACCGCCAATCCGATGAAATAACGTATGCTGACAGAAGCGAACCCAAAGGGGTCATCAAAGCAAAAAGCATCATAAACCAAAACACACCTTGCCTACTCAATTGGGATTTCAACAGAAAAAGCGACAAAATCACCGCCACCGGCAGTTTGTGTACCACAATTCCCCATAGCAAACCGTGATGTTCGTTGATGGGTATTCCTTCTGTCAGCGCATGCAGAGATAGACTTATAAACAATGCCCACGGAAACAGTTTGCTGTTTGCATGCAGGTGCACGTGTCCGTGTTCAGCACCTTTAGAAAACACTTCTAAAAGAATTTGCAAAAACAAACCCGCCAAAATCAACCAACCCAATGCGGGATGATAACCCTTATAAATATCCGGCAACAGGTGAAAAACAGTAAGCGCCAACAAAAAAGCACCACTAAATGCCAACAGTAAACGCAGATTTTTCCCGTTGAGGTTTGGCACCGTAAGGGAAAATCCGTATCCTAATAAAACCGCAATTATAGGTAGTGAATATATCATTACTTGAAAATCATAATCAACCTAGGGCTTTCGTCCGAATGAAATTTTTGCAATTTGTAATTGCCAAAAACATCGAGCAAATCAATATCGGCCTCGGCAAACATGGCTTCAAAATCAGAAAGCCTGAATGCTTTGACGCGCTCTTCAAAATGATATGACTGACCATCCGCTTCAAAATCAATCTCTTTGACAATGAAACCATCAGAATGATGTCTTTTTAAATCAAAAGAAATATTGTTGACAACCTTGGTTTCTTCAGGTATCAAGTTTTGGACAACAACATCGGCATTGAGAAAATCAATAACGCCAAAACCGGTTTCGTTGAGGTCGGCTTTTATAGCCTTAAGGGTTTTGACATGTGCATCAGGCTGGTCAAAGTAGCCAAAACTCGTAAAGAGATTGAATACGGCATCAAAGGTATCAGGAAAAGGTTCGCACATATTGTGCACCTGAAAGTGCAAGGTTTGGTTTGCATGCTTGGAAGCTTCTGCTATACTGTTTTCAGAAAGATCAATACCGGTGACATCGAAGCCCAATTGGTTGAGATAGATAGCATGCCTGCCTTTGCCGCAGGCCAAATCTAAAATTTTGGCACCTTTGGGTAAATTCAAATATTGGGTAAGGTTGTCCATAAAGAGGGCGGCTTCTTCGTGGTCTCTGTCTTTGTATAGAATGTGATAAAAGGGCGTATCAAACCAAGAGCGGTACCAAGTTTCTGTTTCTTTCTGCATGGAAATTCTTTAACGGGCTAAATTAATGTATTTTTGCATGTATAGAGTCGTAAAGCATGGAAAATAATTTCGAAATGACTGCCAAAACCCTGTTTGGGTTTGAGGATTTACTCGCCGAAGAACTCAAGAAGTTGGGCGCTCAAAAAATTCAGATAGGCGTCAGAAATGTGAGTTTTTGGGGTGATAAAGGTTTTATGTACAAGGCCAATATTGCCTGTCGTACCGCTTTAAAAATCATGGTGCCCATACATCGCGTATATGCCAAAAACGAAGATGAACTGTACACTGCCGCTTTGGCGTTCGATTGGTCGCAACACATCAGTCTAAACAAGTCTTTTGCCATTAATGCAACGGTACATTCCGATTATTTTAAACACACCCAATACGTGGCACTTAAAATTAAAGATGCTATAGTGGACCAATTTAGGAAGCACACAGGCCGCAGACCCAACGTAAACACAGAACATCCTGATTTGGCCTTGGAAGTGCACATCAACGCAGACCAGGTTACATTTTCGCTTGACAGCTCCGGAAAATCCTTGCATCACCGTGGCTATCGGTCTGCTACCAATATTGCTCCCATAAACGAAGTGCTGGCGGCCGGTATGTTGTTGCATTCGGGTTGGAAAGGACAGTCAGATTTTTTGGATCCTATGTGTGGGAGCGGCACCATACCGATAGAAGCCGCCATGATTGCGGCCAACATTCCGGCAAACAGCAATCGGTCGGAATTTGCTTTTGAAAAATGGGATGATTTTGATGTGGATTTGTTTGAAACCATCTTTGATGCTCTGATGGACAAGGTGACTGATTTTCCCTACAAAATTTCGGGATTCGACAAAGCGCCATCGGCTATTGCCAAAGCGCGCGAAAACGCCAAAAATGCGCGTCTGGAGGATTTTATCACTTGGGAACAAGTCGATTTTTTTACCGCCGAAAAACCGGTTTCGGGCACGCTGCACATGGTTTTTAATCCGCCCTACGGCGAACGTTTGCAAGCAGACATCCCTGAGTTGTACAAAAACATTGGCGACACGCTCAAACAGTATTATGCAGACACACACGCTTGGCTGATTACTACAGACCCAGACGGCATGAAAAACATGGGGTTGCGGCCATCGCGAAAGATAAAAATTTTCAACGGCGGCTTGGAAGGACGATTCTTGTACTATCCTATGTATGCAGGCAGTAAAAAGGAAAAATTCAATAACAACTAGGCTGTGATGTCTCTTTCTACCAAAGCTTTTTTGCTCAACTTCTTATCTTCTGCCGGATTCTTTTTGGGATTTCGATTCGGTTTGCCCTACCTGCTTGCGCTTGAACCTTTATGGACGGCTGTTGCTGCGGGTGTTCTGGCCATCTTGTTGGCGCCAAAATTTCTGATTACACCCGATCGAAAAAATCCAAAACTGGTGATGCGGTGGTTTTTTAGTAAAAAACAGTAACCTATTGATAAATAAGCAACTGTCGTTTGAAACCAAATGCTCCGTATCCTTTATTTTTTAGCTTTTTCACGTGTCCTTTCGTAGAAGGGAATAAAGTAGGATACAGAATATGAAAATCCGAAACCAAAATCGCCGAAATCGTTGACTTCGTTAAAACCGGGAATGTGAAAGTTTTTAAAGTTGGGTGGGTCTGTATTGTTTAAAAGTCCTTTAAACTGTATGTTCATATTTACATATACATTGGGCAGGGCTTCAAATCTGATACCAAATAGCGCCTCGCCCCAAGCGGCAGAGAGGTTGTCGAATTTGGTACCGGGCTCTACAGTGACTTCACCAAAAAAAGGATTGTTGGATTGAATGTTGAAACTGTTCAGCGTGTTTGAAAAAGAACTCACACCTACTCGAAGCCCAACGTAAATCATGTTTTCCATACCCAACCAGTTGTTGTGCATATTGTAGTCAAAACCAGCTTTGACGTATGACCCTTCGATGGTTGAGTTGCTATTGTCTTCGTTTTTGGTCCTATCGTCATAACCGAGTTCTACTGCCAACCAGTGTTTTTTGGTGAGTCTGTAATCTGCTACAATTTCAAAGCCCGTAAAATCATCCTCTAAAAAAGTGCGTGCGGGTTTAAACAAATCTACGCCCAAGCGCAAACCGTAGCGATCTCTGATGGTGATGGTGTCGTACGGATTCACTTTGCCCTGTTGTGCCAAAGCGAAAGGGGTTGTCAGGAAAAAACCTGACAGACTAATGAAAAATACGCACCGCTGCTTGAAATTCATTCTGTATGGTATCGTTAGTAATCAATAGGTTTCTGATCCAATTGTCGTTGTCGTTCCGCACGGTAATTTGTTGCAAGATAAACTCATTTTTGAATCCGCAGGCTTTGGAAATAAAAACTTCCTGTGCCAGGTATCTGATGTCAATAGTGTCGGGGTTTCGGAGGTTGGCGTTAGCTGCATCTTTAACCATCACGATGGTGGTGGTGAATTCGCCCAATCCGGTGGGTAATGGAATGCCGATGGAATCGTTGGCAAAAGTACCACCGTTGGCAGGAAGTGAGTCATTTACTTCAGGATAGACTACACGCAAACCGGGAACGGTTTTAAAATCATTTGTGATATTGGCATCTAAAAACCGCAAGACGAGATTAGGCGTTTTGGGAATCCCCGCACTACATAAATCGTCGCGTTCGCAAGCGCCGAGCAAGCACAAAAACAAACCTACAAAAATCAGGTATCGGAATAACCTCATGCTTTAATTTTTTCCAAAAGTACAACATTTTCTACGTGAAAAGTTTGTGGAAACATATCCACAGCTTGCACTTTTACAATTTTATATTGTTCCTTCATCAGTGCCAAATCGCGTGCTTGGGTGGCCGAATTACAACTCACATAGACTATTTTTTCGGGTGCCATGCGCAGCAATTGCGCTACTACATCGGGATGCATCCCGTCTCGGGGCGGGTCTGTAATAACCAAATCCGGGTGGCCGTGGGTGTTTATAAAATCATTGTTGAGCAACACTTTCATATCGCCTGCAAAAAAGGAAAGGTTTTGCAAACCGTTCTTTTCGGCACTGCGTTTGGCATCTGCGATGGCCTCCGGAACCGATTCTATGCCCACTACTTTTTTGGCATTTTTGGCGACAAATTGAGCAATCGTGCCAATGCCGGTGTACAGATCGTACACCACTTCATTTCCTGACAGCCCTGCAAAGGAACGCACAATTTTGTAGAGTTCGTAGGCTTGCAGCGGGTTGGTTTGGTAAAACGATTTGGGATGTATGGGAAATATCAAATCTTCCATTTGTTCTTCCACGTATGTCTTGCCTTGGTAACAAATGACTTCTTGGTCGTAGATGCTGTCGTTGGGCTTATGGTTGATGATGTATTGCAGCGAAGTGACTTCGGGGAAAGTTTCCCCAATAAAATCGAGAAGTTTTTTTCGCTGGTTTTCGTCTTCTTTAAAAAATTGAACAACGACCATAACCTGACCGGTAGTGGTGGTTCTAAGCATGAGTGTCCGCAAAAAACCTTCCTGACTTTTTGGATTGAAAAAAGCCATTTGATGTGCTGTGGCGAATTTTTTCACGGCATTTCTGATAGCGTTTGAAGGATCGGGCTGTAGGTGACATTTTTGAACAGCTAACACTTTGTCCCAACGGCCGGGAATATGAAAGCCCAAGGCATTTCGGTCGTCTATCAAGCCCTTTGCATCCCTTTCTTCATCGGTTATCCAACGGCTGTCTGAAAAGGCAAACTCCATTTTATTTCTGTAGAAATAGGGCTGCGCACTGCCTAAAATGGGTGTTTCGTTGGGCAAGTCCAATTTTCCGATGCGTCGGAGGTTTTGATAGACTTCTTTTTGCTTGAAGAAGAGCTGGCTTTGGTAGTCCATGTGCTGCCATTTGCAACCGCCACATACGCCAAAATGTTCGCAAACCGGCTCGGTACGTCTATCGGAAAGCTGGTGAAAAGCACGTGGCGAACCGTGGTAATATCCGCCTTTGTTTTTATAGACAAAAACGTCGCATACATCTCCCGGAACTACTTTGTCCACAAAGACCACTTTGCCATCGGGTGCTTTGCCTACGCCCACGCCTTTGGCACCGGCATCGTGTATGGTTATTTTTTCTAATACAAAATTCTTCTTTCGTCTGGACATGCGGCAAAAGTAGGAAACTGTTCAGAATTATTTTTTATAAATCGCAGGATTTAGACTGTGAGGGATATTTTTGGTCAAGCCATATCGCAAAAAACTATTTTTTAATGCATGTTCATGATAACATATAAGGATGAACTGTGCAAAAACTTACGGTTTCGGGTCGGAGCAGAGGGCATGTTTTTTTTAACTTCAAAAAAATTGATGTAACAAATTTTACTTTCCGGTCGTCCTATATTAAAATCACAATGTAAAATGGTTGGTTCTTATTTTTTGATGGATTGCTATTATTTTAGAAGTATGTTATACATATTAACTTTTAATACATATTACTTAAACGTATTCATCAAAAATTCGATCCACGTTTAGCACTAATTAATAATTACAATAAAAATGAAAAATGCCATCCTCTTGTTAAGCCTGCTTTTATGCAGCTTTATGAATGCCCAACTTGCCAATCCCGCACCTGAAGGCAAGGGGGTTGTCACCGGAAAAGTGATTGACCAAAAATCGGGCGCGCCTGTTCCTTATGCAGCGGTTTCCTTGAAATGGGAGGAAAATCCCAATCAATTGTTTGGAAGCATTACCGATGAAAACGGTTTTTTTGAGGTGAAAGACCTGCCGGAAGGCTTGCTTTGGATAGAAGTGCAATTCATCGGGTTTAAGAATTACACCTCAAAAATCGACCTGTCTCAATCTAAAAGGTTGGATGTTGGGGTCATCAGTTTGGAGGAAACGCTATCGGAACTGGAGGAAGTCGTGGTGGTGGGCGAGCAATCGACGGTTGTACAGAAAATTGACCGCAAAGTCATCAACGTAGGGAAAGACATCACGACGATGGGCGCAACCGCAGCCGATATCATGGGCAACCTTCCCTCGTTGAGTGTGGATCAGGACGGAAACCTCAGCATGCGCGGCAACAGCAACGTGCGCATACTGGTAGACGGCAAACCGACCAACATCGAGCCGAGCCAATTGCTGAAACAAATCCCATCTTCTTCCATCAAGAGCGTGGAATTGATTACCAATCCTTCGGCGAAATACAACCCGGAAGGCATGTCGGGCATCATCAACATTGTGTTGCACAAAAATGCCAACCTGGGGTTCAACGGAAGTTTTAATTCCGGTTATACCTACGGGGTGAAATCCAAATGGAACGGCTCGGCCGATTTGAATTACAAAACCAACAAGTTCAATTGGTTTGCCAACTACGGCATCAATTCGGGAACTTCATTTAACAAAGTTTTTATCGACAGGGCGGACAACCAAACGCTTCAAGATTTGAATATTTTGAACCAGTCAAATTCACACTTGGCGAAGTTCGGTTTCGATTTTTACATCAACCCGAAAAACACCTTTTCGTTTTATGCCATTCAAAATGCATTCAACGCCGATGCCGATATTTTGACAAAGGTCGATTTTGTGCTGAATGACAACCCCGATTTGATCCAAGACAATTTTATCGACAACGATAACGATACCCAAACCTACAATTTCAATTACAAAATAGATTTTGCCAAGGAAGGTCACAACCTGGAAGTTGAAGCCAATCTGAGCGAGACCAATTCCAAAGAAAAAGCAGTTTTCGATTTTATGACCGATACAGACCAAATCCGGTATGTGGACTTGCTCAGGCCCGAGCAGTCCGAAAACATTTTCAACATCGATTATGTAAACCCCCTTACCGAGAAAATGAAATTGGAAGCCGGGTTGGAATTCAGGACCAACGAAAACAGCATAGATTTCAAAACGACCAATCCCGACCCGAACAGCGTCAACACGGTTTTTGATTACGACAGAGACATCTATTCCGCTTACCTGACACTTGGCTACAATTGGGAAAAAGTTACGCTTCAGGCCGGCGTGCGCAGCGAATATTTTGAGGTAGATGCGGTGAGCGACAACCTCAGTGTTTTCAGCGAAGATTATTTCAATTTGTACCCGTCCGTGCACACCACTTGGTCGCCTTCCGAAAAAAATCAGTTTTCCCTGAGCTACAGCCGCAGGGTCGATCGTCCGGGCTTGGAACAGACCAATCCGATCCGGCAGTTTAGCACGCCTACCATCACAGGATTGGGAAACCCCGCGCTCGACCCGCAGTTTACCAACTCCTACGAATTGGGCTACACCCGCCAACTCGGGAAAGGTTCTGTTTCTTTTACCACGTTTTACCGAAAAATAAAAGACGAAATCACGCAAACGCTTTTTGAAAACCCCAATGACGTGACCCAAACCATCCTGAGTTTTGACAATGTGGACGACAACGAAGCCTACGGATTTGAGAGTTCGGTCAATTACAAGTTTTGGGAATGGTGGAGCACGACCGTCAATTTTGATCTGTACCAACAAACCCTCAACGGTGTGGCCGGGGCCGACAACATATCGCGGGAAAACACCAAGCTGAATTTGCGGGTAAACAACAGTTTCAAAGCCACCAAAAAACTCAATTTTCAGTTGTTTGGTATGTACACAGGCCGCGAGCGGACGCTTCAACTCGATGTGGAAGAAATGTGGAGAATTGACGCGGGTTTGCGATACAAAGTATTGAAAGACAAAGGCAGTTTGAGTTTGCGGGTCAATGACATTTTCAAAACCCAATACGCCAATTTTAGTGCAGACAATCCTTTCCCGCAGTCCGGGTTTTCCAAATGGGAAAGCAGAAGGGTTTATGTCGGATTTTCTTACAACTTTTCTAAAGGTGATGTCAGATCCAGAAACCGTAAAAATAGGGATGACAACACCAAATCGGGCGGAGGCATTATGTAGTAAAAATTCACGCACAGCGTTCTATATATATTTAGACCTCACAGGTTACTAACCCTGAAGCACCGGGTCTGTCGGATTTTTTTAGACCTCACAGGTTTTTGAAACCTGTGAGGTCTTGTTTTTAATACACTTCTGATTTCTCTGAAATTGAACTGTGAGGCCTTTTGAAAAGATTCTTACGTTCAACCCTAAAACCGCACTGCTAACTCGCCATCGGGGTTGTTGATATTACATTAAGCATAAAAACTAAATATTTCGTTAAATAACTGTTTTTACAGTTGTATAACTAAAAAATAAGTTTTATGTTTGTCCTAAATATTAGCCGTCATGCAAAAATTAACTGCCAAAGAAGAAGAAATCATGCAGATTTTATGGAAGCTCCAAAAAGCTTTTGTAAACGATGTTTTGAAAGAGATTAAGGGCGAAAAGCCGCATTACAACACGGTTTCCACGATCATCCGGACACTTGAAGAAAAAGGGTTTGTGTCTTACCGGGCTTACGGGAAAACACATCAATACTTTCCTGTTATCAGCAAAGAAGACTATCGAAAATATGTGATGAGCAATACCCTAAATCATTATTTCAACAATTCGTACAAGAATATGGTATCCTATTTTGCCAAGGAAGAAAAAATATCGGCAGCAGAGTTGAGAGAAATTTTGGCACTCATCGAAAAAAAATAAGCTATGGAAACTTTCTTTTTTTACCTTCTCAAATCGAGTGTGTTGCTCGCCGGCTTTTACTTAGTTTATTATTTTCTGTTGCAAAAGGAAACTTTTTATCGGGCAAACCGCTGGTTTTTGTGGTCAGGCTATTTGGTGTCCTTGGTTTTGCCACTGATTACTTTTGTAAAAAAAGTGTTTGTGGAAATACCGGCTATAAGTTACGCAGAAGGTGTTCAAGCAAACCCTGTTTCACTCGAGTCTTATACTATAGATTGGAAAGAAATCGCCTTGGTTGTTTATGGTATTGGACTGGTATTTTTTGGAATGAGATTCATCGTAAATCTCCTGCAATTGTTCAAAACTATTCAAAAATACTGCTTTCAAAAAGTAAATAAATTGTTGGTGGCAGACGATGCTGCGATTGAATTGCCCTTTTCGTTTTTCCGTTATATTTTTCTGAACACCCACGTTTTTTCAGGTAAAGAAGCCACATTTATTTTTAAGCACGAGCAAGCGCATGCCAAAGGCTATCACTCCGTGGACTTGCTGTTTGCAAACCTGCATACCGTTTTCTTTTGGTTTAACCCGTTTGCTTGGTGGTATAAATCAAAGATCAATCAAAATTTAGAATACCTTGCAGATGAAGCTGCCATCGCGTGCGACACAGACAAAACAGCCTACCAACAAACTTTGTTGAAATCACTTTCGCTGCATGCAAACTTGGCACTCACCCACCCTTTTTATCAATCCTCTATTAAAAAAAGAATCGTGATGATAAACACCCATCCCTCTCACGACATCAGCAGGCTCAAATACATGTTTGTTTTGCCGCTCATTGTCCTCTTTTTCTGGTTTTTTCAGATAAAAGTAATTGCGCAATAAAAACCGAGTACACCCATATTTGGGGTAGAAATTACCAATGTTACTAAAGTCATTTACGCGAGTGAAACTAATGAAGACATAGAGAACGACATCCAATTCATTGAAAATTTGGTAGGCAGAAAAATAGATTGGAAGGGGAATAGAAATGCTAAAGGTTACCTCAATCAATTATCTGTTAAATTTATAAACGCAGACGGTGAAAACCAAGGAATTGATATTTCCACAGACCAAGACAGTATTATTCCTATTGCCATTTCAGCTAATAGAAAGCGGGCTGGAGATTTTGAACTAAAAGCCTTGCCCTATTTAAAGAATATAATTTTTCACAAACCTACTACCCCCAAAGATGATGAAAGTATTGTAATTGAAGAGATTAAACTCAAAGACAGCCTGACAAGACTGGATATCAATGGTAAATCGGCTACCTTCCCTTTAAAAATGCATATGGCCGAAATCGATACTATTGATAAAGGTGCCTTTAAGGTAAAAATAAAAGGGGATGCTTATTCGCTACCCCAAGGCACGACCGAAATTTACCCGCTCATCATTATAGACGGGCAAATCTTATCAAGAAAACTGAATAGAGACGAACTCAATAATCTCATTGACCCCAAAAGAATTGAAAGCGTGAATATTTTAAAAGGAGAACAAGCCATCCAAAAATACGGAGCCAAGGCCCGGGACGGTGCCATTGAAATCATCACCAAAGAGATTCCGAAAGAACACATAGAAAAACTCGATCAAAACAAAGCTGTACTACAAAGCGGGGAATTGCCGGAGAATGTTTTCTATATGCTCAACGGGAAATACAGCACAAAAGCCGAAATAGAGAAATTAAACCCGGACGACATACTGTCTATCAACATATTAAAAGGAAAAAACGCCACAGACAAATACGGCAGCCTAGGCAAAAACGGGGTGATAGAAATTCACACAAAGGTTTTCTAATACTGCTCCCCCTCGTTCGGAAAATCTCTCGATTTCACATCCTTTACATATTGTGAAATGGCGGCGTTCATGTCTTCGTACAGGTTCATGTAGCGGCGCAAAAACCGCGGGCTAAACTCATGCGTCATGCCGAGCATATCGTGCAAAACGAGTACCTGCCCGTCCACGCCGTTTCCGGCACCAATACCAATAACCGGAATGGAAATCGTCTCTGCTACTTGCTTGGCCAAGGCCGCAGGAATTTTTTCAAGCACGATGGCAAAGCACCCGATACGCTCGAGCAACTTGGCGTCTTCGATGAGCTGCTCGGCTTCGGTTTCTTCTTTGGCACGGACGGTATAAGTCCCAAATTTATAGATCGATTGCGGGGTCAGGCCCAAATGCCCCATCACGGGAATACCGGCGTTCAATATTTTTTTGATGGAATCCTTCACCTCGCCTCCGCCTTCAAGCTTAATGGCATGCGCACCGCTTTCCTTCATGATGCGTATGGCCGAGCGGAGTGCTTCTTTCGAGTCGGATTGGTAGCTGCCAAAGGGCAGATCGACCACCACCAAACTCCGGCTGATGGCTCGCACCACCGACGAAGCGTGATAGATCATTTGGTCTAAGGTAATAGGCAAGGTAGTCTCGTGTCCGGCCATGACGTTGGAGGCCGAGTCGCCTACCAAAATCACGTCCACACCGGCATTGTCAACAATTTTTGCCATGGTGTAGTCGTAAGCGGTGAGCATGGATATTTTTTCACCGCGGCTTTTCATCTCAATAAGCGATTTGGTGGTGATGCGTTTGTAGTCTTTTTTTGCTGTGGACATGCGTTTGTTGTTTGGTAGGTCAAAAGTAATGAATTGAGGGCGATTAGTTAAGAAAATTCGATTTATTCAATCTTTATCAGACCTCACAGGTTTTGAAAACCTGTGAGGTCTTGATTCTCCTTAATCGTATAATAAAATTCGTTGGAAGAAAAATTTGCCTGGTTCAAATCGGCTTTCAGGTTTTGAAAACCTGTGAGGTCTTAATTTTTCTTAAACGAATAATAAAATTTATCGGAAGAAAAGTCCGTTTGGTCCAAATCGGATTTTTCTGAAAATGTCTGCCAATCATTCGTAGCAATCAGCTTGTAATTTTTTCTGTTGTAACTATACTCAAAAGGCATTTCAAAACCTTCAACATCGGTTTTCCAACGGTATTTAAAAGAATTTCCAACGGGCTCGACTTCGAGCGTCGGAATGTTTTTATAAAGCAAATATTGCTGAAAAATAGAACTGAGATTTTTGCCGCTTTCTTGGTTGAAAAAATCAATCACCGTTTTAGTGTCTATAATTTGATGCCGAAATGTTTCTGCAAACTTGCGCAAAATTAGCCACCACTTGGCATCGTTGTCCACGATGTGCCGCAACGTGTTGATCAGCAAAGCACCTTTGGGATACATATCGCTCGAACCTTTTTGGTTCAATCCGTATGCAGCAATAATCGGTCGGTTGTTGCGCACCGACTTTCTTAGCCCATTGATGTATTGCTGTGCCTTTTCATAACCCCAACGACACTCGACATATACTGATTCGGCATAGGTGGTAAACCCTTCGTGTATCCACATATCGGCTATGTCTGCCGAAGTGATACTGTTGCCGAACCATTCGTGGGCCGATTCGTGTACAATGATAAAATCCCATAATAAACCCACGCCTGTACCGGACAAATCTCTACCCAAATATCCCATTTGATATTGGTTGCCATAAGCCACTGCGCTTTGATGCTCCATACCCAAATAAGGGGTTTCCACCAATTTAAAACCATCTTTTGTAAACGGATAGTTGCCAAATTTATCCTGAAAACAGTCCATCATCGGCTTGACTTCTTCAAACTGAACTTTCGCGGCTTCGAGGTTTTCCCGCAGCACGTAATAATCCAAATCTAGGCCTTTGTAGTTTTCGCCAAAATGCACATAGTCCGCGATATTTACCGTGATGTCATAGTTGTTAATCGGGTTTTTAACTTCCCAATCCCATCTTGTATATCCGCCTGCCATTTTTTCGCTGCCCAAAAACCGGCCGTTGGAAACATTCATCAAACCATCCGGAACAGCCACTTTGATGGTTGCGCCCAAATCGGGTTCATCGCTTTGGTGGTCTTTCACCGGGTACCAAAGGCTTGCGCCTGTGCCTTGCACTGCCACGCCAACCCAAGGCTTGCCATTACCGTCTTTTTGCCAAACAAAACCGCCGTCCCACGGTGCATTTTTGGCCGCGTGGGGTTCCCCGGAATAATAAAACCTAAGGGTTACTTGATTTCTTTTCCTTAGCGTTTTATCAAAGTCGATAAAAACGGCGTTGAATTCACGGGTGTAGGACAATTTGTTCCCTTGAAAAATGATAGAATCGACCTGCATGTTGGCAAACAAATCAAGCTGGATACGGCGCGTGTTTTCCTTTACTTCAAACAATATGTCGTTGTAACCAGACAGGTATTTTTCGACCGTATTTATTTGGATGTTCAAGTCGTATCGCTGTACGTCAAAACTTGTTCGCTCTGGTCGCAAACCGCCTTGCAGGCTGTCTTGACGAGAAAATGTTTGCGCGTATAAGGTAACGGAAATCATTACGCAAAAAAAAGGGTATAAAATTCTTTTAAGCATCATATTGATTTTTAAAATAAGCTTCAAAGACAAAGGCATTTTAATTGTGGTTTACAGCTCTGATATAAACCAATTTAATAGAGGCCCTGTCTGTTCGCCGCTCATCAATTTCGAAGTGTTTCTGCAACGATTTGATGAGTGGTGTCAGTTTTTCAAAACCAAAATTTCGCGGGTCAAAATCCGGACTTTTCTTGATGAGCAGGTTACCTACATCGCCCAAAAAAGCCCAGCCGTCTTCATCTGCCACGTCGTTGACCGTGCTAGAAAGCAAGGAAAGCAATTCGCGGTCAATTTTTTGAAAAGAGTCATCGACTTCTGTGGGTTGTTGTTGTTTGTTTTTGAGTGTGGCATCGGGCTTGGGTGATTTTTGTCTTTTCAAAATTTCGAGATAGACAAATTTATCACAAGCCACAATAAATGGTTTGGGCGTCTTTTTTTCGCCAAAACCAAAAACTTTCATCCCCGATTCGCGAAGACGTGTGGCCAAACGGGTGAAGTCGCTGTCGCTCGATACTATGCAGAATCCATCGACCCGATTGGTGTAGAGAATATCCATAGCATCGATAATCATGGCCGAGTCGGTCGCATTTTTTCCGGATGTGTAACCGTATTGTTGAATGGGTGTGATGGCGTTCTCCAAGAGTACGGATTTCCAGCCGGCCAAATTGGGCTTGGTCCAGTCACCGTAAATTCTTTTGAATGTGGGTACGCCGTATTTGGCGATTTCTTGCATCATTTCTCTAACGTTGCTTGCCGGGACGTTGTCCGCATCGATAATAACAGCGAGTTTCAGGTCTTTAGACGTCTCCATTTTTTACAGTTTGCGTGTGTTTATTGATGATATAAAGATAGTATAAACGACACAAATGCTTATCTAAAATTTGCTGATTTGCAATAGAAAAACATGAAAAGCCTATGGCATCCCTTATTTTGGAGGGTCATTTGTTTATGCTATCATAATCAAAACGTAAACCAACAGATTAAAACTAGGTTTCGACCGCCAACAAATCAATCAAATTGATGTCTTGTGGCAATCCGCCAACGTTTTGCAACTTTATGGCGGCCAACGTCAATCCGGCTTGTAAACAAACTTGCGGTTTGCTTTTCTTGAGATAGGCATATAAAAATCCAGACCAAAAGGCATCTCCGGCACCGGTGGCATCGGCTACATGTTGAAGCGGTAGTGCTTTTCTGAAGATGGGTGTGTCGCCGTTGACAGAGAGTTTCACTCCTTTTGCGCCCAAAGTCAGACAAACCCAATCGGCTCCGGCCCGATGAAAATAGTCAAAAGCTTCTTCATGCGAAACTTCTCTCCCAAAATATCTCAAAATATCATCTTCACTAAGTTTCACCAAAGGATTGAAGCTGCAGTATTGTTGGATGACACCCTGTGCTTCGGACCTCTCCGGCCAGATACCCGGAGCGTAGTTGACGTCTACACTAAGTTTGCAGCCCAGAGCTGCAGCCTTGGCTGCCCGGTTGGTGATGGTTGTACGTGCCGGATTTTTACTCAAGGCAAAACAAGTGGTGTGGAAAAGTCGTGTTTCTTTTAAGTCTTCGTCAGGGATTTGAGATTCATAAATCTCTTTATCTGCTTCTCTATATGCCAAAAAATCAGGCGTTCCGGAAGTGCGCGACACCAAAATTACGCTTGTTGGATAACTGTCCAAAACGGCTACGCCGTCAGAGGGTAACTTCATGTTTTCAAATTCGGACAGGACAAATTTCCCCAATCCGTCGTGTCCGACGGCTGCTACAAGTCGTGCATTCAATCCGAGCCGGGTCATGTTGACGGCTACGTTGGTGGGTGAGCCGCCCAAATAACGTTTGTAATCTGTAGTGGTTTCTATATCGGCTTCTTTTTGATGTCCTATAAAATCGATTAAAATTTCACCGACAGACAAAATATCTATACTTCTCGACATAACTTAGGTAAGAAATTTTTTACCGTTGAGGGCTTGTGACAAAATAACGGTGGCCGCCGCACTCCAAGCGCATTTTGGCACACCTGTGGGTTGTTTGGTTTCGGTGTTGAAATTTTCGTAAAATCCCCAATTTTCAAACTCGTTGAGCTTGTTGATGCGCATCAACACTTCTTCGGCTTCATCCCTATAACCGTTTTGCAGGAGACCCACACCGTAAAAACCATTGACCATTTGCCAAGTGCCCCCATTGTGAAATTCAAAAGGGATGTTTCTGAATTCGTATTTACAATTATTGATCAGTAATTTCCAATCAGCATCTGCTTCTGTAATTGCGGGCCAAAATGCGGGTAAAAGTTTTGTTTTAACTTTTTTTCGCACTTTTTCTGCGTATTTCACCACTTTGGGTGAAAATTCATCTCTATCAATCTCCAAAATTAACGCGAGGCTGTTGGCAAGTGCATCAAACTGTGTTTGATAGCCGGAGGGGTTAAAGGCTGCCATCCAGTATTTCTTTTTCTGCAATTCCTGATAGGCTTTTGGGTGATAAGGCTCATTGGTGGTTTTGCGCTTGCGATAATTTTCTGAAATTTTTCGGGTAATTCTGATGATTTTATCTTCTTTTTCAATACTCGGAAAAAGCAGATTGAATGCGCGCAAAGCCCAGAGGCGAAGCAATTGGTCGTAGAGAATATAACCTTCTGTGATGTATTCGTCTGCCCAATTACCGGAGCGTGGCACATAAACCAAATGGTTGTTGTTGAATTCCCATGCTTCCAACAAATTAAAGCCTTTATTGATGGCATTGACGTGTGCTTTGGCAAAATCCAAATCGTGGGTAAACTGGGCATAATTGCACACCCCGATGATGTACCAAGCAATGGTATCGACGCGGCCGGCCAAACCACCAAAACTCAGTTTGGTTTTGGTTTTATCAAAAAAAACGTTTGAGGGTATGTTGCCCAGGTGGTATTGATGGTCGCTCAAAGTATTGAGGGTTTCTCGAAACGTTTTGACGAGATGTTCATCACCGTCAAAAAGTGCAGCCAAACCACAGATAACGCCATCACGCGCCCAAATGCGTCGGTAGTTGGTAATGTCGTTGGCACTTGCCAAAAAACCTTTTTCTGTTGCAACTTCGTGAAGCAACGCTGTTGCTTTTTGATAGGCTGTCATAGTTAGAAAATTTTATCGGGGTCTGTTAATCGGTTGAGTTGATCTCTTAAATCAGCTGAAAGCATGGATAGCCCGAGTTGGTAGGATGCGTTCATCCATCCAAAACCGGAAGTTGTGATATAGTCAAACTCGGTACCTACATTGCCGTATTCTGCATAAACCTTGTGTGTGCAGGCCACAACGTCGTATTTTTCGGGTATAGTGCCGTTGTAATCTACGGCATTTCGGGTAATCATCCACAGCCAACGATAGATACATTGTTGGGCTTCATCGAGGAAGCCGTAACGGACCAAGCCGCGCCAAATCAGCATTTGGTGGGGTGCCCATCCGTTGGGGTAATCCCATTGGCGCTGGGGTTGGTCTTTGGCTATGTGCGACACCGAAGCTGCCGAAGTGGCCAGTATGCCTCCTTTGGCCAAGTAGTGCGTCATCAAGCAATTTTTTATTTTTTCGGCTTGTTCAGTCGAACATATACCGCTCCAAAGTGGATAAAAATTGGTTGCCGATTCAAATCCTGTTTGTTTGCCCGTATTCAAGTTGTAATCAAAAAAACTGCCCGCTTCTTCGTTCCACATGTATTTGTTCATGAGCATTTTTCTGGATGCAGCTTTTTCTACCCAGTAATCGGAATGGTAATATTTGCCTTTTGAGGTCTTGAATTTGTTGTTAAAGTAGGTTTTGATTAAATAGGCAAAATCCTTTTCGTATTTGTAAAGCAAGGCATTGAGATCTACACAATTGAGATCGGCGCAGCAGTCATCCAAACGCCAAGAGGTGTCGTGTCCGCTTTCGCGCAGGCTGCGATCGTGCCTAAAATACAAATCAAGGTCTTCGTCCACCAGCTGTCTTTGGCTGTACTTTTGTTCAAATTCTTGAAGAGAAAGGCCGTGTTTATGTGCAAACTTTTGCAAAACTTTTTCAAAATGACCCGGTTCGGTTTCAGGCGGCACACCGATTCCTTCTGCAAAATAGCGGTTCAGGCCGGTGGGTGATAATCTTTTTCCATCAACCATCCAAACGGTTTCATATTCTTTAATAGCCGTTTCCAAAGTTGCTTGTAACCACTGTAAATCTTGAACATTTCCGCTTTCAAAAACCTCTTTGATGAACGAGCTCAAAAAAGGAGGTTGTGTTCTTGTCAGGTAATAGGTTCGGTTTGCATTGAGAATTTTGCCATAGTGTTCTATTTGGTAGCAAAAGTTATCCACCATGGCTTTAGCCAAATCTACGCGGTCATCTAACAGCAGCCCCACCCCTTCAAAATAACTGTCCCAACCGTACATTTCGTTAAACCTACCGCCGGGCACAACAAACGGAACGCCTCTGTCATTTTCTATTTTTAAGGACAAAATCCCCGGCTTTTCATTGATGCTCAATACGTATTTGGGTGTTATTTTTTTGGGCAACACCACCAATTCCATTTCGGGATGTAAACGGGCTATTTCGGAAAAATACTTTCTGCCCACTTTATCTGTGCATGGTACATAAAGTCTTTGTTTATCTGTCGTTGCTTTTTCGTCACCTAAAATAGTGGCCAAGCCGTCTTTATCTATACTTCGGGTGAGGTCATTCCAAAAGTAATCTCTTATCATACGTGAGATCCTGTCGGCGGGTGCTTCATCAATTTTGGCAAGCGGTATTTCTGCTATGGTTTTTCCGGCTTTCTTTTCTAGAGCCAACTCTTGCAGCAAATTGGAAAGTTGATACGTACCGCTTACGGTATATGTCTGTCCGCCATGGGCTTCAAGGGTAAAACTTTTGGGGCCGGCATCTTCTTTGGTGATTTTTTTATCACCATCTGTGTCTTCCTGTGCCAACAAAGCGGTAAGGGTTTTTTCTATATCAAGCCTGAACTGCATTTTTGGATGTTAATTTTTTGAGTATAAAATACGAAATCAAAAGAAAAGTCATGGGTATCAAAATAAAATAGAAAGCATTTTCAGGGCCTTTGTTTTTAAACAGCCAACCGGTAATCACAGACCCCATGGACCCTCCAACAGCCGAAAAAACTACGATAAGCCCGGTCATCGGGCTGTGCAGTTTTTTGGGCAATGCGCTCAACACTATCGAGTTTAAAAGCGGATAAATAGGTGCTATAAACAATCCTACAATGGGAAAGGCAAAACCTATAAGTGGAATATCTTTGACAGATTGTATGGCTTTGACCTCTATTCCGACTGTTTTGGGAAGAAGAAAAACGACCAAAAACATGGCTGTAACGGTGCAAAAACTCAACACCCAAATCCAATGGATTCTTCGGGTGAGTACACCCGCCAATAACCTTCCGACTGCCAGCGAAATAGCAAAAATACTCGCCATCATTATACTGACACTTTCCGGCAAGTGCAACACATTTTGGTTGAAGGTAGGTAGCCACGTCATGATGCCTTGTTCAATCATCACAAAGAGAAAAGCGCTAATGATAAACACCAAGGTTAACAGACGCGCCATCAATTTCATCATTTCTACGAAATCCTGGGCTAAATCCGCGCCAGGTATCTCGGGTGTTTTGTCAAATTTTGTAAAATATAAAAACAAAAAAGAGAGCACAGCTGCCGCTGCCAACAGCCAATAGACGCGCAACCAAGCATCCGGATTGGTATCGCTGTTGAAGGCGGGAAACAAAAAATACGCTAAGGCAATCCCTATCATAAAAACGCCTTCTATATTGCTCATCAGGCTGTTGTGCGCTTTGGGGTTTTCCGTCACCATCCCAATCATAGAATAGACGGATACTTTTATCAGGGCAAAGGAAGTACCGACGGTGGCAAAGAGCACTTTTGCAGCAAAAAACGAATTGCCATAAAACATAAAAATACAGGCAAAGGAAACCAAAGCCAAGGCGATTAGCATGGCTCTTTTGTAACCGATACGCGGCAAAAAAGAGGCAATGACAAAGGAAACTATGGCAATAGGCATATCTTTAAAAGGTTCCAAAATACTGGCCTGATCCTCAGCCACACCGTAATTATTCAGCGACTTTAGGATGACAATTCCGACGCTATTGAGCAAAATTGCAAACACAAAGTAATTGAGAAATAGCGAAATTTTAACCGATGTATGTTTCATCTGTTTGTTGTTTTAATTGATAAAAACCGCTTGTCGGTCATTGCTTCGTTTGGATGTAATCCGCTAAATACAGACCTTTATTTTTTTTTGATGTTACCAAAAATAGCCCACAATAATGCCGGTTACTATCAGTAGAATAATCGCCAATTTCCTATAGTTTTTATACCACGGCAACGGACGCAATTCAATAGTTTCTGCATCAAAAATGGCTTTTTTGTAGGTGTATTCTGCTACTTGATTAGCCGGAGGT
The DNA here is from genome assembly GCA_018829465.1 of Bacteroidota bacterium. Taxonomy (GTDB): domain Bacteria; phylum Bacteroidota; class Bacteroidia; order Flavobacteriales; family Flavobacteriaceae; genus UM-FILTER-40-17. Next base: position 37,574 of record JAHJTN010000009.1, on the reverse strand, counting down.
GGTTCCGTTGCTAAACTTACCACCACATGAACCACTATACTGATTATAAACAAAATGGACGCTTTCCCCAGAAAATGTATTTCATTGATTGCGGGCACCCAATCGAAACCTTGTGACAGTATCATAAAAACCGCCAATGAAAAACCTACCAACAAACTCACTATAGAGCCTGTGCCATTTCCTCGTTTCCAAAACATGCCCAATATGAAGGTAGAAACTGCCGGTGGTGATGTAAAAGCAATCACGAGTTGCAAATAGGTCCAAAGGGAATCACTTACTTTCTCTATTTGCGGCACCCATAAAATAGCCAAAACCACCAAAATGGCAGTGGTAATCTGTCCGGATTTTACGAGTTGTTTGCTCGTGAGTTTCGGATTTATTTGGCGCACAAAATCCATAGTGACTAAGGTAGAAGCCGAATTAAATGTTGCGGAAACCGAAGACATCATCGCGGCCATAAGCCCGGCTACCACGAGACCCAAAATACCTGCCGGCAACAAATTGAACAACAAAACGGGATAGGTAAGGTTGGGACAATTACTCAAATCGGCACAAATTTCGCCGTTTGTCAGTTGGTAGTTTAATCCGGTAATATCTAAACTATTGAAGAGTAAAAGTGCTAATATACCGGGCACAACCATGATAAAGATAACAGGAAGCTTGAGCAAACCGGCAAAAAGGGCACCCATGCGTCCGTGGTTCAAATCTTTGGCACCTAAAACGCGTTGTACCATAAATTGATTGTTAGCCCAAAAATAGAAACCCAACAATGGCACACCTGAGAGCAAACCCCACCAAGGCATAAATTCGTCGTTTGAGGGTCTAACCAAGCTAAACACTTCCTCAGAATTTTGCGGAATAAACTTTCCTTCGGCCAACCTGTCACCAAAATTGACATCGCCAGCTGCTAGCATGGCGTCTAGTTTTGTAGTCATCAAATTCCACCCGCCACCAAGCCGGTCGAAGGCAAAATATGTAAGCAGGCAAGAACCTAAAATCAGCAAAACGGCCTGTATAACTTCTGTTTGTATGACCGAATTCAACCCGCCGGGTATGGTGTAGGCGGCGGCGGCAACGGCCAAAATGACCAAAATCAAATCCGAATCCATCTGAGGAAAAACAAGGGTCAATACGATTTTACCAACATACAGTCCGGCAGCAGTATCCACCAAAATATTACCGACTACGGTGATAAAAGAAAAATAATACCTGGAACGGCTGTCATACCGGCGTTCCAAAAATTCGGGCATGGTATAAACCCCGGATCGCAGGTAGAAAGGCAAAAAGAAAATGGCAAAAAAGATGAGCACCACTACGGCATACCATTCGTAGTTGTACACGTTTATGTTTGTCTGGTAGGCATCGGAAGCCAAACCTACTAGCGTAGAACTAGAAATATTAGCAGAAAAAAGCGCAATGCCAACAATGGGCCAAGTCATGGTTCTGCCACCGAGAAAATAATCTTCAGAACTGCTGCGTTTAGATTTAGAAATTCCGTAAATAATGATGCCGATGAGGTAAATTAAAATCACGGCAAAGTCTAAAAAGCTTAAGTTATTCATATCTAAAACGTTTTCGGAATGATTTAATGATTGGTTTGTTTAAGCGTGAAATTGGCAAACATATGAAGTAGCAATTAACAATAAGTCAAATTTAGTCTCTAAATTTTGTCGAATATACATTTTTCAATGAAAAGAAAAAAAAATACAACAGAAATTAATCAATTTTGCACAGTGTTCTGTTTTTATTTTTAAATTTATAGCACAACTTAAACTATGCAAGAAGTTACCCTCAAACAGATTGCTGAAATCCTCCAAATTTCGGTAACTACCGTATCCAAAGCGCTTAAGGATTACAAGGATGTAAGTCCTAAAACCAAGGCAGCGGTTCGAAATTTAGCGGCCAAACTCAATTATAAGCCCAACCCCACCGCATTGAGTTTACGCAATAGAGAAACCAAAATTATCGGCCTGATTATTCCCGAAGTGGTGCATCATTTTTTCGCAAGTATTATTCACGGGGTGGTTTTAGAAGCCGAAAATCACGGTTATTTGGTTATTACCTTAATTTCTAACGACTCTTACGAACTCGAAAAACAGCAAGTGGCCCTGCTACTCGACAAAAGGGTTGATGGCATTTTAGTTTCACTCGCCGGTAGCACCGTTCACACCCACCATATCAGTCAAATTATCAAAAAAGAAGTGCCGCTTGTGATGTTTGATAAAATTTCTGACGAAATTCGCTGTTCTCAAGTGATCATAGATGACTGGCAAGCAGCTTTTGAAGCTACAGAAAAGCTCATTTTGAGTGGTTGTAGAAAAATCATTCACCTCAAAGGCCCGGACGGACCCAAAACTTCCCTAGACAGGTTTGAAGGGTATAAAGATGCCCTGAAAAAACATCGCATCCCTTTCCATCCTTCTTATGTTTACACTAGTAAAAACGTGAGCATAGAAGATGGTTACAAACTCACCGAACAAGCCCTGAAAGACCATCCGGACATAGATGCTGTTTTTTGCATCACAGATTTGGTGGCGGCAGGCGTACACAAGTATTGCAAAAATCATCAGATTAAAATGCCTGAACAGATCTCCATCATCGGATTTTCTAACTGGCTCATCTCCGAGCTCATGAGCCCATCTTTAAGCACGGTCGATCAACCCGGTTACGAAATGGGTATCAGAGCCGTCAATTTACTCATTCAAGAAATTGGTTCAAAAAAGAGCGATGAAAAGTCAACGTTGCAAAAAATTGTTCTGCCTACTAAAGTTTTAATGCGAGAAACCACGCGTTAGTTGTTGCTGTAATTCTATCAAATGTTTAATATTGCCCATTGTAAAATAAAGCACGTAATCAAACAGTTTATCAATCTGAACGCTTAATTTTGCAATTCATTTAGAAAAATACCATGGGCAAAAAACACAAACTTTCGGATGCTTTGGCATATCACCAGTACCCAAAACCCGGAAAAATCGAAGTCATTCCTACTAAAAAACACAGCTCCCAACGCGATTTGTCTTTGGCATACTCTCCCGGCGTGGCTGAACCTTGCTTGGCTATTGAAAAAAACAAGGCAGATGCCTACAAATATACCATCAAGGGCAACTTGGTAGCGGTCATCACTAACGGAACTGCCGTTTTGGGCTTGGGTGATATAGGCCCGGAAGCCTCCAAGCCAGTGATGGAAGGGAAAGGCCTGCTCTTTAAAATCTTTGCCGATATTGATGTTTTTGATATAGAACTCGATACCAAAGACATCGACAAATTTGTAGAAACTGTAAAAACCATAGCACCTACTTTTGGCGGCATCAATCTAGAAGACATCAAAGCGCCTGAAGCCTTTGAAATTGAAAGACGCCTCAAAGAAGAGTTAGACATACCGGTTATGCACGACGACCAACACGGCACAGCCATTATCTCTGCGGCAGCACTCCTCAATGCGGTAGAACTGGCCGGTAAAAAAATGCATGATATCAAAATGGTCATCAGTGGTGCCGGTGCTGCTGCCATTTCGTGTGCTAAGCTTTACAAGGCTTTCGGGGTACAAGGACAAAACATGGTTATGTTTGACAGCAAAGGTGCCATCACCAAAAGCCGAACCGATTTGACCTGCGAAAAAGAAGAATTTGCCATAGACCGCGAGGTAGAGAATTTGGAAAAGGCTTTGATAGATGCAGATGTTTTTATCGGGCTTTCCAAAGCTGGCATTCTCAAGCCACAAATGTTGAAAAAAATGGCAAAAAATCCCGTTGTTTTTGCCATGGCCAACCCCGATCCGGAAATAGATTACCCACTAGCCATCAAAACCCGAAAAGACATTATCATGGCTACGGGAAGATCAGATTATCCCAATCAGGTAAACAACGTGCTCGGCTTTCCTTTTATATTTCGCGGTGCGCTCGATGTAAGGGCAACAAAAATTAACGAAGCCATGAAGATGGCTGCCGTAAAAGCCTTGGCCGAACTCGCCAAAGAGCCTGTGCCCGAGCAGGTAAATATTGCCTATAGCGAAACCAAACTTTCCTTTGGCAGAGACTATATTATTCCCAAGCCCGTAGATCCCAGACTGATTGCCACAGTTCCGGTAGCAGTAGCAAAAGCAGCCATAGAATCGGGCGTGGCAACTTGTAATATAGACGATTGGGATCGGTATGTGGATGAGTTGCATGCCCGAATGGGTTCCGAAAATAAAATAATCCGCATGATGTTTGACCGTGCCAAAAAGAATCCGAAAAGGGTAATTTTTGCGGAAGCCGATCACATCAACGTAATCAAAGCTGCACAAATAGTGCACGAGGAAGGTATCGCCATTCCAATATTGCTAGGTAAGAAAAACATCATCATCGAACTAAAAAAAGAAATTGGCTTCGATGCCGATGTCGCTATTATCGATCCAAAATCTGACGAAGAATGCGGCAGAAAAGACCGTTATGCCGACGTGTATTGGAAAGCGCGCAAAAGAAAAGGCGTTACCCGTTTTGCCGCAGGAAACCTGATGCGCGAACGCAACTATTTTGCAGCCATGATGGTAAACGAAGGCGAAGCAGACGCCGTCATTTCGGGTTATTCGAGAAATTATCCCTCTGTGCTCAAACCCATGCTCGAACTTATTGGTCCGGCCAAAAATGTGCACCGCGTAGCCGCGACAAACTTGATGCTCACCAGACGAGGCCCTATGTTTTTGTCTGACACGGCCATCAACATAGAACCGGACGCTTTTACGCTTTCAAAAATAGCCGCAATGACGGCAAGGGTTGTAAAAATGTTCGGAATTGAGCCCGTTATGGCTATGGTTTCTTTCTCAAACTTTGGCTCATCCAAACACAAAAACGCCACAAAAGTTGCCGAAGCAGTCTCGCTGTTACACGAAAATTATCCGCATCTTTCTGTTGACGGAGAGCTTCAGACCGATTTTGCGCTCAACGAACATCTTAGGGAAAGCACCTTTCCCTTCAGCAAACTTTCAGGAAAAAAAATCAATACGCTTGTTTTTCCCAACTTGGATGCCTCTAATATCACCTACAAACTGCTGAAAGAACTCAACGAAGCAGATTCTATCGGTCCTATTTTGATGGGCATGCGAAAACCGGTACATATATTACAACTCGGTGCCAGCGTGGACGAAATTGTCAATATGGCGGCCATCGCCGTTATTGATGCCCAAGAAAAAGAAAAGGTAAAATAAAATTTTTACATTTGGTCTCTTTTCAAGCTCGTCCAATTTTATGATACACCACCTCAACGGAAAACTGGTAGAAAAAAATCCGACACATCTTATCGTTGAATGTTCGGGTGTGGGTTATTTTTTGAACATTTCACTGCACACCTTTTCAAAAATAAAAGACGAAGAAAACATACTGATATTTACCCATCTCATCGTCAGAGAAGATGCGCATATTCTTTATGGTTTTGCAGACCGATTTGAAAGAGAGATGTTTGAGTTGTTACTCACGGTTTCGGGCGTTGGTGCCAATACGGCACGTACCATTTTTTCTTCAATGAGTCCGGAGCAGGTTAAAAATGCTATTCTGCATGAAGATGCGCTGAGTATTCAAAAAGTAAAAGGCATTGGTGCCAAAACGGCCCAACGCATTATTCTGGATCTTAAAGACAAAATCATCAAGGTATATCCGGAAGATGTTAAGACTGAGTTTTCAGGCAATACTATTAGAAACGAGGCGTTATCTGCTTTAGAAGTTTTGGGATATCCCAAAAAACAAACGGAAAAAATCATAGACAAAATTATTTCTGAAAGCCCCGAGGAAAAAATTGAAGATGTCTTAAAACGCGCATTAAAAAATTTGTAAAAGAATTGAATACACTTTACAATTTTTACTTATCCGCTTTCAAAAAGGCGGTGCTTGGGTTTATCATCTTGATGGGGATTGCTGCATACAGTCAGGAACCTCAGCGAACTAATGACACCATTCCTACGTATTCACTGGGCGAAATCGTTCTTAAAAACCCCAATAGTATTGTTGCCAAATACGCCTACGACCCGGTGCTAGATCGATATGTGTACACTGAAAAAATTGGCGCCTTCAACATCAACTACCCCGTGATTCTTACCCCTGCCGAATATCAAAAATTGATATTGGAAGAATCCATGAAAATTTATTTCAAAGAGAAGGCTGCTGCACTCAGTGGAAAAACGGAAGAAGCCAAAGAAGCGCAAAAAAATCTATTGCCCAATTTTTATGTCAATTCCAGCTTCTTTGAATCCATTTTTGGCGGCAACACCATAGAGCTTATTCCTCAAGGTTCTGTTGATATGGATATCGGCGTCCTCTTTACCAAACAAGACAATCCGGCACTGTCACCCAGAAACCGATCCAATTTTACTTTTGACTTTGATCAACGTATTCAGGTGAGTTTGCTCGGAAAAGTGGGCACACGTCTCAAAGTCACAGCCAACTTTGACACAGAATCTACCTTCGATTTTCAAAATCAAGTCAAACTCGAATACACGCCCAACGAAGACGACATCATCAGGAAAATAGAAGTGGGAAATATCAGCATGCCGCTCAACAGCTCGCTTATTACCGGTGCTCAGAGCTTGTTTGGTGTAAAGACAGAACTTCAATTTGGAAAAACCAGACTGACTGCCGTTTTTTCTGAACAGCGATCGCAAACGCGCAACATACTTGCCCAAGGCGGAGATGCCCTTGAGCGATTTGAGGTTTTTGCCTTAGATTATGATGAAAACAGACATTTTTTCCTGTCTCAATTTTTTAGAAATCAATACAGTCAGGCACTGGCAAGCTATCCCTTTATTAGATCTGAAATACAGATCACCCGCCTCGAAATATGGGTGACCAACAGAAACTCCCGAACCGATAATGTCAGAAATATCGTTGCCGTGCAAGATATTGGCGAATCCAGGTTTATCAATCCGCAAGGACAAGAACTGACCACCATAGGTTTAGACAATCCGCCTGCCAATTTTTTCAACACTGCACCCAACACCACTCCGGACAACGCCAACAACAAACTCAATCCTTTAGAAATAGGAACGGCCAACTCTTTTTTCAATGCGCAAATCAGGGATATATCAAACATCCAAGCCGGTTTCAACACGATCTCCCCGGCTGAAGGGGTCGATTTTGCCACTCTGGAAAACGCCCGAAAGCTGGAAGAAAACGAATATACATTAGACACCCAACTCGGTTATATTTCACTAAACCAAAGGCTCAGCAACGACGAAGTCATTGGCGTAGCTTTCCAATATACCTTTCGCGGCGAAGTTTTTCAAGTGGGTGAATTTGCCAATGATGGGATTGTAGGTTCGGAAACCGTCAACAATGGAAATGGTGCCGAAATTGCCACCAACGCACTCATTGTAAAAATGCTAAAAAGCAACCTCACGTTGGTCTCCGAGCCCGTCTGGAACCTGATGATGAAAAACATCTACGATTTGAACGCCTTTGGGCTGTCGCAACAAGATTTTAAACTCAATATTCTATACATCGATCCGCAACCGCTCAACTACATTACCCGAGCCGAGGGCGGTCCTCAATTGCCATCAGATGTAGAACTCACACCCTTGCTCGAAGTGTTTAACGTAGATAAACTTGACCAATTAAACGACCCTGTGGGTGACAAAGACGGAAATGGTGTGCCCGATGGCGACGGTTTTTTTGATTTTTTGCCGGGTATCACGGTAGATGCCACCAACGGACGTATTATCTTCACAACTGTGGAACCCTTTGGCAGCCATCTTTTTGAAAAATTGCGTTCCAACCCCGGTGAAGATTTTGCCAATCCAAACACCTATAATGCCAACCAAAGCAAATACGTATTCAACAGGCTTTATACATCTACCAAGGCTTCCGCTTTGGAAAACAGCGACAAAAACAAGTTTCAACTCAGAGGAAGTTACAAATCTAGCGGGGGCGATGGCATTCCCTTGGGTGCCTTTAACGTGCCCAGAGGCTCAGTTACGGTAACCGCCGGTGGCCGAACACTCACGGAAGGCATAGACTACACAGTGAATTATCAATTGGGGCGCGTACAAATACTCGATGAATCGCTCAAGGCATCTAACACACCCGTACAAGTTTCCGTAGAAAACAACAATCTTTTCGGACAACAAACCAGAAGGTTTTCGGGTATCAATGTGGAGCATCAATTCAACAAAAAGTTATTGCTAGGTGCCACACTTATGAATTTGAACGAAAAACCACTTACCCAAAAGGTAAACTTGGGATCTGAACCGGTAAACAACACCATGTTTGGCATCAATATGAACTATGCTACAGAAGTGCCTTTTCTGACGCGATTGGCTAACAAGTTGCCCAACATCGACACAGACGTCCCTTCCAATTTGAGTTTCAGGGGCGAAGCTGCCTTTTTGAAACCGGGTGCGCCCAAGGCTACAGAGCTCGGCGGTGAAGCCACAACCTACATAGATGATTTTGAAGGCGCACAAACTGCTATAGACATCAAGTCGCCCTTGGCATGGAGCTTGGCTTCTACACCTGTAGGCTTTGGCGGAGAATTGCCCAATAATTCATTAGAAGTTGGTTTTAAAAGAGCCAAGCTGTCGTGGTACACCATTGACCCTACTTTTTTTGCCGGCGGACGCCCAGCAGGCGTTTCGGTTGACGATATTTCCAGCAACCAAACGCGAAGGGTTTTTATTGATGAAATTTTCCCGCAAATTGACCTGACAACCGGGCAGAGTGCTGCCATTCAAACATTGGATTTGGCTTATTATCCGGACGAGCGCGGCCCGTATAATTACAATCCCGCTTATGTAAACAACATCGACAATCCTGAAGATAACTGGGCCGGCATCATGCGTGGCTTGTCCAGCACCAACTTCGAACAAACCAATGTGGAATTTATCCAGTTTTGGGTACTCGATCCATTTACAGAAGAGGGAAACACCAATCAGGGTGGTACATTGACTTTCAACCTGGGAAATATATCAGAAGACATCCTGAAAGACGGCAAAAAACAATATGAAAACGGACTTCCAAAAAATGACCAAAGTACAGTCATTACTAACAGAACCGCGTGGGGTATCGTGCCGGCCAATCAATCTTTGGTGTATGCATTTGACACAGGAGGAGGTGAACGACAAAATCAAGATATTGGTTTTGACGGTTTGACAGACCCTTTCGAAGCTTCAGACCCCGACCCTCAAATTAACAGCATCAAACAAAACTATGCCGGATTTGAAGACCCCGCCGCAGACAATTATGTGTATTTTTTGAATCGGGAAGGCTCTATACTCGAACGATATCGCGATTTTAACGGTTTGGAGGGCAATTCACCTGAATCTATCAATGCGGCCAATCGTGGCAATACCACCCAACCCGATGTAGAAGACATCAATCGCGACCAAACCATGAATACGCTCGATGCGTATTTTGAATACAACATACCGATACGTCCGGGCATGACTACCGAAAATCCGCTGATAACCGATATACGAGAAGTAACGGTTGACGTGCCAAACGGACAACGCACACGGGCGCGATGGATTCAGTTTAAAATACCGGTTTTTAATCCGGACAGGGTGATTGGCCCAATTGAAGACTTTCGATCTGTTCGCTTTATCAGAATGTTTATGAATGGGTTTGAACAACCTACTATACTTCGGTTTGGAACCTTAGACTTGATTCAGGGCGATTGGCGACGTTTTTTGGCATCACTCGACGAAAACGACCCCAATGTTGACGACGACGATACGGATTTTAACGTAGCCGCCGTGAACATACAAGAAAACGAAGACCGTACACCTATTCCTTATGTAGTACCACCGGGTATAGACCGTCAAAGACTTTTCAACAACAATGTGTTGATTCGTCAAAATGAACAGTCGTTATCGGCGCAAGTGTGCGGGCTCGAACCGGGCGACTCCAGAGCTGTATTTAAAAATGTAAGTCTCGATATGCGTCAGTTTAAAAAATTGCGCATGTTTCTACATGCAGAATCTATTCAGAATGAGTTTCCGCTGATAGAAGATCAAATGATTGCCTTTGTACGCATGGGCAATGACTTTACCAACAATTTTTACGAGATAGAAATCCCATTGAAAGTAACCCCCTTTGGCGCACGCGATGCTGAATCTATTTGGCCTAAAGCCAATGAGATAGACCTGTCGCTTTCACTGCTGCAAGTCATAAAAGTTCAACTGCTGACCAATCCCGATTTAGACCCCACTATCGTTAACTTTTTCAACGAGGTAGATTTAAACCCCGATGCGGCTGACAAAGTCAATCCGCTGCGCATTGGTATTAAAGGCAATCCGAGTATTGGTGACATCAGGGCTTTGATGGTGGGCGTGAGAAACCGGTCAGGCACCGAGCTTTGCGGCGAAGTCTGGTTCAACGAGCTCAGGCTGACCGACCTCGACCAAAGCGGCGGTTGGGCCACCACCGGCAATTTGGATGTGAATATGGCCGATTTCATGAACGTTACGGCCACAGGCAGGTACAGCACTATCGGCTTTGGTGCCATAGACCAAACCCCCAACGAAAGAAGCCGAGAAGATGTGCAGCAATACGATTTGCTCACGACCATCAATTTGGGACAATTGCTTCCCAAAAAATGGGGCATTCAGCTGCCTTTTACCTATGGTGTTTCTGAAGAAATCCGAACGCCCGAATACGATCCGTTTTTTCAGGACATTAAGCTGGATATTTTATTGGACAATACGGAAGATCCGGAGGAACGCAGGCGCATTGAGCGGCAAGCGGAAGATTATACCAAACGGCAATCCATCAATTTCATAGGTGTCCGAAAAGACAGAACCACCGAAAAAAAATCGCAGGTGTACGACGTTGAAAATTTAACGTTCAACTTTTCGTATAACGAAGTGAACCAACGTAGTTTTGAAATTGAAGAATTTTTAGATCAAAATGTACGAACGGGGGTTTCCTATAACTACAACTTCAGGCCCAAAAGTTATGAGCCGTTCAAAAACACCAAATTTATGGACAAGAGTGCCTATTGGAAACTCTTGCAAGACATCAATTTTAATTACTTGCCTTCGAGCATCAGTTTCAATGCCAATTTTCTGCGTTTGTTCAACAAACAAAAGTTTAGAGAGGTGGACATCGTAGGTATTGGGCTAGATCCGCAATTTACTCGAAATTTTTCCTTTGACTGGCAGTACAACATCAATTGGAATTTGAGCAAAGGGCTTCGCATGAACTTTACGGCATCGCGCAACAACATCATTCGAGATTTTAACAGAGACCCCGATTTACCACTCAATGACGTAGGCGTTTGGGATAATTTTTTTGATACAGGCGACCCAAACAGACACAACCAAAGCCTGGGAATCAACTATGAAATTCCCATCAACAAAATTCCCATTTTCAAATTTATCAAAGCCAATTATATTTACACCGGCGATTTTAGCTGGCAACGCGGTTCGCTCTTGTTTAATAGCATTCCGGACGAAAACGGCGATACTTTTGACTTGGGTAACACTATTCAAAATGCCAACACCCAAACCTTTACAGCCAATTTGGATATGGATCAATTCTACAAATACGTAAAATTGGTCCCCAAAACCCTCAATAGAGGACAGAATACCAATTTGGGCGGTAGGGCATTGCCACCTAGGCCGGGTGTTCCGCCCCAACCGGCACCAAGCGATGAAAAACCGAAGAAAAACAAACGAATAAAGACCGAATTGAGCGGTGCTGACAAAGCCTACAACGTGGCTATCAAAGCACTGACGAGTGTGAAGAGAATACAAGTGAATTATAGAGAAAACAATGGTACGGTTCTACCAGGTTACCTGCCATCGCTTGGTTTCTTTGGTACCTTAAAACCCTCGTTCGGTTTTGTTTTTGGTAGCCAAGATGACATCCGTTTTGAAGCGGCCAAAAAGGGTTATTTAACCATATTTCCCGAATTTAACCAACAGTTTTCTCAGGTAAAAAACGAACAACTCGACATCACGGCTTCCGTAAATTTGCTCAAAGATTTGACAATCGATTTGGTGGCCAACAGGCTTGAATCCTCAAACTTTACCGAACAGTTTAACGTTCGTGACGATGGCACTTTCACTTCGCTTTCGCCCAATACTTTTGGCAATTTCAGCATCTCAACCCTGATGATTAAGACCGCATTTGACAAGAGCAGTGTGGACAAATCTAGTGCCTTTGAAGAATTTCGCCGCAATAGAATTGTCATTGCCCAGCGGCTTGCCGGAGAACCTATAAACCCAGATGCAACCAGCTTTCCGGACGGGTTCGGACCAAACAACCAAGCTGTGATGCTGCCGGCTTTTCTGTCTGCCTTCACAGGTAAAGATGCCGCCGATATTCAATTGGGTGCTTTTCGCGACACACCCATTCCCAACTGGGATGTAAAATACACAGGCTTGATGAATTTTGCTTGGTTTAAAAGAAATTTTAAAAGATTCTCTTTGGCACATGGCTACCGATCTACCTACACCATAAACGCTTTCAACTCTAACCGCAACTTTGAAGAAGGTGTAGAAAAAAGAGATGCAGCCGGAAATTTCCTCAACTCAACACTTTTTACCAGCATCAATTTGGTAGAGCAATTCAGCCCTTTGATGCGGATGGATTTTGAACTGAAAAACGATTTAAAAATTTTAGCTGAAATACGCAAAGACCGGGCATTATCTTTGAGTTTTGACAACAATTTGCTCACGGAAATTCAGGGCGACGAATTTATTTTAGGTGTCGGTTATCGCATCAAAGATGTGCCGTTTACAACCAACCTAGGCGGACGCAGGGTCACCAACCGAAACGACCTGAATATGAAAGCCGATTTTTCGTTGCGAGACAATGAAACCATCGTGCGGTCGATAGACACGGAAAACAACCAAACAACAGCCGGACAAAAAATATGGACATTCCGCTTTACGGCAGATTATGCGGTGAGCAGCAACTTTACCACCTTGTTTTTTTACGACCATACCTTTTCAGAATTTGCGATTTCAACCGCCTTTCCGCAAACCACCATCAGAAGTGGTGTAACGCTTCGATACACCTTCTAAAAATTTGCGCATTAATGTTAGGATGAAACAGTCAGAAATTTTACTTTTGTCAATAAACAAAAAACTTTATGAACTTTCCTGCTGATTTAAAATACACCAAAGACCACGAATGGGTGCGTGTTGAAGGCAACATCGCTGTAGTTGGCATTACAGATTTTGCCCAAAAAGAATTAGGTGACATCGTGTATGTAGAAGTTGAAACGGAGGGTGAAACCCTTGAAAAAGATGCCGTTTTTGGTACCGTTGAAGCTGTAAAAACTGTTTCCGATTTGTTTTTGCCGCTGAGTGGCGAAATTATAGAATTTAACACCACTTTAGAAACAGAACCTGAGTTGGTCAACTCAGATCCTTATGGTGCCGGCTGGATGATCAAACTAAAGATACAAGACGAAACAGAATTAGAATCACTGATGGACGATGCTGCGTACAAAGAAGCCGTGGGCGTCTAAAAATAGTATTGCCGCTTGGCTACTGTTTGGTTGGATCGTTTTTTTGACGGTTCTAAGCTTGGTTCCTATTAAAATCCCCGATCAAAAGTTACCTTCAAATAGCGACAAGTGGGTGCACGCTTTTTTTTACTTTGTGCTTACCGTTTTAGTTTATTTTAATCTCACACAGCGACTTAAAAAATCCGCTCAACACCTCTTGATTATTGTTGCTATTGTCTTTTCAGTAACTTATGGCATTATTATTGAGGTTTTACAAGTAGCATTTACCAATTACAGATCTGCGGATTTTTTAGACATATTGGCTAATCTTTGTGGTTCTTTGTTGGCGAGTGTAATCATTTTCTTGTGTACAAAATATAAATTATCATAAAAAAATATTTTTTTTTGCGCAATTGAACACTATTTTTTTATATTAGCAAACCTATTAGAAACCAAAATTATGGAACCAAAAAAGAATCCAAAAGTTGATTTAACCCGTAGAAGCGGGCTGTTTTTCCAAGTCGGTCTTGTAGCAGTTTTACTGATTACATGGATTATGATTGAATGGAAATCGTACGATCGCTCGAATATTGACGTCGGTATGGTAAATATGGACGAAATGTTTGAAGAAGAAATTCCGGTAGTAGATTTATCAACCCCGCCACCACCACCGCCACCGCCACCTGCTGCTCCTGAGGTACTCGAAGTTGTGGAAGATGAAAAAGAAGTAGAAGAAACGGTTATCCAATCTACCGAGGCTACACAGCAAACTGAAATTGTAAAAGTAGAAACGGTTGAAGTGGAAGAAGAGGTTGAAGATGTATCCGTACCTTTTGCCGTCATTGAAGATGTTCCGCTATTCCCCGGTTGCGAAAAAGTAGCCAAAGATAAAAGAAGGGATTGTTTTCAAGAAAAAATGAATGACCACATCAGGGATAATTTCCAATATCCTGAAATTGCACAGGAAATGGGCATACAAGGTCGCGTATATGTACAGTTTACCATTGCTAAAGACGGAAGCATCACAGATGTTCGCATGAGAGGTCCGGACAAAAATTTGGAGAAAGAAGCTGCTAGAATTATTTCTAAGCTTCCCAAAATGATACCCGGCAAACAGCGCGGTAAAGCTGTAAAAGTTCCCTTTAGTATTCCTATCAATTTCAAGCTTCAATAAGGAACTGAACACCTCATTATACAAATCCCGTCATTCAATTGTCGGGATTTTTTTTTGAAACCTAACAAATGTCATGTTTTCAATATTTTAGGTAACGTAATTTTGATACGTAAACAAATGTTTTGTCTAACCTAAATTGCAAAACCATGATACCTAAAAAAAATCCAAAAGCAGACATGAGTCGCTATAGCGGACTCTTTTTTCAGATTGGCTTAGTGGTTATGTTGGGCGTCACATACATCGGAATGGAATGGAAATCTACTGAAAGTAGCGACTTGTCTTTGGATACGATTACCATGGATAAGTCTTTTGAAGAAGAAATTCCGGTAGTAAACCTCAACGTTCCGCCGCCACCACCGCCACCGCCTATGGCAGCAGCCCCGGAAGTACTTCAGGTTGTTGACGATCAAATTGATATAGAAGAAACGGTGCTTCAATCTACCGAAACCAATCAAAACCAAGTGTTGGAAATTGTAAAATTTGAAGCCGTAGAAGCCGAAGAAGAAGAGGAAGATGTAATTGTTCCGTTTGCTATCATCGAACAAGCACCTATATTTCCCGGCTGTGAAAATGTACCAAAAGACCAACAGCGCGAATGTTTTCAAACCAAGATGGACGAACACGTGCGAAACAACTTCTCATATCCGCAAGTTGCTTTAGAATTGGGCATACAGGGCAGGGTTTACATAGTGTTCGACATTGACAAAGAAGGCCGTATTACGAACATTAAAATGCGCGCACCTGACAAAAACCTAGAGAACGAGGCACGAAGAATTGTTTCTAAACTGCCCAAAATGCTTCCCGGAAAGCAACGCGGCAAACCTGTTAAAGTTTCATTTAGTTTACCGATAAATTTTGTCATTCACAATCAGTAACTGTCAATTTGTTTAGCTAAAAAAAGCCCCTAATTGGGGCTTTTTTATTGTTTATCAAGGTACCTACTACGGTTATTTGGCGCGATCACATTTATCCCAAGTACTTCATCAGTCGCACCACGCTATACAACATTCTTTGCACACCCATCAACAAAGAATTGGCCGAGTTGCCCACACAACATCAGCTGCAGCTTTTTTAAACATTGGTCAGCCCAAGGGAATAGACCAGTTCGTAATGCGTTACGCCATCGTCACGGCGGCGGCGTTGTATTTGTTGGCGCAGGTATGCACCTGCATAGTCAGCAGGTTTATAGCCGTGCAGCAGGCTGTGGCATTCTTCTATAATAGGCCAAATGGCTTGCGCATCGTCTTTTTGCCCTTGTGGCGCTAAGTGCGAGGTATTTGTGAGTTTAAGCGAGGCAATGTGCACCACTATGGTTGCGGTGGCCATTTGCCTGTTGGTAGGATTAAAGCCCCTTTCGCGGCCCACGTTAGTGTAGGTGGCGTTGCGCACTTCTATAAGGGCTACCGGCCACTTTACCGGGAAATTGGGTGAATAGTCGTCCAATTGGCCCCAATCTTCGTCTATGTGTTTTAAGGCAGCTACCTGTGCCAGCCTGTTGCGGGTGTTGTTGATGATTTCCTTCATTTTGCTAATTTTTAGGTCTTAGTTTGTTTTTAATGTCTGTGTCTATGCGCTTGGCCATGAGGTCGGCGTTTTCTTTTACGATGCCGTCCACCTGTGGGTGGTGGCCTATGAAGCGGCGTTCGGGTATCTTAATGGCTTTGCCCACGGGCATCAGCGCAAGGGCTTTCCACTTTGCAGCTTCCCGGTTTAGCCGCTCATTGCGTTGGTTTTGCCGGGTTGCGCCCCTTTTGGTTTTGCTCACAGCCCCGGAAGCTTTGTAGTACATAGCCCAAAAGAAGCGTTTCATTTTAGCGGTTACTTTTATTTCGCCACCTTCGTTGTGTATAGAGGCATAGGGCAGGCTGCTCACCCAACTCACCTGCCCGGGGCCTCGCACGCTCCGGATGCTTCCCCTTAGGCCGCCACCGCCCCGTACGTTGAGCAGTGTGCCTTTGGGGTTAAAGAGTTTGCGTTTGTCCCAAGCGCGGTCAAAAAACGCTTTATCCTCAAAGTTGCGGTCGAAGGCTTCGGAGAGGTCAACTTCTATGCCTTTGAGTAGGTCGTCTGTGAGGTCTGTGTTCATTTTTTGTTTATTTGCATAAAACTTATTACTATGGACTTAAACATTAAAACCGAACGGCTTTTTAAAATTCTTTTCAACGAATTGGCCGACGCCAAAGCACAATTGATATACCAAAACGGTATTTTGGCAGCTTTAGGCAAACACCTATCTTTACCTCCTGAATTGCTTTCTGACGTGCATCGCTCAAAGCTTTTAGAAAGACATCGGTCGTTTGTTGTTCAAGAGCTTTCTGCGCTGCTCGAATCTCAGTCAGAGGAAGTCGATGATTTTTTTTCGTCTCTTTTGGATTGATTTCTTGCATTTTAAAAAAGTTTTGTATATTTGCAGTGTCAGGCACGCGTGGCCGGGCAACCCTCAACCGATGATTTACTCATCGGTTGTTGTATTTTTAATAGTGACTACTTTTCCTTTATTAAGGAAGTGCACGCGGTCAAAACCATAAAATTCCCTGTTATTTTCGTTTAGTATTGCTGCTGCTCTCTTATTGATGATATTATCATCAAGGTTTAGCCGAGCATCAGATATAAGTACTTCAGCACCCTGTTTTGAAGCCCCGTTGGCGTTCCCGGTTATGTTTTTAATCGCCTTTGGTCTTTTCACATCTATATAACGGCCGTCAATAAGCAAGTCCGGGTTAGAAGTTTTGCTAGTTAGTCCGGGGTAAATTTTCCCTCTAAACAATATCTCAGACCTATCTATTATTGGCTGTATTTTAACAATCTTGCCTTCTCTGGCTATAGCTTTTGCAGCATTAAGCACATCCTTATAGTCTTCTGCCCGCAAGTCAACGAGTTCGTGTACTTCTACTTTTCCACCTTTAGTGGTATTGAAAACGCTGCTATATTGATTCTGTAAAGGCTTGCTGTAAACTTCCCGCTTTTGCTCAATTATGAGCTTTTTGGCTGCTGCTACATTGCCTTGTTTAAGCAACTCCTCAACGGCTAACTGCGCTCCCTGCACTTTCCTGTAAGGGTGTTTTGGCGGGAAGATCACTTTTCGCTTGCCGGGGTTAAACCGGAAGATGGCGGCTTTGTTCACACCGCCCTTGCCAAGCTGTGTAGTGGCTTTTTCGCCTTTTTGGGCAGCTTCCACAGGGTCAGACAGCTTGTGCTTGCCCGGGCGCACTTCTATGGCGATGCATCGGCAGTTCCAACCGTTGGGCGGGTAATAGCTGTCCCAAAAAGGGTCGCTTTTTGGCAGGGTGGTGTTGTGTAGCTTTTCGTGCGATTGGCGTACCCGCTCATCGTCGGCCGTGCGGTATTGTAAAACGAAATTCTCGTCCTCATCTAGTCGGGACCAACGGTCTGCTGCTGTGGCGGCAGCGTTGGAATAGTTAAACTCTGCTTCGAGCCAGCTGCTGTTGTAAGTGGACTGCAGGCGTTGGAAGTCTCGCTCAAAGGCCGCGAAAGACTTGCGTTGCCCTCTATCATCAGTAAGCAGCCTTGAGGCCTCGAAGAGTTGAGCATGGGTTTTGAGGCCTGAAAACAGGAATACGTCTTCCTCCAATGCCTTGCGCAAAGTGCCTTCCACTACATTGTCTTGCACGGCAGGTTTCAGTACTGCATTAGTGGCCTCGATAAGCTGTTTGTATTCCTTTACCTTGCCCAAATCTTCCGGTTGGTAGCCCTTGCGTTTAAACAACTTTTCAAAAGCTTTTAAAGCGGCTTTTAGCACGTTTTGGTTAATATCTCCGGCGGCCAATTGGGCAACCCCTTTGGTATTGCAGCCACACTTACACTCGGGCCCGTGGTAGAGCTCGTGCAAAGAATGGTGCAAAACTTTAAAGTATGCCGGAACAGCCCGCCCGGTTGCAGACGGGCTTAGTCGAAAAAAGGGTTGGCCGATAAGAGCTGTTGCTGTGGTTGTTTGTTGCCGGTTACCTTAATGCCAAAGGTTTCGGTCACCCACTCCGGGTCGACCTCAAAAAACGGCAGTGCCTCGTGTGTAATCTTCCACAATTGCTCAAGGTCTTGTGTTTCGGGGTACGCGAAGCTAAGGCCTTCTGTAGCTACGCCGAGCCGTACAAGGGCAGGCATCACTATGTCGTTCATATTTTGTTCAATGAACGAGAGGTCGGAGTTTATAAGCTGCTGTAGCACCTCACGTGCCGATTCGTCTTTGGAGCGGTTGCCGTTTACGGTATCTTGTGCCACGATAGCTCCGGATATTAGCATGGAGATTTCGCTATTTGCAAACTGCATGAGGCCCTTATATACATCGCCCGTGGTGTTGGCGGTGTCAGCAAACTCGAAGTGTTCAGAGTCGTCAATGATAAACCATGCCGCTGCGCCTTGGTCGATGAGCATTTTCTCTGCGCGGTTAACCATAGCTCGGTCTTGTGTATTGGTCTTAAGCACACGTGGGGGGATACCGAAAATTTCGCAAAGTTCGCTCCATGCACTTTCCGCAAAGCGTTTAAACAGTACGTGCGGTACGGCGTTGTTGAGTAATCCTAAGTCGCGATTGTCTCCAAATTCTAATATCCAAGTGCCGTATTCATTCAGTTCGCGGAAAGGTACGAACTTGCCTTCATCGGTGTAGTCCGGGAAAAAGCGACCTGTTCGCGGTTCAATGTTTTGACGGCGAAACAAGGTAGTAATGAAGCCTTCACCTTGCGTGTCGAGCTCTACAAGAGAATGCCCATAAAACCGGGAATCGATGATGGCTTTTATGATGTCAGAAAACCACTTGGCGGTTTGCAGCCTGTTCGTAAGTTCTTCGTTTCCTTCGCCGTTGGCATCTCTTATAATGAACTTTTGGCTGAGCGACATGAGCCTCCGATTTTCCACCTGACTCATTAGCAACGCATCCACCATAATCTCATCGTACAGGTTGTGAATGAGGTGGCGACGAGGGTTATCGGCTTTTCGCGCCATATTCAGTGCTTGGTTCCAGTTGAGCACGTCCATACGGGTGCGTGCCAATGACTTTTCTACGATCTTCGGGGTCTGCTTGCCGACCCGGGCGTTATGTGTGTTTTCCATGGCTAAAACTCGTGGTTAAATTTTTTTCTACTTCCAAAGCTGAAGGGTGTGTTTTCGGCGTCTGTTCCAAGATCAACCGTTGGCAGTGTAGAGAGATTTACCTCGCCATTAGCCAACTGCTTGAGCCAATTAACTGCCCTGTCGTAGCGTTCTTTGGCTTGCTCGTAGATGATATCGGCATTGCTCAGCTGCACAATCCACCACTTGGCGATGGTCTTGGTGACTTCGAGTATGAGCGGATTGCGTTCCGCTCCTGTGGCTGACATGATAGCATCGGCATCATACACGAAGCGACCGTCCATAAACTCTTTGCGTTGATTGGCCGTGAGGTAGCTGCGCACTTCCTCCTCGGCAGCTGCAAGGGCTTGCAGTACGATGTCGTCGTTGCCCTCGGTGATTTGCTCTATTTGATAGCCGTACATGGCTGAGGGCATATCTGTTTTGTTGAGAAACATATCTTAAAATTTACGGTTGCTTCTGTATCCTGCCCGGTAAGTGGTTTGCTTGCGGACAATGTTGTTTTTGATGAGCCAAACAGCACCTTCAAGCGCATCCGGGCCGTCTATGGTTTTGGCAGTGATGCTCACGCCGAGCATTTGATCTTCCATGCGTTGCATGTGCGGATTCCCTTTCTCATCTTGGTTGAATGTGAGCAAGCCCAAGCGGTTGAGTGGCTCAAGCGTACCTTCTATGCGATAGAACTTTTCGGGCTTTTTACGCGCATCCGGCGTAATGGGTAGGTGATGGCCTGTGTGGTTGGCGCGTTGGTAGATGAGCGGTAGGATTACTTGCTGATAGAATGGATCTTGTAGGCTGTTGTTTTCGATGTGTATGCGGTAGGTATCTACGTCATTAGTCTTGACATATTGCTCGGCATCATAAAGCCAATCCACAAACGCGGCATTGGTGGTTTGGTCGAGCCAAACTTTATAAACATAATAGTTAAGCTTGGAGAATCCTACTACCACAACAGATTTGGTACTGCCGCTGCCTTTGTCTTTATTGCTCGTAGCCGGGTCTGCATAAACCACTACCGCTTCACAGCTTTTCAGCTTAGGGCACTTACCGTACGTAATTTCCTTAAAGACATCGCCTTCGGAAATGGGATTATTGTAGTACTCCTTTTGGGCGGCGTTGTAGCTAATCTTGCTTAACACCCGGTCTATTTGCTGCTCGCTGTTTTTAGACGGCCAAACAGATTTCCCTTGTTTGTCTCTGATGTTTATCACTTCGTGTTTATCGGCCTTTTTGGCAAGCTCGGTAATGCAACAGTATTTGGAGATGATGTTGCCACAGACAATTAAGAGCAACGGATTGGAGATTGACCTTGTGGGTATCAAAGCTTCCTCAATCCATTTAACTTTTTGCTTGATCCTGTCACTATTTCGGCATTCCTCATCGGTGTCAATATCATCAATAAGAATCACGTCCGGTCTGTATTGGTCCTTTCGCGTTCCCCTTGGGCTTTGCCCGGCACCGAGCGCTCTGAAGCTTGCCCCTTTTTTAGTGGTAAACTCTCCGTTTTCCCATTGTCCCAATGAGGGTTGCTCTCCATAATCTTGCGCAATGCGTTTATTGTTTTCGAGCTCTGACTTGTAGGGCAGCAACAGTCTTTCGGCATTGTCATAGCTTGATGACACCAGGATGACATTCTTTTTCTTGCCCTGAAGGGTAAGGTTCAGTATTTCCATCATGGTGCGTGCGGTTTTGGCCAATTCTCTGGACCAAGAACGCACCTCGTACCATTCCGGGTGGCTTAATATACGCCTGCTCGATCTCTTATGAAAAGGAGCTGGTTCACACAGATAGTAGTGCGGGAAATAATAGGCAAACCAAGCCTCCGGATCTTTCTGGAGTTTTTCTATGCGCTTTAACCTATCGGCGGGGGTTTCGTTAACATCTACCGGGGTATGCCGCACGATGCTTTCCCTAAAGGCCTGCCAAAGTTTTTCGTATTGTTTGTCGGTCTGCCTTTTCATAGCATAGTTTGTATGTAGGCATCAAAATGCCGCGTAATATTTTGTGCCAAGGCAGTATCGGATTGAGACACGAAGCGTACAAACTTCATGGCGACTTCGATGGTTTCACCCACCCCGGCGTCGGATTCTAACTTCTTGATGGCATTGGCGAGCTTCACGAGCATATCAGCTTCTTTAGGCGTAGCCAAGCCTCCATCGTTTTTAGTGATTGAAGTTTGGAGAAGTTCCAATTGTTGTTGTAGATTTGCAATGATGGAATTGCGAGTAGCCGCGAAACTTCTTCGCTGGTTGTCCCATTTGCCTTCCTTCACCCATCGGCTCATTGTCTTCTCTGTAACGCCGACCCGCTCGGCTGCCTCTTTTTGGTTGAGGCCTTCTTTGATGATGAGCAGTTCGGCATGGTCTCGCTGTAGTTGCTTTCTTACGGCCATATCTTTTTACAGCAAAATGACTATTTAATTACCATTGAAAAAAGCAGTCGTAAGGCAGCCTTACAACTCTGTTAACTGTCTTTACAAAGCCTTTTTTATTTGGATGGGGTTGGGCAACTTTGCTCAAAAATCAGGATATGCCCTTTGTTTTAAACGACGATAATTATGTAAACACTTACGGCTTTTCGGTGCTCACCTCGGGTATTGACCTCAGCGCATTTGAAGATAACCCTGTGATGCTAGAGTCGCACCGAAATGACGCAGACTACACCATTGGGCGTTGGATTAACCTAACCGCAGAGGAATCGCGACTTTTAGCTGATCCGGAATTTGACGAAGAAGATGAAGGCCGTGCCCGGAAAGTGAAGTCGAAAGTTGACAGAGGCTTTATTAAAGGTGCCAGCATTGGCATTACATTCGACCCCGACAAGTTACTGCTCGTAGCGGGCAGGTTAATGCTCACGGCTTGCCGCTTGTTAGAAGCCAGTATCGTGCCGGTGCCGTCCAATTCAGGCGCCATCAGGCTCTTTAGTGTGGAGGGAAAACCCCTAGAAGACGCAGAAGTAAGAGAAATGTGCCTGAGCATTCAAAATGTACAAAACGTAAAAAACCATAAAATGAAAAAGTTCACCATCAGCCTTGCCGCACTTGCTGCTCTTGGTTTTGAAGATTCCGAACAGGTAGAGGAGACAAAACTCTCTTCTAAAATTGAAGCATTAGCGGCTGCCAATGCTTCTCTATCGGCCAAGTTAAAAGAAATGAACGATGCCGCCGAGGCCGCCTTAGCAGCCAAACGAACCGCCATGGTAGATAATGCCATTAAAGACGGACGCATTACGGCCGACAAAAAAGAAGCCTTTTTAAAACTGGCTACTGCCGATTTTGCCTTGGCTGAAACCACACTAAGCGCGCTGCCTAAAAAGCAGAGCTTTGCCGGCAGTGAACAGCCAGCCCAAGGCGAAGATATGACTATGGAAAAATTCCAAAAGCTGTCGGTTGCCGAGCAGTTGGCCTTTAAAAACGACCAACCCGAACTTTACAAAAAATTGATCAACAAAAAATAGAAAATCATGCCAGCTAATTTTCCAGAGATATGGTTAGACAGGGTCATTGAGAATCTGACATCCGCAGACGTAGCCCCTTTCCTTGACGGTATCCCCGAGTTGGACACCGAAGTCATTGAATTTGGCCAAGGCACCGCCACCGAGAGCAATGCCATCCATGTACCCACCACCGATTTTGAAGTTGATGTGCTCATCAACAACAACACCTATCCAATCCCGTTGCAAGCTTATACGGACGATGAGATCATCATCAACCTCGATAAGCTGCAGACTAAGGTAGTCACCATTAGCGATGACCAAGCTATGGGCGCGAGTTACGATCGTATAGATGCCGTGACGCGCAAACCTGTACAGGCCATCACTATTAAAAAGTTTGCAAAAGCCTTGCATGCCATTGCACCGCAAGCACACAGCGCAGATACGCCTGTATTAGAAGCCTCCGGTGCTGCCGATGTTAACGGCAGAAAAGCACTCTTGTACAAGGATTTGGT
Source organism: Bacteroidota bacterium (assembly GCA_018829465.1). Lineage (GTDB taxonomy): Bacteria > Bacteroidota > Bacteroidia > Flavobacteriales > Flavobacteriaceae > UM-FILTER-40-17. Next base: position 13,946 of record JAHJTN010000009.1, on the reverse strand, counting down.
AGATTTGAAAGCTGCGCTCGACAAAATCGATACGCCCGTACAAGGACGCCGCTTGGTACTTTCGTCCGATCATTGGAACGATCTCTTGAAAGACCGTGACAACTTCGGTAATTTATTGATTGACTACCGCGAAGGCACAACTGCCCCTCGTATTGCCGGATTCGACATCTACCAATACATCAACAGCCCACGTTACGACAATGTCACTAAAGCCAAAAAGGCTTTTGGTGCGATACCTGCCGCCGATGACAGGGTAGCCTCTGTAGCATTCTACATTGATAACATTGCTAAGAAGACCGGGCTTACCAAGCAATACTTTGCAGATGCGCGCCAAGACCCCGAAAACCAAACCAATAAGTTGGCCTACCGCCACTATTACATAGCCTTGCCGTTTAGGGCTAAGCACATTGGCGCTATTATCTAAGCTGTGAGTGACGTTCTGCTGAACATACTGCTCGCTTTCGGCACCGGTGCCGCTACTTGGTTTTTTGCACGGCGAAAGAACCGGGCGGAGGCAGTGGCTAACGAAATTGAAAATGCTCAAGCTGCACTGAAGTACTACCGAGAAATGTTGGAAGACATTACCTCTAAGTACAAAGAATGCGTGAATGAGCTTGACAAGGTAAGAAAGCTCATTCGTGAATTAGAGGATAAGATTGATGCCTTGGCAGATGAGAATCGACAATTGCTGGAAGAGCTGAAGAAGTACAAGCAGCTCAACGGTAAAAAAGTATAAACCTTAATGAATAAAATGAAAAAGTTACTCATCATCCTGTTTGCCTTCGCCTTTTTGGGGGCATTCGCAAAAACACACAATCATGAAAACAATCCTGATGTTTCTGACGACACTGCAGCTTATCTCATGCAGTACGCGCAAACCCATTGTGGAGCGAGAGCTCATCAAAGTGACCGATACAACTTACGTAACGAAGACCGTGAGGGATACCGTTATAGTTACACGTCCTGCGGACACAGTGATCGTTACAGTACCGGTTGTTTAATTGAAGGATACTACCATAGAACGCAGGTCCAAGCACGCTACATTAGAACTGACAGAGAAAGCAGGTGTGATTACGGCTACGTGTCTGTGCGATTCGCTGCAAGCCTTGGTAAAGCAATACGAAACGACCATCAGGAGCTTACGGACAGAACTAGACCAGAGGCAAATACCCGTTATCACCAACGAGCTCACGGCTTGGCAACGCATATTTTACAAGGTAGGTTTAGCCGTTACGCTGATACTCGCCGGGGCAGGCATTTGGAGACTCATCTCAAAAAGGCTTAACCATGGCTAAAACAAGCAAAGGCACTGCCAAAACAGCGGGCAGAAACGTAAGTAAAAATTTATGCGGACCTATACGCTGCAACAAAAAAGGCCCGCGCAAACACAAAAAACAATAGGTATGAAACCCGAGCAAATTTTCAAACAGTACCCTAAAATAGACAGCTTCTTTGAAACTTCAGACGGAGCACAGTTTTTCACCGCCCAAGATGCCTCTGCACATGCAGGCAGCCTTAAGGACAAAAAGGTGAAAGAAATAAAGCGGCCTGTAAAAGCCACAACTCCTTCAGGTGAGGGCAAGGGCAAAGCAGCCGCAAAATCAACCGACAAAACTGAATAAAGATGTCACCACTACCAAGCGTTAACATAGCCTTCGAGAATGGCAATATAGGTGGCTCCCTTGCCACCCCCGACGGGGTGTTTGGGATGATCCTGCCGTGGACATCGCTGCAGTCTGGTACAAGCATGCTCATTAAAAGCCTTTCTGATGCCGTGGGCATTGGCATTGATCAGGTAAACGAGCCAAGAGCCTACCGTGCCCTGAAGCAATTTTACGATGAGGCCGGTACCGGCACAAAGCTGTGGATTATAGACAGCACTGCAGGAACAGGCAGCAACTTCTCTTTAACGGGCTCTGCAGCAGCCAAGCTTATGCAAGATTCCAATGGCGAAATCAGCATGATATTCGATGTTTACGACCACAATGCATCCGGCTTATTGCTCAATAATGCGCAAGGCATTGAGCAGGAGATCGTAGATGCCATAAGCGTAGCCACTGCTTTTGCAGAGAATTCTGCCGAAATCAACAAAAAACCGGTAATCATAGTGCTTGAAGCATACAACCCTGCTTTAAACCCGGATGGCACCGTAAATGTAGCAGCGTTGATAGACCTCACTCAACAAAGCAGCAACAGAACTGCAGTTTTAATGGGCAACGAGTTGCCTGTATCTTCAGCACTCGAAAACGGCTTAGGCACAGCCATAGGCACCCTAGCCGGGCGATTGGCAGCTACACAAGTACAGCGCAATATTGGCCGAGTAAAAGACGGCCCTGTGCGGCCACAAATGCTTTTTCTCGGTGATAAACTTGCAGAGGCAAGCGACCTCGATGCCATACACGAGAAAGGCTATATCACCTTTAGAAGGCACGTCGGCAAAGCTGGTTACTTTTTTAGTGACGACCCCACCGCCACAGCTACTACTGACGACTTCCGGTTTTTGAACCGCCTCCGGGTGATAGATAAAGCTTACCGCATTGCCTTTGGAGTGCTTACCGAGTACATCTTAGACGAAGTACCGCTAAACGCAGACGGCACCATCAATGCCATTTATGCCAAAAGCATAGAAGGCCACGTAGAGCGAGAGCTCGTGCAACTGATGACCTCTAACGGAGAGCTGAGTGGCGACCCTACTGACAACGACGACAACGGCGTGGTGGTGCAGGTAGATACTACCAACAACGTAGCCCAAAGCTCTACCATAAACGTAACCTTGCGCGTAAGGCCGTTTGGCCACGCCCGGTTCTTCGAGGTAAGCCTTGGTTTTGATATTAACGCAAACAACGTATAAGGCGGTGGTATCGCACTAGCCGTACGATAATTTATAAATTATGGCATTCAACAGTAGAGAATACGAGTGGGCAGACGTAACGCTCATCTTGGGCGGACGCGACCTGATAGGCATCAGGGCCATTAAGTACACCGAAAAGATAGAACGCGAGCCTGTGTACGGCAAAGGGCGCTTTCCGCACGCCATACAGTCGGGCAACGCGAGCTACGAAGGCGAAATAGCCCTGTTACAAAGCGAATATGAAGCCCTTGTGGCTTCTGCCAAAGGCAAGTCTATTTTATCGCTGTCGCTTGACTGCGAGGTTGCCTATGGCAACCCAATAGAGCTTAACGCTCTTGTCACCGATCGTTTGGTGGGCATTCGTTTTACGGAAGCCCCAAAAGAAATTAGCCAAGGCGATAAATTTATGGAGATCACCATACCATTTATCGCGCTCAACATTAAAAACCAAACCTAATGCCAAAAGTAACTAAAGAACAGATAGCAGAGTGGAAAGCCAAGCACGGCGAAGTGTATAAGTTGGCCATAGAAGACAAGGAATGCTACTTGCGGGAGCCCGACAGGAAAACCCTGTCTTACGCTACATCGGTAGGCCAAAAAGACCCGATGAAGTTTAACGAGATTATGCTAAGTGCCTGTTGGCTTGGTGGAGATGAAGACATCAAAACCCGTGACAGCTACTTCCTGGCAGCGAGCAGCAAGTTGGCCGAGCTTATACAAGTGAAAGAGGCCACGTTGGAAAAGCTTTAAGGGCTGCCGAAGTACAAGCACACGAATGGATACGCATTATCAACTCACAGTTGATGTACTATATGCACATAGCCCACCCGGACAGCCTTAGCGACCACGAGTGGGCTATGCGTTTTAAAGAGTTGGAATGGATTAGGAGAAAAGAGGCGGGGAAGTGACTAAGAAAAGAAAATTCTTTTTAAGAGAAAAGAGAAAAGTGTCACAAGGCCAAATAAGCAGCAGACGGTAAATAAAAATAGTAAAATAATCTTTGCTTCCTTTTTCTTTTGAGCGTCTCCTAAAGTGATAAAATACAAAACCATAAAGGGTAAAAACAAGTAACCTAAAAAACTGGAGTTATATATCCACTTTCCGAGATTGCTTATTGCTGATGTCACCCCAACAATTATGTAAATTGAAACAATAGTAGTTAACATGGCAGATTTATTAACATACACGCTTAGCCTTCAAGGCAATATGGATGCTAAATTACAAAAAATTGGCATAACAAGCGATACTGCCCTAAATAAATTTGCAAAACTTCAGCAACAGGCACTCCAATCTCAAAAGGTGATGAAAGACATGGGGGGATCGGTTGGAGCGCTTAGGCAGAAGCTTGAGCTTCTTAAGGCAGAGAAAGAATGGATACCGCGCAGCAACCTCACAGACATTCGTAAATACAACACAGAGATCACCAAACTCACCAAAGAGATAAACAAGCTTGATACGATCAACGGAAGTGCCTTTAAAAGGAATTTAAAAGGCGCTGTACAGGTTTTGCCCTTCAGCGAGCTCATCACTAATCCAGTTGCCCAAGCCGGTGTTGCTTTGTTTCAAAGTACCAAGATGGCGCTCAACTTTGAAGAGGGCATGGCTAAGATTAATACTACTGCCCAACTTAGCGATAAAGATCTAAATGGGCTGCGTAAAAAACTTATTTCTATAGGTAGAGACACAAATGCTGATCTTAATAGAGTTCCCGATGCCTTTGAAAAAATATTATCCCAAACAGAAGACGTGAGTTTAAGCGTGGACATACTTGAGCAAGCGCTTAAGGGGTCGAAAGGCGGTTTTACAGACGCAGATGTTGTAGCTTCTGCATTGGCGCAGACGTTGTCTCTCGTGGGCAAAGAAAACACAAATGCCCGCGAAGTTTTAGACACCCTTTTTGCTGCCAAGCGTGTTGGTGCCGGCGAGTTTGGAGACTTTGCACAATTCCTACCTAACCTTATAGCTTCGGGCAAGTCTCTGAGCCTTGGATTTAAAGAAACTGCAGGCATTTTTGCATTTATGACGGGAAAAGGACAAAGTGCAGAGCGCGCTGCAGTGCTGATGAATAATGCCTTCACCGTTTTGGGAAGAACCGAAATCACGGATAAACTTAAAGCTAATGGCATTGAGGTTTTCGACGCGGAGGGTGCAGTGAGAGGAATAGATAAAATTTTTACAGACCTCAACAAAAAACTAACAGGACTTACCGCTGAAGGCAAAGCTAATTTCTTAGACAGTATCGGCCTTCGCGACAAAGAGGCTAAGGCAGCCTTTGAAATATTAGCGAGCGACACAGAAAAACTCTCAAGAGCCATATCAGAAACTGCCAATTCTCAGGGCGAGGCACAGAAAGCTTTTGAGCGATCTCAAACAAGCATAGAAAAATTAAGAGGACTTTGGACAGACGTACAGGCTGTGGCTATAAGCTTAGGAGGAGCTGTAGCTACTGTATTGGGACCGGCATTTGCGGTATTGGCAATAGCTGTTAGCCCTGTGGTTGATGTATTGACTTGGTTTTTTGACGGCATCGCAGAAGGAAACCCATTGGTATTGACCTTCGCCGGAACAATTGGAATATTGGCTGCAATGATGAATTTCGCTGCAATTAAGTCAAAACTACTGTGGCTCTGGAATTTAAGACTGATAATTTCTCAAAAAGTATTATCGTTTTGGTTCGGCTTAGTGTCCTTTTCGCAGAAACTGCAAACCTTTTGGACTGCCGCTTTGGCTGTCGCACAAAAAGGGGCTGCAATAGCAACAGGAATACTTACCGGCGCACTGTGGGGTCTAAACGTGGCCATGGATGCCAACCCGATAGGTTTTGTCATCGCGCTGATAGTTGCGCTGATAGCTGTCGTAATCACCATAAAGCAAAAGTACGACGATTGGGGTGCTGCACTCTCTCTTGTCTTGGGGCCTATGGGGCAGATCATAAGGATGATCCAAGCATTTTCCGACAATTGGCAAAGCATCATCGATTCTTTCAAAACAGGTGGCTTCATCGCCGGAATCAAGAGGATAGGCTTAGTCCTTGTGGACACGCTCATAAAACCTGCACAGCAATTGGCCGAGCTACTCGACGGCCTATTTGGTGGCGATACCGTTTTCGGTAAGTTCGCCGATAAACAGAGGGAGGTGCGGGAGAAAATTAACACCGTGACCGAGGGCGAGAGAAAAGCTCGAGAGGTACAAACAGGCATTGAAGCTCCTGAGATTCCAGGACTCAGCACTTCTGAAGCTGCAAAACAGCTCGGCTTGACCAATTTTTCACCCAACCCCGAAGCCTCTAAATCCACCAATGCTGTGGCTATTGGGGGCACCAAGCAAACCACCATCAACATACAGCTCGGCAAGTTCTTTGAGACTATCAACATTACGGGTAAAGACTTCCGCGAAAACACAAGAGAGTTAGAAACGCAGGTAACCGATGCCATGCTCCGCGTGCTCGGTTCTGCACAAACTGCCGCCGTATGATAAGCAACAAAGACATATTGTTTGCCTCTTTGTTGGGCAGTAAGGTAGCCGAGGCTATACCAAGGCTCACCAACGTGCAAAACGAGCTCATGAAGCACGTGCTGCCGCCCATCCCGTTTTTGCCACTGCAGAACGAGGTGAATGTTGCAGAGCCCGACAGCGACATTTTGAACCCAAGCCGTAACCGGGAGCGGCAAGCTTCCAACCTCGCACTTGAGGCAAGGGAGTGGCGGGCAGACTTTCAAAAGACAGAGCAGCAGCAGTACTTTCCGCTGTCTTTTGCATTTACGCCTGATGGGCAGAAATACTTACTGCCCTACGAACCTTTTATTACAATAAAAGGGAGCAACAAAATTGTAAAGCGCGAAGTGGCCAAGGCAAACAACCTTAGAGGCACCATCAAAGAGCGCTGGAATGCCGGCGACTTTGAGATCAACATCACCGGCGTTTTGATAGGTGCAGTAGAGACGGGCAGATACGAAGAGTGCTTCCCTCGAGAAGATTTTAAGCTGCTCTTTGACTACTTGGTTCATGCCGGACCTATATGGGTGTTTTCAAGACCCTTACTCAACATGGGCATCACCAAAGTGGTGGTGGAAGAATATACTTTCCCTTTCACCAAGGGAGAGAACGTACAGGCATACGACCTGAAGTGCACAAGCGATGACAACTACTCCCTTTTGGTTCCCCTGAAGCAAGGAGAACCAGGGGTTGAATTTACAGACCGCCTCACCCCGGCGGCTTTAAATAATACAGGCAACTTAATACAAGGCTAATGTTTAAGATGGATTGGAAAATCACCTTGGCTAACGAGCGCGGACGATACCGGCTAATGCTAATAGACAGCGTGGAGATAGACAGCACCGTGGACAACCTCACGGACACCGCTGTGATCACCTTGCCGGAGGCTGTGATGAATAAGGTGTTTGACATACAACAGACCATTGACAGGGGCACGCAAGTGCGCATAGAACTCGGGTACGACGGCAGATTGGTTACAGAATTTGAAGGCTTTGTGCGAGAAGTAAACACTGACAACAAACAACTGAAGCTGCTATGCGAAGATGCCCTGCATCTGTTCCGTGTTCCTGTGCCCGATCGTGAATTTACCAACACTACTGTGCCGGAGATTGCACAGTGGCTCATAGACCAAGTGAGCTTAAAATATAAACTTAAAGCGGATTATAATGTAGGCTACGAAAAGTTTACCGTAAGCCAAGCGACTGCCTTTGACGTTCTCATGAAGCTACAGAGTGAGACACGGGGCAATATATGGTTCGACACCGCCAAAAAAGAGCTGCACATACACGCAGCCTACATAGAAAAAACCGGCGAAGTAAGCTACTCCATGCAACATAATGTAGAAGGTTCGAGCTTACAATGGAAGCGCGCCGAAGACCGCAAAGTTGAACTGACCATAGAAAGCACTGACAGTGCAGGAAGAGTCACCTCTATAACAAGAGGGACTACCGGAGGCGAAAAGATCACCCTGAAGCGGGAATCACTCACCGCCGACTCTTTAGAACTGATTGCCGAGAGCGAGCTGCGAAAGCGCAGTTTTAATGGTTTTGAAGGCTCGTTAGATGCGTGGTTAATACCACAGGCAAAGCCCGGATTTACCGCTTTTGTGCAAGATGAAGATTACCCGCATAAAGATGGCGCTTACTATGTTGTTTCCGTAAAAACCTCCTTTTCGGCTTCGGGCGGGAATAGAACCGTACAATTGGGCATAAAACTGAACTGATGGACAAAATTGCAAAAATACGTAGCCAACTCATCGGCAGCCAAGAACCACCCAAAAGGTACGCTCACACTGGTATTGTTACAGCTGTTGAAGGCAAGCACTGCAAGGTAAAGCTGCCGGGCGGTTTAGAAGTAAGCAACGTAAAGCTGGCTGCAACCATAGATGAAGACGAAAACGAACTACTCCTCGTGCCAAAAGTAGGCACCGCAGTGGTGATGATCAGCCTGACGGGGACTGAAAACAATCTCACAGTTATAAAAGCTGATGAAGTAGAATATGTAAGCTATCAACAAGACGGACTTGAACTGCTGATAGACAGCCGCGACGGTAAGCTGAAGGTAAGCAATGAACAGGAAAGCCTGAAGGACATTTTTGATAAGCTGATAGCCTTGCTCAGAGCATTTAAAGTGCATACGCCTGCGGGACCGTCGGGCACAGCTTTGGCAGACGTAGTAATTGAAATTGACGACCTCGAAGCAAAGTTTAACCGGCTTTTAAAATAGTTTTAAAAATGGCATTGGACAAATTGGTTTTAAAGAATAAAATAGCCTCACTACTGCAGGACATGATGACGCGCGAACAGACGTCTATCGATGAATTTGCGGAGCGGCTATCGAACGCCGTAGATGATTATGTAAAGCAGGGCGACATTATCTACACAGACGGGTTAACGGCACCGAACGGCCCCGTAACCGGGACTTTTAACGGTAATTTACAATGAAAGGCATAGGCATACAAGTAACGGACAGCAACGACAACGGCACTTTTTTGGACATGAAAGTAGATGTGCAGAGAGATACCGATGGGAAGATAGTGAGCGGTATGGCCATAGGCGACACGCTTCAGCAAAATATCACCTTTATGCTCATGGCAGAAAGAGGAGAATTTAAGGCGGTACCTGAGTTGGGAGTAGGTCTGAAGGGCATATTGTTAGACAATGATTTTCTGTCCTATGAGCATAAAATCAGACAGCAATTGCCGGTTGATGGACTCAGAATTAAGAAAATCAATTTGTTTGAAAACCAACCTGTAATTATAGAAGCAGATTATGAACAATAAAACACAAGCCGGACAAAGTTTGATGGATAAAGCCATCGAAATGACAGGCGACATAGACAACAGTTTTGCCTTGGCCTTAGCCAACGGAATATCTGTGACCGATGATTTACAACCGGGCACAGTCCTAAAATCTTCGGGAATTGTTGCAGCAGCTATAGCCGCCTTATTTGCTGGTGCAGCCTACGTATTAGCCACCGCCTATGCACCTAAGCCCGCAGAAGTGTTACCTGAAGGTATTGGTTTTTGGGCTGTTGGTATTGACTTTAAAGTGAACTGATATGGCGCGTAAAAGAGCAGAAATAAAACAGGCAATGACCACCCCGTTTATGCAAAGCGAAGCAATAGCTAATTTATACGGGTTTCAAACAGGCGCCAATTTTGAAGATGAGTTTTCTTTGGTATCCATAGAAAGCATCATCTTTGACACGGTGGCCTATGGCATCTCTCTTTTTGAGCAGCTTTTCGATGCTCATAGGGCTGAGATTAACGAGGCAATCGCCAATCAAAAAACAGGTACGGCAAGATGGTACCGCACCAAAAGTTTAGCTTTTCAGTGGGGTTTCAATCTGCTGCCCGAGTCTGATTTGTTCGACAACAATACAGCTACAGCTGCACAAATAGAAGCCTCAAAAATCGTAAAACAGGTAGCCGTATCCGAGGCCGATGACGAGAGCCGTCTTATCATCAAGATAGCCGGAGAAACAAGCGGGTTATTGGCGCCTATTACAGACAGCCAAAAAGCAAGTTTTGATACCTACATACAACGGGTGAAGTTTGCAGGCACAGCTATAACTGTAATCAACTTTCTACCCGACAGGCTGTTTTTGGATCTTACGATTTTCAGGAATCCATTGGTTATAGACGAAAACGGAAACAATATTTTGAGTGGAGGCAAGCCTGTTGAAGAAGCACTGTTAGAGTTTGTGAAAGAGCTCCCCTTCAACGGCGAACTTGTCGTGGCCAAATTGGTCGATAAATTACAAGCTGTTGATGGCGTAGAAATTCCACATGTGAACCTCATTCAAAGTAGCTGGATAAACCCCGCTACGAATGACTATGGCATCCCGCAACCCATAAGTGTACGGAAAGTGCCGGAATCCGGATACTTTACTATAGTAGATTTTAACAGCGTGCAATATGTGGTATGAAGTTGACTTTGCGAAGCTCTACCTGAATTGGCTGCCTACCTTTCTTCGGCAACCCCTTTGGGCGATACTCTTTAGAGCATTGGCAGCTCCCCTCGTGGGCTTGCATGGCGATTGGCTCTTATTCAGGTCGGTCAACTTATACAAATTGGCCCACAACGGACAAGTGCCATTTTTTGAGAAGGCATTAAACGACAGTTTAGACCCATCAGATAGGCGCATAAGGATTATAGACGGCAGCCGATTTGGCCGATTATACATATACACTAAAGGCGAACAGAAACCCCTGCATCTTGGTACGGCTTATTTGAGGCCTGCAAGCGACTTTGCAGATACAGGTGTTGACTTCGTCGTTTTGGTGCCAACCAAAGTAGCAGACGAGCAAATGCCACTGCTCCAATCACTGATTGAATTTTACAAAATTGCCAGCAAACGGTATAAAATAGAGACAATATGAATCAGGTAAAAGCGCAACAAACAGGCGGTTTTCCACTTGAAACCGACACTGTAGACAAGCTACAGACCAACTTACTGCTGATGCAAGCCTTCGGATACGCCTTTGGCGATTTAGCCATCGTAGAAGGTGCCGTAATTAATGGAGGAACTGTGACAGACGGCGTGGTTTACATTAACGGCGAACTGCTCGAATTTCGTGGTGCGGCCCTTGGGCCCAACGTCATTATTGTGGAGGAAAAAGAGCAACGCATCTTTGAAGACGGCCAAAGCCGCGATGTGTTCATCACCCGATACGCCACTTTCGGCACAGCGGTGACAAGCTGGCCGTGGGCGAACTTCGTACGGCCAAAGAACCTGAAGGACTTGAGCAAGATGCAGCGCATCGTGGGCGAGATCATCGATTGGTTTGGCAACCCGGCAGCTGTGCCAAGTGGTTGGGCAATTTGTGATGGTACTAACGGCACGCCTAACCTGATGGGCAAGGTGACGGTGGGTTACGACCCTGCAGACCCCGACTACAACGCTGTGGGCAACACCGGCGGTGCAAAATCAGTTGCGCTGACAGAGGCACAGATGCCTGCACACACGCACAGCCATAGCCTACAGGCCGCAGGCGCGCACACCCACGGCCTTACGCTGAGGCGCAGCGAGAGTGATAGCATCACCAAAACCGGTATGGACCTCCAACCGCTCAACAGCGGCGGCACAGCCCCTACAACTGTGCAGACCACCGACAGCCAAGGCAGCCACACACACACGCTCACAATAGACAACGCCGGTAGTGGCCAAGCCCACGAGAATAGGCAGCCATACATGGTAATGCTGAAGCTCATGTGGGTCGGCTAAATAACGAGTAAACTATAACGTATAACGAATAACAAAATCATGGCAAAAGTAAGTTTAGCGGCAATTAAAAACTGGTTCAAAACAGGATTGAAACCCACCCAAGCGCAGTTTTGGGACACTTGGGATAGCTTTAGGCATAAGGACGATGCTGTGCCCGCTGCCGAGGTGGAGGGGCTCAATTTATTATTAGCCGGCAAAGCTGAGGCCACACATATAGAAGACCCTAACGCACACGCCGCGCTCTTTGCTGCCAATGGCCTACAACTTGTAGAGCTCGATTGGACGGCACAAAACCCAATAGACCCGGCAGGCTTTGGCGTAGTAGAGCTGCTCAACCAATTAGATCCGCCGCTTGTATTAGAAAAGCGCGCTTTGGTGCTCATCCGGTACAGAAGTACCGCCCCTTCAGATGGCGACATAGCCGTGGTTAAAACATGGATAATGCTGCTATTAGAAGCCGGTTCTTACGGCACCGGCCACCCGGACGTGTGGCCGCCTGTGGTGAACGATGCGGCCAACAGAACACTGCAGCTGCCGAGCAGAGATGTGGTGTTGAGCACAGGCAGTATTACAGGCACTACGCAGGACGACTTCAACACTAGGATAGAGAAGGATTTGTTTGATTTTGATAAAAATCCGACTTTTTACCCTTTTGGAGTCAGGTTTGATCTAAACAATTCAATGTCTTGGGCTACGGATTATCAGTTTCGATTCGATCCGGGTGATTCGTTCAAGGGAAGTGGAAACTTCAAAGTGCTGCAAGGCAGCGTAGGTGGTGGCGGATTTAGCAACTTAGTCGAATGGAACAGCCAATTGGATGGCAATATTAAGAATTTGGTAAGCATCTCTTATAGCCACATAGGCATTGGCTACAGAGTTAACGTAATGCTTCAGGAGACGATAAGCAATACATCGTTTCGGCAATGGTATTTTTCGCCGGCGATAATCAACACAGATCATTTAGAGTTCGATTTTTATGTGAGGATTCTGAACAAGGATCTTGGCCAATTTGAGGCGATCATCAATATGAATGGCGTGAGCTATAGCATCAACACGGGAACAGGTGAAAAATTTGCTTCAGAACATTTCCTTCTTGATTATCAACTTTTTCAGGGGGCATTTCCTCAAGGCAATTTTCCAGCGTTGCATCGTGTCAACTTCCAAAGCAACTTCCCTGGAAGCGTGGAACTTTATAAACTCGATTTTGGTGTAGCCTTTCAAGGCAATGGCTATCTTAATCCTTTAGACGTGTGGGACGAAGAGGGTTTGATTATTGATTACACTCCTTTGAAGTTCGGCGGTGCAAATTTTATTATGACGCGGAAAAATATCCTAGCTACTATGGGTGGTGTTTTAAATAGAATTAACAAGCCGTTAGGCGAATTCTATCACAAGTCCGGAAGTTCGCTACAACCTGTGTCTATGAGCCACTTGCTCTTGGCGCATCGCTTTGACCTGCCCTCTTTTGAAGTTCCATTCAATCCTGCGAATCCTGTAATCCCGAATTCAGTCTTTCTGCAGATAACTGACAACACTTGCGTCTTACAGGTTGAAGATTCGTTTGAATACGATGGCGTAAACGGCACCAACGAAATTAAGCTGATGGACTTAAGTTGGCCGCACAATGCTGGCATCAATGTTAATGCGGATCTCATCTACCCCGGCCACGCATGGGACAACGGCATGAAGTGCACAATAAGAGTGCGGGAAAACGGCGTGTATTGCCGCTTAGATGCTGGTGACTTTCAAAGCTTTTTTGGCGGTGAAATGTTAGCTTTTAGAGTAGAATGGAAATTGAAATAAGATGACTACTAAACAGTTATACGACCAATTTTTGAAGTACTTCACGCCCGAGGAGCTTTTTAGCCCTGCGGCATACAAGAAGTACAAGCACTTAGGCGACTACTTCTTTCTGAGCCGTTTAGACAAACGGCTGATAGAAACTTTGCTTTGGATCAGAGAGAAAAAAGGTCAAAAAATGACCATCAACAATTGGCTATGGGGTGGCCGCTTCGATGAGCGCGGCGTTCGAGACACGAGCACCCATATGGTAAAGGCTCGGGCAAAAGCAAACGACGCTTGGCTCAGCGCACACGCGTTGTCTATGGGCGTTGACTATGACATTGAAGGCGAAACGGCCGCCCAACACAGGCAATGGCTTAAGAGCATAGCCAACGAGCTCCCACACCCTATCCGGCTTGAGCGCAAGTTTTCCGGAAAACCAATTACATGGGTACACCTCGATGTCTGCGACGATCCCCGAAGCCCTAAGGTATATCAATTTGATGTTTAAAACAAAAAAGCTATGAATGACGACAAAAAACCGACCTACAAAGAGGTCCACGGTACTACGAGAGTAGGCGACTTCCTG
>JAHJTN010000051.1 GCA_018829465.1 Bacteroidota bacterium | reverse complement strand
CGTAGCCTGCCCGAAAGGGTGGGGTTACCCTCTTTGCGGGAAGGGGGGCAACTCCCTTCCCGTTATGTGAATAGGAGTGTACGATTTATCGTGGGGATATAAGACCCCGTAAATTGGTGGGCAAAGGGCGTCTAAAGCGAATATGTTAATCCCAGCAACACTATATATACTTCCAAACGAGAAGGCTTATAGTTTACAGGAGGCTATGAGTTCTTTAACAATTGATTGCGTTTGTAGCGAATTCGTACACAGGCATGGCATCTGCGTCCCCCCGTGGGGGGATGATAGGTATTTTGGGGAGTGAATTCATGACCACGGTCACAATGTGTTTTGTTGCGGTTTTTAACAAAAGTATTATTAGGGGTACGAAAGGTATGAATTCTTTGGGTCATAGGTTGAAGATGTTGTGGATTAACACAAAGAGGATTTTGGCAGTTGTGATGCAACACTATACCATCTGGTATAGAACCCTTAAGCAACTCATAGGCAAAACGATGGGCAAGCACGTGTTTACCATTGCTTCTATTAAATCCCCCATAACCGAAGTGGACAGGTGTCCCAAGCCAAAGCCAGCAGGTAGAAGTTTTTTGAACTTTGCTCCAAAATCTTTCAGCTTCATCCATCGCTGGCTTCCCAGGTCTGTGTACAATCAGGGGACTTCCATACCTGTAGAACCTCATATAGTGGGTTTTACAAAGAGAATGTCCAACGGTTGTTTTGCTACAACCCTCAACCAAGCAAATACCGTTTTTAAGTTTAAACCAGATGGTATCCCATATATCACTCATACTAATATTGTAATGGATGGATTGCTAAATGTCAAGTCCTAATCTAATATTGGCAACAAGTACGATACTTGGTAACGAAAAGGCTTTGGGTCTGTACGAAATACATGAACAGTCACCAAATTATCGTGGGTTTCACCGCTATCAAATTCTTCATGTCGTAAGGGATGGCAAAATATGCGAGTTCAGAAAGGATATGGGCTTAGCAAGTAAATATAAGGGGGTGAAGCAACTAAGAATACCAAGTTATATGGAACACACAGTAGATGAACTTTTAGATATAGCCGATACCCTGCGAACAGAGACATTTATTGATATTAAGGATTGGTTAGAGCTTGAAAGTTACAAGCTCGCCTAAGTGAAAACAATCGGTCATAAGGAGGTATAAAATGACGGATACACTTCAGGACGACGAGCGTTCAATAATGGAAGCATTAAGGGACGCAAAGATTGTAGATGTTCCCAGCGAACTCAAAGAAGGTACGGTCATCCAAGATGACACCCTAGATTTGGGCGATGAAAGAATGACAGTTATTGAATTGAAAAATGCTGGATATATCTATGTCTGGGATACGAGAACTCACAAAATAGCACCAATTTTACGCTATATGCTCCCTGAAGTTATGAGGAGACGAAGACCAGACGGGTCATATATATGGACTGATAAAGACCCAAAGAAACTCCCCCAGAGGGGAACGCTGAAATGTCTGCTTCACAAGGACAGTCCTAATAGGAAGGAGTATGACAGGATGGGCTTGAGAACCTGTAAGAAGTCAAACATCACTAATGCTTTCGAGGTCAAGCAACACATGTCCAAGAAACACCCCAAAGAATGGCAGGCGTTAGAAGACCAGAGGAAGGAAAGGGAACGACAGGAAGACAGGGAATTTCAGAGGACTTTATACGAAGCTATAGGTAAGAAAGAGGAAAAAGCACCGCTTTATGTTTCTGATAAGGACAAAGCAAAAATAAAATAAGAGGAGAAAACAATGGCGATATTCCGCAATATTGTATCATCTACAATAACTAGTGGTACATCTACATCCGATATTGACTTAGGGGCGGTATGTTCGAAGGTTCTAGTGATGGTTCCCACAATTGGGAGCGGGACAATTACAGTTCATGTATCCGACTCAGACTCAACTTCGGGAACATATTATCCTCTGTATGCCCTTGACGGCAATAGCGCAGCGGACTTTGCTCGCATCACTACTGCCCAAACCAATACAAAGGGCGTGGTATTTGATATAGGTGCGTCACGATATATCAAGGTGGTATTTGGTGCTACGCAGACAGCATTAACTGTCAAGGTGCGTGGAATTATATAGGGGTGAATTATGACTACAGCTTTAAGTGCGTGTAGGATTGAACTCTCAAAGCAACTAAGCGATTATTGGGCTTCGGCTACAACTGGTGATGGGCTTGCTGGTGGGACTACCCTTGTTGATGCTGGTCTGAAAGCTAAACAGAATGCGTGGATTGGCAAGGATATGTACGACCTTATCACAGAGGCTGCCCATGCCAGAATTGATGAGGAACGCCAAATATCCAGCCTATCAAATACCTTGGGAACATTGACAGTGCTGGCACATGGTGGGCAAATAGTTTCTGGGGTAGATTACGAGATACATCGCCTGTTCACCGCTTCTGAAAAGAGGAGGGCTTTAATCGCTGCTGCAAGGATGGCTTGGCCTTATATACACGAAAAGATATGGGATGAGTCTCTTGTAAGTGGGAACT
>JAHJTN010000008.1 GCA_018829465.1 Bacteroidota bacterium | reverse complement strand
CTCCTCGCCTGTAGGCGTGGTGCCCATATTAAAGGAATCTCCTGTGTCATCCGGACTCTCACTTTCACCAGACCACAATAGTTTGCAAGTAACGGTAACCATATAGTCAGTCCAATGAATACCATCTCCTAACTCCACACCAGCGTACTGAATTTCGTAGCTGCATTCCCAGCTACTAGAGCTGGAACTTCGCATTTGCCCAAAGGCATTATTTGCGCTGCCAACCCCTCTAACGGTCTCGCTACAGGAACACCGCTTATAAACTCGGAAGACGCTAAAACGTTTCCGTCCGGCTTATAGAAAGTGATAAAGCCCGAAAAGTTCGAATAGTCGTAACTCCCTTGGCTGTTGTAGTACCATTCTTCGGTAGGCTGATACCTGATAATGTAATTTTGTATTTGTCCGAGACTGTCTCTGTGTACCACAAAGTTGTCGTAGTAAAACCCTTCACTGACCTTGCGTACAGCAGCGGTATACGAAATCGTTCCATCGGGTCGTGCTATTTTGTTGATGCTTTTTGTCTGAATTTCGCCAAAAACCCTGCCACCTTGTCTGCTGGCCGAAGGCGTTCTGGGGCTTAGCAATTCTGCCTTTCCAAAGGCGTCCTGTATATCACCGGGCAAAGCGTCAAAGCCTACTTGACTAAAACCGATTGCCTCAGGTAATGTTTCCGTTTCAAACATTGGTACATCCCTATCATCGCATTGGGTTAAAGCTAAGGTCATCAAAAATATTGGCAACTTTTTAAATATCAAAAGAGCCATATGGACGACACGCTGGTTGTTTATGGTATTCTTTTTCATCGATGGAAAATTTGAGACCAACAAACTTAGCTAATTACTTTACAAATCTAAAAGAAATGTTAAAAATTATTTTGCGCCGATTATAGAAAGGGTGGCCTGCAAATACAGGTGCTAGGTCTATTCTACTGCTCTGTTCGAAGCTTCAAACTTTTTAATTTCAGAAATATACCGATTCAGCTCGAGTCCGTATTTGCTTTCTTTCACGCGGTCTGTAAGAGCGTTGTATATAGTGTCGAGTATGGGCGTGGTGGCATCATAGATTTCGACCAAAGCCAAATAAGGTGCAATTTCAGAGTCGTTGTGTGTAACGGCAAGTTGGCCACATATAAATATTGTCTTTTCAGCAAGTTGGTCAACGCATCGTTAGCAGCTTGTTCGGCTTCTAGGTTTGTTTGCTGTTTTGCTTCGAGTTGTGCTTTGATAAGGTCGAGGCGTTTGTCGTTGAATTTTCCGATCATGTCCCTAAATTCATTAAGCCGATCTTGTGCGTCGGAGCCTTTTATTTTTGCATTGGCCACAAATTTTTTGAGCGTTGTGTTTATTTGAATACTGTCTTTTTCTGCAAAAAAGGGAATGCTGTTGTTGTCTTTAGAACCGTCGTATTTATCTAAAAACAGAAAAAAGATTTCGGCGGATGCCAAGTCAGATTTTAATGTAAAGGTTTCGTGCCCGTCTATAACCATCGAATCGACGTTTACCAAAGTAGTATCTGCTATTTTTTGAAGATAGAGTGTTCCCTTTTTGAGTCCTTTGACTTGACCGGTTACCACCATATCATAGGTTTTTTCCGGCTTGCAGGCGGCAATCAGGATTGCCATCGAAACGAACAGTGCGTATTTTTTCATAAAACTTGAGTCAGCTAGTTATGTGTGGCAAATATCCATAAATATCGTGGAGTTCTCAAAAAAGATTTTATGGTTGTCAATAAAAAAACGGGGGCGAAATACACACTTAAGTTTTGTGTTCTTTTTTCTTGGCAGCCGGGAAGAGGATATTGTTGAGGATGAGTCTGTAACCCGGTGAATTGGGATGAAGTTCCAATTCCGTTTTGGGGTCGCCTACACGGTGTTGGTAGTCTTCTGGATCGTGTCCGCCGTAAAAGGTGAAAAATCCTTTGCCGCGTATGCCGTGGATGTAACGGGCTTCGTTGTTTGATTCGTTTTTTCCCAAAACCAATACGTCACTTTTTACATTTTCGGCGTCAAAAGAAGTAGTTTGTCCCATGAATCCTTTCACGAGCATGGTGTGGTTTTGACATAGCATGGTTGGAATGGGATCCCATTTGGCAGAAAAATCCATCAGCGTAAAGTAGTCCACTTCTTTTTCTATGCGCCTTTTGTTGGTCATGTCTATGGACGAGAATTCATAAGTACTCGGATTTCTTTCCAAAATAAAATTTGTAAAAGCAAAAGTTTTTGAAAAAGCAATTTTAGCCTGATAGTTTGGCTCCGAAGCGTCACCGTCAAACATGGGTTCGCAAATATCCACGCCTTCAGCAGCCAAGGCGATGTCAAAACTATCGGTGGCGCTACACATGGCAAACATAAACCCGCCGTTCCATACAAAATCTCTTATTTTTTTGGCAACTGCCAATTTTTCTTGAGATACTTTTTCGAAGCCTAACTTAGCGGCCAAGGCTTCTGCCTCCTGTTTTTCTTGTATATACCAAGCAGCACCTCTAAAACTGCCGTAAAATTTTCCGTATTGTCCTGTAAAATCTTCGTGGTGTAGGTGCAGCCAATCATACAACGCGAGTTGGTCTCCGAGCACTTCTTCGTCGTAGATGCTTTCGAAGGGAATTTCGGCATAGGTGAGCACCATGGTAACGGCATCGTCCCAAGGGGCATTACCTTTTGGTGAATAAACGGCAACTTTGGGTGCTTTTTCCAACACCACGGTTTCCATATTTTGGGAGGGACTGCTGATGCTTTCCAGTATTTGATTGGCAGCGTTGTCTGTCAGCACTTCGTAGGTGACGCCGCGCAACTGACATTCTTTTCTTGCCCAATCGGCATCTGGCAGCAAAAAAGAGCCACCTCGGTAGTTGAGCAACCAACTTACTTTGGTCTGCTTGCTAAGTGCCAAAAAAGTGATGCCGTAAGCTTTGAGGTGATTTTTCTGCACGTCGGCATCCATCGGAATCAGTATAAAATTGGCAAAAGCTCCGCTCGTACTAAAACAGCATAAAAGCAGGCTTAAAAAAAACTTCGTCATCGTTGTTAATTGTCACTTTGAACCCACGAATGTAAGGTTTCATCTTTAAAAAGAATAGCCGATTTAGAAAAAATTAGGACTGTGGGCTTTTAAAATGGTGCATCTACTTCGTCGTCATCGGGAGAGTCGTTACGGAATGGCGACTCATTTTTCTTTAATGAATTGCGCAAATCATCCAACTCGTTGTTTATTTTAGACTCATATTGAACGGGACCATCATATTCCTCTAAATTGTCAAATTTACCGAATTTGCCTTCAAATTTGAGTCGAATGTTGTCAATAGCGCCATTTCTGTGTTTGGCAACAATAAATTCGGCCTGGTTTTGAGTAGGTTTGTTGTCATCATCGTCCCAATTATCTATTTTATAGTATTCGGGTCTGTATATAAAAGACACGATATCGGCATCTTGCTCTATGGCTCCAGACTCTCGAAGGTCGGATAGCAAGGGTCTTTTACTGCTTGTAGATCGTGTTTCCACCGCACGCGACAACTGAGAAAGGGCAATTACAGGTATGTCGAGCTCTTTTGCCAGTGCTTTGAGGTTTCTTGAAATGGAAGAAATTTCTTGTTCGCGGTTGCCTCCTTTCCCGTTTGTGCCTGCCGTCATGAGTTGCAGGTAATCTATAATGATAAGTTTGATCCCGTATTGAGATACCAATCTTCTGGCCTTGGCACGTAGGTCAAAAATGGAAAGTGATGCCGAATCATCTATGTAAAGCGGTGCCGTTTCCAGGTTTTTTACTTTTACGTTGAGTTGTTCCCACTCGTATCCGTTCAGATTTCCTGTCCTGAGTTTTTCAGATTCCAACTCGGTTTCTGAGGATATCAAACGTGTAATTAATTGTACAGATGACATCTCCAACGAAAACAGTGCAACGGGGATTTGATGTTGAACGGTGATGTTTCGCGCCATGGAAAGCACAAAAGCGGTTTTACCCATACCGGGTCTGGCTGCAATGATGATCAAGTCGCTGGATTGCCACCCCGAAGTGAGCTTGTCCAATTTGTCAAAGCCACTTGGAATGCCACTCAAACCTTCTTTGTTGGCAATTTCTTCAATTTTTTTCTTGGCTTGGCTGATTAAGCTTTGGGCAACTTCTGTAGAGGTTTTGATGTTGGTTTGAGAGATCTCGAAAAGCTTGCTTTCGGCCTTGTCTAGCAAATCAAAGACATCCTGACTGTCGTCATAAGAATCTTCAATGATTTCTGAGGAGATACGAATTAGGCTTCTCAATATGTATTTTTGAAGGATAATGCGCGCATGGTATTCGATATGTGCCGAAGAGGCTACTTTTTGCGTGAGTTGAATTAGGTAATAATCGCCACCCGCAAGCTCTAAATTGCCCCCTTTTTTGAGCTGTGTGGAGACGGTTAATAAGTCAATCGGTTGGGTGTCATGGAAAAGCGTGTAGATGGCTTCAAAAATGAGTTTATGGGCGTCTTTGTAAAAGGCATCGGGAGTTAAAATATCAATTACTTCGCTGACACCTTTTTTGTCAATCATCATTGCACCCAAAACAACTTCTTCTAAATCAACGGCTTGAGGAGGTATTTTGCCTTTTTCAAGCGAAATAACACCGCTTGAACTCGTTTTGTATGCACTAACAGGGTTTGTTTTTTCCATGGCTCGAAAGTATAAAATATAAGCCAAACCAACGGCTAATTTTTGTCAAAAATAGCGGTTAATTAACGGTTAATAAATTTAATAAAATTGTTAATAACCCCGAAACCCAAAGCACGACTGACTTAGACTTTTTAATTGGCTTTTTGAAGCGCACAAAGGAGAAAGCGCAGGCAAATATTCAATAAAAAAAGGTATTTTAAAGGCCGGCTTAGTCGAGTAAATTCGTTTTTTAGTCTTTAAAAACACCCATATTCAGGTATTTCTCCATGCGTTGTTCAACAAGTTTTTCGATGGGTAATTCTTTGAGTATTTCATAGGAATCGAGTATGGTTTTTCGCACGTTCAGGAAGGTAGTTTCCCGATCACTGTGCGCACCGCCTAGTGGCTCTTTAATGATTTCGTCTATGAGTTTTTGTTTTTTCATGTCGATGGCCGTAAGCTTCAAGGCTTCTGCGGCTTGTTCTTTGTATTCCCAACTTCGCCACAAAATAGAGGAGCATGATTCGGGTGAAATCACAGAATACCAAGTGTTTTCGAGCATATAAACACGATCGCCTACACCTATGCCCAAAGCGCCACCCGAGGCGCCTTCGCCAACAATCACACAGATGATGGGGGTTTTCAGGCGGGTCATTTCAAAAATGTTGCGCGCAATGGCTTCGCCTTGTCCGCGTTCTTCCGCTTCTAGTCCGGGATAGGCTCCGGGGGTGTCTATAAAACTAAGTACGGGCAGACCAAACTTTTCTGCTGATTTCATCAAACGGAGCGCTTTGCGATAGCCTTCCGGGTTGGCCATGCCAAAATTTCGGTATTGTCTGGTTTTGGTGTTGTATCCTTTTTGTTGGCCGATCACCATAAAGGTTTGGTCGCATATTTTGCCCAAACCGCCAATCATGGCTTTGTCATCTTTAAAATTTCTGTCGCCGTGAAGTTCCAAAAAAGTGTCGCCAAATAAGGCTTTCACATAGTCCATCGTATAGGGACGAGAAGGATGTCTGGAGAGTTGCACCCGCTGCCAAGGCGTGAGGTTTTTATAGATTTCTTTTTTGGTTTCAATCAGCTTCTTTTCAATCTTCTTGCAAGTATCCGTGACATCTACATCACTTTCTTTTCCGATGATAGAACAGCGGTCTAATTGCTCTTCTAATTCTTTGATGGGTAATTCAAAATCCAAATATTCCATGGTCATGTCGGGTTAAAATTGGCATTGACAAAGATATAAACTTTCGTTTTTAATTAGCCTTTGTTAGCTTTTTGTTTTTCCAGCGTGTCGCACTTTTTATAATGCCGTTTAAAATGACGGTCAGCAATATCAGTGCGGCTCCTATGTAAAAGGAAGTGCTCATCTGTTCTTTTTCTTTAAAAATTAGGGCGGCCAACAGGATCCCGTACACAGGTTCCAAATTAATGGTTAGCATAACGGTGTAAGGACTGAGGTATTTTAAGATTTTGACAGATGCGATAAAGGCATAAGCCGTACAGACAGATGCCAAAATGGCCAGGTAAAACCAATCTGAATTGCTCAGCTTGAAGAACTCTAAGGAAAATTTGCCCGAAAACAAAAGAAAAACGCTCAGGAATAAAACGCCGCCACTGAGTTCGTAGAGCGTGATTAAAGTTGAGTTGTGCAATGCGGCCAGTTTTCCGTTGATGAGCGAGAACACAGCAGAAAGCAAGGCCGAAGTTAAAGCCAATAGAATTCCATCGAGGTAGTCGATTTCTACCCGAAAAATGATAAAGAGTCCGAAAATCACAATCAAACCAAAGAACAATTCGTACCAAATCAGTTTTCGTTTATAGAAAATGGGCTCAAGAATGGAGGTAAAAAAAGCGCCTGTAGAGAGAATGCCTAAAGTGATGGAAATGTTGGATACTTTGATGGCTTTAAAAAAGGTTATCCAATGCAAAGCAATCACGAGTCCTGATGCCAATAAAATCAACAAAGTTTTTTTGTCAACTTTAAGATTTTGCTTTCGGATGGCTACAAAGGCGTAAACAAAAAGGACGGCCAGCGTCATCCGGAACCAAACCAGGGGCAAGGCGTCTAAACTGATTAATGCGCCCAAAACGGCCGTGAAGCCCCAAATAAACACGATGCCGTGTAGGTGGAGGTAGTTGAGGAGTCTAACGTTTTGCATAGTAAAGTAGGTATAGGGCAACGATTCCAAAACTGAGATTGGGGATCAATACAGCCATGAGTGGAGAAAATCCGGACTGCTCGGCCATGGTGCCAAAAATCTTGTCAAAAAAGACATAGACAAAAGCCACGCCTATACCGATGGCAAGGTTTACGCCCATACCACCCCGTCGTTTCATGGAAGAAACGGCCACAGCCATAATGGTCAGTATAAAGGTGGAAATGGGTAAACTCCATCGTCTGTATTTCACTAACAAGTAGCGGTTGATGTTGGAAGAACCGCGTTTTTTTTCTAAGGCGATAAAGTTATTCAGTTCTTGGTAGTTTAAAGTCTCAGCCACATATTCGAGAGGCGTCAAATCTTCCAAATCAAAAGAAAACAAAGTGTCTTTGAATGTAGATTGGGTCAGCTTGTCTTCCCGGGGGCCAATCTCACGCAACAGGTAGTTGGAAAGCCTGTACATACTGTCTTTTTCGACAAATTGAATGCGTGTGGCGCTGATTTTATAGATTAGCTGGTTGTTTTCAACATGTTCTAAAGTAAAATCAAAACCCGTCTTGTTTTTGGGAATAAAGTTGCTTACATAGATAAAATCATAATCATTTATTTGCCTGAAAAGATTGGTTTTTTCTCTTTCCTGATGTCCTTTTTTAAGATATTGATAGGCAAATTCGTTAAAACCTTTGCTGGCTTTCGGTACCAAAAACATCCCTAAAGCAAAAGACGCCAACGAAACAATGATTGCACCAAAAATATAGGGCCTCACAAACCGCCAAAATGATATGCCCGAACTCAGTATGGCAATAATTTCTGTGTTATTTGCCAATTTTGAAGTAAAAAAAATGACAGATAAAAACAAAAACAATGGAAAAAGCATGTGGGCAAAATAGATGGTAAAATGATAATAATACACCAATACTTCATTGACCGGCACTTCGTTTTCCAGTATTTTATCAATTTTTTCAGACAGGTTGATGATGATGCCAATAGGGGCAAACAAAACGATAATCATGGCAAAAGTGCCCAGATAACGCTTCAGTATGTACCAATCTATGATTTTCATGTGTCTATCGGTTTCGGGTTTTGCGTTTCAGCGAGTTTCGGGGCACAGAGCTGTCAGCCTGCGCGAATCTTAAATAGGAGCAAAAAGCTTCAAATTTACATGACACACCGCCTGCCGCAAAACCTGTGTTATAGCCAGTGGTTATTTCCATAGTTCTTCATCTAGCCAATTTTTAGGAAAACCCATTTCCTTTGTCTGTGCCAAAGGGCAAGTTTTCATTAAGTCCTTAAGTCTCTCACTAAATGTAGAGCCTGGACTTATTAATTTTAAAACATATTCAATGCATGATAACGTCGCATAAAGTTTGTTTGTATAAATTGATTTGTTTTTCAAAAAAGTATGGGTCGGATGAGTAGGGATTTTTATCTGTATAATTCGTCTGTTCCAAACGCGTCCGTGATGAGCACAAATATTCCTTAATGTACTGAAACAGAGTATCCAATTTTCAATAATTGAAACGTCTTTGAGCCCAAAATGAGATGTTACAGCTAATTTTTCTGGGCTCTTCTTTAAATTTTGAAAGATTTTTGAAAGTAACCCCATACTGCTTACTTCTAAGCTCATCCAACTTGGCGGTTCTGTCGGATTGGTGTATTTGTTTTTGTAATGGTCAATAAATGTTTCGTTACTTCTGTCTATTTCTTTTTGCAAACTGTCTAAATGGTTTGCAAATCTCATTGAATCTCTATAAAGTTCAGGCTTTAGTTGCCAATGACTACCGTGTTTTAAAGCAAAATGATAGATGATTTGCGTTCTCAATGCTATTTCAATTTTTTCAATTGCATCGAATATCAATAGACGTAGTTTACGGTCAAAAACGTAAAGATCTATGATTTGCTCGAATGCAATATCAACATTAAATAGTTGATTTTTATTAGAATTGTCTTGAAAAGGATACGTGTACGCTCTTAAACGGTAATAACTTATATTGGAGAGGTAATTTTGAGCTTTTGTTTCGTTGTCAAACTTAAGCCCACGTCCCTTGAGTTTTTCTATTTGGTCAATTATTGTAATGGGTAACTTGTTGTATTTCATAATCAGGTTGAATAAAGTTAACCCTATAAAAATCGAAAACCAGCCCGGGTGCGCTGTTCGAGTGGGAAGCGTGGCTGGTACTATTAGGTACAAATGTACTATATTTTTTTGTAATCTTAATAGTTGTAATGAAATTTATTTTCTTTTTTGCTGTCATTATACTTGTAAATCAGTCTCTTGTTAATGTTGCTCAAAGATGATGGAATTTTGTTTTGGAAATCTTTCTATTTGGTTTCAGTCGTCTTGCTATTGCCAATACCTCTAGGTTATGGTTTTTTTTAAATGTTTTGTTCGCCAATCTTACAATGCGCTTACTTTGTCATTTTCTACAATCGGGTAGCCAATTTGGTCACCATCTGATTTTTCCACGTTGAAAAATCTCCGGCTAATATACGCTTTCGGGCTTCACGCGCCAACCACAAATAAAAACCCAAATTGTGAATGGTAGCAATTTGTTTGCCAAGCAATTCATTGACTGTAAACAAATGCCTCAAATATGCCTTGGAATAGTCGGTATCCACAAAAGTGTGACCAGCCGAATCAATCGGGCTAAAGTCTGCTTCCCATTTTTTGTTTTTAATATTGATAATGCCCTCGCAAGTAAATAACATGCCATTTCGGGCATTGCGAGTGGGCATGACACAGTCAAACATATCGATGCCCAAAGCAATGTTTTCCAGAATATTGGCAGGCGTGCCTACCCCCATCAGGTAGCGCGGTTTGTCTTTGGGTAAAATACCGCAAACCACCTCACTCATGGCGTACATTTCCTCTGCGGGTTCGCCAACCGACAAGCCTCCGATGGCATTGCCGGGCATATCGGCCTTGGCAATGTATGCGGCAGACTGTTCTCTTAAATCTTTGTAAGTACTTCCTTGCACGATAGGGAACAAGGCCTGCGAATACCCATATTTTTCAGGTGTTTTTTCAAATCGACTGATACATCTGTCAAGCCACCGATGGGTCATGTGCATCGAGCGTTTGGCATACTTGTAGTCGCACGGATAGGGTGTACATTCGTCAAAAGCCATGACGATGTCTGCACCGATGCTTCGCTGTATATCCATCACATTTTCAGGTGAGAAGAAATGGAGTGATCCGTCTATATGCGATTTAAAACGAACGCCTTCCTCTTTGATTTTTCTTGTTCCGGAAAGTGAATACACCTGATATCCGCCGGAATCGGTCAGTATATTTCGATCCCAATTCATAAACTTGTGCAGCCCGCCTGCTTTTTCCAAGATTTCGATGCCGGGACGCAAAAATAGGTGATAGGTATTGCCTAGAATAATATCCGGGTTGATGTCGTTTTTCAGTTCGCGCTGGTGCACACCTTTTACAGTGCCAATAGTACCGACAGGCATAAAAATGGGTGTTTCTATAATACCGTGATCGGTTTGGATGAGGCCCGCGCGGGCTGCACTTTTGGGGTCGGTGGTCTGAAGTGTAAACTGCATGATGTTTTTTAAAAACGAACGCAAAGATACAATTTAAGAGAGACGTAAAATAGCCTGCTCGATGATCTGAAGGTGCAAAAGTATTTGTTTTAATAGTATTGCGTTGTTTAGTTGTGCTATCTACAATTGTATTGCTCCCAGCAATTTCGGTATTAAAGTTTGGGAAATGTGAGATTAACGATTTTCCGTGTTTTAACGCGATTAAGCTTGGTCTTCTTCTTGAGAAACTATTTTCTAGAGCTGATTTCGATTTGGGGAGTTGTACAAAAAACTATTTTTTGTTAGCTTTACGGATCGACCAAGAGATGTGAAACGCCCATGTAAAAATTTTGCACACAGGGGCATGATTATCCTAGGGCGTTCCGTCTGACCTTTGAAAAACAATAAATATAAACAGATGAAACGCCCATGTAAAAATTTTGCACATAGGAGCATCAATATACTAGGGCGTTCCGTCTGAACTTTGAAAAACAATAAATATAAACAGATGAAACGCCCATGTAAAAATTTTGCACACAGGGGCATGATTATCCTAGGGCGTTCCATCTGACCACTTAAAAACAATAAATATAAACAGATGAAACGTTTGAGAAAACCGATATAAAAAAACACAAATAAAAACTCTGAATTTTAAAAACGCAAAAATCATGTATGGTGTAGCAATCCTGTTTATAGTTCTTGGAATTTTAATAAAATACGGAAAAATGTATGGGTTGATTGCCGGCTATAATACAATGACAAAAGAGGAAAAAGAGAAATATGATGTGGCGGGAATAGCAACTGTTTTTCGAAATGCAATGTTTGGAATGGCTTTCATCATTATTTTTGGATATATCATTTCTAAACGGGCTCAAAATCCGGATATTCAAAATTATGCTCTTTGGATCTCTTTGATGATTGGAATTCCCTACTTGCTTATTGAATCCAATTCCAAAAAGTATAAAAAGAATTAGAATACGGAATGATTTTAGAACCAATTTACAAGTTAAATAAACTAAATCACAATTTCTTGAATAACGCATTTTGGCTAAGGTGCCTATGCCAGAGTGAATTTCTTTTGAAAAATTAGGACATCAAATCGCGACAAAACATACATTAGTGCCTACACACAGTCTTGTTTACAACACACCCTACACGAAGAAACTGTTTTTGATATTTCTTCTTAAAAAGTTTGCCTTTGCTTAGACAAGGTTTAAACATCTTCGGGAAACCACTTTTTTTTCATTATTTTGTAAAAAAAATGTTGCTCAATCTTTCCTATAACGATCCCAAAGTGGATGCGATGGTCAATGAAACCGTTGGGATGCCCTTCAGCCTTAAAAACCGTATATTGCTCAAAGGCATAGGCTCCGGGCGTTTTTACATCAGCCAGGCCAGTGCCGGATTGCTCAATATTCTTGTTTTAGATCAAAACGTAAACTGGTGCAACGTTGAAATGCGTCCCAGGGGCATCATCGTCAGGTTCAGGAAATTATTGGAGACCTATGCGTTTGTGGTGCCTTACCACAAACTGACGCTCTATAAAACAGATTTCGGATATTCCCTCCACAAAGACGCACAATTTCTAACCTTGCAAGCTGCTGACAGTAAGGAGTTAAAGAAATTTATGGATAAAATTATCAGTTTTAAAGCCAATTACCTGACAGACCAACCGGATTTTTAATGACAAATCTTAGCTTCTTGCTAGGTTTTTGAGCATACCGCTAAATACCATGCCGTGAAAGGGCAACACAGCATACCAATACAGACGTCCTAAAATGCCACGCGGCCTAAAGGTGGCCGTTTGCTGCAGTTCGTCGCCTGTGATTTTAAACTCCAGCCAAGCTTCGCCGGGTAACTTCATCTCGGCAAAAAGAAGCAACCTGCCTTCTGCCTTGTTGGCATACAAAACCCGCCAAAAGTCCAGAGCATCGCCGGTGTGTATTTCGTTTTTGTTGGTTCTGCCTCTGCGCAAACCCACGCCTCCAAAGAGTTTGTCTAAAAATCCCCTGATGCGCCATAGCGTATTGGCATAATACCAACCCTGCTCACCACCGATTTTCCAAATTTTTTCAACCGTTTTATCCCTGTTTTCAATGCCCATTGTTCTTTGGTCCTTGAAACAGCCGTGAAGCGGCACATTGATAAAATCTGAAATGTGAAAATCGACCTGACCGCTGATAAATGAATCTTTCCAGCTCGAATAAATATCGTTGTTTTCTATTTTATCGAAGGCTCTTTTGAGTGCGTTTTCATAACTCAGCGGTTGTATGTGCAGCAATGTTGCCAAGTCGTTGTTTCGGCAAATGACTTCTATTTTCATGCTGTTTACCAGGGCAGTAGCCAATCTGTAGGAAGTAGATGTGACAAAATACAGCCAATAGGACGACAAACGGGGCGTCATCACAGGGACAATAAAAATGCTTCTTTTCAACTTGCGCACTTTTGCAAAACCGAGTAACATTTCTTTGTAAGTCAATATATCCGGTCCGCCTATGTCAAAGTTTTTATCAAAAGTCTCGGGTCTGAACATACAGGCGGCTAAAAATTGTAAAACATCAGACACCCCAATCGGTTGGCAACGGGTATTGAGCCATTTTGGTGTAATCATCAGGGGAAGTTTTTCAACCAAATCGCGGATGATTTCGAAGGAAGCACTACCCGATCCAATAATGATGCCGGCTCTTAGGGTTGTGAGCGCATAAGCATCAGATTGAAGCGATGCTTCCACTTGCTTGCGGGACAAGAGATGTTCAGATAATTTTTGTTCGTTGACGATGCCACTCAAATAAATGACATGTTTTACACGTGTTTTGGAAAGTGCATGCTTAAAATTTTCTGCAGATTGTTTCTCCAAGGTTTTGTAGTCTTGCGAGGCTGACATGGAATGTACCAAATAGTAAGCTCCATCAATATCTTTTGGGATTTGGCCTAAGCTTTCAGGCTTGAGTAAATCCACTTGGACTACTTCAATAAAGTTTGTGAGCGATTTCGGCGGCTCAAATCTGGAGATGTCACGCACACAACAAACGACAGTGTGTCCTTGTTTTACAAGTAGCGGCAACAGTCGTTTGCCAATGTAACCGGTGGCGCCTGTCAGTAAGATTTTCATGTGTTTATTTTAAGATTTACAAGAATCTCCAAGACAAAAATCATTTTCTGCTTTTTTAAAATTGCAGGTGTTTTAATGCCATTCGAGCTACTTTTTGGGCAAAAATACTTCTGCCATCATGCAGCGCGCACTTCCACCACCACAGCTTTCTATGGTTTCCAAATGGGTGTGCAAAAGGCTGCTGTATTTCTCTAAACTTTTAATTTGAATTGCTGTCAACGACTTGTAAGCCGCTTCGCTCATCGCCAAGTAGGGCTTTCCTTCTGTGTTTTTTACCTGAAGCATATTGCCAGCAAACTGATGCATTTGCGCTTCTGTGATGGCGATGATTTCTTTGTTGTCCTGTTTGAGGTGTTCGACAAAATTCTTTTTTTCTTTTTTATCGTCTATGGCGTCTAGGCACACCACCGCAAAACGGTCTCCCAAAGCCATCATCACATTGGTGTGATAAATTGGCAATCGCTGGTTGTTCACGGTTTGATAAGCTGTAAAAATCACCGGTGTATATTCGAAATCTTCGCAAAATTCTATCAGTAAATCTTCGTCTGCACGTGGCGAAAGCGCGCAATAAACCTTGCGATTTTCCCGATCCAACACCATACTGCCCGTGCCTTCCAAGAAAATATTTTCGGTTTCAGCAGCAGTATAATCTACAATATTTTCAATGCTGAAACCTTCCGCTTCAACCTGTTCTAAAATCGCTTCGCGCCTTTCTAAACGTCTGTTTTCTGCAAACATCGGGTAGAGTGCAACATCGCCGTTTTCGTGAAAAGAAATCCAATTGTTTGGAAAAATACTGTCAGGTGTGTCCGGATCTTCGGTGTCTTGCACCACTAAAACCCGAATGCCGACAGCCCTGAGTTTGACTACAAAATCGTCAAATTCTTTTTGTGCTTTTGCATTTACCGTGTTCGGAAGCAAGTCTGTTTGTGTTTGGAAAAAGTTGTTTACAGCCGTTTGCTCATTCATCCGAAAGCGTATCGGGCGAATCATTAAGATGGTATCGGTAAGTGGCGACATAACGGTCGGTTTTTTGCAAATTTACTCAATATTGCACCGCAAGTGTTTATCGTCTGCTGTTTTTTTACATCTATTTCTGAAGCGATGAGGTTTAGCGGAGTTTCCTGCCTAGCAAATTGGTCAGTATGGTGCTGAGCGCCACGATACTGATGGAGCTGGCAGGCATCAAAATGGCTGCCAAAAGAGGAGAAAGCAAACCACTGAGTGCAAAAGTGAGGCCTACTATATTGTAAGCTATGGAAACCAAAAAACAAAATTTAAGAATCTGCATCGCTTGGCGTGAAGCTTTCAAATAGGTATCCAAACGGTGTAAGTGATCCGCTTTTAAAATGGCATCGCAGGCGGGTGAAAAATAGTTGGTGTTCTCCGAAATGGCAATTCCTACATCGCTCTGGGCCAATGCGCCTGCATCATTGAGGCCATCGCCCAACATGGCAACTCTTTTATTTTGGTTCTGGAGGTTTTCTATTTTCTGTAGTTTATCTATCGGGTTTTGTTCCATAAAAACGCCGGTATGGTGAGGCAAATATTTTTCAAGTTGTATAAGAGATGATTCCTTATCGCCACTGAGTACAATCAATTGATATTTTTTTGCCAATTTCTTCAAGAGTTTTTTGATGCCTTTTCGGTAAAAGTGTTTGAAGGTGAAGTAGCCGCGGTGTTGGCCATTTGCACTTACGTAAACAGCGGTATTGGTAGGTTCGGTCTTTTCGTTTGACTGGGTAAATTTTTTACTCCCTACCTTCATTTGTAAAGCACCGTTTTCGACTTCAAAACCCAAGCCGGCTTTTTCCGAAAAATAGGCGATGGGTTCAATATCATTTTGTTTGAGTACACTGTACAATTCTCTACTTAAAGGATGATTAGATTGCCGAAGCGAGGCAGAAAGAAGTGAAATTTCTTTTTCGGAGAGTTGTGCACCGTAATAATTAATACTGCTTTTTCTGGGTATGGTAAGTGTACCGGTCTTGTCAAAAACGAGTGTATCAATCTTAGACAGTCTTTCAATCACCAAAGTATTTTTCAGGTAAAACTGATTTTTCCCAAATATCCGAATCATGTTTCCGAGGGTAAATGGTGTTGCAAGCGCGAGTGCACAGGGGCAAGCTACAATGAGTACGGCGATAAAAACCCGGAGGGCATTTTCGGGGGCTGCCCACCACCAATAGAGTCCGCCCAAGCAGGCCAAAGCAATAATAGACGGTGTAAAGTACTGGCTTATTTTGTCTGTAAGTGCTTCGTAGCTATGGTATTTATCCTTAGCGAAAGTCTGCTGCTCCCACAGTTGGGTTAGGTAACTTTGCGATACGCTGTTGAGCGCAATCATTTCAATGGCACCGGCAACTTGCCTGCCGCCGCCGTAAATTTTATCTCCGGATTTTTTGTTGACAGCATCCGATTCGCCGTTGACAAAACTATAGTCGATGGCAGCGTCAGATGATATCAGGATGCCGTCAACAGGAATGAGTTCGTTGTTTTTGATGAGTAACCGATCTGCTTTTTGGATGTCTTGCAGAGAAACACTTTCCTCATCTTGGCTGATGGGATTTATCCGTGTGACTGCTAAAGGGAAATAGGATTTATAATCCCGATCGAAGGAGAGGAAATCGTATGTTTTGCGTTGAAACATCCTGCCTAGAAGCATAAAGAAAACCAAGCCTGTAAAGGTGTCAAAGTAGCCCGAACCTTTGTCAAAAAAGATGTCAAAGCTGCTTTGAACAAAAAGTGCTACAAGCCCCAAGGCGATAGGAACATCGATGTTTAAAAATCCGTTTTTTAAACCTTTGTAGGCAGAAATAAAGAAATTTTTGGCACCGTAAATCAAAACCGGTACAGCATAAATAAACATCAGCCAACGGAAAAAGGGTTTGAATTTATCCAACCAAAATTCATCCACTTCAAAATATTCGGGAAAGGAGAGCAACATGACATTGCCGAAAGCAAAGCCGGCAAGCGCAAGCTGATAAAGCGGCTCCTTGGCGCTTTTAGGTTTCTTTTTTTGGTTGTCGTCCAAGCTGATGTAAGGTGTGTAGGCAATTTGATCGAGCAAAGAGACCAATTCATACAGTGAAATGCCTGTGTGTTTGTATCTAAAAGTGACTTTTTTTGAAGAAAAATTCACACGTGCTTGAAGTATGTTTTTGTTGAGCTTGTCCAGATGTTCCAATATCCAAACACAGGAACTACAATGAATATGCGGGATATATAAAGTAACCACTTGTTGGTTTTCATCCTCAAAATCGATGAGCTTGGCTACTAAATCCGGATTTTTAAGATATTCAAATGTGGGGTTTTCAACTCCGGGTTTGGCGCCCGGATTTGATTCCATTTCGTAATAATATGTCAGATTGTTATCGGAAAACAGCGCATAAACAGTCTGGCAACCCCGACAACAAAAAGCCTTGTCGTCGAAGTGAATGGTTGTCACCTCGCAAGGCGTACCGCAGTGATAGCAATCTGCTTGCTTCATCCCTTAAACAATTGATTCATTTGAAATACCCGAGGCAAAATTGCACACAAATGTAAAAAACACACATGATAATTGTCATGTTTTTAGTAAATTTGAGGTCAATTTGAATATTGAACAATGGGAAAATGTGAACAGTGTATCGTGCGTCAACTGAACTCTTTGAAAACGCTCACCAAGGATGAATTGGGCAGGCTCTCAACTTGTAAAGCGGATCGGGTTATAAAAAAAGGTGAGCATATTTTTGAAGAGGGCGAGCATCTCAATGGTGTGTATTGCGTAAAATCGGGTGTTTGTAAGTTGGTTAAACTCAGTCCAAACGGCAAAGATCAAATCGTTAAGTTGAACACAAACGGCGATTTGCTAGGGCAAAGGAGTACACTGAGCAACGAGCCGGCCAATTTAAGTGCTATTGCCATCACGGATATGGAAGTTTGTTTTATTCCGCAGACAGAAATTCTCAAAGCCGTTGGAGACAACCCGAGTTTTACGGTTGATATGTTTAAAACCCTTGGGAAATCTATCCGTGAATCAGACGATTTGCTGGTGAATATGTCTCAAAAATCGATGCGAGAGCGATTGGCTGCCACTTTAATCATGCTGGAAGAGAGTTTTGGCAAAGAAAAAGACGGCACGCTGTCACTGGTTTTAACACGGGAGGAATTTGCCGGCATAGTGGGCACGGCAACAGAATCTGTGATTCGACTGCTTTCGCAGTTCAATAAAGAAAAACTCATCCACATAGAAGGCAGGCATATATCCATAGTAGATATAGAAAAGCTTCGCCGCATATCTGATGGCGTTTAAAGCCCAACGCTTCTTTTATTGATGCGGAATAAATAGGGTAGGTGACCTATCGGGAAGTTCGGTAACGTGATTTACCTTCTTGATAAAATCATTGTACTTTTTGCCGTTTTTGTCGAGTATGACAACCGTGAGCTGCGTTTCAAAGAGTTGTTCAAAACTGCTAATGGCCAACTCTACAGGCAGGCCGCTTAATCTGTGAAAATGGTAGGTAATTCCGCCTAAGTTT
Organism: Bacteroidota bacterium; assembly: GCA_018829465.1. Classification (GTDB taxonomy): domain Bacteria; phylum Bacteroidota; class Bacteroidia; order Flavobacteriales; family Flavobacteriaceae; genus UM-FILTER-40-17. The sequence goes on along the minus strand of JAHJTN010000008.1, from coordinate 2,685 downwards.
TCTAGAACTTCGAGCGGGTCGTGGCGTTCCTTGTCGGCTGTGTCGGAAAGTTTGAGCACATGTATTTGTGCTTTGTGTTCTTTAGCCAAAAAAACCGGCCATTTCAGTATATCAAAATCCAAATCGATACTGTCTTCTGTAACCAGCAGTATGCGCTCCAATTTTGAAAAGATGTTTTTTTCAGTTACCACCATTAAAGGAAACTCCAAATTTTTCAAAAGGCTCAATGTATGCGTTCCGAAGAGTTTTTCTGTCCAGCCGGAAGCACCATTGGAACCGATAACAATAAGGTCGATGTCGTTTTTCTGAACGGTTTGTTCTACAGCGTCCACAAACCCATCAAAATCAATTTTGTTTTCAAAATGGTGCTTGGCGTTGTTAAATTTGTTTTGCAAATCCTTTGTCCAGTTTGTCAAGTGATTTTCAGAGGCCTCAAAAAGGGCTTCGTATAAGTTTTGATCCGTTCCGGAAACCATCAAGTCATCAGCCACGAAATAAGCACTTTTTTGCACGTGCAAAACTTTGTTGTTGGCATAACTGCCCTCAAAGAGCTTCAAAGCGTAAACAGCTGCGTTTTCTGAAGGTTTGGAAAAGTCTGTGAGAAGGAGTAAGTTTTTCATGGCTTTAAGATTTATGTCCACCAAGTTACAAAAATTACAAAATATAAAGATATGACGGATGTCATTGATGTTAAAAATTAATACTTATTTTTAGGGATTATTTTTAAAAACCATGAATAGATTAATTTTAATTGGGAACGGATTTGATTTAGCACATGGGGCTAGAACTAGCTACACACAATTTATAGATGATTTTTGGGACAATGAAATTGAAAAAATAAAATCCGAGTTAAAGACTTCTAATTTTATCAGCAATGATTTTTATACTGTTAAGAACTTAGATTCATTATTCTTAAGTGGAAATCGTGACGAAAAGATAGATGATATTTCAGATTATAAAAGTATGAAATTACTGGTTAACAGATACGGTAATTTATATTTAAATGATATTTTGATTGAAAAAATATCAGAAATGAGAGATAGTGGATTTGAAAATTGGGTAGATATTGAACAAACATACTATGATTTATTAAAAACTAAAGGTGAGTATGAAGTAAAACAATTAAATATCAATTTAGAAAGAATTAAGCAAAAACTTGTTGACTTTCTTAGCATTAATAAGCCTAAAGCAGGAGTAGTTAAAGAGACTTTAAGAGAAGCTATTTTTCAAAAATTTGACCTCAATGATTTTTCAATTGAATTTAAATCCTATTTTAATAAAATGAAAGTAAAAATCGATGATAATAATTCTGTTCAAGGACAAGGGCCTAAAGAAAATGATGATTTTTTTTTTGATAGTGATATTTATTATCCAAATGAGATTCTTTTTTTAAACTTTAATTATACAGATACATACAAGAGATACACAACTCTTTCAGATACAGCACAGAAACGCAAAAACAAAAACATGATTAGCAAAATTGATATCCACGGCTCCATTAATGAAATTAAAGGCAATTCTATCATCTTTGGTTATGGTGATGAAATGGATGAGGATTATATAAAAATTGAAAAACGCAATAATGATTATCTAGAAAATATTAAATCAATTAAGTATGCTGAGACCCCAAATTATAAGAAACTAATAAAATTTTTAGAAACAGATGTTTATCAAGTGTATATCTTTGGGCATTCTTGTGGAGTCTCCGATAGAGTTCTTTTGAATACTATATTTGAACATAACAATTGTGGATCTATTAAAATCTATTATCACCAACGTGAAAAAGATGATAACTTTAATGATATAGTTAAAAACGTTTCTAGAAACTTTAAAGATAAATCTAAAATGAGGATAAGATTAGTCGAGAAAGAAAAATCCTCCACTTTATCTTAAAAAAGAAGAAACCAAACAAAAAATCCTCATAAACTTAGTGTTTATGAGGATTAGAAGTGGAGTCGGAGAGAATCGAACTCTCGTCCAAACAAGCTACCCAAAAGCTTTCTACACGTTTAGTTTCCGATTGATTTTCGTCACAATGCCAGGCCGAAAACGCGCCACAAAGTGCTTAGCTTCTTTGGTTTCAAAAAGGCACCGAAGCCTTACCTTTTCTATATTGACTTTTACGGTTTCTCCTGATGAAACGCCGCCAATCAAGGCTTTTCGGAGAAATCTCGCCTCCCCGCCTGGCGGGGACATGGCCCAAACCTACTGTGATTCGGATTAGGCAGCAAGAGCGTAGTTAGACTCGCCGTTTAAAGGTTTGAAATCGAGATTAACGAGCAGGGTTTCATCGCTCGACGTGCTTACTGTCAGATACCGACTTGCTGTCAAAACCGGTCGACCCCATAAATAAAAGAACTTTTTTCGGATGGCAAATGTACAAATACTTTGCCAAATATTGTAAGTTGTGAATAAAGAAAAGCAATCGCAACCTATTTTGTGATGAAACGCCCATGTAAAATATTTTGCACACAGGGGCATAATGAGTTAGGGTGTTCCATTCCTGTGCTGAGCGCAGTCGAAGCATGACCATTTAAAAACAATCATTGTTGTCCGATAAAAATCTAAACTACAAAAAAAAATCTTTTGTATCCCGTAATTTCACTGTATAGCTTTAGTATTTTAAAAACAGAACCCCTTTATGGGTCAAAAAGGCTTAATTGACCTATGTTTTTTGTCGTGATG
>JAHJTN010000050.1 GCA_018829465.1 Bacteroidota bacterium | reverse complement strand
CTACATTATTTGACGAGAAAGAACATTCAATAGCACGCAACCAAAATTCTACAGCAGCCGAAAAAGAATTGAATGTTATCGAACGGCTCATGATGATGGGAGCGTATCAGAATCAAGAAGAACTGGAACAGGTATTGCGGAACATGGGGCTATTGGAATTTGCTCTTGCAAAAGATGTATGGTTGGAACGGCTGAAGCAGAAAGAAGTCGTGAGTATTGCGAGGCAGCTTGCATTAAATGGGAATGGATACGAGTAAAAACGTGCTATATTGTTGTAATGAATTTACCAAAAAAGCTAATGATGGCCAATTTGAATATTGCGAAGATATTGAAATGTGGGGCATTAATGGTTGTTGGGTGGCCAATGTTTTGTTGTAGATGAGATGCAGTTCTGTCCGTTTTGTGGGTGTAAATTAGAATATACAATAAAGCAAACAAATAACCAAAAAGGATGAAACATGAAATCAAATTGTCTAAAATGTGGGGGATGTCCGCCCACAAAAAGGACACCAGATATTTTTAATAATTGGTATGAAGAACAAGAAAATGAAGATATCCAATTTGCAGCCGAAAGTCAAAATACAAAAGACATAGCAAGAAAGGCCTGGAATGAGGGAATTAGACGAACAATTAAACATTTTAATTCTCAAAAAGGAGAAAGCCGTGTTTAAATTTGGAATGGGTGCAAAAGTAAAAGACCAGATCACTGGTTTCGAGGGAATTGTTGTGGCACGCGCAGACTATATGACTGGCTGCCGTCAATATTGTATACAACCGAAGATGAGAAAGGGCGGGAATGAGTATCCTAAAGCACATTGGTTTGATGAAGATCGTTTACATGATGGCAAGCCGAAAAATAACGGAGGCCCACAATCATTTTCAGCACCGACAAAATAAAGGAGAAGAGTCATGCCGGGGTTTGAGGATCAAGGTGATTTGAGAGATAACTTGAACAAGATTTTAAACGGATGCAAACTTGATGAAAATATTCGTGACGCAATCGGGAATATGGTGGTCATGCAAAAAACATTATATGATGGTTATGTCAATGTAGGTTTTATGCCAAACCAAGCATTACAACTCGTGATGAATCAGCAAATGTCAGCAACGAAGCATTAAATGGTTGACTGGCGTGTACTTTCGATAACCGACGGGCTTAACATCCCCGACGAAGAGGCTAACCCTACAGGCGGACTTTGTGGATGCAAGGCGGAAACGCCTACGCTCCATGAGCTTCAACTTATGTCTACACCGCATCGCTGGAAAGAAATGCGGGAACATGAAAGGGCATTTTTCAAGGAATGCCTTGACAAGGTAACGGAATACGAGAAAGACCTATTGGCTATATTGAATTTGCCGAGCATAAACGAAGTGCGCAAGGCCGTCTTGTGGGACTATATAGTCAAGCAAAACGAAAGCGAAGCATGGCGATATAGAGATGGATATGATTCCGACATAAATGCCGTATACCAGGAATGGACGGACGATCTCGTAAACACATCCGAAGGCAAGGCGATTTATCATTTTCAGATATTGAGCGCCTTCGCCGTTGGAGTACAGAAGACACGGCAGCAACTTTTGAGAACGGCCTCGCCTGAACTGCGTGACGTGGCGGAAACGTTTAGCGTTCATCCCTCGATAAACAATGACTATTTGAAGCCGGTTGTTAAGAACGGCGTTCAGAGAGCGAAAGACAATCAGATCAAAAATTTGAAAGCCGTCAAGAAGGGCCTAAAGAAAATGGCAAAGGAAGGCCGCAATCCCATCGAAGTCGCTCGCTGGCTTCACAAGACGACAGGCGAAGGTCAGGCCTGGTGGTGGCTTCGGTTCGTGCGATCTGAATCTGCATTGGCCTTGAACGCTGCCTTCGATGCTCAGTCAAGGGAACTTGGAGCGAAGTACGAGGAATGGTCAACGGCTTCGAATCCATGCTTGATCTGCGATGCGTTAAGCGGAAAGGTTTGGAAATTAGGTGAAGGGCCCTCGCCGTGCGCAGATACACACAGTTCGTGCCTTTGCTTACGCATCCCATTTTATTCTACAGACAAGCCGGTTCAGCGCAGATGGGATAGGCCGTCGCCTTACGACGTACGGTATACGGATGAAGAAATAGCTAACCTATTTCCGTTTTGAGAAAGGAGAAATAGATGAAAATTACAGATGAAAATTTGAGAGAAATGAAAGCAATGATAACCGCCGATGAAGCCGACGATCCAGAAGAAATTTTAAATTGGTTCGTTGAAAATGGCCCTATTCTTATTGACGAAATTTTAGGATATAGAATGACACATGTTGAACTTTGACCAATTCACCTGTACAAAATGCGGACAGAACGTTGTCTGCATTCCAAGAGATTATGCAAAATTTGAGAGGCGTAGTTTTGTCTGTGATCTTTGTCTGTCTGTGATATTCGACAAGACCTATCCGAGAAATCTGAAAGGCACGACAACGATTTTCTCGGCTGCTGGGAATTCGCTCGGCGATAACATCATCATGGAAGTTTTAGAGCGAATGTACAAACAGGACAATCCAGACGAAACCGTAATATTCCTTAACGACGAAGAGAATCATGCAGAAGCTCCGACGAAGTATCAAGCGACTAAGTTCTTTATAAATGAATTTTGCCGGAATGACATTCCGATTTGTTTTCAAGGCATGATCCGATATTTTGCGACGAATGATATTTGCAAATATGCTGAAGTTGGAATATATCCGAAACTTAGATTCGAGCCGCAGAAATCTGTTATACTGGGACAACCAGAAAAATATATCGTATTCCATTTCCGCAATATCGAGAAACATCCGACAAGGCCGAAGCCGGATCGGAATGTTCCACGTGAAACAGCACAGGGGCTTGTAGACTTTGCGAACAGTCTGGGCTATGCGCCGGTGATTGTGGGAAATGATGACTGGATGCCGATTGTTGGGGCATTCGATTGCAGAAATAAATTGTCATTGCCTGAAATAGCGTGGCTGATACAGAATGCAAGACTTTATGTAGGGCGTGATTCCGGTATGGTTCACGTAGCCGCTGCGGTTGAAACGGAAATCGTAGCGTGGGGATTCAGCGGAGAGCGGTGGTATCCTAAAATGCCAAAGGGTGATTTTACGGCATTGCAGAAAGACGAAAGTGATTTGGAAAATATCAAACAGGCCATAAAATGGAGGATCGGTTAATGTTAAACGAAACTCAACCTGTACAAATTAAGCTCACTATTCCAGTCGTAAAAGCGGAAACGGTAATTACGATTCAAGAAAAAGTTGACAGCGATCCTACGTATACGTTTGTCTTGATGCAGTTATATGAGATAGACAAGAAATTGCAAATACTGGTAAATACAAGAGGGTAAAATGAATCCAATAGTTGTCGGCACTGGCTGGTGCGCATATAAAGACGGACGGAACATCGCGAGGCGAACATCTAAGAGAATGTATAAGGCCGATTATCTTGAAAGAATTTGGCTTCCGTACATCGAGCGGTTCGTAAAGCCGAGGGGCTATTT
>JAHJTN010000030.1 GCA_018829465.1 Bacteroidota bacterium | reverse complement strand
TTTACTCCTTATCAAGAAGTGAGGCGCATTTTGTTGGCACGTTCTCCGGCGGAACTGACCGTCAACAGGCACGAGTTGCAGCCGAAAGGCTGTCAACCGTGTGCGGAAAAGCCTCAACGATCAGTAATGATCAATGTTTGAAGAACAGGAACAGGACCCACAATGGGACGAGCTGGACAACGAGATCCTCGTACAGTGAAGAAGGTGCTCCAGATCCATCGCATGGGCGTCGGAGACACTACCACCGCCTACTGGCCCACCGAGGGTGATGTTCCCATCGTGGGCGCCGTGAAGCCGAACATCGCACCGGCGAAGCTGGACAAGGCCCGGGCCCAGAGGAAGAAGGACAAGGCCAAGAAGAAGGCCGGGAGGAAGAAGAAATAACATGCCCAAAATAGCCTACACCCCAAAGAGGTTTGGAGCAGACGCTTTGGCTCTCGTCGCAGCAGCCAACAGAGTCATCGAGGAGTACCAGGCGGACGATCTCCGTCTCACGCTCAGGCAACTTTTTTACCAACTCGTGTCAGCAGCGACCATCCCCAACGACCTCCGCACCTACAAGCGGCTGGGGAGCGTCATCTCCGATGCTCGCCTCGCCGGCCTTGTGGACTGGTCTGCCATCGAGGACCGTGACAGGGAGCTCCACACCCTGGGCCACTGGGAGAGCGCAGAGTCCATCCTTCGTACCTGCGCAAGGCAGTTCCGTGTGGACCGCTGGGTGGGACAGCCGTTCCGCCCCGAGGTCTGGGTGGAGAAGAACGCCATGCTCAACGTCCTGGAGCGGGCCTGTGAGCCGCTGGACGTCCCGTACATGTCCTGCAAGGGGTACCCGTCACAGACCGCCCTCTGGGAGTCGGCACAGCGCATGATGGAGCACCTCGAGGTCAACCAGGTCCCCGTCGTCGTTCACCTGGGTGACCATGATCCATCCGGCATCGACATGACCCGGGACATCACCGACCGCATCTCCCTGTTCCTGAACTACCACGGCCACAAGTCGATCCGTGTCGACCGTGTGGCCCTGAACATGGATCAGGTGGAGCAGTACTCCCCTCCGCCCAACCCGGCCAAGATGACCGACTCCCGCTTCGAGGGCTACATGGCCGAGTTCGGGGAGTCGTCCTGGGAGCTGGACGCCCTCAACGTCCGAGTCCTCGTGGACCTCATCCAAGGACACGTCCGTGGCCTCATGGACCCGGACCTGTACGACGAGCGTGGGGATCTCGAGCGCGTCCACAAGGAGGGCCTCAGCGCCGCCAGCGACCGCTGGGACGACGTCCTGGACTACCTCGGTGTGGAGTGATGGGACGCAAGAAGAAGCCCGCACCCAAGATCGGACAGATCACCGCCTACATACAGATTCTGGAGTCCCTCATACCTGACCTCCAGGTCTTACCTAGCTCAGCCGTAGTCACCTGCATTGACACCCCGGAGAACGACTACGAAGGGTACTACAAGTCAACCTTCGAGGGCATGAGGAAGATCGAGCAGCAGCACAGCCCGCTCACCCTGCTGGTGGACAACGCCAATGACGAGGCTCCCCAAGTCATCGGAATCTTCGGACCGGGCGAGTACGGTGAGTCCAACGCAAGGGCCATGCTCGCTGCCGGGAAGATGCTGTCCGAGGCCATGAGCCTTGCCCAGTTTGCCCGGGACCGCATCCGGTGGTGGCAGACGAACATCAAGGACCTCCTTGACGAGTATGAGGAGACTGGAACACTGGACCCCGCTGAGATCAGGGATACACTCAAAGGGATCATCACAGACATGGAGGCCATAGGATGACCAACAAGAAGCCCGAGGACAACGACGTCAGCACCCTCACCCCAGCCCTGAAGACACAGTTCCTCGACCCTCTGGGTGAATGGGCCCCCAAGGGAGTGGAGGCGTCCATCGCTGTCAACGCCGCCATGGCCGACAGCGAGGAGCTGGGGACAGCGGTGGCCGAGTCCACAGCGCTCCTGCTCAACGAGCTCCTCCAGGAGCAGCTGGCAGGGAACATCGGGGGGAACTCCTTCCAGGTCACCATCTCGGTGCCCAAGGATAACAGGACCTTCGCATACTATCTGTTGCTGCTCATCTCCAACGCCACCAAACCCGGGTCCAGGATCTTCCTGATGACTCCGGCGGAGGTGATAAACACACCTGACATCTGGGACATCCTCGGGAAGAAGGCTCAGATGTCCGTCGACTCGATGATCACGGCCGAGGCCGCCACAGCGGTCAAGCACTAGACCCGTAGCTCCCCCTCTCCCTGCCGGCGTGTAGAGCGCCTCCTTTTGGGTACGTTCCCTGCACACGCCGGCAGGGAGAGGGGGAGCTGCGCGTAAGGAGTGGAGATCATGGCCCACGTGATCACGTGAGTGGACAGGGTGCCGGCGATCCCTACCTCGGTGGGGCTCGCCGGCACCCTGGGCCCTCCCCCAGGACTTTACTTTACCTTTGACACCCCAATCCCGATGAACACGCCAGCGGTGACCCCGAGTACAGCTGCTACAGGACCCCAGAACTCCGGGGTCCTCCAGAACTTGGGTTTGATGTGCTGAGGAGCCATCTCCGCAGCCATCTTCACCTGCTCCCCGTAGTTCTTCGAGATCTCCTCGACGAGGTTCCCACAGTGGTCGGTGACCATCCTCACCTGTTCGGAGTAGGCACTCTGCACCAGCTTGATCTGCCCACTGCACCACTGCTGAGCGGCGTTGACCTTCACCTGGCACATGTCTTCGATGGCGGCCTCGGCGGCCTCGCCGCGCTCTGACTCCAACTTCAGACGCAGCTTGCACTCCTCGAAGGCGTAGAGGGCCTTGGCCAGGTCCTTTGGGTAGAAGCACAGCCTGCCCTTGGCGTCGATGTGATCGGCGGAAGCGGAGACGTCAGGGAGAGGTGCCTCCTGCGCCCAGACCGAAGGCGCGCACAAACTCCCGATACAGAGCGTCAGGATCACCAGCAAGAGAGTCGGTTTCATGTCCAATTTCCTTGAGTTGGAGTTCAAGGGTGGCGTCGTGCTTGGCGTTGATCTGCGCCAGCTGCCCCTGTAGAGACTGGTCCAGGGCCCGCAGGTCCTTACCGAACGCTGTCTGGGCGTCGACAATGAGATCGTTCACCTGCTCGTGCAGGTTGTAACTGGACTCCTGCACCTTCATGGAGTAGGCCCGCACTGCCTCCAGGTTCTTGGTGTGCAGGTCCTGCATCTGCTGGAACGCCTCCACATACTTCTGGTGGTCCATCTGGTTGAAGAGGACGTTCACCCCCATCAGGATGAGGATGAGAACCACCACTCCAAGTACGAGCTTATGCCAGTGCTTGTCGAACCATGTCAGGGGACTCATGGGGACACCACTGGGGAGTTCCCATTCTTGGCCCGGATCTTCATGATGTCCATGCCCTTCTTCCCAAAGTTGTACACCAGAGTGATCCAGAGCATGTTCGCGTGGCTGGGGAGCAGATCCTGCCCAGTCACCCACATGTAGACGGCGAAGCCGAAGGTGGTCCAGAAGGCCACCCGGCCCAGGCTCATGGTCTCTCCCTGGTCCTCCGACACGAGTCCGGAGACGAACATCAGTGCGTTGCTCATGGTGTGAATTCCCCTTGATCCTGGAACGGCCTCATCACGGGACCTCACCGGTATTTGTCAGGCGGCTCCCAACAACTACCTTCAGAATGGCCTGCCCTTTCTCCACCTCTCTTAGACGAGCTGTGGCCGCCTTCACGTCCCTGGACACAGCGTCGACCTTCTTCTCCAACTTTTCTGTGGACTCCTTGGCCTCGGCCCGTTGCTCCTTCACGGAGTCCTTCAGATCATCTAGGGCGTCCTTGATGCCGACCTGTATGTCAACGAGCTTTTCTTGAATCGGAGCCGACTCCTCTCGAGCCTCCTTCTCCGACGTTGCAGAGACATACACGACGGCCCCAGTGATGATCACGAGGATGGTAAGGAATGGGCTGATCAGGTCTCGCCAGTAGAAGGGCTTCTTTGGGACATGTGCCAAAACTTCTGCAATCTTCAGGAGATCTTCATCAGTCAAGGCCATGAATCACCACCACACAACGTAGCCTAGGACGCCCAGGTTCCAGAGCAGCAGTACGCTGTACACACCCAGCCCCACGATACTCCAGAAGAACGATCCTCGCAACAAAAGGTAGACCCCAAGAGCCAAACACAGCTTCACTGTAACGAAGAAAAAGGGGCTGACGGCAATGAGTGCCCGGCAGATTGGGTTCGCTTCTAGGGCGCCGAAGTTGATGGCAAGGAATGTAACTACAATGTCGCACAGAATGAGCGCGCTGAGGAACGTGGAGTATTTTTCAGCCCTGCGCACAATCCCCAACTTCAGCTGAAGCAACGGTAGAAGCAGCTGGGTGATTGTACCTGTACTGTTAGGAAAGTCGAGCGTCGATCCAGTCAAACACGGGCTACTCCTTCGTGATGTAGAGGTGCACCTGACGGCACTCCTGGTCGGGCGTGGCGCGCTTCACGGTGCCTGGGTTGCCCTCGCACTTGTTGAACTCCCCGGGCAGGAAGTACGCGCATGACCTGCTGCACTCGTTCTGGTGCACGCTCTCGATGCGCACCTCGACCTCGACGGTACGCTTCTCACCACTGTGCTCCCAGTTCATCACTTTAGACATCGTCGTCCTCCTAGAAGAGCAGCTCACGCAGCTCGTCGATCGCCTCTTCGCAGACGCAGTTCACCACGTCAAGCGCGTCGGGAGCGTCGTAGAGCACCGAACGCACCGAGTTGAACGACATGGCGTCCATAGGCGTGATCTCGGGACCGCCTTCGCCGTGACGGATCCGGTTGACTGCCTGAATGAGATCCATCGCCGACTTGACCGCATACTCCAACGCGGACGTGAACGCCGCCGGGACCTCCACGTGTTCGCAGTGCCGCGCCTCTTCGTCCTTAGCCTTCTCGTCTTCCCTGTCGAGGAGCACGTCGAGGAGCGTCTCGACGACTACCTCTAAACTGTGAGCGATCACTCTGACATGACCCGAACCGTCGTGAAGCGCCGCCTGTAGCGTCTGCTCCGCCGAACACCCCGACGCACTCTTCTCGACTTCGGCTTTCGCGCCGGCCACTTCGTCCAGCACGGCCTTCAGCTTCAGCGGCACCAGCCCGAAGCGGAAGATTGCGACACCCAGCCGCGCCGCCTTCGACTCCCTCGCCTGAGCGCAGCCATCGATCTGTGCAAGTCCAGCCTTCACGAACTTCCCGTCACTTCCCTTCGTCACCATGATCGACCTCCTGGTCGTTGGTGCAGGCATCGCCGGCGTCGTTGGTACCCTTCTTCTCGTCGTCGAAGCCTTCGAGCTCCGTGAGCTTGCGAGGTCGCTCCATCACGGAGCGCCAGAACGGGTCGGTCGGCACCATGTTCAACGCGATGTGCACGATCGGGCCCTCCTTGACCGCGATCTTCCCGTCGACCTTATCGACGTGGCACAGCTTGCGCTGCGACATGCTCTC
>JAHJTN010000007.1 GCA_018829465.1 Bacteroidota bacterium | reverse complement strand
TCGCCATCGCCGTCCGTGAGACCGTTGTCGTCATCCGATACGTCCGTGGCGCCTTCTGTGCTGTTGGCCGTGGCGGAGTTGCTGATGCTTCCATTATCAACATCGGCCTGCGTAATGGTATAGGTCGCTTGGAAAACCGCTGTTTCTGTGGGTGACAATGTGGTGCTGCCACTCGTCAGGGTCAGGGCAGACAATCCGGGAAGCGGGTCAACCACCGTTACATTGGTCAGGGTGACATCGCCTGTATTTTCAACTGTAAAAAAATAGGTCACCACATCGCCAACGATTCCTGGTCCGCCTACACTCGCTGTCTTTTGAAGATCGAGGCTCGGTATTCCTGCTGTCGGAGTTGCTGTGGCTGTGTCTGAATTGTTGGACAAATCCGGATCTGGCTCATTACCACTAATCGTGGCTGTATTGTCATAAGGACCGGTTGCATTGACAGTAGCTTCTATAGTTAGTGTGGCTGATTGTCCGTTTGTCAAATTTCCGATGGTCCAAATCCCTGCTGCGAAACTACCAATTGAAGGTGTTGCATTCACCAATGTATAACCGGCTGGCAGATTGTCAGTTACGTTAACGCCCGTAGCATCAAACAATCCATTATTGGTTGCCGTCAAGGTGAAGAATATGTTTGTTCCAATTACGGGTGATGGGTTGTCAATGGTTTTAGAAATGCTTAAATCGGGGTCTTCAACAACTTCTACTGTCACGACCGCATCATCACAATTGGCAGGAGTTGACACGAGACAAATCCTATAAGTAAGCGTGTAAATTCCGGGTGGAGTCCCAGGAGCAACGGTTACTTCACCATTTGACAGGTTTAACACAACACCCGGATCTGAAGCAGGGGTTACCAACGTTAAGGTGACATCAGAGGGAACAACAGGTACAGCATTAAATATATCGTTGTCTAAAACATTTGTAACGGAAACACCCCCGGTAGTCGAACCAAGGGAAGTACCAAAATCATCATTTGCAATCGGAAATGGATTGGGATTGGTTATTGGATTTGTAAAAAGACCGCCGGATGCGCCGAGCTGCACAGAGTATTGACGTTCTGTGTTTGCACCAGTCTGACCCAATACAAAGGTAATGGTATTGCTAGGCTCTGTATAGTTTGCAATCACAGATGCTGTATTGTCGAAGGTGACACCCGCTAAGGAGTTGGGAATGCCTAAAAAACGTGTCCTGCCAGTTACAGGACTGGATGTGACGGTTAACTGAGTTAAATTGCTAACTGTGTAGGAAGTAAATCCGCCAAATTCGGCAAATTCCCTATTGGCACCATTTCCATCTATATCAACTGCTGTGATGAAATAATCAAAGATAAACACAGGCAGGTTTGTAGCCGAATCGAAATAATCCAACCGATATAAAACAAAACCCCCGGCTGCATTCGCAGAACCTATTCTTGGCTGGAATCTGGAGGATGTTGTGGCATCGTCATCAAACAAAGTGATGTTTGCATTACTGACCTGTAAAATAGTGAGAAAGGCGGACAGATTGATACCGTCTTTAAAAATCAGGTTATCGTACCTGTGAACAGATCCCGCAGCGGTTCCCGGGATGCCACTGGCAGTTGTGCCAGCATTGGTTATCAATGTCCGGTTTGCGTTGGTGAAATTTAGGGGGTTTGACTGTAAATCCAGTACAAACGATTGTGCGGAAACTTGATAGGCAAATAAGAATGCAGATAACAAAAGAAAATTATTCAAAACACGTTTCAGTAAAGTATTTTTTTTCATAATAAATGAATGCATGGTTGATTGCAATTATAATATAAAACAAAAAGCATACGGCCTCAAAGCCAATCAATTAACTAAATGATAAGCATTTAAAAATCAATGTTAAGTAAAAAAATGTGCGAATTTTAAAGGCGTAGCTTTTAATCATAAATTTGTGGGCATCAGTTTATATTGATTTCAAATATACCCATGATGTGTAAAATTGTGTATTCAAATCGTTAAAAAGGCTGAAATAATCGATAAAGTGACAAGTGTTGTATTTTGTCAGCATAAATTTTTAACAAAACTTGCGAAATAATCATAAAATTTAGTGCGCTATCGTAAAACGAATTTTCCAATAAAAGAGACACACCATAGCCCTTTTGACTTTCCTTTAGTACTTTTGCAGCTAAATTTTTTGTTTACATGAGTTTCAAAGAAGAAATTGCACGCCGCAGAACTTTTGGCATTATCTCTCACCCCGATGCCGGGAAGACAACTTTGACAGAAAAACTGCTGCTTTTTGGCGGTGCCATACAAGAAGCCGGAGCTGTAAAAAGCAACAAAATAAAAAAAGCCGCAACCAGCGACTTTATGGAAATTGAGAAACAACGCGGCATCTCGGTTTCTACCTCGGTTTTGGCCTTCCTTTATAAAGACAAAAAAATCAATATCCTCGACACGCCCGGGCACAAGGATTTTGCAGAAGACACTTTCCGTACGCTTACCGCCGTGGATAGTGTGATTGTTGTGATTGACGTGGCCAAAGGTGTGGAAGAGCAAACCGAAAAATTGGTAGAAGTTTGCCGCATGCGTAGCATTCCCATGATCGTGTTTATCAATAAACTCGACCGTGAAGGAAAAGATGCCTTTGACTTGCTGGACGAAGTGGAACAAAAACTAGGATTACGTGTTACGCCGCTGAGTTTCCCGATTGGTATGGGTTATGATTTTAAAGGCATTTACAACATTTGGGAGAAAAACATCAATCTCTTTAGCGAAGACGGTCGGAAAAATATAGAAGATGTTATTTCTTTTGAAGATTTGGAGAGTCCGGAACTCGAAAAAATGATAGGTCAAAAATCTGCCACAGACCTGAGAAATAATCTGGAATTGGTTTATGAAGTCTATCCAACATTTGATAGAAACGCATACTTGAGCGGTAACTTACAACCGGTCTTCTTCGGTTCGGCACTCAACAATTTTGGCGTTCGCGAACTGCTCGATTGTTTCATCCAAATAGCACCTGCTCCTAGGGCGAAAAAAGCAGAAGAACGCCTCGTAAATCCGGATGAAACTGACTTTTCGGGTTTTGTGTTTAAAATACACGCCAACATGGATCCAAAACACCGCGACCGCTTGGCTTTTATCAAAGTCGTATCCGGAACTTTTGAACGCAATGTGGCATACTTGCACGTCAGGCATAACAAAAAACTTAAATTTTCCAGCCCGAATGCTTTTTTTGCCGAAAAAAAAGAAATTGTAGATGTTTCTTACCCGGGTGATATTGTCGGTTTGCACGACACAGGAAATTTTAAAATTGGCGACACCCTTACCGGTGGCGAACTGCTCCACTTTAAGGGAATCCCAAATTTTTCTCCGCTACACTTTCGCTACATTAACAATGCCGACCCAATGAAAACCAAACAATTAGACAAAGGTGTGGACCAATTGATGGACGAAGGCGTGGCACAGCTTTTCACGCTTGAAATGAACAACAGAAAAGTCATTGGTACGGTTGGCGCACTTCAATTTGAGGTAATCCAATACCGATTGGAACACGAATACGGCGCCAAATGCAGCTACGAACCACTATCTATCCATAAGGCTTGCTGGGTGGCAACGGACAATCCTAAAAGTGACGAATTTCTTGACTTTCTTAGGGTAAAAAATAAATTTTTGGCCAAAGATAAACGCGGCCAACTGGTGTTTTTAGCCGATTCGGCTTTTACACTACAAATGACGCAAGACAAATATCCATCTATACGGTTTTATTTTACATCGGAAATGGAATAACTCAATTTGGTCATGCTACCAATGTTTCGCGATTGATTGGTTGTCATTTAAAAATAATAAGATTTCAGATATCATTAAGAAAAACGTAATAAGCACCTCTTACAAAACACCCATCAAATGGTCACTTTTACAGCAAAAATGAAATTGATTCCGGGTGCGGAAATGCCCGATGAAAAGGGTCTGTAGCGTTGATCGGTCATGTTTTCTATGGTTCCCGATAAAATAAACTGCTCATTAACAGGGAATTGGGTTCGTAAATTGAGCGTGTACCAACTCGGCGTAAAGGGGTTTCCATTCTTGTCCAAATCGTGCAGGTGCGTTTCACTTCTTTCTGAGGGTGGAAGCCTGTTAAAAGACACTTCTGCGTTGTAGTTTACAAACAAATCAGCATTCAATCTTTTGCTTTTAAAGCGCAGGTGCGCATCTGTAAAAAATGGCGCAGCATGGCGCAGCGGTACCGCACGGCCGTTTTCCGGTTTTTCATTTCCCCATTGGTAATTTCCCTTAGTGCTCAATTGCCATTGAGGCGTAAAGTTGACTTCGGCACCGTATTGAAATCCATATACATAAGCCTGTGCTGCGTTTTGTATGGCTAAGACTTGGCTTTCTTCGCCGTCAAAAAAAATGGTTTCAGAACCGTTTATAGTGAAGTTATCACGAATCAATGCATCTTCCAAATGCGTATAAAAAGCTGTGAAATCGAGCTTTAACCAATTGCCAAAACTTTTTACCACACCTATGTCTGTATTCCATGCGTATTCCGGATCTAAGTCGGGATTGGGCACTACAAGTGCGCCGGGTTCCGAGTCGAAAATCTTGCCGATATCATCTATGTTTGGAGACCGAAATCCGGTAGATTCGTTTAGCTTGACAATCCACGAAGGTGCCGGCCTCCAGGTGAGCCCCAAACTGCCGGTAAGCGCACCGTGATCCAATTGAACTTTTTTGAAAGGAAATGGAATAAAGGTATCATCGAGCGTAGCGGAGATAGACACGAAGTTGTATCGAACGCCGGATTGCAGTGTAAGCTTGGGCGATACTTCCCATGAAAAATTGGCATACGCAGCTAGTGATTGCCAATCTGATCCATCGGGATATCGGGTTTGAATTTTTTCGCGTGCCCCTGTATCAATGTTTTCTGAAAAGGCCGTACTGAAAACATTATTTAACACATACTCGCTTCCATAATAGAGATTTTTAGTCGAGTCGAGTTTTTTAGAGAAATCTGCATTGAAGGAATAAGCATCTACATTTTCGATGGTATTGTCTCGAATGACAGCATTCAAATCGCGGTCGTGCCTACTTTCTTCCAATCGCTGGCCAGCCACTATCAGTTTCATTTCATCGTACCAAAAGGATTTTTCTGAATGAGAAACAGCCAAAGAACCCAACAACCATTGTTGTGGTCCGTAAAACCATTCAGCAGACCTTAAGTTGTCGCCGCGCGGGCGCAACAAACGGTCGAACCTATTGTATTTAGAAGAAGATGAAAAATAGACGTTTGCATCAAACTGCCAGCTTTCGGAAGGTTTAAAACTGATTTTCTGCATCAAGTGTGTTTGGCTAAAGCCTGATGAAACTTGCTCTCTGGGGCTATCATTTTCCAGTTGGACGTCTTCTCCATTGATGCGCTTCACAAATCGATCTCGCAAAAAACGCGTGGGCCCGTGTGTCCCCGTTCTTAAATTGCCAAAATCCGAATAGGTAAAACTGCTTATAAAAGCCCATTTCTTGAGTCCGATCATTACGTCTGCGTGCGCCGTTTGCTCTTCATTTGCAGTGGAATATCGGGTAAGTCCAGAAGTACTGATTAGCGTTTTATCAGTACCTGAAAACACAGGTTTCAGCGTTTGGAAATTCATAACACCACCAATGGCGTCACTGCCGTAAATCACCGATGCAGGCCCAAAGATAATTTCAGTTTTGCCGACAGCCAACGGGTCCAACGAAATGACATTTTGCAGGTTTCCACCTCTGAATATGGCTGTGTTCATACGCACGCCATCTACGGTCATCAAAACCCTATTGGTAGCAAAACCCCTAATCATTGGGCTACCACCACCGAGTTGGCTTTTTTGTACAAATATACTTCCGGAAGCGCTTAACAAATCTGCGCTGGTTTGTGGGTTGGAAAAAAGGGTGAAAGCATGGTCTATGGTTTCTATTTTAACAGGGACTTTGCCCGAGTTTTGAGACCATTTAGAAGCAGAAACGACCACTTCGTTCAGAGGCGATGCGCTTGTGGTAAGTAAAACGATATAATGACTCTCTTTAAGAGCGTTGTTGTTGATTTTCTGGGTGTTGTAACCAATAATGGATACGGTAATTTCCGAGGCATTTTTGAGTTTTCCCAATTTGACTTGCCCTTTGGCATTCGTGGTTAAGAAAATATTGGATGACTGTGTGTAAACACTGGCAAACTCAATCGGTTTTTGGGTAGTTGCATCCAAAACAGTGAGCGTCTGTGCTTGGTTTGAAATATAAAAGAACAAGAGAAATAGAAATAGGTACTTTTGAATCATTTTGAGTTAAAAAAATTGTTCTTTAGTCTCATCAACTTTTACGCCAAAGAAGTGCTAGCATTTAGTTTTTCAGTCTTTTATTCTATAGATTTGCTTAGTCCGGGGGGTAAATGAGTCCTATTTTACTTCTGATGGCATCGAGCGTAGAAATCAACTGTACACTCAGTTTATGTGTCATGAGTTCACTCGTTTTTTGACGGTTTAGCAAGCGGTTTGTCACGTGTTGTGCTTCGTAGGAGTAGCCATGTGTGGTGTAGCCGAAATCATGGGTTTTTGAGCTGTGTTTGTCCGTTACAGTGACTGTGGTAGGTTGGTGAAAACGGCTGTTCATCAAGATTTTTCCACGTTCAAAATGTAGCGTGGCCGTGGTTGGTGTATCTAGGTTGATGGCTGAGAAAAGTTTGGCTTGTCTACCGTCGCTGTAATCAAAAGTGATTTGACAATCCAAATCTACATTTGTATTTGACAAAGTTGCTTTTGCCTTTATGTCATCGGGTTTTCCCATAAACATCAAAGCGGCAAAAACCGGATAAATACCTAAATCTAGAAGGCTACCACCGCCCAATATGTTGTTATAGATACGCGAAGCAGCATCGAAGGGCACATCGATACCGAAGTCTGCTTCCATAACGCGCAAAGCACCCAATTTTTGATCGCGAATCGTCTCCAAAACAAACTGAAAATGCGGCAAAAAACGCGTCCACATGGCTTCCATCAGAAAAAGATTCTTCTCCGTGGCCAATTCAATCATTTCTTTTACCTGAGCGGTATTGATGGCAAAAGGCTTTTCGCAAAATACTGCTTTTCCGGCTCTGAGGCATTGCAGGGTATTTTGGTAGTGGAAAACGTGTGGCGTAGCAATGTACACCACATCTAAATCGGGGTTGTTGAGCATTTCTGCATAACTGCCATACATGAAAGGGATATTAAAAGTTTGGCCGAATTGAGTAGCTCTTTCTATTTGTGTAGAAGCGCATGCATAGAGTCGGGCACCGTGTACTTTTTGAAGATCTTCGGCAAAGAGTGTGGCTATTTTGCCCGGTCCGAGAATGCCCCAATTAATTTTGTCTGATGATTCTTTCATCTTGCTTGTGTGAAAAGAGTTTGTTGAGCACAGCAGCAATGCGTTCTTTAGAAATGGGTTTAAAAATGATGTCGTTCATGCCCGCATTCAAACAGTTTTCTTTGTCATCTTCGGTTACGTTGGCTGTCATGGCAACAATTTTAGAGATATAGCCGTGGTTGACCAATTGCCTAATGTATTTTGTCGCCTCTACGCCGCCCATATTGGGCATTTCCATATCCATAAAAATCAAATCGTAAAAATGCTTTTCGCATTTATCAATAGCTTCAAGGCCGTCATGGGCTATCTCAATATCTGATATGCCCAAGGTTTCTAACACTTTGATGGCCACAAGCCGATTCATGCTATTGTCTTCTACCAAAAGAACTTTTAAAGATGAAAAAGAAATATGATTAGACAGTTGAATCGCTGCAAGCATCTCATTTTCAGCTTCAAACTCTTTGTTGCAAGCTTCGGGTGCTGCGATGGTAAACCAAAAAACAGATCCTTCTCCCCAAACAGAAGACACATCGATGGTACCGCCCAAAGCTATGGAGAGAAGTTTTGAAATGGCCAAACCTAGCCCGGTTCCTGTAAGTTTCTTAGACTCGCGGTCTTCTATTTGAGAAAATCTTTCAAACAACAATGGGAGTTTATCCTCTTGGATGCCCGAACCGGTGTCTATGACGCTAAATTTTAAATTACCCGGGATGGCTTCATTATGTATGCGCTCCACTTTAATCTCTATACTACCCGCTTTGGTAAATTTGATGGCGTTGCCAATCAGGTTGTTGAGTATTTGTTGCAAACGTGTTGCATCGGTCACCACACAATGCGGTACTTCTTCATCAATAAAAAGTTTTAAAGTGATCGATTTGTCATTGCAAATGGGTTTATTGATGGCATACACATCCCTGAGAAAGTCCCTGATGTTGAGCTTGTTTTGTCTAATAATCAATTCGTTGGCCTCTATTTTTGAGTAGTCTAAAATATCATTAATAATAGACAACAGGGTTTCGCCGCTTTTTTTAATGGACACTAAAAATTCTTTTTTGTCCTCTTCCGAATCTGTATTCTGCAACAAATCTGCTAGGGCAATTACAGAATTTAAAGGGGTTCTAATCTCATGGCTCATGTTAGACAAAAACTGACTTTTGGCTTCAACGGCAGTCTCTGCTTTGATTCTGGCCTTGGTCATGGTGTCTGCAAAACGATAAGAAATCAAGAGTGTCATGGTAATAAATGAACCGAAAAGTCCTGTGAAATAAACATACGGAATGGGCCTTATCCAATCGAAATGATAAAAAATGATGTATAAAATAGAGACAGATAAAAGGGCTACGCTAACAAACGCAAAAACAGCTCCCAATCGCTTCTCTAAAATGGCAGTCAAAAAAACATATTTTACATACAAAACATTTAAAATCATCACTCCTAAAAACACAGGCGTCAAAGCCGTATAAATATAGATTGGCAAAAGCAAAGCCAGTGCTGTGTAAAAAAGAGAGATGCCGGAAATGACGTACACGATTCGGGGGTGAACATTATTCGGAAAAAGGTGTTTCACGAAGCGAATAAACAGAAAAGCACCTATGAAAAAGCTCAGATGTTCGAGTCTTGTGACCAATTGCCAAGGTAAATTGGGGAAAAAATTGAGCAAAAGATATTCGCCGCGTAGCATAATATACAGCGATGAAGACAGGCAAAAAAGTCCAAAATAAAACGAAGCCCTGTCTGTCTTGTTAAAGGTAAACAGGCTGATGAAAAAAAGGCCGCAAACAAAGGCCATACCTGCCAGCAAATAAATCAGCCCGTTTGAGCTTGCTAGGTGGTTAGTTATAAAATTTTCAGACCCTAAATAGATAGGCTTTGCTGCACCGCCTCTGTAATGGTGAAAATTGGCAATTTGCAGCACCAATTCAACCTGTGGTGTATCGGCAGGAAGACGTACTGTAGTGGGTTTAAATTTAGGCTGATAAAGGGTTCTTGATTTTGCAACCATTCCGTTTTGCGAAATCACTTTGCCGTTGGCAAACAACTTATAGGAGCTGTAAAAATCTGGAATATACAAGGCCAATTCGGGATGGCTTTTCGGCAATTGCAAAATCACACGATAAGTGGCGTAGCCGTAACTATTCCCGTTTATGTCATTAAAAAGTTTTGGAAACGCCTCGTAATGTGGCGTTTGCTTGAGAATAAAATCTTGTGGATGTATGAGTTCGTTCCAATAAAACTCCCATTGGCCTTCCAAACTTACATCTTCGGTTTTGTTGAAATCGAGCCCGGTGAGGTCAATAATTCCATTTTGTTTTTCAAGCTTGTTTTGCGCAAAAAAAGGGAAGGTTTGCATGAGAAAAAAAATCATGCAAATACAAAAACTTTTGCCTGAGCAGAAGAATAATAAAGTCTTATTGTGGACCATTTATCAATCCTAAATTATACAAATATACGTTATGAAATTGTTAAATTGAAGAGAAAGGACATCAAACAACGTTTTTACATGAGAAAAACTATTCTTTAACTGATTAAGCCGTGAGTGGTCTGTGTCTGAAGTTGTTCAATTGTTGCAATATAAATGCCATGAGAACGGTCAGAAAAACGCCCAAAACATTCAGCCAAAGATAGCTGAGGATGTCTTGAAAAAATACGGCTATCACAAGTATTTCAGACAACAAAGCTGCCCAAAAAACAGATGCACCCCTGATGGATTTCACATAGAAAGCCACTAAAAAGATACCGAGTATGGTGCCGTAAAAGATAGAGCCTACTATATTGACGAATTGGATGAGGTTTTCAAACAAAGTACCAAAACTGGCAAAGAGAATGGCAATCAATCCCCACATCACCGTAAACCATTTGGAGGCGTTCAAATAATGGGTTTCGCTCTTTTCTGTTTTTAAATTTCTCTTGTAAATATCCATCACTGTGGTTGATGCCAACGCATTTAACTCGGATGCGGTAGAAGACATTGCTGCCGAAAAAATAACGGCCAAAAGCAGACCAATCAATCCACTTGGGAGGTAATTGAGTATGTAATAAATAAAAACATAATCCTTGTCATTGGTTTCTGTTGATTTGTTTGCGGCCGATATTAACTCTTTGGCTTCTTCCCTAATCTGTTTTTCTTTAGTAGTAATCTGCTCCATTGTATTTTGCAAGGCTTTGCGGTCATCCGTATTGTTCTCAATCGCTTGCAGATAATCCATATTGAGTTCCATTTTCCTGCGCTGCATGCCTGCATATACCAATTCCAAATCTGTATATTGCTGCGCGTATTCAGAACTTTTGACCACCTCATTGGCAGCAGGACTAAAATTTAAAGGTGCCGATTGAAACTGAAAAAAGATAAAAACCATCACGCCCACCAACAGAATAAAAAACTGCATGGGTATTTTGATGGCTGCATTAAAAAGCAAGCCCATACGACTTTCCCTGACAGATTTTGCCGACAAATATCGCTGCACCTGAGACTGGTCTGTACCAAAGTACGAAAGAAACAAAAAGAAAGCACCCAAAGTACCCGACCAAATGGTATATCTGTTGTCTAAATCAAACGAAAAGTCTATGATTTTCATTTTGTCGCTTGCTCCGGCTAGCTGCAATGCGTTTGCAAAACTGACTTCTTCGGGAAGTTGACTGACAATAAAATAAAAAGCGGCAAACATCCCCATCATAATGACAAACATTTGTTGTTTTTGTGTGACGCTCACGGCTTTGGTGCCACCCGAAACGGTGTAAATAATAACCATGGTTCCGATAAGGATATTCAACACTTTTAGGTTCCAGCCCAAGATAGACGAAAGAATAATGGCAGGTGCATAAATGGTTATACCGGCTGCCAAACCTCTTTGTATCAAAAACAAAATAGCGGCAAGTGAACGCGTCTTTAAATCAAATCGGTTTTCTAAAAATTCGTAGGCCGTATAAACCTTTAATTTATGAAAAATAGGAATAAACGTGACACAAATCACGACCATCGCCAAAGGCATCCCAAAATAAAATTGCACAAAACCCATTCCGTCGTGAAATGCTTGTCCGGGCGTAGATAAAAAGGTAATCGCGCTAGCCTGTGTAGCCATTACAGACAAACCCACAGTCCACCATTTAGATTCATTATTGGCCAGCAAATAATCTTTTACGTTCTTGCTGCCTTTGGATTTATAATAACCGTAAAAGACTATAAAAGAGAGCGTTCCTATCAATATTGTCCAATCGAGTAGCTGCATATCAGGCGTATAAATTCATCAGGTAAATAAAAACCAAAAAATACAGCAGATTTGCGATTAGAATCATCACATACCATTTGCGCCAAGAAGGTTCGTTTCTAGGGTTGTCCATTTTGGCTCAAAGCTAAGAGATTTGCAAACAATTTAAAAGCACCCGGTACGCCGGCAGGTAATTCCCTAAAAAAACTTAGGCCTGTATAGACATAATAACCTTTACCATAGCTAGCTACCAGGAGTCCCCCTTGCAATTCAACCGCTTCTTGCGGATCTTTCAAGCCAAGGATGGGCGTGTAAGCGGCATCCCACTGGTCCGGGAAATACAAACCGCGCTCTTGCACCCAACCGTCAAAATCGGAAGCACTGATTTTGTTAGGATAATTGAGTGCCGGATGATTGGGCGCCAAAAAGATGGCTGTAGCTTGCTCGTCTGTTACCCGTTCACGAGAAATTTTCAATGGGTAAGGTGCAAAGTCTTTCAACTTTAGGTCGCCTGTGGTGTTGTACTGGGTGACCACCGTACCACCTTGCGACACATATGCAAGTATTTCCTTTTGTTTTGCTTCAAACTGATCATGTACATTATAGGCACGAATACCTATGACCAAAGCGTCAAACTGACTCAGGTTTTCCAAAATGATTTCCTCCGGCTTAAGCTCTACGACTTCATAGCCAACTTGCCGCAAGCTTTGCGGAATGTCATCGCCGGCTCCGTGCAGATACGCAATGCGAAGTCCGGCTTTCTTTAAATTGGTTTTACTGACTTGGGCAACGGCCGGCATCAGTATGGTTTGCTTGGGAATATGCTGATAGTCGATGACAAATTTTTCAAGTGCGTAGCGCTTTTCACCTATCAATACATACGGGCGAAAAGTCCCGGAAGATTCGCCGGAAGGCGGTGTTACAGTAAATTCAAAAGTCTCTGCCAAACCCTTTGCTTGGAAGGGAAAACTTTCCGGACTGATTTGCCACCCCACAGGTGCATCCAAATGAACCGTGCCGGAAATATTTTGTTGGTTGGAAACTACTTTTACAGGTATTTTTTGTGCGGTATTTTCGGTAAACATCCATACTTTTTCATCAATCCCAACGGTAGCCGGCGGTAAAACCACAAATGGCTCGTACACCTCGCCATCTACACGCGAGTTCGATTTAAAGACCACATCTCTGCGCAACAAAACAGTCGATTTGCCACCAAATGAAAGTAAAAAATCGACCGTTGCCGCAGCGGGAGATTCCGGCAAACCAATCCATTCAGGCTGTTCAACCGTATAAATTCCCAATGCATTATCATTTTGTAGCCAATAAGGACTGCTGTAGGGTGTGTTTTCTGGAATGGTCAATGTGGCTTCGAGTTTGTGAGACACATTGTTATTGAGTTGCAAATTTTGAAGTTCGCTATTTTGTGCCAATGAAACTTTATAACCACTTAAGGTGACCGGGAAATCGCTACGGTTGATGGCCTCCACATTGATGCTTATAGATTCACCCGGCACTGCCGATGCTCGCTGTGCAATCGCTTCTAAAAACAAGCCCGAGCAAGCCGCTATAATTTCGTTGATTTCCGTCAATTTGATTCTGCGCCAGTGGTCATCTTTTAATTTGCTGATTAATACTTGCGCATCCAATAAAAGTGGAATGCTGGCCTCGGGTTGGCGGTGGTCGAAGCGCATCAAAATTAATTCTAACACTTCTTTTACAGCCTCGCCATTGGCAAGTCTTCCCCAACCTGTGTCTATGCCATCAAACAGGTCGTTTTTGTACTTGGGACGTGGTGCCTGCCCTTTAATAAATTCTAAATATTCGGTTTCGGCGCCCCTTGACCCCGTAGAGCCAAATCCTTGACTCTTGTGCTGGCTTCTGCTCAAAGAGGCTATTTCGCCGTTTGAAAGCCCTAAACTTGGATAAAAATTGCCAACTTCTACTTGGGTGATGCCCGATTTATCGGCCTGTTCAAATTTTTCTTGACTGCCGTAAAACCACCAGGAAGTGTTGAAGAACATCCTTCGAGGTTTCCACACCTCTACTTGGTCTAATTGTTCCGGAAATGCATCAGGATTGCCGGCCAAACTAAAAGCTTCGTAACTGAGCATAGCCGAGCCGGTGTGGTGTCCGTGGGTAGTTCCGGGCGACCGATGGTCAAACCTATTGATGATGACATCGGGCCGAAGTTTGCGAATGGCAAAAACCACATCTGCTAATATTTTTTGCTTGTCCCAAATGGCGAACGTCTCGTCCGGATGTTTAGAATAACCAAAATCAACAGCGCGTGTAAACATTTGTTGGCCACCGTCTGTGCGTCGGGCTGCCAGCAATTCTTGGGTGCGAATGGCGCCCAAGAAAGGTCCCAATTCGGGCCCAATCAGGTTTTGGCCACCGTCGCCACGTGTGATAGAAAGATAAGTCGTTTGGGCTTTGAGGCTGTTGGCCAAATAGGAAATAAGTCGTGTATTTTCATCATCAGGATGGGCAGCCACAAACATCGCCGAACCTACGAAATTGAGCTTTTTAATGGCTTCGTAAATATCTGACGCATTGGGCTTTGATGGTTTTTGAGCAAATGAAAATTGAAAAATTATCAGTGAAAGAAAGCACACATACGTAAACTGACGTAACATGGAATAGATTTTTGGTTGCGATTTCCAAATTTAGAAAAAATAACAGCGAAGCGAAGTTTTTAGTTTTTCTTTAACTTTTGACAGGGTTTCTTTTCACATTCAGAAACATTGTAAAGAAATAGACTATGAAATCTTAAATTTGCCAGTAAAGACTCGTTAAATAAATTTTACATTTGCAACAACCGAATCTGTATGACCAAAGTTCTGATCATTTGCTATTATTGGCCACCGGCGGGCGGACCCGGCGTGCAGCGTTGGTTGAAATTCGTAAAATACCTGCCCCAATTCGGCATCGAGCCCATTGTTTTTGTGCCCGATAATCCACATTACCCTATTGTAGATGTGGAATTACAGCAGGAAGTTTCAGAGGCTTTACAGCTCATTCGTTTTCCCATCTCCGAACCTTACACTTGGGCCGGTCTCATCGCCAAAAAACAAACTCAAAAAATCAGTTCGGGTATGATCTCACATAAAAATCCATCACTTTTAGAAACGCTGTTGCTTTTTGTAAGGGGTAATTTTTTTATTCCGGACGCCAGAATATCATGGGTAAAGCCTTCCGTTGCATTTTTGAGTAAAAAACTTGAAGCGCATCCTGTTGATGTCATCATCACAAGCGGTCCGCCACACAGTTTACACCTAATTGGACAGTCTTTAAAACGCACTTTGGGCATCCGTTGGATAGCCGATTTTAGAGATCCGTGGACAGACATTGGCTATCACAAAAAACTAAGACTACTGCCTTTTGCCAAACAAAAACATTTGAAGATGGAGCAATCCGTTTTAGACCAAGCCGACAGCATTTTGGTTACAAGTAAGGCGTTGCAAAATTTGTATCAAAAGCGAACCGACAATCCTGTCGTGTTGATTACAAATGGGTTTGACAAGACAGAAATCTCAATAGGAAAACCATCGGATAAAGTGTTTAACATTGTGCACACGGGCTCATTGCTTTCTGCCCGAAATCCGACGCATCTATGGGAAGTTTTGGCTGAATTGATTGAAGAAGATACCGATTTTAAAAACAAATTACGCATCGATTTGGCGGGTGTGGTCAGCCGGGAAGTTTTGTATGCACTCGAGGAACACGGGTTGTCTGCTCATGTTTTACAACTCGGTTATTTGCCCCATTTGGAAGCGAAAAAAACACAAGCCGGTGCTCAAATGTTGTTGTTGATAGAAATTGATTCGGAAGAAACGCGGCAAATTATTCCCGGTAAAATTTTTGAATATTTTCAGGCAAAAAGACCTATTTTAGCCATTGGTCCTGCTGCGTGGGAAGTGTCGGATATGCTTGAAAAAACGCAATCGGGCATGTGTTTTGAACACCGCGAAAAAACCGCCTTAAAGAAATATATAGTTGACAGTTTTCAAAAATTCAATGAAGGAAAACTACAGGTCGATTCAAAAAACATAGATGTTTATAGTCGAGAAAATCTAACGGCTTCTTTGGCTGCTTTGATAAAAAAATAGATGGGTATTGTCATCAAACAATCGATAAGAAACACCCTCACTACCTATTTTGGTTTTGGGATAGGTGCTGTCAATGCCCTTTTTCTGTACACTTTAATTTTGGGCGAAACCTACTACGGTATCACCGCATTTGTTTTGTCGTCATCCGGCATTTTGATGCCTTTGATGGCATTGGGCGCGCACAACACCATCGTCAAATTTTATCCGCATGGTGAAACGGCCAAAAAACAATCGGGCTTCCTCACAGCCATGCTTTTTTTGCCGCTGCTTTTTTTTCTGCCGCTTGGCTTAATCTTTTATCTAAAATACACGGAAATTGCCCTTTGGCTCAGTCGAGAAAATCCAATGTTGCTCGATTTCATTTGGCTTTTGCCCGTTTTGGGTATTTTAATGAGCTATTTCGAAATTTATTACGCTTGGGTAAAGGTCCATTTTCAATCTGTTTTCGGAAGTTTTCTAAAAGAAGTTTTTTTGCGCTTTTTGGTGAGCGTAAGCTTGCTCATGGTTTATTATGAAATCATCACGGCTGTTTTTTTTGTCTTTTCACTGGTTTTGATTTATGGGTTGAATACGAGCGTTATGATGCTGACCGCATTTTGGATTAAGAAACCCAGCTTTAAATTGTACTTGCCCGATAAGCTGATATCTATCCTCACCTACTCATTTTTTATCTTAATTTCGGGTAGTATTGCAGCACTTCTGGTTGATATAGATCGCTTTATGATTTCACAATTTGTACAGATCGAGAATGTTGCTTACTACTCTGTAGCCGTTTTTATTGCAGCCGTGATTGCCGTACCGGGTAGGGCCATGCATCAAATCACTTACCCGCTTACCGCCAAACTGATGGCGCAACAAAACTTTCTGGAATTAAACAAACTTTACAAACAAACTTCTATCAACCTGCAATTTGTTGGTGGATTCATTTTTTTGGGGATACTCGTAAACCTGCATCAGATATACGAACTGATTCCGGCACAGTACAGCGGTGGCATTCCTATTGTTTTTCTGATTGGTTTTTCTAAATATTTCGAGTTGGTGCTCGGCAACAACAACGCGATTATCTTCAATTCAAATTACTACCGCATTGTGTTGGCCATCAGCATATTTCTGATTTTAACAACCATCGGTCTCAACATTTGGCTGATTCCTGCTTTGGGTATAGAAGGCGCGGCCATCGCCACGCTTTTGAGCATGTTGGCCTATAGCATTTTAAAGCTGTATTTTGTCGTCCGAAAGATTAAATTATTTCCATTTACCCAAAATACCGTCAAATTATTCCTGTTTTCGTTGTTTTTGTTTGGCTTACTCTATTATTGGGACTTCCCGTTTCACCCAACCGTAAATATCTTTTTAAAATCGACCCTCACTACTTTGCTGTATGTGGGTGTGGCGTATCTATTTAAAATTTCTGTAGAAATCAACCAATTGATCGAAAAATATGTGCGTTTGGTTTTTAAATAGTTGCATTTATAGACCTGCAACTTATCGGGGTTCAAATTTCATCCTTATCTTTGCAACTTTAAAAAAGTAACGAAACCTATGCAACGCAGCGAACAAGAAAACATCCGCAGAGAAAGTCTGATTGAGCTCAGAAAAATGGGCATAGAACCCTATCCGGCAGCCGCTTTTCAGATTACCCATCACGCTACCGAAATTGTAGAACACTACGATACACTACAAGGAAAAGAAGTGGTTTTGGCCGGCAGACTCATGAGCAGACGCATCATGGGGAAAGCCTCATTTGCAGAATTGAAAGACAGCAGCGGACGCATTCAGGTGTATATTACTCGCGATGATATCTCATCAGACGAAACCGGCACCATGTACAACGCTGTTTTTAAGAAACTGTTAGACATAGGCGATTTTATCGGTATTCGCGGTGAAGTATTTAAAACACAAGTCGGTGAGATTTCTGTCCATGCGCGCGAGCTTTTCGTACTTTCCAAAGCCTTGCGGCCCTTGCCGGTTGTCAAAACAGATGCAGACGGCAAAACCCATGACGCTTTCTCTGATCCGGAACAACGCTACCGCAGACGCTACGTAGATTTGATCGTAAACGACGCCGTTAAAAACACTTTTGTCAAAAGAACGCAAATCACCAACACCATTCGTGAATTTCTCAACCGCTTAGGTTATTTGGAAGTGGAAACGCCTATACTACAACCCATTCCCGGCGGTGCATCTGCCCGTCCGTTTATCACGCACCACAACGCTTTGGATATTCCGCTCTACTTGCGTATTGCCAACGAATTGTATTTAAAAAGACTGATTGTAGGCGGATTTGATGGCGTATATGAGTTTTCGAAAGACTTCCGAAACGAGGGTATGGATCGTACACACAATCCGGAATTTACAGTGATGGAGCTGTATGTGGCTTACAAAGATTACAGATGGATGATGGAAACCACCGAAAAACTGCTGGAAGAAATTGCTCAAAAAGTACATCAGAAAACAACCGTAAAAGTGGGCGATAAAGAAATCAACTTTAAAGCGCCCTATCCGCGCGTGCCCATACTTGAAGCCATCAAAACACATACCGGATTTGATGTTGCCGGCATGGACGAAAACGAGTTGAGGGCAGTTTGTAAAAAACTTCACCTGGAAGTTGACGAAACCATGGGCAAAGGAAAACTGATAGACGAGTTGTTTGGCGAAACTTGTGAACATCACTATGTACAACCTACTTTTATTATAGACTATCCCAAAGAGATGAGTCCGCTTACTAAGCAACATAGAGACAATCCCGAACTCACAGAGCGTTTTGAGTTGCTTATCAACGGTAAAGAAATTGCCAATTGCTACTCCGAGCTCAATGATCCCATAGAACAAAGACTTCGTTTTGAAGATCAACTTCGGCTGTCTGAAAAAGGTGACGATGAAGCCATGTTTATCGATCAAGACTTTTTACGCGCTTTAGAATACGGCATGCCTCCCACAGCCGGAATTGGCATAGGCATAGACAGACTCGTCATGCTGATGACCAACAACAGTTCCATACAAGAAGTCTTGTTCTTCCCGCAAATGAAACCCGAGAAAAAAGCCATCGCGCTGAGTGATGAAGCAAAAGAAATACTAAACCACCTGAAGACTGAAGGAGAAAAATTGTTGGAAGAAGTGAAAAATCAAACCGGTTTGTCGAATAAAAAATGGGACAAAGCCATTAAAGAACTCACCCAAAATCAACTGGCTAAGGTTACTAAAAACGAAGACGGACTTTGGGTTGGATTGGTCTAAGATTGAAAAAATTAATCTTAATAACATTGCCTTTGACAACTCACATCGGCAGATGCACAACACTTTTGGTTTCAAAAAAAGCTTCGCCAAAAAAGCCCGATATGGGGTAACATTTGGCTTTTGGAAAAGGCTTCAGCTCTGCTGCCAAATCGCCACCTTTCAGGTAAAGGATGCCGTTTTTAAGTGTGTGTTTATTTTCTTTATACGTTTTGCCTTTCACCCAATTTACAAAATCAGGCATATTGGTCACCGCACGGCTGACGATAAAATCAAAACGATCTTTGACCGCTTCGGCACGTGTGTGCGCCACTCTCAAATTCTGCAAGTTTAAAGCTTCTGAAACAGCTTTTACCACCGAAATTTTTTTCCCGATAGCGTCAATCAGTAAAAAATCTGTTTCCGGGAAAAGAATAGCCAAAGGTATGCCCGGAAAACCGCCTCCCGTGCCAACATCCAGCACTTTAGCATTGGGGTTAAAAGATATTACTTTGGCAATCGCCAGGCTGTGCAGCACATGACGCGTGTATAAATGGTCTATATCTTTTCGGGAAATCACATTGATTTTCAAGTTCCATTCTGCATACAAATCACCGAGCATGGCAAACTGTTCTCTTTGCAAACTGGTCAAATCAGGAAAATAATGTGCGATTGTCTCCATATTTGACATCAGTGTTTAAAGAAAAAATCGGGGAAAGCAACTTGTGGTTTTTGTGCCAAAAGCCGCACCTTAAAAAAAGATTTTAAAAATCCCCAACCATAACCAAGAAACTGAATTTGAACTGCCAAAATGCTCAACAAAGCGGTGCGAATGGTTTGTTGCTTCACAAAAGCGTCCAAACAGACCAAACCGAAGTAGCACAAAAACAAAAATGCAGGAAAACCAAAACCGGCCAAAAGGAAAAAAATCGATGCCATTTCTGCTATCAAAAAAAGACTCGGAAACCAGTAGGAAACCGTTTTATATTCCGGATGCCAACTGTCGAGTATGGGACGTGCGACCCCAAATTTATAAACTTGTTTATAAAATTTTGACCATGAAATACGTCTTTTGTGATACACAAAGGCATCGGGAATCAGTTGTGAACTAAAACCCATTTTCCACAACCGCAAGGTCAAATCCGGATCTTCGCCCGGGTGAATATTTCCAAAGCCGCCACTGGCCTCAAAAGCTTCTTTAGATATACCCATATTGAAACTTCTCGGTTGAAATTTGCGGTGCGATTCGGAATTTCGAATACCTCCGGTAGTGAAAAAAGACGTCATGCTGTGGTTTATCGCCTTTTGAATATTCGAAAAATCGGGGTGCATCGTGTCCGGTCCTCCAAAAAAATCGGTGTATTTGGTTTTTAGATTTTCAGTTACCACTTCGATGTATTGCGGCGGCAAGAGGCAATCGCTGTCCAAAATGATAAAATAATTACCTCGCGCACGCGCCATACCATAGTTTCGCGAATCGCCGGGACCGGTGTTGGGTTTCGCCAGATAGAGAATATTGAGTTGGGGTCGAAATGCCTCAACTACAGCTTCTGCTTTTTCGTTCGATCCATCTTCCACAATCACCACTTCAAAAGTTTTGACGGTTTGATGCCGCAAACTATCCAGCAATTCACCAATTTCCTCTGGCCTGTTGTAAACCGGAACCACAATCGATAACGAAAGTTCCATTTTTCAAATTGAGTGAGAAATTATTCCTCGGTAAAGGCTTCAATAACTTCTTGGCTCACGCCGGTGTTTGAAAAACCGCCATCGTGAAAAAGATTTTGCATCGTGACTTTTTTGGTCAAATCTGAGAAAAGCGTGACGGTGTAATCGGCGCAATCTTGTGCCGTAGCATTGCCCAAAGGCGACATTTTATCGGCAAAACTGATAAAGCCGTCAAATCCTTTGACACCTTTGCCCGCCGTGGTGGGTGTAGGCGATTGAGAAATGGTATTGACGCGTACTTTTTTGTCTTTTCCGAAGAAGTAACCAAAGCTTCTGGCAATAGATTCCAAATAGGCTTTGTTGTCTGCCATGTCGTTATAATCAGGAAAGGTACGCTGCGCGGCCATATAAGTCAAAGCAACGATACTGCCCCATTCATTCATGGCGTCTTGCTTGTAGAGCACTTGCATGACTTTGTGAAAAGACACTGCAGAAATATCCCAACCTTTGGTTGTAAATTCATAGTTCTGCTCTGTGTAGTGACGCCCTTTGCGCACATTGAGCGACATTCCGATAGAGTGTAGAACAAAATCGATTTTACCACCGAGTATTTCCTGGGCTTTAGCCACTAAATTTTCTAAATCTTCCATACTCGTTGCGTCGGCCGGAATGACCTGTGACTCGGTTTTTTCGGCCAGTTCATTAATAGTGCCCATGCGAAGGGCTATGGGTGCGTTGGTCAACACAAAACGACCGCCTTCCTTGTAAACTGTTTCGGCGGTTTTCCAAGCGATGGAGTTTTCGTCCAACGCGCCAAATATTATTCCTCGTTTTCCTTTTAAAAGATTGTATGACATGCTAAATGGTTTTAACGTTCTTGGTGGCGTCAAAGATATTTAAAAAATATGAGTTGAAACAGCAAAGTTGTCTCAGGAAAATCTGCGAATTCTTTACACAAACTTTTACATAATTTAATGTAATATGACTTCGACAATAGTAAGATAAAAACACCTCAATTTATACAGTTTCAAACTTACACCTTGGTGGTGTTTATTCTGTTGGCTTGCTCGAATCTTCAGATAAAACTCAAGGCAGCGAAGGACTGGTAGAAAAAACACTTTGTTTTAAACGGGCTGAGGTTTTGTATGAAAATGATATGGAACAGCCGTTAAAAAAATGCCGTCAGGAGTTTTTTAAAAAGGCTTAACGCATCATTGCTTGTTTGTCAATAAATCTCGTGCATGCGCCATCGCCGCATCTGTCAGCGTTTTTCCACCCAACATTTCTGCCAATTCTGTAATGCGTTCAGTTTCTTGAAGCACGGTCAATTGGGTACGGGTTGTATTTTCGAGGGTTTCTTTATACACTTTTAGATGGTGCTGGCCTTTGGCTGCGATTTGCGGCAAATGGGTGATGGCAATCACCTGAAGGCTTTGGCTGAGTGTATCGAGTACATCTGCCATTTGTTTGGCCACCTCACCCGAAATACCCGTGTCTATTTCGTCAAAAATAATGGTGGGCAAACGCATGTGTTTGGCCAAAACAGCTTTCACAGCGAGCATCACACGAGACAATTCGCCACCCGAAGCCATTTTCTTCAGCAGCCCGAAAGGCAAACCCTTGTTGGCCGAAAACTGCACTTCTACCCTACTTCGCCCATACTTGTCAAATGTTTCAGTAGCCGTCAAAACTATCTGAAAACGTGCGTGTTGCATACCCAATTGTGAAACAATTTCCCGGAGTTGTTTTTCGAGTTCGGGAATAATCGCCAAGCGCGATTTGTGCAACTGTTCCGCAATTTCTTTGGCATATTCAAAAGCTTGGTCGCGCGATTGCTGTTTGGATTGTATCTCATCCGAAAGGTTTAGCACCCTAAGTACTTTGTGCGCGAGTTGGTCTCTGTGTGCAATAAGTGCTTCCACACTTTGTACATTGTGTTTTTTCTGAAGAAAATAGATGCGTTGCAGTTGTTCGTTGGCTTTGGCTAAAGTTTCAGGATCTGCCTCCAAACGTTCAGCTGTATTTTGCAAAGCGGTGCTGATATCAAACAGTTCAATACGCGCCGATTCGGTTCTTTCAAAGAGTTCTTGGTAATCTTTTGAAAAACCCGTAACCGCTTGCAACGCCTGTCGAATTTGATTGAGTTGCTTAAGAACTCCCATTTCTTCGTGATCTAGCAATGCAATGGCTTGCGATAGCTGTTGCTGTATATCTTCTACGTTGGAGAGTTGCTCAACGGTTTCTTCCAAAGTTTCTTGCACACCGGGTTTAAGCGCGGCTTGCTCCAATTCTTCGAGTTGAAAAGTATCAAATTCTTGCTCTTTGGATGCAGATTTCTGAAAATCTATAAGTGCTTGCAACGCTTTTTCGGCTATTTGAAATTTTTGGTACGCTTCTCTGTACTCTTGCAATCCTTTAAAATTTTGCGCCAAGGCATCAAGCAATTGAAACTGAAAGTCGGTTTCGGCCAATTGAAGGGTTTGATGCTGGGAGTGAATATCGATTAACCGAGTACCCAATTGACTTAGCGCTTGCAGGCCTACCGGCGAATCATTCACAAAAGCCCTCGATTTTCCTCCGGGCAAAATTTCTCTGCGTACAACGGTATGCTTGTCGTAATCGAATGCTAAAGTTTCAAAAAGTGATTCGAGATGAAGATTATCTAGTGAAAAATGTGCTTCTATGGTGCATTTTTGTTCCTTGTCGCGCAAACTGTCCAAATCTGCACGATTGCCGAGCAGCAAGCCCAAAGCGTCGAGCAAAATAGATTTTCCGGCACCTGTTTCTCCGGTAATCACGGACAATCCTTTGCCGAAAGACACTTGTATGTCTTCTATCAACGCGTAATTTTTTACATAAATGGATTGCAGCAAAATGGTAAAATTTGAGCCTAAAGATACGCGTATTCAAATTTTTTAAAAAACGCTAAACGAAAATTTACATGACTCTTTTTGAAGCTCACTGTAAGTCTCCATGTCACCAAGGGTAAAAAAGAAAAAATTGACGAAAGCTTAATTTTGGATCATCGCCCAACGAGAGGCATATTGAGGTGCTAATTTGTTGAGGACATTGAGTGTACTGACCAAATTAATGGCCGGACCCTCAGAAAAAACGTTGAAAATCTCGTCGGATTTGGCATCAAAAAACATGCGTAGCAACATCGAATTAGGCCTGCTGCTGTTCATCTCTTCAAGAAACAAAAAACTTTTGGCAATACTTTCTTTGGCTTTTCTGGGGTTGTCTGCCAACATGTCTAATCCGTTTCTATGGTATTCGTACAATGCTTGTCTGTAGTTGTCAAACGTGCCGGAGGTCAAATCTGTAATCATTCGAAAGCGCGTTTGGTTGCCGTCTGTGCTGTCCCAGCCTTTGTAGCCGTTACCCTGCGCCAAATTCATAACTTTTTGTGCCTCCTGGTAAAAAGGCGCACCTCCCATGAGTGAATAGGTGTCTGCATCCAAACCAATCATGGTGTAGATGTAAAAAGTCATGACAGACAAGAGGTTGGAGTTAAACACAAAAGAATTGTAGGTCATGTCCTGAAATTCGACATAGCTAAAACGAAACTGATCATCTTGAAAGTTCAAGACCGGGGTGCTGTAGGTACTGTTGTAAACGGGTCTGGCAGATTGCACCTGAAGTTCTGCTACAAATTCTTGCCCTACAAATTCACGAACACGAACAAAAACAGAACAATCTATCTTTTCTTGTGGATTGACGGCTCTATTTGTCCAACGGTTTTTATTGATAAAATCTGAGAGGCTTTGCTGAAGCGTACCGAATATTTTTCGGTTAGATTGTTTGACTTCATTAAAATTGATTTCCACATAGCAATTCATTTCTTGAGCCACCACGGTGAATTGTGACAAGATAAAAAGCGTGAAAATCAGTTTTTTGGTCATGTTTGTAATTTTAAAATGACGTGATTTAAGATGTCGTAGGCTACAGCTGTTTTAGATTTCAAATCGAAGGATGTTATCTCTAACGATTTATCTATCAAAGTTATTTTGTTGGTAGGTGTTCCAAATCCGGCTCCGGCATCATTCAATGAATTTAAAACGATAAGATCTAAATTTTTACGTGTGAGTTTGCCTTTGGCATTTTCGATTTCGTCATTCGTTTCTAAGGCAAATCCTACCAGAAATTGCTGTTTCTTTATCTTACCGAGAGAAGCTAAAATATCGGGGGTTGGCACCAATTCTATTTGAAGGTTTTGGTCTTTTTTCTTTATTTTTTGAGAAATAACGGTTTTGGGTTTATAATCTGAAACGGCGGCAGAAAGGATGGCAATATCAGCTTTGGAGTAATGTTGATGTACGGCGTCGTACATTTGGTCTGCGCCGGTAACGCGAATAAGTATGATTTTGGGATGCGAAACGGTTTGTTGAGAAGGGCCGCTGATGAGTATGACTTCGGCACCCAAATTTGCAGCTGCTTTGGCAATTTCGAAGCCCATTTTACCTGTGGAATGGTTTCCGATAAAACGAACCGGGTCAATGGCTTCATACGTAGGCCCGGCAGTGATGAGCACGGTTTTGTTTCTCAACGGCAATTGGGCAGTCAAATCTTTTTCAATAAAGGCTACAATATCTTCAGGCTCAGCCATCCTACCTTGGCCAACCAAACCACTGGCCAACTCGCCACTGGTAGCCGGAATCATGATATTGCCATAGGATTGTAGCTTGTCAAAGGCAGACTGCGTAGCCGGATGTTGGTACATATCCAAATCCATAGCCGGAGCAAAATACACCGGACATTTGGCAGAAAGATATACGGCGAGCAGCAAGTTGTCGCATGCGCCGTCTGTCATTTTTGACAAGGTATTGGCTGTTGCAGGTGCAATGACCATTGCATCTGCCCACAGGCCTAAATCTACGTGGTTATTCCATACACCCGACGGGTCGTCTTGCTCGGTAAAGCCGGAAAGTACAGGGTTTTTAGACAAGGTTGCCAAGGTGAGCGGCGTCACAAAATCTTTTGCAGATGGCGTCATGATTACCTTTACAGTTGCGCCGGCTTTTACTAAAAGTCGCACCAACGAAGCTGTTTTATATGCAGCTATGCCTCCGCAAACACCGAGAAGAATTTTTTTGTCTTGAAAAACAGACATGTAAAAAACTATTGCTGTTGGTCGTCAACGTGACGATAATAAATTTTACCATCCAACCACTCTTGTAGGGCTAATGCGTGCGGCTTGGGCAATCTTTCGAAAAACTTGGAAACTTCGATTTGCTCTTTGTTTTCAAAAACTTCTTCCAAACTGTCGTTGTAAGTGGCAAACTCTTCCAATTTTTCTAAGAGTTCCTTTTTGATTTCCGAATTGATTTGTTCTGCACGTTTGGCAGCAATCACAATGGCTTCGTAGATGTTATTGGTTTGCTGGTCAATTTCGTTTCTGTTGAGTGTAACCGTAGTGACGGGTGCGTCTGTGTTTTTTAAATCTATCATTTTATGGATTGTTTGATGCGTTGTTAGCGAGGAGTGTCAGGCGTTCTATTTGTGCTTTGCTTTTGTTGACCATGGTTTTGAGCTGTCCTATATAAATGGATTCTTTAAAAGAATCTACAAGTTTGTTGTATGCGGCTAAAACATCTTTATACCTATCAATCTGCCTGATTTGAATACTGTTTTCTGCATAATTGAAAGAAGCTAAAACCCTGTAATACAATGCTTCTTCTCGAAAAGAAGAACCGGGATATTCTGTCAGGAATAAATCTAAAGATTTGAGTGCTGCCTGATAATCGTAAATTTTATTGTATTGCTTGGCTACTTCAAAGGCTTTGCGTTCTAACTTACCGGCAAGTTCCTGATACAAGGCATTGGCCTCGTCCAACCTTTCAGATTTGGGATAGGAGTTGATAAAATTCTGTAATTTGTCAAGCGCAGTTTGTGTATCCGTTTGGTCCAAACTGTACTTAGGAGATAAATGGTAATAACTTTTGGCGCCCATCAAAGCTACTTCTTCCACTTTTTCGCTGCGCGGATAGGCACTGGTAAATCTTTCTAATTGGTAACCCGATGTGATGTAGTCTTTCAAAAAATACAAATTGGTGGCGTAAAAATACAGTATGCGCTCGCCTTGCGGCCTGCCTCTGTATTTGGGCTC
This sequence comes from Bacteroidota bacterium, assembly GCA_018829465.1. Taxonomy (GTDB): domain Bacteria; phylum Bacteroidota; class Bacteroidia; order Flavobacteriales; family Flavobacteriaceae; genus UM-FILTER-40-17. The sequence goes on along the minus strand of JAHJTN010000007.1, from coordinate 163,739 downwards.
TATTTGTTCATAAAGACGTATGGATTTTTTGTACTTTTTTGCATTATAAAGCTCCTCAGCCAATTTGGATTTGAATGCCAAATCTTCTGATTTTAACGCTTTTTGATACTGGCTACAACCGGAGGTAATTAGCATCAACATCAATAAATAGAAAAAATGTCTCATGTACACTGAAAGTTGCCTGCAAAAGTACACATTAATCATTTATATAAAAAACTATTTTTCATATCCAAATGACTTCAAAATAAAGCCTTTAAGTGTTTGTTAAGGTAAGTTTAACAGGTAACTGCCTTGGTTTGATTCAAAAACAGGCCAATCTGCGAAGCAAGGGTTTCTGATGCCGAAACCAAAGGTAGCCTGACGGTGGGCGTTCCAAAACCGAGTTGTGCCAACAAGGATTTAATACCTGCCGGATTGCCCTCCTGAAAGATGAGATCTATGATAGGCATACATTGATGTTGCAAGGTATTGGCCGTGGACACATCGCCCGACAAACCCGCTTGTACCAACTTTGAAAAAACATCCGGCATGGCTTGCCCTATAACAGAAATCACACCCGAACCGCCGGCCAAAATCAGTGGTAAAGCGGTCATGTCATCACCGGAAATAACTAAAAAATTTGTAGGTTTTTCTTTAAGTAAGCGCATCCCTTGAACGATATCGCCCGACGCTTCTTTGATGCCTATAATGTTGTCACATTCCCTTGCCAAACGCAAAACGGTCTGCGGCAGCACATTGGATCCTGTGCGTCCGGGCACATTGTATAAAATAATCGGCAAAGACGACACGGCCGACAGTGCTCTGTAATGCGCATAAATACCTTCTTGGGTAGGCTTGTTGTAGTAGGGTGAAACAGACAAAATGGCATCAAAACTGCGAACTTCGGCTGACTTGAGTTCGGCTTGCAAAGCAGTTGTGTTGTTGCCGCCTACGCCCAATACCAAAGGCAAGCGACCGTGGTTGGTATCTAAAATACATTGTTTTACAGCTTTTTTTTCCGCATCGGTGAGCGTGGCCGTTTCGGCAGTTGTGCCCAAAGCAACCAAGTAGTTTATACCACTATTGATATTGAATGTAATCAGTTTTTCCAAGGCTGTATAATCAACTGCCCCTGATGCATCAAAAGGCGTGATGAGTGCCACACCTGTTCCTGTAAACCTTGTGTCCATTTTTGTGCTTTTTATATTTTTTTTATGTGTACTGCGTTATAACTTTCTCAGCGCTTTAAGATATTTACAAAATTCTGTCTTAAATACTTCTTCGGCCTTCAAATCAGCTTTAAAAACAATGTCATTGATGTCTGCATTCACCTCTTCAAAGCCTAGTCTCAACCCGGTTTGAACTTGAGAAGCTGCCGCTTTTAATTGCCAACTCGGCTTGTCAAAAAAATTGATAACCAAATCATACGGACGGTTCAAAACTGCCTCTACCCCATCGCCTTTTAAAGTGCCATCCCAAGCGATGTGTTTGTTGTGAAAAACAGGGTGTTTCCAGACTTTTTTCTTTCGTGGCTTTGCGCTAAATCCTAACCATTTTGTCTGACCAGGCGGAATGTTTGCCAAGCTGCCCAATTCGGTAAAAAAATTTTCTGAAAATGCAGCTTCCGCATCAAACAGTATCAACATGGATTGGAGTTTATCCTCTTGCAGATTTGAACATTCATAAGCGGCTATTCGCTTGCGAACGATTCTTTTTACAAGTATTTTTTTTAGGCTGTTCAATTTCTTTTACATTTACATAATCAAATCCGAAAAAGGATGACAAATATACGACTTAAATTAATTTTAAAACATATTGTTTTATTTGTAACAATTATTTTTTTGGGGTCTTGCCAAAATTCTGAATTGAAATTACAAAATATTCAGGGAGTTGAAGTCGCTTTAACAGATTCTTTAGAAAAAGACATCAAAATAGACAGCCTGATTACCCCATACAGAGTAGGCATGCAACAGGGTTTGGAGCGGGTTTTAGCCTACAATCTGGAACTGCTCAATAAAAGCGAGGGCCAACTGGAAACTCGTTTGGGCAATTGGTTTGCCGACGCCTTGATGGCACAGGCCAATTTTGTACTAAAACAAAGACTAGGCAAAAGTGCCGATGCGGGTTTGTTCAATCACGGGGGTATTCGAAATATATTGGCAAAAGGTGATGTCAAAGTAGCCGATATCTATGGAGTCATGCCGTTTGAAAACGCACTGGTTGCACTAGAACTCACTAGCGACCAAATGCTGGCGTTGGCTACCTATCTGGTTCAATCTAAAACGGCGCATCCCATTTGGGGCCTGCAACTCACTATGGATCATAGCGGGGTTCTAAAAAACTTTCTGATTCAGCAAAAACCCATACAAGAAAACAAAACCTATTGGGTGGTGACGAATGACTATCTTATGAACGGCGGCGACCAAATGAATTTTTTCAAAAATCCGGTTTTGGTACTTTATCTGGACTACAAAGTGAGGAATGCACTCATCGACTATTTGGATAAAACGGATACCATTTATACGAAAATAGATGGACGGTTTCGGGTGCAATGATTTGCTGATGCGATGGTTTGATTGGTGAATGCTAAATAAGAAACCAACGTATTCATGATGTTTTAAAAACTACACACCAAAAGCTTTTACACCTCATGCCTACGGGCTTGTACTTCAAAAAAATAAACCCAATCTATGAAACGCAGACATTTTCTAGAAAAAACCATCGTAGCTGCCGGCGCATTGTCCATCCCCGGATTTGCCTTGAAAAGCTGTGCTCCAAAAGATAAATGGCTTACCATCTTGCACACGAATGACGTGCACAGCCAAATAGATCCGTATGAAAACACACATCCGCAATTTGCCAATATGGGCGGCGCGGCCAAACGCGCCACTTTGGTTAAGCAAATCAGGCAAGAAAATCCGAATACCTTGCTATTGGATGCTGGTGATATTTTCCAAGGAACGCCTTATTACAATTTTTATGGCGGCGAGCTGGAAATGAAGTTGATGAGCATGATGGGATACGATGCTGCGGCCATCGGAAACCACGATTTTGACGGAGGATTGGACGGACTTTTGGCGCAGATGCCACATACCAAATTTGAACTGTTGGCTGCCAACTACGATTTTTCTAAAACGGTGATGGCGGGCTATGTAAAACCCTACAAAGTGTTTGTAAAAGATGGCATTCGCGTTGGTGTTTTCGGATTGGGCATAGCGCTAGAAGGCTTGGTTGACCCAAGGATGTACAAAGAAACCGTGTACTTGGAACCCATAGAAACGGCTACCAAAATCGTTAAGCAACTTAAAACCGAAGCGGCCTGCGATGTGGTGATTTGCCTGTCACACTTGGGTTATGCATACAAAAACGACAAGGTAAGCGACCGCGTATTGGCTGCTGAAACCACAGACATAGACATCATTATTGGTGGGCATACGCATACGCTGATGGAAGCGCCGGTTTTTGTTAAAAACAGAGAAGGCAAAAGCGTATTGATCAATCAGGTTGGGTACAAAGGTGTGTATATGGGCCGTATTGATTTGTACTTGGGTACGGCAGAAAACACCATTGGCGGCGGGGCTTTGGCAATTGGTTGAGCACCCGCGATAGGGATTGAAACGGTTAGCGTCCTTCAAAATGCACAAGTGCATTTTGAAGGAACTATGAGTGGAAAGCCCGGTTTCCTGGCAATACATTGCCGGGAAAATCGCCCAAAAAAATAGCGCAATGCTTGGAAATTCTCACTAAATTGTTGCGTTGTTTAAGCGAATAAATTTTCTTTAAAAAATGATAAACAAACGGTTGTTGGTGAAAAATTTGCTCGCACACCAAGACGAAAACAGTTTCTATGACAAAAAACGTCGGTTGGATTTGTATGCCAAAGAGGGCAAGGCCAAGTTTCTGAAGCACGTTTGTGCCTTGAGCAATTCGAATCCTATGAACAATTCGTACATCGTGGTGGGCGTGGAAGACACGGACAATGCAATAGTGGGGGTCGATTTTTTTGATGACAGCCGCATTCAAAATTTGATTGATGCCTATATGGATCATGCGCCGGTGGTTTCTTATGAAAACATTCCGTTTCCGCATTTGCCTGCCGACAAAGTGGTGGGCTTGGTGACGATTCATCCGAACAACAAACTGACGTCGCTTCGGAGAAATATTTGGAAATACTGGGGCGGGACGGTGTTTTTTAGACAGGGAAGCAACTCGGTGCCTGTGCGTTTTAGAAGTGATTTGCGCGATACCAATTCGGCCATAGTGGCATCTATTGAAAGGTCTGCGCAAAACAATATTGAACTGACGCTGGACAGTGTTTTCGATTTTATTATGAAAAAACACCCTGATTTGCGTTCTCAGTACAAGGTTTTTAAAGAAATTTTTGTGTTGTGCTGGGCGGGGGTTGAAAAAAAAGTAAACGACAAAACCTATTATTCCAGGCTCGATATTGAGCTCGTAAACGAGCAAGTTCGTTTGTTTTACTCGGCTTTGGACGAAGTGTCCATTTCCTACGATTCGGATTGTTTTAGTATTTTGGAATATGTGCATTTGGGTGTAAATCCTTATTCTAAATACTATCCGCTGGAAAAGGTTACCATCCATTTTAGGGAAAACGGTACCTATCTGATTACCAATGACATGCTTTTTGAACCGCCACAGTTTGACAAAAAAGTGATGCACCACCTCTACAATGCCAACAACGCATTGCTAGGCAAATTGATGAAAGGAACTCCCTTGACAGAGGCGGAAAGTGGCGAACTAAAAAACCTTGCCAATACTTATTTGCTGTGTTACCTGAACGGTTTTGGCGATGCCAAGGAGAAAGTGATAGAAGCCAAGGCTTTTTTAAAAGCCCAAGGCGAGGACACTTACAACACCTTTAAAGAAACCATGCGAATTTTCAGGAAGCTGAAATACAGCGGTTGATGCACTAGAGGGCAAACCTTTAGCAGTAAAGCACTAGTAATCTGAATAACCCGCAGGATAGAGAAACCAAATATCAGCGTGGTTCATATTGTTTTGATATTTGGGTAAATCCTTGATTTGGTTCCACTTGTCAGATGCCACAAAAGCCTTCCAATGTGCTGTACGATCATCCATGTTTTCGAAAGTTGTGAGGTACATGAGGTTGGGCATACGGCTACCTGAAATTACTTCTCCAAAGAAAACGGGCTGAAAACCCAATTGGTGAAACAAGGCTGTTTCACCGCCGCCGTCAAACATTTCTACCTTGTTTCTATAGAGTGCTTCTGTGGCCGATTCATAGCTGCGCAGTTCGTAAATTCTGTCCTTTTTTTCACCCTTCAGTGAGGGTGTTTGCAAAACAGGCATACTCGAAAATGCACGGAGCAAAACCGTTTCTATTCTGTGGTATGGCGGCTGGTCGTGTTGTGCCTGTATGTAAGCCTTACCCGCAGACAGGTAAGTGTTGTCGTTTAAGAGCGCGTCTGAAACCTCGGGGATGGCTGACAATGAGCGGTATGGCACCAAAACATAGATTTTGCTAAGGGTATCTTGCTGGTTTTGAACAGATTTAAAAACCCCCACTTTTTCGATATTTTGTCTTTTGAGTGCCGGTAACAAGGCATTTTCTAAATACTGATCAATGATCTGCTCCTGATTTTTATCGGAAATGGTGTATATATTGAGTTGATAAAATTGACGGTCTTGTGACTGTGTATTGCTACATATAATAAAACAAAGAACCGCAAAAATGGATTTGAAAAAAGTTTTTGAATACATGGTTACTGTTTGTAATGCGACAACAAATGTAGTTTTTTTGTTTTTATTTACCTGGCAAAGAAAAAGACGAGTGAAAGAGGAAACATATAATTCCGATTAAAAGAAGAAACTATCTTCCATTCATTAAATTTATAGTCAGTATATGAATTCGTTTGACCTCTGTATATAAAGTCAGACGGTTTTTCAGAATTGTTTACTAATTCTAAATATTGATTTGATTCAGAGATAAATCTATATTTTGTACTGTCATTTCCAATGAATAACCGCACGCCCTTATTTCTTAGCGTAGTGCACCCTATATCGCCAATAAGCCAAGCTGCCGACAACAGCCACAACAGCCACTGAATAATACACAAAAGTGGGCGTGACCACCCTGTCTCCACTGGCATAGCTATGCAAACCGGAAAGGTAGAAATTGACACCAAAATAGGTCATCATAATAGAGGCAAAGGCACAAACGGCTGCAAGATTAAAAGCAAACCGCCCACGAAGACCTGGTACCAAGCGCATGTGTATCACAAAAGCATAAATCATAATACTAATGAGCGCCCAAGTTTCTTTGGGATCCCATCCCCAATATCGTCCCCAACTCTCGTTGGCCCATTGTCCTCCTAGGAAATTGCCAATGGTGAGCATCACCAAGCCCACGGTGAGCGCCATTTCGTTGATGAGCGTCAACTCTTTGAGGTTGATATCCATCTTGGCTTTGTTGCTTTTGGTGGTAAAAATAATGAGGAACAGCGACACCAGACCGAGAATCATCCCGAGGGTAAACGGTCCGTAACTGGCCACAATCACGGCAACGTGTATCATCAACCAATACGAATCCAAAACAGGTTGCAAATTGGCTATGGACGGATCCATCCAGTTCCAATGGGCTATCATCAATATCATGGAAGCCACAAAAGTAGTTGCCGCCAATGTCAAATCTGATTTTCTGCCAAAGGCCAATCCGAAAAACATCGTTGCCCAGGCCACGTAAATCATAGACTCGTAAGCATCGCTCCAAGGTGCGTGTCCGGAAATATACCAACGCGCAATCAAGCCTGCCGTATGCAAAAGGAACAAAACAGCTATGATGATTTTGAAGCCTGTGATGGCGATTCGCAGCCATTTTCTGTCTTTAAAAATCTGAAAAATCAGAAAGACAAACATCAGCGTGCCCGCATACATATAGTAGCTAAAGAGCTTTTTAAATACATCAAACTTGTTGTAAAGAATTTCGAGTTTGACGTGTGTGTCTGTCGGCATCACTTCGGCACCATATTTTTTTTGATATTTGTGCATACTGGCCAAAATTTCGTCTGCACTTTCATAATTTCCTTCTTTTTTACCTCTTTGCAATTCGTTAAAATAGATGGGCAATACATTTTTTACATAGGTAGAATCCATACCGGTGATGTCGTATTCACCAAGTTCAAAAGAGGAAATCCATTTGTTGTTTTCACTGCCTGGAACCGGAAAAAACCTAAAAATACGACCTTCCAAAGCCGAATAGAGCAAGTTCACTTTTTTGTTTACTTCCAAAAAATCTTTTTGAAACTGGTTGGGGATGGCTGCGCGCGAAGCTTCTTCTAAATATTTGGCCAATTTATAATTACCTTCTTCGTCAAAAAAATCAACCATGGCAGCGTACTTGGCTTCTTTGCGCACACCAATGATTTGCCGAAGGCTGTCGTTGCCCCTTTTCAAAAAGACAAAAGGCACGTTGTACCACAAAAATGGATTTTCCATGACAGACATCATCACCTGATTGGCATCGAGCCCTTTGTAAGTGTCGCTTTTACTCACTTTCCTGAGCAGTTCGGAAGCAAACGTATTTACAGGTTTCATCCGACCGCCGGCATCTTGAATCACCAGCGAAGCAAAATCGTATGCATGATCCGGATCAACGGCATTGGCTGTAATCAAGGAATCTAACTTTTCCGCAGAAGCCTTGTGGCTGTCCGGTATTTCTTGAGCTACTGCGCCCAACGAAATAAACAGCATCAAAACGGAGAGGCTTGCCTTTTTCGCCTTCACTTTTTCGAGCATATTTTTTAAATCTGCAAAGCGCGTGTTTTTATCAAAAAGAATAGCCATGAGTCCAAAATAAAGTAAAAAATAACCTATGTAAGTAATCCAAGTGCCCCAAAAATCGTGATTCACGGAGAGAATGGTACCTTTTTCATCCGGATTAAAAGAAGCTTGAAAAAACCGATAGCCTTTGTAATCCAGTACGTGGTTCATGTAAATTCTATAGTCAAAAGTTTCGCTGGGGTCAATTACGGTAACCTGGCTTTCATAAGAAGAGTAGCCGGCTTCAGTACCCGGGTATTTTTCAGCTATAAAATCGTTTAATTTAACGGAAAAAGGCAATTGATAGCGAACCGAACCGTAGTGAAGATACACATCTAGGCCGTTGATTTCCACTTTGGTGTCCTGCCTCACAGTTCCTTGAGACCCGAACAGATTTACGCGTTTGGTTTCGCTGCCCGAAGTGACATCTACTACAAGTGCATCGGGTGCGTTTTCATCGATTTCTTCGGGCTGTTTGAGCACGATTTTACCCACGCCTGCCATTTCGGGCAATACAAACTGCGCGCCGCCCACGTTATAGAGCGAACGCAGTTCGAGGGGTTGCAAACTGTCGGCTGTGACCAAGCCGTTGGACTGATCGGCCATACGCATAAACCCGCCCGGGAAGGAAGATTGGATTTGGTAGTTGCCGTTTTCGTACATCAGATTGATGGCGCCGTCCATCGGATTGTTGAACGTAAAAAGACCGCCACCTATGTGCTTGATTTCGCCCGCTTTCATGTACACCTCACTTCTGCCGCTCTCGTCTGTGCCAACCACTTTGAGGTACAAATCTCCTTGCTCGTCTGCTTCAAAAGCTTCTTTGGCAGACATGATAAAATCGACGTATTCTATTTCGATAGGCGTCCCATTATAGTCTGATGACAGTGTAAAATGATTGTTTGCCTCGGTAGATAGAAAAAGTTTCTTTTTGGGCAAAATTCGTCTTTTGGGCTCTCCGTCTATTTCACCATCTACATAGGCTGTCAAAAAAGTATTGTCTGAGTAAATGACATTTTCTGTTTCGCCTTCGCGTATGGGCATACTGCCTTCATAACTGATATAGCGAGTAATAAATGCACCCAAAATAATAAGGATAAAAGACAAATGTATGATTAGCGTCGCCCATTTTTCTTTGCGAAACAGACGATATCGGTCAATATTTCCAATGAAATTGATGAGGAAAAATCCCATAATGGCTTCAAACCACCAGCTGTTGTAGATTAATGCACGAGCCGTGGTTGTGTTGTATGCATCTTCTATAAATGTGCCCACCGCCATTGCAATAGCAAAGACGATAAATAAAAGTGCAGTGAGTCTGGTAGAAAATAAAATTTGAGCAATCTTTTTTGCAATCATAGCGGTTCTGAGTAGAGGATAGTTGAACGAAAAATTTAACTACATATTTGTTGCACAAATTTACGACATTGAGAAGATTTATCTATGACATTCATCATATATTAGCCTTTTTTGATTGTGTTTTTTGAAAGAAGTTTTTTTAAAACTACTTTCGCAGCATGATTAGAGTAGCCATCATCGGTAGCGGAAATGTAGCCTATCACTTGGCTAAATGTTTGCACGGAAAACAGCAAGTTTCTGTAGAAAGCATTTGGGTACGAAATCCCGAGAAGGAAGTTCTTTTCAATACCTACACCTATCGAATTTGCAACGACATCCATGCTTTGCCCGATGCAGACATTTATGTTTTGGCCGTTTCGGACAGTTCTATTGCGTCTGTATGTGCACAACTGCCTTTTAAAGACAAACTTGTCATACACACTTCAGGTGCTACAAACATTGACGCCATTTGCACCAAGCAACGAGGCGGTGTTTTTTATCCCCTGCAAAGTTTTTCTATTGGACGTGTGATCGACTACAACAAAATCACGGTCTTGTTGGAAACCGTAAACGAGTCCGACAAACCCATATTAGAAAAATTAGCTTCGGCATTCTCCAATCGCTTTGCATGGGTTTCGTCTGAAGAACGCGTAAAATATCATTTGGCGGCCACATTGGTCAATAATTTTTCCAACCATTTCTATACATTATCTGAGCTATTTCTACATAAAAACAATCTCCGTTTTGATTTGTTAAAACCACTTATACTGGAAACTGCCGAAAAAGTGCAGCACCTCAGCCCAAAAATGGCACAAACCGGCCCGGCCAAACGCTTGGATTTGCCCACCTTGGAGCGGCATTTGTCGTTGATTGAAGATGTAGATTTGCGCCATTTGTATGAAATAATGACAATGTCTATTCGAAAAATACACGACGATTTGAATAGAGAAAAAAATGGCCATAGATGAAGAATTATAAAGAATACCTCAACGATATACGAACCTTTGTCTTCGATGTAGATGGTGTGTTAACAGACGGAAGTTTTATCATCACCACCTCAGGAGATTTACTGCGCAGCATGAACACCAAAGATGGCTTTGCCATAAAAATTGCTCATGAAAAAGGCTACCAATTTTGTATCATTTCCGGCGGCAATAACGAAGGTGTGAAGCATCGGCTCAGAGAACTTGGCATCACTGATTTGTACTTTGGATCTCTTGAAAAAAGAGCTGCTTTGGACGAATTTTTAGACATTAACCAAATCGATCCTAAAACAGTCCTCTACATGGGAGATGACATTCCGGATTTGGAAGCCATGCAGATGGTGGCACTGCCTACTTGCCCACAAGATGCAGTGCCCGAAGTCAAAAAAATGGCACTGTATGTCTCCCACAAAAAAGGTGGCAAAGGATGCGTACGTGATGTGATAGAACAGGTTTTGCGCGTACACGGAAACTGGAATTTTTAAACCATGCATAGTTTTTTTGATTCTTACCCCTATCAAATAGTACTTGCCTCGGGCTCACCGCGCAGGCAACAATTTTTTAAAGATTTAGGCATCCCTTTCACTTCAAGGGTTCGGTCTTTGGAAGAAGTATATCCCGAAACGCTCAAACGAGAAGATATAGCGGTTTACCTTGCCAAACTCAAGGCTTCTGTTTTCACCGATTTGTCAGATGAAGAACTGCTCATCACATCTGATACCGTAGTTTGGTGTGAAAACGAGTCGTTGGCAAAAGCCGAAAACGCCGCAGAAGCTACGCAAATGCTCCAAAAATTATCGGGCAAAACGCATGAGGTGATAACGGCTGTCTTCTTTAAAACTACGCGTTTTGAGAAGGTAATAACCGATATCACCCAAGTAACTTTTAAAAAACTCAGTGTTGCTGAAATCAACTACTACCTAGAGATGGCCAAACCTTATGACAAGGCCGGTGCTTACGGCATACAAGATTGGATTGGCCTGATTGGTGTTGAAAGACTGGAAGGGTCTTTTTTCAATGTCATGGGACTTCCCACACATAAGGTTTATGCCACACTAATGGAAATCAAAGCAGGGAAATTCTAGGGTAAGTTAGCAAAAATATCACCTACCGAAGATCGCTTCTTATAATCCGGATCGAAGTGTCTCCATATAACTTTTCCTTGCTGGTCTATGATGTATGTAGCCGGAATAGGCAAACGCTCACTATCGTCTGAATGCGCTTTTTTCAAATTAGCACCTAACAGTTTGTTATACATCATTCGTGAGGTGAGTGAGGGTTTAAAATCGAGATCGAAAAGCCTGGAAATGGCATAATCTTCATCAAAGAGCAATTGAAAAGAGGCCTTCGTTTTTTCGGCTGTCATTTTTAAAAATTCTGAGCGTTCGGGCGATACGGCAACAACTTGCGCGCCTTTTGCATAAATTTCCTCGAGTCTTTTTTCAACAGCTTTCAGATGTTTGTTACACAACGGACACCACTGCCCGCGATAAAAAATAACAACCAAACAACCTTTTTTGAGTGCTTCCGATAGCTGAAAGGTTTGATCGAATAAATCCTTTGCTTCAAAATTGGGCACTTGCGCACCAACAGCAAGCCCTTTGGGTTCTTTTACGGTTCTAATTTGTGTTGACATTGCTTAGCTTCTTGAGATTTGGAGAATTTCAAATTTTAAAGAACCGTTGGGCACGCTTATTTCGGCAATTTCTCCTACAGATTTCCCCAAAAGACCTTTACCAATGGGAGACGTAACCGATATTTTTCCGCTTTTTAAATCTGCCTCACTCTCCGCTACAAGGGTATAATCCATGGTTTTCCCGTTTGATAAATTTTTAATCTTTACATGGGACAGCACCAAAGCTTTGGATATATCCAATTGAGATTCATCTATCAAACGCGCGTTTGAAAGGGTTTCCTCCATCTTAGCAATGCGCAGTTCCAGCAAACCTTGCGCTTCTTTTGCCGCATCGTATTCTGCATTTTCAGACAAATCGCCTTTGTCTCTGGCTTCTGCAATTTGCTGCGAAACCTTTGGACGCTCTACGGATTTTAAATGATCGAGCTCATCTCGTAATTTTTTTAACCCTTCTTCGGTGTAATAAGATACTTTACTCATGACTTCATCGTTTTAGAAAAAAGAAAAATCCCAACATGGCCGGGATTTCATCACAAATATAGTGAAAAAGATTTCTATATTTACAGTATATAACGTTTTAAAACGTTTTCATTATTTCGAAATTTTGTGCACACATACCTTTTGCGAATGGAAACACATAACAAACCGGGCACTTTTAGGAACTAAAAATAAATATCGACAAATGAAAAAAATTTTGGCTTTGGCTTTTGTGCTTTCTGTTTTGGCCTGCAGCACATCGGGGAGTAGCGACAACAGAAACCCGAATATTCGAAAGGTATCATTTACGAGGGTTATCAACACCAATTTGCCGGCTTTCAGCAGGATTTTGGTCACCGGAAACACCCTTTTTATCCCGAACAACAATGATGGTACCGGCATCAAAGGTGTACATGTTATCAACACCGGCAGTGGTTTTATGGCTTGGGAAGCGAGTTGCCCCAATCATTTTCCTAATGCTTGTTCAACCACACTGGCTAGTGGCCTCACCGTAACTTGCCAATGCGAGCAATACGAATACAACCTTTTTACAGGTCAAATCATGTCTGAGAGCGACAGGCAACTGTTTGGACTCGTCAACTATGCCGTTCGATTTGAAGGTGGTAACTTGGTCATTTCAAATTGATTGATTTTTTTCGTAAGTTTAATCCTCTGATTGCAACGAATAAGACTGTATGATGATACGTAAGTGTCGTCAAAAAAAAATTTCAACCAGATTAAATTATCTATCCATGTTACAGAATTTAAAAAATGGTTTGGCAGCCAACGGTTTCGACCTCGTAGAATTTTTTAACGGCCAAGCGGTTCAAGGCTCGCCACAATTTGAAACCACCCACAAAGAAGCCAAGTACCGGTTTGCAAATGATGCCAACCTTCAAAAATTTAAAAAATCTCCCGATGCCTTTACGCCTCAATATGGTGGCTACTGCGCCATTGCCATGTCGGAAGGAAAACAGGTAAATCCGAACCCAAAAAGCTTTGTTGTTCAAGACGGCAAACTCTATTTCTTTACGCGATTGCTTTTCGGATTAATTGATGCCAAACGCCAGTGGGTAAAAGCACCCGAAGAAAAACAAAAATTGGCCGATGCGGCTTATAAAAAACTCAACGGCTGAATTTGATTGAATATTTTTTTACCTGCCCAAGTTGTTGGCAGCAGGTTTCTCTACTGGTAGATGTTTCTATAAAAGAACAAAATCTCACAGAAGATTGCGAAATTTGCTGTAGGCCATTGGATTTCTTGATTTCAATAGAAAATGAAGAAATTGTATCATTTGATGTACAATTGACACAGTGATTTACTCTTACGATGGGCTTGATCGCCTTTCATCGATAAAAACAAACCGTTTATAGAATAAACTGTTTTACAGTTCTTTATAGAAAAGTAAGCTATTAACTTTACAAAACTAATCTTTAAAAATTGGTTTTATGCCTCGTAAAGTATTAGCTTTCTTTATGTGTTGGGCAGTGCTGGGTTGTAGCATTGACGAATCAGAAGAAATCTTATCCACAAGGCCCCAAACAGACGTGCTTCAATCGGTTGACCAAACTCCCCAACTGGTTGTTCCTTTCGATGAATGTTTGTCCGTATCTTTCAACCTCTATGCCGGACGAAAAGAAATTGCAGGGAAAGTTTTGGTAGAAAACACCAAAGATTCGCTCACCGTTACCTACAAGCTCAACGAAGGTTGGTATATGGTAGCCGCAAAAGTATTCGCCGGAAAATTTGAAGACATCCCGCTTTCTGGTGGTGGTAACCCAAAAGTGGGGCAATTCCCTTACAAACATCTATTTAAAAAACCAAAGACAGAATTTAGACTATCTATTGCTTTGTCCGAAATATCGCTGTCTGCACCTACTTGTATTAGCATTGCAGCTTACGCTGCCTTAGTTACAAAATTGCCCGAAGCAGACGACGATGACGATAACGACAGGCAAACAGCAGCGGTTATCGAAAATTTTACAAGCAATGCCCAAAGCAGCATCGGCAAGAAGTATCGCTATGAAGGCGGATGGGCGGGCGATCAGGATTTTCCCGGAAATAGCATTGCTCGCTATATGAATTACTGTTTACAAGATTGCTTTAAGATACAAGGGCTTAACTGTCAAGATGCCTTCATGTTTGGAGACGTGTCTTTTATAGATTTCGGACTCACAAACACACGCTGGGGATGGATTTCCGAAATCAACACCAACGAAACCACGCAACCCAAACCCATGTACATTGGCGCCGTCAATAACAACCTTGCTGTCGCTTCTCATGTGTCTGACGTGTTGATAACGCACAATGGCAAAAAAGTCACCGTTGAAATGCAGGCATTTCCCGGATATTCATTCAACCAAACCAATGTGTACCTGTCCGACGACCCTCCCGCACAGCACACACCCAACACCTATCCGTTTCGACAACGCAATGCCAATGCAACTTCTGTGACTTATGAAATAAAATACAGCGGAGATGGCCAGTACTGGCTAATTGTGAATGCCCAAGTATGCAGCGACAGATAAATTTACACTAACTAAACAACACGATGCATGCAAAACAAAACCCCTGAAATTTTAGGGGTTTTGTTATTTTCACAAATTATGGCACAGATATTGGTTTGTTAAGAAAATTAACATCTTCTTACTGCAGTATAGCTTGATGGATCTCATCCCGAAAATATTTTTTTCAGGAAACCGTAAACCATTGTCTAAATCAAAAAAATATCAAGTTATGCATGTCAAGAAAAATCCCCGCAAAGACCTCAATCGCAAGAGCCAATTGTATTTTCAAATAGGCTTGATTCTCGTTTTGTTTTTAACGTATCTCTCTTTTGAGCTGAAAACTTCTAGTTCGGAAATTTCAGAAGTTTACTACGGCAAACCCGAATTGCTCATGGAACCTGAAGTTCCGCTTATCGAAATCCAAAAACCCGAGCCTCCGGCTGCTCAGCCCAAACAGCCCGAAAAAATTGACGTAAGACCGGATGACGATGATATCATCGAAGTCGATATTTTAGCCCAAGATGTGACCCAAGATACGCCTGTGGCCAAAGTGGAAGACATTCCATTTATAGAACCAACCGAAAATGTGAGGGTTCCCTATGAATTTGTAGAACAAATTCCGTTGTTCCCGGGTTGCGAAAAAGTGGCAAAAAACCAACAAAGGGCTTGTTTTCAAGATAAAATGACCGAACATGTCAAGAAAAATTTTCGCTATCCACAAGATGCTATCGACTTGAATGTGCAAGGCCGCGTTTATATTCAATTTATCATAGATCAACAAGGCAATATCACGGATATTCAAATGCGTGGTCCGGATAGCAGGCTGGAAACAGAAGCCGGAAGAATTATTTCCAAACTGCCCAAAATGATTCCAGGAAAACAAGGTGGCAAAGCTGTAAAAGTGCCCTACAGTCTCCCTATCAATTTTGTATTGCAAAAATAATTTACGCCGAGGTCGCCTTATCAATTGGTCAGTCAAAGAGTTTTTGGTTAAATTCTCTGCAGTTCGCTTTAAGTCGGGCGAAATTGAAACCATTTTGCAAACCAAATAATGCGCCTAACCATAAAAAAGTATTCGGGCTTGTGTTTTTATGACCTATCATAAAAACACAAGCCCGATGCTTCTTACCATAGTTTAAAACTAAGAGGGAGAAAAAAATTAGAGGCATCGAGCGGATTCGAACCGCTGTAAAAGGTTTTGCAGACCTCTGCCTAGCCACTCGGCCACGATGCCCTTATTTTGGGTTGCGAAGTTAGAAAAAATATCTCTAAAAATATAGCAAAGTTTTTTTTATTTGCGCCCTTGTATGGCAACAGATACAGACAGTACATCACCCCCGATAGGCGGATTGAGCTTAGAAATCTCTACTTCTATTTTCGCTGCAGTCAATTCTGAAAGCACCCGGTCAATGATTCTTTTCGCAACCGTCTCCAATAGTTTAGATCGGATGGCCATTTCTTCTTTTACAATGCGGTGAAGTGTTACGTAATCTACGGTATCTTGCAAGCGATCGGTTTCTGAGGCGAGGCTCAAATCTGCTTTTACTTTAACATCCACGCGGTATTCTGACCCTATTTTACCCTCTTCCTCCATACAGCCGTGATAGGCATAGAGCCGTATGTTTCGAAGTCTGATGACGCCCATATTTTTTTTTCCAAAGATAATCAAACCCCGTTGTTATTAAAATTTTGACGTATTCAAGTATGTCATTTCAAATCAAATAAAAATGCATGCCTGCTACTTAGTGTATCCACAGATTATTTGATAAATTTGCCGCTTATAACAACGCATATGTCAACGGAAACAAAATCGCTCAATTTTTTAGAACATATTATTGAAGAAGACCTCAAAAACGGCCTAGACAAAAACAAGCTCCGTTTTCGTTTTCCTCCCGAGCCCAACGGTTATCTCCACATCGGGCACGCAAAATCTATTTGCCTGAATTTTGGCTTAGGGCTTCGCTACGCGGCACCCGTCAATTTGCGTTTTGACGATACAAATCCTGACAAGGAAGAACAAGAATACGTAGATGCCATCAAGGCAGATATTGAGTGGCTTGGTTTCTCTTGGGCAAAAGAGTGTTATGCTTCAGACTATTTTCAGCAGTTGTACAATTGGGCCGTGATGCTTATCGAAAAAGGCAAAGCCTATGTAGATTCGCAAACATCTACGGACATTGCTTCACAAAAAGGAACACCTTCTCAATCCGGAACAGAAAGTCCGTACAGAAATCGATCTGTTTCCGAAAATCTTGCACTTTTTGAAGCCATGAAAAATGGCACATATCCAAACGGCACACATGTGTTGCGTGCCAAAATTGACATGGCTTCCTCTAATATGCTGATGCGCGACCCCATCTTGTATCGCGTACTAAATAAGCCCCACCACCGCACCGGAAACAGTTGGTGTATTTATCCGATGTACGATTGGGCACACGGCCAATCAGACTATATAGAACAAGTATCTCATTCCATCTGCACACTCGAATTCATGATGCACCGCGAACTTTACGAGTGGTTTATCGAACATGTTTACGACTCCAAAACGTTGCCACAGCCACCCAAACAGCGAGAATTTGCCCGGTTAAACTTGAGCTACACTATCATGAGCAAAAGAAAACTACTGCAATTGGTCAACCAAAAGCACGTCAGTGGCTGGGACGACCCGCGTATGCCTACCCTATCGGGCATGCGCAGGCGCGGTTACACGCCCGAAGCGATTCGAAAATTTGCAGAAACAGTGGGTGTTGCCAAAAGAGACAACGTGATTGATGTGTCTTTGCTAGAATTTTGTGTACGTGAAGACCTCAACAAGTCTGCACCCCGAGTGATGGCCGTGTTGGATCCCGTAAAATTAGTTATCACCAATTATCCGGAGGATGCCGAGGAATGGTTAGATGCAGAAAACAATCCGGAAGATGAAACTGCCGGTTCACGAAAAGTACCTTTTTCCAATACCTTGTATATCGAACGGGAGGATTTTTTGGAGGAAGCCAACAAAAAATTTTTCCGCTTGACCTTAGGCAAAGAAGTTCGGTTAAAAAATGCTTACATTATTAAAGGAGAAAAGCTTGTGAAGGACGCCGCCGGCAACATTCTTGAAATTCATGCCACTTTTGATCCGGACAGTCGCAGCGGAAGTGGCACAGAAGCAAGTTTGCGCAAGGTGAAAGGAACCCTACATTGGGTTTCTGTAAAACATGCCATCAAAACAGAAGTACGGCTCTACGACCGTCTTTTTCTAAACGAATCGCCCGATGGCCATAAAGGGAAAGACTTCTTGGAATTTTTAAATCCGGATTCGCTTCAGCTTATAGACGCTTATGCAGAACCGAGTTTACAAACAGCCAAACCCGGCGATAGATTCCAGTTTCAACGCATAGGTTATTTTTGTGTGGACAAGGACAGCAATACCCAAAAATTGGTATTCAACAAAACTGTCGGTTTGCGCGATAGTTGGGCTAAAATGCAGTAATTCAAATGCCCTTTGAGCTGAAACGGCTCATAAAAACATTTTGTCTCGAATGCGGTTAGCGGCAATTTTAGAGGACAGCATGCCCAATATCACAATAGTGAGAAAAACGACCACGTAGTTTATCCATTCTAGTTTAACCGGATATGCCAAGGTAGGTGTAATCATCACTAGCGACCATTTTTGCTGAACCAACACCAAAAGCGTCGCCAACAAAATACCGATAACCGCACCTGAAACGGAAAGCAGCGTTCCTTGTAAGAAAAAAATGTATCGGATTTGTGACAAAGAGGCTCCCAAACTAAAGAGGGTTTTAAGATTTGCTTTTTTGTCCAAAATCATCATAATGGTTGCGCCAGCCACATTGAATAGCGCCACGATAATAATTAAGGTAAAAATCAAATAGGTAGCCAAGTTTTCCGTGTTCAACATTTTATAAAGCGCATCGTTCAGTTGCATGCGGTTTTTGATGAGAACACCCTGAGAGAAAACTTCTTGAAGGTCAGCCACCACTTCGGCTTCATCAGCATTCGGCATGAGTTTGAACTCGATGTAGGAAACCTTGTTGGTATCGATGCTGAATAATCTTTGTGCCACACGCCAATCTGCAAAAACATATTTTTTGTCGATTTCTTCTGTGATGTTGTACAAGCCGACAGAAAAGAGGTTTATTTCTTCAAATGCTTCATCAGGTCGATCGACGGTTCCTTTTCCGGGCTTTGGCGCCATGGCAACTAGTGGGTTTTCATAATCAAACAAAGGCAGAGACAGTACATTAGCAACGCCAAATCCGGCTACAACCTGTGGTTTTTCCGGTTCTATCCAATTGCCATAGGCCATCATGGAATCAATGTCGTGAACCCTTCCGTAATGTGCGTCAACTCCTTTAAGAATACCTACGTGACTTTTGTCGCGGTATTTAAAAAAAGTTTTGTCCTCTACTACAAAACTGTAAGCAGCAATGCCCTTGGTGTTTTGCAAATCATCTTCAAGTTGCGTAGAGACTGTCAAAGTTTTGCCTTGAATTGGGTAAGCCTTAAGATCGGGATCGAAATTGTTGATAAAAGAAAGGCTGAATTCTTTTAACCCGGCAAAGCCTGCCAAGACAACAAAAAGTGAAAAAGCACCAACAACGACCACCAATCCGGTAATGCGCGTGATGATATTAATAGCGTTTTGTTTGCTTTTAGCAACGAGGTAACGCTTGGCGATGTAGAGCGGAAAAGACAATTTAGATCTTTTTTCTTTTATCCAATAAGTCCGGATTGGAAATGGGATTATCCGGATTGGTCAGAGATTTTTCAATTTCTTGTGCGCGTTCTACGGAGTCGTCGGCTTGAAAAGTCAACTCCGGAACCCGTCTGAGTTGATGACGGGTTCGCCGGGCGAGTTCGTGTCTATATTTTACTGTGGCTTCCGCAATTTCGGCAATAAGTCCTTTCTGGTGAACTTTGGGGAACACACTCACATATATTTTTGCCGCAGACAAGTCGGCCGTCACGTGTACATCGGTCACAGAAAGCACCACACCTTGCAAATTTTGCGCCTTTAGATCGCGCATTAAGATGTCTGCCATGTCTTCTTGGATGATGGTTGCTATTTTTTTCTGTCTGTTTGTTTCCATGCTACAAAAGTAGTATTTTTAAGCATTAAAAAGATTTTGACGGCATGAATAAAATAGAACATATCGGTATTGCTGTTTCGGATTTGGGTTTGGCATCTGATACTTTTGAAAAACTCCTCAACCGAAAATCTTACAAAACCGAGGATGTAGCATCCGAAAGCGTGCGAACCGAATTTTTCCAACTCGGTGAAAGCAAACTCGAACTTTTGGGAAGTTTAGACGAAAAAAGTGCGATTGCTTCATTTTTATCCAAAAACAGACCGGGTATGCATCACATTGCCATAGCTGTAGATGACATAAACGCTGAAATAGACAGGTTAAAATCGTTAGGATTTTCCTTCGTGAGCGAAACACCCAAGAAAGGTGCCGACAACAAGCGCATTGTCTTTCTGCATCCTAAAAGCACCCAAGGCGTTTTGGTAGAATTGTGTGAAGAGATAGAAAAGGACAGATAAAAAATTTTTACCATCCGAAAATATGTATTAATTTCGCACCGCTAAACGCTTACAGCGTGTTGCACACGTTCAAAAGTATTTATTTTGTTTTATTAATTGATTTGGAAACTGTTGCAGAATGTCTTTTGCCTTTGTGCTGTCTGATTCAGGTAAAACGCCAAATAAATATTGCACAACGGTCCTATAGCTCAGTTGGTTAGAGCACCTGACTCATAATCAGGTGGTCCCTGGTTCGAGCCCAGGTGGGACCACAAGTTAAAAAAGCTTCACTTTTTGTGAGGCTTTTTTTGTTCCGTAAAGTTTATGGGCGAGAAGTTTATGCCGAGCACTATCGAAATTAAAATATATTTCAATTGAAGGTATATGGCGTAGCCATCGAGGCAAGCCCAGGTGGGACCACTAATAAAATAAGGTCATACAGCAATGTAGCCCTTTTTTTATTTTGTGTTTGTAACACGTTTGTAACACAAATCTTAGATAAGACTTCGTTTTTAACCACTACTTTTAGAAAAAAAAGGGTGAAAAATTATTATTTAGGTATCGTTATTACCCAAAACTTCTTCCATAAGCCGGTTGAGCTTTCTCGCTTGTGGCATACCGTTTTTTCGGTTGAGGCGGGCAAAAAAATAGAGTGCAAACCACGCCACCAACATCAAAACCATCACAATGATATCCAATACATAGGACTGATGCATAACCCAATTTGAATATGCAAAAGTCAAAAACATAATAAAAATACCGGCTACCACAAAGTGTAGAAACATAAACATAGTCCACAAGCCCGCTTCAGGACCAAAAAGCCCTCTCAGAAGGGTCTTTGAACCGTCATCTATAGGTTCAAATTCCAAATGCAAGGTAGGCGAATAGTATTTTTTTTCTGAAGTACCCATGCTCAACCACACATGCCTGTCTAGCATTTTAATTTTATAGAGAGGCGATGATGCCGCTTTGGCTTTTTTAAATTTTTCAAGAAAGTAATCGGGAGGCGCTGACAACGTTTTTTCAAAACGAATGCGCAAGTTGGTGCCGTCGTGGAAGTGGTTGTTCATGTGTATTGAAATACATGTCTAAATAACAGTATTTCAATGAGAAAAACAAATGGTTTTTGAATACGTCTGATAGGAAAATACGTAAATCGAAGGGGTTTGTGCAAACGCAACCAAAAAGAGCTATCCGTCTGGATGTAACTTTTGTAACTTTCGGCTGGGTTGTCTTGGTGTAATTTTGCATCAAAACATTACAACATGCCTAGTATCTTATCCTTTTTTCAGCCGAAAAAACATTCGCAAGGCTTTGTCTCCATAAACGCTTTTGAATTTTCGGAAAACATCAAACGGAAAAACGGCCAACTCATTGACGTACGCACACCGAACGAGTTTTTGCAAGGCCATATTTCAAAGGCTAAAAACATCAATTTTTTTGACGCAAACTTTGCTGAACAGTTGGCGAAATTTTCAAAAGACCAAACGGTTTTTATCTATTGCCAATCCGGGATGAGGAGTAAAAAAGCCGCACGGCTCATGGCCGATTTGGGATTTAAAGAAATTTTTGAGCTTTCGGGCGGATATCTCGCTTGGAAAAGAAATTTCTAATTAGCGTTTGTTCTTTTTTTGTTTTTCGGCTTCTTCCATCATTTGCTGCATCTTCTGCTGGAACTTGCCCACTTTTCGGGGTTTTAGTTTGTTTTCTTGAATCTTCGCATGGATTTTCGCTTCGTCTATAATACGATACTTAATCACCAACATAATCAAGATGGTAATGAGGTTGGAAACAAAGTAATACAAACTCAGACCACTGGCGTAGTTGTTGAAGAAAAACAGCATCATGATGGGTGATAAATACATCATGATTTTCATGATTTTACCCATGTCCGGCATGCCTTCTTGTGTGGGTTGCGCCATCATTTGTTGTCCCGTTGTCATTTGCATATAGCCAAAGATGGCTATCGAGGCCAAAATAGGGAACAAACTCACGTGGTCTCCGTAGAAAGGAATGTGAAAAGGCAACTTAAAAATGGTGTCGTAGGAAGACAAATCGTCTGCCCACAGAAAGGGTTTCTGACGCAATTCTATGGTGGAGGGGAAAAACATAAATAAGGCATAGAAAATCGGAATTTGCATCACTGCCGGAATACATCCTGCCATAGGATTGACACCCGCTTTGGAATACAACTTCATGGTTTCTTGCTGCCTTTTCATGGCGTCTTTCTTAAATTTCTCATTGATTTCGGTAATTTCCGGGCGGATGACTTTCATCTTGGCCTGAGACAAATAAGACTTGTAAGTAACCGGCGACATCAAGATGCGAACAACTATTGTCATGATGATAATGGCGATGCCGTGTGGCAACCAGTTGCTGAGAAAGGTGAAAAAGGGAATGAATAGATAGCGGTTTATCCATCCGAAAAGACCCCAACCCAAAGGAATGACTTCATCTAAGTTTCGGTCGTAGGCGTTTAAAATTTTATAGTCCGACGGGCCAAAATACCAATTCATATTATAGCTTAGGTTTCCGGCGGTCAGCTTAAGTGGCGCAGTGGTGGTGTATCTTTTGGTAAAAAGGGTATCCACTACTTCGTCTTTTACCAAATTTTCTGAGCGGAAATTGGCATTTTCAAATGGCGTATCTGTCAGTAAAATATTTGTGAAAAAATGCTGTTTATAAGCTACCCAAGTTACGTCTTTAGCCGTATCATCTGTAGATTCGCTTTGCGCATTTAACCAATCATCTTTGCCGCCTTCATATTCAAACAAAAGTTCCGAATAGCGATTTTCATAAGAAACGCTTTTGGCATATCTGTACGTTTTCATTTGCCAAAGCATCAGCGGTTGGGTGGCGGTATTCAGTACATTTTCCAAACCTTGAGATCGAATGGAAAAATCTAACATATGATCTCCTGGACGCAGTGCGTATCTGTATTCCAAGAATTGATTTTCGGAAACTTTTAGCCGCATAGATAAAATCTGATTCCCGTTTTGTGATGTCAAAGTAGGTTGAAAAACCAAGTCACGGGTTTGCAAGGTGCGGTTATCGGTAGTCTGTAGAGAGAGGTTGAAATCTGCATTGCCATCTTTGATAAGATAGACCGGCTTTTGATTGTAGGTATGAAAGTCTTTGAGTTTGGATTCAATCACAAAACCACCCTTGTTACTCACTTTTAGTGACATCACATCATTTTCGAGCATGGTAAAGTCTTCTGCTTTGGCGAGTGTTGCTGAATAGGCAAAGCTTCCCAATTTGGTGGCTTGGGCTGCCAAACCGGCAGAATCCAATACTTGTTCGGCTGATACCGGTTCTTGTGTTTGTTGTTGTGGTATCTGTGGCGGATTGTCAACTTGCTCTTGTTGTTGCTGTAACAATTCTTCCTCGGTAGGTTGGTTGTTGTATAGCATCCATATAAATATGACACCAATCAGTACAAAACCTATAATAGAGTTGGTATCAAATTTTTTATCTTCCATTAGAATGAGATGAGATTTATTTGTTTATTTCTGCGTTGTTTGTAATCTTGCTATTGTGATGCTTTTGCGCCGCTGACACAAACGCGACAAAAAGCGGGTGCGGATTGGCTACTGTACTTTTGTATTCCGGATGGTATTGAACACCCACAAACCAAGGATGGTCGGGTAGTTCGATGACTTCAACCAAGTTTTTATCGGGATTCACTCCCGAAGCCACCAAGCCGTGCTGTGTCATCTGATCTAAATAGTCGTTGTTGAACTCGTATCGGTGGCGGTGTCTCTCGCTAATTTTTATCTTTTTATAAATGCTATTTGCCAAACTACCTTCTTGCAATGTACAATCCCACGCGCCCAAACGCATGGTGCCGCCTTTTTTGGAAATTTTTCGTTGACTTTCCATCAAATCTATCACCGGGAAAGGTGTTTTAGAATCCATCTCTACAGAATTGGCGTTTTCCAAATGCAGCACATTGCGGGCAAATTCTATTACCGCCATTTGCATACCCAAACAAATACCAAAAAATGGGATGTTGTTTTCTCTGGCAATTTTCACAGCGTTTATTTTGCCTTCTATACCGCGTTCGCCAAATCCGGGTGCTACTAAAATACCATCAAAATTAAAGAGCTTTTCTTGGATTTTTTTATCTTCCAAATCTTCTGAAGAAATGGGATGCACGTGTACTTTTACTTCATTTTTGGCTCCGGCATGTATAAAAGCCTCCAAAATGGACTTGTAAGAATCTTGAAGTTCGACATATTTACCAATCAGCGCAATATTGACTTCTTGGGTAGGGTTCTTAAAACGTTTGATAAAATCTCGCCATTTGTCTAAAGAGGGTTCCGGGTAATCGGTGATTTTTAACTTTTCCAGTGCTACTACGTCCAAACCTTCTTCCAGCATCAACAAGGGCACGTCATAAATGGTCTTAGCATCTATAGATTGAATGACCGCTTCGCGTTTTACATTGCAAAAAAGTGCCAATTTTTGACGGATTTCGTCAGAGAGCTCGTGTTCGGTACGGCAAACCAAAATATCCGCTTTGATTCCGCTTTCCATAAGGGTTTTTACAGAATGTTGGGTGGGTTTTGTTTTGAGCTCGCCCGCCGCAGACAAAAATGGCACCAAAGTGAGGTGAATAACAATACCGTTGCCTTCGCCCAATTCCCACAAGAGTTGCCGAACGGCTTCAATGTAGGGCAAGGATTCGATGTCACCCACTGTGCCGCCAATTTCGGTGATGACAATATCGTATTGTCCGGTATTGCCGAGCAATTGAATACGCTCCTTAATTTCATTGGTGATGTGTGGCACCACTTGTACCGTTTTTCCCAAAAAATCACCCCTGCGTTCTTTTTCGATGACGCTTTGGTATATACGACCCGTGGTCACATTATTGGCTTGTGAAGTAGATACGTTTAAAAATCGCTCGTAATGACCCAAATCCAAATCAGTTTCTGCACCGTCTTCTGTCACATAGCACTCACCGTGCTCGTATGGATTGAGCGTCCCGGGATCTACGTTGATGTAGGGATCCAACTTTTGAATGGTAACTCTGTAACCCCTGGCTTGAAGCAACTTAGCAAGCGATGCGGCTATGATTCCTTTTCCAAGAGACGAAGTAACTCCTCCGGTAACAAAGACGTATTTAGTTGCATTCATTCAGGTAGCCAAGTATTGTTTGTTGAATCCGGGCAAAAGTACAAATTTGAATCGAGCCGACCAATCACAAAAAACCAAAGCCAATGCTTTTCTTAAGATTTATTTCCAACGGAATACGATTTGTTTCTCAATATCCGGATGTAAGCTATACCAAACCGGGCATGTTTTTGCGGCGTTTTCAAGGATTTGACGTGTTTTTGTATCGAAGGTGCCGCACATATCAAAAGTTATCTCAATTTTGGCAATACGCCTGGGGTCTGTTGTCATCACTTTGGTTACCTCTGCACGGCTATCGGCTAAATCTATTTGCATTTGGTTTGCCTTAATGCCCATTATGGTAAACATACAAGAGGCTAGTGCAGTAGCTACTGTGTCGGTTGGCGAGAAGGCCTCTCCTTTGCCGTTGTTGTCTGTGGGGGCGTCGGTGATAAATGCATTACCCGATTGTTGATGCTCGCAGCGGGTGCGAAGATTTCCTTGATAGTGTACAGTTGAGGTCATGGGGTCGCTTCTATGATTTTATAACCGTCGTATTTAAGAATATAAAATGCCTGATTGACAAATCCGCCTAATAGTTTTTTCTGATATGAAAAAGCATTCTCTACATAAGAAGTTGTAATGTTTTCTTTAAAACTTTCATAAATATCTTCATAACTTCCCAAACGCATTAAAACATCAAAGGTTAAGTCAAAACCACGCACGGCAAATTTATCAGGGCTGATGCCATTTTTCTCTTTATAAGCTTTCGCAAATGTATCCAAAGCATCTTTTTGATAGGGCTTATCAACCGAAGGGAAATGAAAATGCAAACGCGCAAGGTGGCTGCTATGAACTTCGTCTCCTTCAAAAAATCGATTTCGGTCTGTGGTAAGCAAGGTAATTTTGTAGTCCTTTAAAAATTCTGCCAACTTGGGCACTACTGTGCTGATAAGGTTTAAGTTTTCAGATTCCAACAACACCCAATTGGGTTTGTCAACAGCAAGAGCGGTACGCAGCAACTCAGGTTTGACCAAACCGTTTGTGTCCGAGGTAATTACCAAACTTTCTCTAAGCTTTGATTGAATTTTTTTTGCCCTTCCTTGCAATTTTCTATCAGCGATGATGATGATGTTTTGGTCGGTGTGATGTGCTTCTATAAAATCAATCATTTTATCTTCCATCAATTCTTGGGATGGTACTGTCTGGAAACAATTCTGAAAGAGTTGAATTTCACGGTTTGTAAGAGGCGAGAAAACGGGCGTTTTGTCATTCTTGAGCATTTCTCCGGCGCGCTCCACATTTTTTTGATATAGTGGCCCTATCATTGCATCTACCGTTTCTAGCCTGTTTTGCCTGATGAGTTGCGCAACTTTTTCCGGATTGTTTTCCGTGTCATAGACTTTGTAAGTAACATTCATCCCTAATGTTCTGGCCGAATCTATAGCCATTTGCGCACCCGAAAGAAAATCGAGAACCACATTGAGGTTTCGATCGGTACGAAATTGTTTTTTGTAGTCAAAAAGCGTATCGGCTTCCATTTTGGAGATGGCAAATGGCAACATGAAGGCCAATTTGTAGGGTTTTGTATTGAGCATTTCTGACTGCAAAGCAGCTACATTTTCAAAAACCTCAAAAGACTTATCCTGTTGCTGTTTTGGAATTTTCAACATCATTCCGGCCTTTAATCCGTCTTTTAGTTGGGGATTTAATTCGTTGAGCGCAGCCTCAGAAATTTGCCACTTTTTGAGCAAACTATATAGTGTTTCTTTAGGTTTTACTTCGTACAAATCATATTTATCAGCATCGAAAGTGGGTAAAATCCTCATGGGATGCGAAACTTTCAATATCTGACCCGGCTTTAACACTTCTGCCAGCCCGGGGTTTAAAGTCGCCAACTCTTCAAGTGTCATATTGTGTAGGTAAGCCACACGCCACTTGGTGTCTTTTGGTTTTACAACATATTGTTGGGCAATCGGTGCATTTTCATCACCAAACATATCATCATATGATACGGGTATCAGCAGCACCTGTTTGTTTTTCAATTCATTTCGCTCCAAAATCGGGTTGTATTTTTTGATGTCTTCTACGGAAATTCCAAATTTCTGACCTATCGCAAAAAGGGTTTCTTTCCTGCCTACTTTGTATGCATCATATAGCTGTGTACCAAGTGGCACTACTTGCGTCACCCGAAGTACTTCGCCTTCTTCAAGTCCGTTTTTTGCATGCGGATTGAGCTGAAACAATTCAAAAGGTGTCATGTTGTATTGCCTAGCAACATCTGTGATAGATTCTCTTTTTTGAACCGTATGTAACTGTGCAAAAGAAAGTTGAATGATAAAAACAAATAGAATTGCAAAATATGTTTTTCTCAGCATAACTGTTTTGTTTATAATTACTCCCATTCTATGGTTGATGGCGGTTTAGAGGAAATGTCGTACACTACCCTGTTAACGCCTTTTACTTTATTAATAATATCGTTAGACACTTTCATCAGAAACTCATAAGGCAAATGTACCCAATCTGCGGTCATCCCATCCGTAGAAGAAACTGCCCGTAAAGCGACTACTTTCTCATAGGTTCTTTCGTCACCCATAACACCCACGCTGTGAACGGGTAACAAAATGACACCCGCTTGCCAAACATCATCGTACAAACCCCAAGTTTTGAGTCCTTCCACAAATATGTCATCCACTTCCTGCAACAACCGTACCTTTTCGGCGGTGACATCACCTAAAATGCGTATGGCCAGACCGGGGCCGGGAAAAGGATGCCTCCCCAACAAACTGTCTGCGATATCCAAGGAGCGGCCTACGCGCCTCACCTCATCTTTGAACAACATCCGCAAAGGCTCTACAACTTTCAGCTTCATAAAATCGGGCAACCCACCCACGTTGTGGTGCGATTTGATAGTAACAGACGGCCCGTTTACGGATACCGATTCGATGACATCCGGGTAAATGGTGCCTTGCGCCAACCAGGAAACATCTTGAATGGCATGCGCCTCTTGATCAAAAACCTCGATAAAAGTTTTACCAATGGCTTTTCGCTTTTGCTCGGGGTCTTCTTTGTCGGCCAATGCTTTGTAAAACTGATCTGTAGCATCGACGCCTTTTACGTTGAGGCCCATGTGTTTGTACTGATCTAAAACCTTTTCAAATTCGTTTTTGCGCAACAAACCGTTGTTTACAAAAATACAGTACAAATTTTTGCCAATGGCCTTGTGCAACAATACTGCGGCCACAGTAGAATCGACTCCGCCGGAAAGACCGAGCACTACCCTATCGGAGCCAATTTGAGCTTGCAAATCGGCAACCGTCATTTCTACAAAGGAATCCGGTGTCCAATCTTGTGAAAGTTTGGCGATACGAATCAAAAAATTCTCTAACAACAGCGCGCCGTCTGTGGAATGATACACTTCAGGATGAAATTGGATGCCAAAAGTCAGCTCACCTGGCATCTGAAAAGCAGCGTATTTGACATCGTGCGTGGCGGCAATATGTTTGGCACCCTCAGGCAAGCGGATAATTGAATCACTATGGCTCATCCAAACTTGAGAGCCCACTGCTATGTTTTGAAAAAGCGGACAATCTTCAGAAACGTAGGAGAGTTTTGCACGTCCGTATTCACGGGTGTTTGACGCATTGACTTCGCCTCCGAAACTATGGGCCAAATATTGGGCACCGTAGCAGACAGCCAACACAGGCAAATGGCCTCTGATGTTTTTCAAATCGGGTATGGGTGCGGCATCAGACCGAACTGAGGACGGACTACCCGAAAGGATAACAGCTTTGAAGCTAGAGAGATCCTCCGGAATTTTGTTGAACGGGAAAATTTCACAATAAATATTGAGTTCACGAACCCTTCTGGCAATCAGTTGGGTGTATTGGGAACCAAAATCGAGTATGAGTACATTGTTTTGCATGCGCAAAAATAACACAATTGTCAGAATCTATTTGGGCGAATAAAACAAAGTTACAAACGCATTCATTCTCAATTTATTGAGGGTTTATAAAATAATTAACGCCTCACATTTTAGAATAAGTTTTTCATCTCTTATCTTTGTGGTGAAATTAAACAGTCATGGAACTTTTTCTGATTACCATCGTATTAATTGGCTTGTCATTTGCCGGTATTGCCATAAAAATCTGGGCTAAAAAAGACGGTAAATTTTCGGGCACTTGCGCCAGCCAAAGTCCTTTTCTGAATCAAGATGGTGAAGCCTGTAGTTTTTGCGGCAAAACGCCCGACCAGTTTGATACTTGTGAGGGAGAAAAAAAGAAATAAACCGCGGCACTTTCTTCATTACCTGCGTTTGATTATCATACATACAGCAGCTTGTTCATTTTCATTTAGGATTGTGTTTCCGGACAGTCGAGACCTCTTTTAAAGACACCCAGGCCAATTGCAATAAAAGTTTCTAGCCAAAAACTCATCATATAAATGAACACTTGTTTTGTGTTTGGCAACATAAAAAATTTTACTATTAATTTTCCTTGTGTATATTTACCCTTGATATTTGACGCTTTCAATCGAAACCGAACTGTTTGAATCCAATAAAAAATGTTTCTGCACTTATAGAAGCTGCCAAAAAAGGACAGCAACAGGCATTCAGCAGTCTGCTCGACTTGTATTGGCAAGAAGTATTGGCCTTTCACCTGAAAAGAAATGTAAATGAAAACGATGCTGAAGACATTTGCATACGAACCTTTTCTAAAGCTTTTGAAAAGATAAACACTTACGACGCCAATTACACCTTTAAAACCTGGCTGATTACCATTTCTAAAAACGTTTACATCGATTTTCTTCGCAAAAAAAATGCAGTCAAAAACATCGATATGGAACAAGCCTCAGACATTCGCAAACACGAAATTGCAGATGAATCGCTCACCCAAGAAGACGAATTGATTCGAGAGCAAAATTTGTCCAATTTGTTGGCATGCATTAAAAAGCTGAAACCGGATTACAGAGAAATCATCAACCTGCGCTATTTTAAGGAACTTTCGTACAAAGAAATTGCAGCCGTCAAACAAGAACCTGTTAATAATGTAAAAATAAAGCTCTTACGCGCCAAGAAATTGTTGGCAGAAATCATAAAAAACCAAGGCGATCATGTTTCCTAAGGCGGTTTCCTTTGTCAAAAACCTGGGTCCGGGACTTTTGTTTGCCGGCGCGGCTGTGGGCGTGTCTCATTTGGTACAATCTACACGTGCCGGTGCCGATTACGGCTTGGGGTTGCTCTGGGCCGTTTTGTTGGCCAACTTTTTTAAATATCCATTTTTTCAATACGGACCTCGATATGCCTTGGCAACCGGTGAAAGCTTGCTAGAGGGCTACAGAAAAATGGGGAAATGGGTGTTGGTGGTCTATATCGTCATCACTTTTGCAACCATGTTTACCATACAAACAGCGGTTACTATCGTGACAGCCAACATTGCCGGGCATTTGTTCGGCCTCACGGACAACCTGGCTGTTTGGAGTGGCGTTATCACCTTAGTTTGCATCCTGATTTTGACTGTAGGAAAATATGCTTTTTTGGATAAAATCATGAAAGTTATTATTCTCACACTCACGATTTGCACACTCCTGGCCGTGGCATTTGCCTTCCAAAAAACACATTCAATACATTGGGCGCAAGCCTTCCCAACGGAAACTACAGGGATTGTCTTTCTGATTGCTTTTATGGGTTGGATGCCGGCTCCTTTGGACATCTCGGTTTGGCAATCGCTATGGGTGTTGGAAAAAAAGAAGTCAAACGCATCTTTCGACCAAAAATCGGGTTTACGCGATTTCAATTTCGGCCTCATCGGTGCTGTGGTTCTGGCGATTCTCTTTCTGCTTTTGGGTGCTTTGGTGATGTATGGCCGTCCAATAGGTTTCAGCGATAATGCATCAACTTTTACTTCACAACTCTTAAGCCTTTACACAGAAACGCTCGGTTCGGGAGCTGCAATCGTGGTAGCCATAGCAGCTTTTACAACTATGTTTAGCACCACCATCACCACATTGGATGCTTCGCCTAGGTCTATGAATAGGGCTGTTGAGATCATATCAGGAAAGAAAAATAGCAAAGGATACTTTTTATGGATTGGAATACTCGCAACGGGTACGCTTGTTATTTTCTTTTTCTACATTTCAGAAATGGGTACTTTGGTCAAATTTGCTACAATTACCTCGTTTTTGACAGCGCCTTTTTACGCCTTGATGAATTTTCGATTGGTCACCGGAAAGCATATGCCGGTGGCAGACAGGCCGGGTAAGTGGCTGCGTTTACTCAGCTGGAGCGGTTTGTTCTTTTTGGTTAGTTTTAGCATTTGGTATTTGAGCATCTTATAAGTAAATCATACCTTTGTATCTTTAAAATTTTGCTATGGAAACTCTAGAAAAATCGCATATATTGCCCACCGCCAAACCCAAATGGCTTCGCGTGAAGCTTCCCACAGGAAAAAAATATACAGAACTTCGCAGCCTGGTAGAAAACTATAAACTCAATACTATATGCACTTCGGGAAGTTGCCCAAACATGGGCGAATGTTGGGGTGAAGGCACAGCCACTTTTATGATTTTGGGAAATGTATGTACCCGATCTTGCGGTTTTTGCGGTGTTAAGACCGGTCGGCCGGAATCAGTAGATTGGGCGGAACCCGAAAAGGTGGCGCGATCTATCAAAATAATGGGTATCAAACATGCCGTCATCACCTCTGTAGATAGAGACGACCTCAAAGATATGGGTTCTATTATTTGGGCAGAAACTGTTATGGCAATCCGAAGGATGAATCCGCAAACCACCCTAGAAACCTTAATCCCGGATTTCCAAGGAGTGCATCGCAATATTGACCGTATTGTGAAAGTCGCACCCGAAGTCGTTTCTCACAACTTAGAAACGGTGCGAAGACTTACCCGCGAAGTACGTATCCAAGCAAAATACGACAGAAGTCTGCAAGTTTTACAATATTTAAAAACGCAAGGCGTACGTCGAACAAAATCAGGCATCATGTTGGGGTTGGGTGAAAAAGAAGAAGAAGTAATACAAACATTGCACGATTTGAGAAATGCCGAGGTAGATGTAGTCACCATCGGGCAATACCTTCAGCCTTCCAAAAAACACCTGCCTGTAAAAGAATTCATCACGCCGGAGCAATTTCACAAATATGAAGCAATCGGTAAGAATCTCGGTTTTAGACATGTAGAAAGTGGTGCTTTGGTGCGTTCATCCTACAAAGCGCAGAAACACATTTTGTAAAGAAAAAAACGCTAGGTATTTTATAAATTGATAAATAAAGAAATTTCTCAATTTTATTTTTACTTTTGGGGTGGATTGATAAAAATCCATCAATGACACTGACTAAACTCAAGATTTTAACATTTTTTCTCTGTTTTTGTTGCATAAGTCATTCGCAAGGTTTTGACTATGTAGCAGAGAAAAATGAATTTACACATCTATTCGAGAAAGCAAATTTTACCGAAGCAGCCATTTTAGCTAGAGAAGTGTATGATTTTGCTATTTTGGAAAATAACACACAAGAGCAAGCCAGATTCGGCACTTTACTCACAGAAGCCTACATGGCACTCAACTATTTTGATGAGACTGAACGACACTTAAAAGAAGCGCTTGAAATCCAACAAAAAAACAACGATTCAATAATTTGCAGAACTTATCTGGCTTATGGTATTTTTCACTTGGGCAAGAAAAACTTAGACTTGGCAAATTTGTATTTCAACACTGCCATCGATTCTACCGTAAGACTTCCGAGCAAATACTTTAAGGCAAAAGCTTATATTTATTTAGGAATTCTTGACGAACATCGCGAACTGCCCCAAGAAGCTTTAAAACGTTATGAATTTTCACTCAAGACTTTTGAAAAACACAAAAATGGCTATGAAATCAACTATGCCAAAGCAAAACTTGCCGGGGCACACCTCAAGGTCGGGAATTTGGAAACAGCCTATGAGTTGAGCAGAGAGGTGCTCAATTTTGCTCTTCAGGAAAATTATATCATGCTGTCATCTATGGCCTATAAGCGGCTGTCTGATTATTATGAAGCGATAAAAGACACCGAAAAGACCCTCTTGTACCTCAAAAAACATCAAGAAGAAAAAGATAAAATACTGTTTTCAAACCAATACCAGTTTTTCCCGCTAAAAAAGTCGGAAAACAGTCAGTATTATTCGGAAATCATCGATCGTTTAAAAGCGGGCCAAGCCGCAGATGCCAAAACGATACGCAATTTGTACCTGATTACTTTTATGGGTTTGGCACTGATTATTGTATTGGCTTTCTTGACGCGTACATTTTATAGAAACAACAACCTGCGCCTCCGGTCCAACGAACTGCTTCGCATCAAAAACCAACAATTGGAAGTAGCCAAAAACAAAGCGGAAGACATCGCCTCTATTCGCGAACGTTTTATTTCTACCATTAGCCACGAATTGAGAACACCGCTCTATGCCGTGACAGGTATTTCTCATTTATTGTTCAACGATAATCCCAAACCGGAACAATTAGAAAATTTGGAATCGCTGCGATATTCGGGTGAGTATCTGCTAGCGCTTGTCAATGACATCCTCGAAATCAACCGGCTCGATTCAGATAAGGCAACCGTTGATTTTAACCAGTTTGAGATCAGAACTACCCTACAACAAGTCATCCAATCTTTTCAGGAAACTGCCAAGAAAAACAACACCAAATTAATTTTAGAAATCGACCCCAATCTGCCCGAAAAAATCGTCACAGACGAAGTGAAATTTAATCAAGTCATCGTCAATCTAATCGGAAACGCAGTTAAATTTACAGAAGATGGTACGGTTTGGGTGCGCATCAAACAAAATTGGCAAAAAGACACTGCTGTTAATTTTACTTTCGAAGTTCAAGATACGGGTATAGGTATTGAAGAAAAACACCTCGAAAATATTTTTGACAATTTCTCTCAGGGTGATACCGAAATCAATAAAAAATTTGGTGGTACCGGTTTAGGATTGGCCATTGTAAAACGCATTTTAGCAGTGATGGATTCCGAAATTTCCGTCAAAAGTAAATTGGGCGAGGGTTCTACTTTCTATTTTGATTTGACCGCCAAACTGAGTAATGGAGAAGACGGCCAAGAAATCACACATTTTGATTTGGAAAAACTCAAAGGCAAAAAACTCTTAATCGTAGAAGACAACAAAATAAACCAAATGATCACCCGGAAAATTGTCGAAAGTGTGGGCATCTCTTGCGAAGTGGTTGACAATGGCACCAAAGCTGTAGAAATGGTCAAATACAGGAAATACGATGGCGTTTTGATGGACATACACATGCCGGGCATCAGTGGCATTGAAGCGACACGCTACATCCGAATTTTTAACACCGCTATACCAATTATCGCACTCACCGCCCTGTCTCTGAGCGAAAAAAGACAAGAACTTCTGGCTTGTGGCATGGATGAAATCATCAACAAGCCTTTTAAACCTGACGAGTTTTATCGAAAACTCTTCAAACTCTTAGTCTGACTTTAGTGTAAACCGCCTTTTTCATGTGGTCATTTACAAAGCGCTTTTTAAAAATTCACAACAAAGATTTGGTATCCAAAATTGTGGTATTGGATACCGAAACTACCGGACTTGACGTGCATATCGACAGGCTGCTTTCTATCGCTTGTCTCACCATTGAAGGCAATCAAATTTTGCTTGCAAACAGGTTTGAGTGTTTAATTGCCCAAGATTACTTTAACTCAAAAACTGCCGGCATTCACGGCATTACCAAAAAAGGGTCGGAAAGTAAAATTACTGAAAAGGAAGCTTTGGAAAAATTTTTGGCCTATGTGGGTGATGCCATTTTGCTCGGGCATCATGTTTGTTTTGATATAAAAATGCTCAACTGCGCACTTGAGAGAAATGGTTTGATGAAACTCCGCAATCCCACGCTCGACACGGCTTACCTGTTTAAAAAACTTAAACCGCTCTATACATACGACCACAAAAACGAAGCCGTTTCTTTGGACGCACTTTGTCATGAGTTAAACATATCCGGACATGGAAGGCACACTGCTGAAGGTGATGCTATGTTGACGGCGCTGGCCTTTCTGAAAATAAAAAGAAAACTCTTTGAAAATCGGAATCCAATCTGGAAGCGATATTTTGTGAATTGCCGTTAGCTTCCCAAAGCGGTTTTGTAAACCCGCAAACAACGTTCTCGCGCTTCTTTGTGATCTACCATGGGTTGCGGATAAGCGAAGCTATCCAGTTCATCCACCCATTTTTTGATGTACAGGTGTTTTGCATCAAATTTTTTGACTTGTTCAGCAGGATTGAAGATGCGAAAATAGGGAGCTGCATCTACCCCGCATCCGGCTACCCATTGCCAGTTGCCTACATTGCTGGACATTTCGTAGTCCAACAACTTTTCAGCAAAATAAGCTTCGCCCCAGCGCCAATCTATCAACAGATGTTTGCACAAAAAACTTCCCACGAGCATGCGCACCCGATTGTGCATCCAACCGGTTTGGTTAAGTTGACGCATGCCCGCATCAACCAAAGGAAAA
The DNA here is from genome assembly GCA_018829465.1 of Bacteroidota bacterium. Taxonomy (GTDB): domain Bacteria; phylum Bacteroidota; class Bacteroidia; order Flavobacteriales; family Flavobacteriaceae; genus UM-FILTER-40-17. The sequence goes on along the minus strand of JAHJTN010000007.1, from coordinate 127,847 downwards.
CCGGTTTGGCCATGCTTCCATTTGTCAAAATCGGCTTCGCTGTTGCGCCACAAAATCGCATCGTATTGGGATTTGAAACTTCGCGTAACCGTATGTGGAAAATGCCAAAGAATTTGCATAAAAAACTCTCGCCAAATCAGTTCATTTAAAAATGTTTGGTTCTCAATCTGCCATGCGCTTTGCACAATTTGGCGAACGCTCACTGTGCCAAACCTAAGATAGGTTCCTAAAAAAGAAGTGCCATCCAAGGCAGGAAAATTTCGGGTTGCTTCATAATTTGTGAGGGTTGGCGCATCCATTTGATACTGTGGCGCATGTATGGATGAAGCTTCAAAGCCGATTTCTTGCAAAGTAGGTATTGAATACGTTTTTTGCCACCACAGTTTATGCAAGTACGCTTCTGAAGGATATTGACAGGGTGGTGTTTTGGCAAAAACACTTTTCCATTTGCGCATAAACGGCGTGTACACCACGTAGGGGTTTCCGTCTTCTTTGACTACTTCATTTTGCTCAAATATGACCTGATCTTTGTATTGCTGAAAGCGAATACCGTTTTTGTTTAAAAATCCGGCAATCTCCCGATCGCGTTTTTGCGCATAGGGTTCGTAGTCCCGATTGCTAAAGACACTTTCAATTCGAAATTCTGAGCAAAGCTGCGCAAACACGTCGAACGGTTTACCTACACAAACCCGTATGCCTTTATTTTGCGTTTTTAAAAAATTGTTGAGCTGACTAAGCTGTTGGTGGATAAAGGTAACACGTGCATCGTTTTTTGGGAGATTTGCTAAGATTTCAGCATCAAAAATAAATATAGGCAAAACGTTTTCAGACGAATTCAACGCACAAAACAAGCCGTGATTGTCTGCAATACGCAAATCTCTTCTAAACCAAAAAATATTTAATTTTTCCAAAAACTATCCTATTTTTAAACTTGACAAACCACCATCAACACCTAAAACCTGACCGGTAATCCAAGAAGCTTCATCAGAGAGTAAAAAGGCCGTTGCTTGTGCAATGTCTATTGCCTGTCCAATCCTTTTCAACGGATGCCTGAGCGCGGCTTTTTCTACTTTTTCATCCGAAGATAAGAGTTTTTCTGCCAAGGGTGTTTGCGTCAGTGAAGGGGCAATCACATTCATGCGAATCTGAGGTGCATGTTCGGCTGCAAAAGCCTTCGCAAAACCTTCAATAGCACCTTTAGATGCACTTACACTTGTATGAAAAGGCATGCCTTGAGTAACTGCAACCGTACTGTACAAGACAACTGAGGCTTGTTTTGACTTTTTCAACATGGGTAAAACGGCTTGCAAAGCCGTAACCATATCTAAAAAGTTTGTTTTGAAGTCGGATGCAAAATGTTCTGGCTTCAAAGCCCTAAAAGGTTTGAGGTTAATACTGCCCGGGCAAAAGACAAATCCGTCTAAAACTTCAGGAAGTTGGGATTCAGACAAAGTATCTGTGGCCGCATCAAAAGATATGTGGGTGATGAGGTTTGTATCCAAATCTCCGACTGACCTAGACGCAACAAAAACCTTATTATTTTCAGACAAAATACGTGCCGTTTGAAGACCTATGCCGTACGAACCGCCGATGAGAAGAATGTTTTTCATGAATCAACTAGGATTTATAATCTAAAAATTTTTGCGTGTTCACAATCTGTCTTGAGATTGCTTTTACGCAGGTGAAAAGCGTCACTTTTCAAAAGAACCAAACAATTCGATGAGTTTCAACCGCCTGAATTCGAAAATAGTTTCCAATTTTTTGCGAATAAAAAGTTGGTGTGCTACAGTTCCCAAAAATCCAAAGGGTATTACATAATGAATGATGTCTTCCATTTCCACACCGCCATCCACCGCTTTCAGAAAATGCTTGTGGTGCCACATTTTATATGGACCAAAGCGCTGCTCATCTACAAAAAATTGTTGATTTTGTACATGGGTAATTTCCGTCACCCACTGCGTTTTAATGCCGGCAAAAGGTGAAACCCAATAGTGGATGATTTGTCCCGGATACATTTTTCTGTCTGCGCCCGATCGAATGACAAAACCCATATCGGGAGGTGTGATGACACTGAGGTTTGCCGGATTGGATAAAAAATCCCAGGCTTGATCGAGTGGAATGGGCAACTTCTGAATGCTGTGGAGTGTATGCAATTTCATGATTTGATGATCTCATGCAAAGATACAAAATGTTTAACTTTATATTTAAAATATTAAACAAAATGTTTTAAACCATTACCAACCCAAAAAAATTAAGTCATGCAAAAGTATTAGTGTTCCTTGTTACTAAAGTTAAAAACAAATAGATTGACCGCAGGTTTCACATCGGATAAACTTCCCCCCGATGCGGTTTTAAAGCATCGCGTACGGCAGGCATTTCTGCTTGCGTGACCACCAAAAAAGCCACAGCCGAAAGCGAATCTGTTTGAATGCTTTCGGCTATGGTATGTGTAAGTGCTTCTTTTTGAGCAAATTCTTTGAGGTGCTTGGCGTGGTGCGCAGCTATCTTAAAAGACTCAGGACCTCTAAAATCCCAAATAAGTTTGATACAGTCCGTAGGTTTCATCAGCGAATGTTGGCCACTTTTAAAGTTTCGGTAAAAGTAGGACTTTCTATACGCAATATACCTATTTGGTTTTCGGGCATGGGCAAAGATTCTCTGAAATTGCCACTTAGGTTGCGTTGCACGCTAAAAAGTTTTCTGCCCAACAAATCAAAACCGCTGATGGTAGCTACATCGTTCAGTCCACTCACAACCAATTCTTTACCGACAAAGCGGGCTTGAACACCGGTGTTGGTTAAGTCGGTTAGGGACATGGTGGAGTCTGATAGGGTTAACTCGCCCGTGTGCCGGTTGAAAACAATATCAAAAATACCGGAAGTACCGGTTATATCAATGTCAATATTAACAGAGCTGCCTCCGAAATCATTGACCATGATGCCGCTAAAAACACCAAGTTCAGGATTGTTTAATATTTGAGAACCCGAAGGTTGACCTGTGTTTGGAAAACCCCAATTAAGCGTCCAGTCGTCGTCTTGGCGCAACTTAAAAATACCTGAAACCATACTTACGTTGGCGGCTGTGTAAACTATACCATCGGAAGTTACCAAATTCAAATCGGGACCTGCGAAACCATTCCCAACCACAGCATCGCCCAAGATACCCATTGTGGGAAAAACACCGGGCTGTTGAAAACTGTAGGCCGCATTGCCTGTATTGGCATCGATGTGCAAATAAATATCAAAAGTGCCCGCCGGTGTGGCTACATTGGCTCCTCCTAAGAATCCTTGGCCGTTGGGAAAATTGGTATTGCCCCAGTTGGTCGCCCAATCATCATTGGTTCTAAATTTTAGACCATTTGCAGCGGCTGTGAGTGTAACATTAGCCAAAAAGAAATTAACATCGTCACCTTGATTGACCAAATCCAAGTCGGGACCTGCAAAAGAATGTCCGGGTACACCGTCGCCCAAAATCCCAACCGATAAAGTTTGGGCTTGAACATGTGAATTGCTTAAAAGCAAACAAAAAATCAATAAGTAAAATCTTTTCATACAAAGTGTTTTTTAAAATTAAACTGTTCTAAATTCACCCAAATATATATAAAACTACCTTTTATCTGCAAAATTTCCAGGGTGTTTTTGGGTTTAAGCCATAAAATTTTAACATAGCTGTGTTACGCAAACGTTTGCGTAAATGCATCAATATTTCAATCTTACGTTTCGTTTGTCTAAATTTGCACGCATTTAAAAGAAAAACAAAAATAAGTTGAGGCAATTTTCGTTAGTTTACTGAAACAAAATGCATTACTTCTTTTAAAAAAATTAACTGTTTGTCCATGAAGAAAATCTTGAGTTTTTGTCTGATGATGCTCGGCTTAGGGTCTTATGCGCAGCAAGAAAAAGTTATTCTATTTACCATAGACGGCGATGCTGCCACGCTCGGCGAATACCGCAACTTGTTTGAAAACAATGTGGGTGAACCCAGCATCGATGCCCAACAAGATTACCTAGAGTTGTTTATCAATTACAAACTAAAACTTCGCGAAGCTGTCCGTTTGGGTTTAGACACCCTACCTGCCTATCTTTCAGAAGTCGGTGGCTATCGGGACCAATTGGTAACGTCTTTCACCAAAAATCCGGATGTGATGGACAAATTGGTCAAAGAAGCATATGCGCGTTCGCAGGAAGAAATTCACGCATTGAACCTACTCATTATGGTGCCGGAAAATGCCAAGCCAGAAGACACTTTGGCCGCCTATAACACCATGAAAGAAGCACTTCAAAAGCTACGCAATGGTGAAGATTTTATTAAAATCGCTATGGCTTACAGCCAACCCGCTGTAACGGAAGCCCAGGTAGATTTGGGCTACTTTTCTGTGTTGAGAATGGTGTACCCATTTGAGAGTGCTGCCTACAACACACCCGAAGGTGGTATTTCAGAAATTTTTAAAACCCGCTATGGCTATCACATTTTGAAAGTGGTGGACAAGCGGCCGTCCAACGGCAGGGTCACTGTAAAACAAATACAGCTCCTGCACGGAGAAAACGATTCTTTAGAACAACTGAAAATCAAAAAAATAAAAGACTTACATACCCGACTCCTGAAAGGTGCAGTTTTTGACAGCCTTGCCAAACACGAGTCCGAAGACCCGGCAAGTGCCGCCCGCGGGGGTTTGATGCAATCTTTCAGCATCGGTCAAATTTCTGTAGCTGAGTTTCAAGAAGCCGCCTTTGCACTCCTGCCCGGAGAGATTTCTGAACCATTTGAAACGCGTTTTGGTTGGCACATTGTTCAGATGGTAAAAAGAGAACCTCTTGGCGATTTTGAAACCAACAAAGATTTGCTAACCATGCGCGTGCAGAGAGACAGCAGGTCTTCGTTAATAGAGGACGCCAAAATAGATTGGCTCAAACAGCAATACAAAGTAGTCAAAAACGAGGAAAATCTGGCTAAATTATCAAATAACCATCCCACTTGGATTGTAGATACACTCAGCAATTTCGAAATTTTTAAAATTGAAGACGAAGCTTACTACCGAAAAGACCTGCTCACTTATTACGAAAATCTCTTTAGAAATCCCAGGCAGGCGCAAGAAATGCAGCAGGCTTCTTTCGCTACTTTTTTTGATGCTTTTTTCAGAGAATCCCTACAGGAATACCACCAAACACATTTGGAGTTTCACAATGCGGAGTTCAAAAATGTATTGCAGAAATACCAAGAAGGTTTGCTCGTTTTCAACCTGATGGAAAAAGAGGTTTGGCAAAAATCGCAACAAGACAGTATAGGACTCAAGGCATTTTACGAAAAAAATAAGCAAAAATACAATCAGAACTTAAGGCCGGTATCTACTACATCCGATAATGAAGCGGCCAAATCATGGAAAACGCCCTTACTGCTCAGCGATTATCAGGATTATTTCGAAAAAAATTGGTTAGAAGCCCTTCGGAAAAAATACAGGGTTCAAGTTTCGGAAAATGCTGAAAAACTCATCAATCCATAATTATGCTGCGTATTGTCTCTCTTTTACTGCTTTGCCTATTGGTGTCAGGATGTGATTATCTGAGTTTTTTAAAAAGACCTAAACCGTCAGATGCCGTGGCACGTGTCAATGAAACCTACTTGTCGGCTGCCGAACTCGATGCGTTTATCCCTGCGGATGCCTCAGAAGAAGATAGTATTTTACTGGCGCAGACCTTTATAAACCGTTGGGCGACAGAGAAATTATTGTTGGAAAAGTCGCGTATCAATTTGAGTTTTGAAAAACAGGCCGAATTGGACAAACTCATCGAAAAATATAAAAATGACTTGTATGCAAGGGCTTACAAAGAAGTAATCGTCTCGCAACAGTTGGATACCGTCATCCGAGATACTGAACAACTCGATTTTTACAACCGCAATGCGACTAATTTTAGGCTGAATGAAGACATTTACCAACTGCGATTTATTCAATTGTCAAAAAATCACTCCGGACTAAAATCTGTAACAGATAAATTCAAAAAATTTGATGCAAAAAGCGCCCGCGAACTCGATTCCCTCTCTATTCAATTTAACAAAGCCAGTCTCAACGACTCACTTTGGGTGCGCCAAGAAGATGTACTTCGCGTAATACCGCTAATAAACAGTGACAACATCGATGAAATTTTAAAAAAATCACAATTTTCACAGCTACAAGACTCATTAAGTGTATATTTGATTTTTGTAAAGGACAAATTGGTTCGCAATGAAATCGCCCCACTTTCGTATGTCGAAAAAACACTGAATCAAATTATCCTCAACCAGCGAACGGCCGCTTTGATGAAAAAGTTGGAAACCGACCTGACAAATGATGCTATTAAAGACAAAACTTTCGAAATTATCAAACACCATGAAAAACCTTAACACGATTTTTCTCTTTTTATTCCCGTTTTTTGGTCTTGCGCAACAAGGCTACGAAATTATTCCTGACGAAGTCAAAAAAACACCCGAGGAAGTACTTTCTCAAGGCGGAAGAATTAAAGTAGATGGCGTGGCCGCAGTGGTGGGCAATTACGTTATTCTCGAATCTGATGTGGACAAAACACTGATAGACCTCAAACAAAATGGATATAGCACCGCCAGCCGTTGCGAAATCATCGGCAAACTGCTCGAAGACAAATTGTATGCACACCAAGCTACCCAAGACAGTATCATTGTAGCAGATTCAGAGATCAATTCCATGGTAGATCAACAAATTGCACGCTTTGCAGAACAATTGGGAAGCATCGATAAAGTAGTGCAATTCTATCAAAAATCATCTGTAGAAGAACTTCGGCAAGAGCTTTTTGACATCGATAAAAGTCAAAAATTGGCTCAGGACATGCAAGAAAAAATCATAGAATCTATAGAAGTAACCCCAGACGAAGTGCGGCAATTTTTCAATAACATTTCTAAAGACCAGAAACCGTTTTTTGGTGCCGAAGTAGAATTGGCACAAATTGTAATCAAGCCACAGGTAAGCGAAAAAGCCAAACAAGCCGTTATAGATCGGCTCAATGAAATCCGTTACGATGTCGTTGAAAACGGCGCAAGTTTTTCATCCAAAGCCATTTTGTATTCTCAAGACCCCGGCTCTTCTTCAAAAGGCGGGCTTTATATCATCAATAAACAAACACCCTTCGTCAAAGAATTTAAAGATGTTGCCTTCACCCTTCAGGAAGGAGAAGTGTCACAACCTTTTGAATCGGAATTTGGTTGGCATATCATTCAACTCGACAAAATACGAGGAAAAGACAGGGAATTGAGACACATACTCATCTCGCCCGAAGTTACCTCCACAGAATTGGCCAAAGCCAAAGAAGCCATAGATAGTGTGCGTCAAAAAATTACCAGTGGTGAAATTTCTTTTGAAGATGCCGCTCTGATATTTTCCAGCGAAAAAGAAACCCGCGCCAACGGCGGAAAACTTTTTAACCCACAGACTTTGGAAACCAGATTGGAGCTCACAAAGTTAGACCCGTCCATGTACGAAAAAGTCTCTGCACTCAAGGAAGGTGAAATATCGTTACCTTTTTTAGAATCAAAAGGCAGGGCTGAAGAAAAAAACTACAAAATCATCAAGGTACTACGCCGTTGGGATGAGCACGAAGCAGATTTTGTAAAAGACTACAGCCGCATCAAAGAATTGGCCCTGCGCGACAAGCAAATTCGTGAAATTGGCAAATGGCAAGAAGAAAAAATAAAAGACACTTACATCAGCATTAGTGGCAGCCACAAATCTTGTGAGTTCACTAACAATTGGTTAAAAAAATAGCTTTATGTCAGACGTGGCTGCGCTCCAAGAACTCGTAAGCAAATACGAGAAACTTCAAGGTGAAATAGCAAAAAAAATTATCGGTCAACGCGCGGTGGTTGATATGCTCCTCAACGCTGTTTTCTCAGGCGGACATGCACTCCTAATCGGTGTGCCCGGCTTGGCCAAAACTTTGATGGTACATACTGTTGCCGAAGCCCTAGGTCTCGAATTTAAAAGAATACAATTTACACCCGATTTGATGCCGTCAGACATACTCGGCACCGAAGTCTTAGATGAAAATCGGAAGTTCAAATTTATTCCGGGACCCATTTTCGCCAATATTATTTTAGCAGACGAAATCAATAGAACGCCACCCAAAACCCAAGCTGCCTTGCTCGAAGCCATGCAGGAAAGAGCCGTTACCGTCTCCGGACACACCTATCCGCTCCAAAAACCCTATTTTGTGTTGGCTACACAAAATCCTATAGAACAAGAAGGCACTTATCCTTTGCCCGAGGCACAATTAGACAGATTCATGTTCGCCATTCCACTTCAATATCCCAGTTTTTCCGAAGAAGTAGATGTGGTAAAAAGCACCACATCCGGGAAGTCTGTCAAAATTGAATCGCTATTTAACTCAGGAGAAATATTAAAATACCAACAGCTCATTCAAAAAATTCCCGTGCCGGATAATGTAATTGACTATGCTGTACGTTTGGTTTCCAAAACCAGACCCAAAGAAAAATCGGCAGCGGACTTGGTAAACAAATACCTAGATTGGGGTGCCGGCCCGCGAGCCTCTCAAAACATGATTATAGCAGCCAAAACGCATGCAGCACTTCGCGGAAAATTCGCTCCGGATATTGAAGACGTTCAGGCCGTGGCAGACGGCATTCTTCGTCATCGAATCATCAAAAATTACAAAGCAGAAGCAGAAGGTATTACAGAATCCGAAATTATCACTCAGCTATTTTGACAATTCGGCAATTTTCTTATATTACTGTAATGTGTTCATGCTAAACCATACTAAAAGCAGGAATAAATTTGATTTTATTCTTAAATTTGTATCTTAGTATTTTACATTCCAAAAATAAAACACAAACCTTAAAATTGATTCCATGGCCTTTGACATAGACATGATAAAAGAAGTTTACGCCCGTTTAGAAGAGCGCGTAACAGCAGCCCGAAAACTAGTGGGTCGTCCTTTGACACTTTCAGAAAAAATACTTTACACACACCTTTGGGACAATCCCGCAGAAAAAGTTTACAAGCGATCCAAAGATTACGTTGACTTTGCGCCCGACCGCATTGCTTGCCAAGATGCAACAGCGCAGATGGCCTTGTTGCAGTTTATGCATGCCGGCAAACCCAGAGTAGCCGTACCAACCACAGTGCATTGCGACCATTTGATCCAAGCCAAAGTGGGTGCTGTGGCTGATTTGGATCGGGCTAAAAAATCCAGTGACGAAGTCTTCGACTTTCTCGAATCTGTTTCCAAAAAGTACGGCATCGGATTTTGGGGTCCGGGTGCGGGTATCATCCACCAAGTGGTGTTGGAAAATTACGCATTCCCCGGCGGAATGATGATTGGCACAGATTCACACACGGTAAACGCCGGTGGTTTGGGTATGGTTGCCATAGGTGTAGGTGGTGCAGATGCCGTGGATGTGATGGCCGGTATGCCTTGGGAATTGAAATTTCCAAAACTTATCGGTATCAAACTCACAGGAAAATTATCCGGATGGACTGCTCCAAAAGACGTGATCCTTAAAGTAGCCGGCATCCTTACCGTGAAAGGTGGAACAGGTGCCATCATTGAATATTTTGGCGAAGGTGCTGAAGCCATGTCTTGTACCGGTAAAGGAACCATCTGTAATATGGGCGCCGAAGTGGGCGCTACCACTTCTACTTTTGGCTATGACGCTTCTATGGATAGGTACCTCAGGTCCACCAAACGTGCAGATGTAGCCGATGCCGCCAACGCCGTAAAAGAACATTTGACCGGAGACCCCGAAGTATATCAAAACCCTGAAAAATATTTTGACGAAGTTATCGAAATCAATCTGTCTGAGCTTGAACCACATCTCAACGGCCCTTTCACTCCAGATTTGGCAACGCCTATTTCCCAAATGAAAGCCGCCGCAACGAAAAACGATTGGCCACTAAAAGTAGAATACGGCCTCATTGGCTCTTGCACAAACTCTTCCTATGAAGACATTTCTCGTGCGGCTTCGCTGGCCAAACAAGTGGCAGATAAAAAATTAAAAACGAAATCCAATTTCACCATAACACCCGGCTCTGAACAGGTGCGCTATACCATTGAAAGAGACGGATTTATAGATACGTTTAACCAAATCGGCGCAACTGTTTTTGCCAATGCCTGCGGACCTTGTATCGGAATGTGGGACAGAGAAGGTGCCGAAAAGCAAGAACGCAACACCATAGTACACTCTTTTAACAGAAACTTTGCCAAACGCGCAGATGGCAATCCAAATACGATGGCCTTTGTGGGCTCTCCCGAATTGGTTACGGCCATTGCCATAGCCGGAAACTTAGGTTTCAATCCGATTACAGACACACTTATCAACGAAGACGGTGAAGAAGTAAAACTGGACGAACCCACAGGATGGGAGCTGCCACCAAACGGATTTGACGTTGAAAACAATGGTTATGTGGCCCCGGGCGAAGATGGTTCCTCTATACAGGTAAAAGTAAGTCCCAGTTCAGAACGCCTTCAACTTCTTGAGCCTTTTGAACCGTGGAATGGCGAAAATTTCACCAACATCAAACTCTTGATTAAAGCTTTTGGAAAATGCACTACCGATCATATTTCCATGGCAGGTCCTTGGTTGCGATATAGAGGTCATTTGGACAACATCTCAAACAATATGCTGATTGGTGCCGTAAACGCTTTCAACCAAAAGACCAATTTGGTAAAAAACCAATTGACCGGTGAATACGGCGGCGTGCCCGATACACAGCGTGCTTACAAAAAAGCAGGTATCGGAACCATAGTGGTAGGCGATCACAACTACGGTGAGGGCTCGTCAAGAGAACACGCGGCCATGGAACCGCGCCATTTGGGTGTAAAAGTCGTTTTGGTTAAATCCTTTGCCAGAATTCACGAGACAAACCTCAAAAAACAAGGTGTGTTGGCACTCACTTTTCAAAATGAAGCAGACTATGATAAAATTCAGGAAGATGACACTTTCAACTTCTCGGATTTAAAAAATATCGCTCCCGATAAACCCATCACCATAGAATTGGTTCACAGCGATGGAACCCAAGAAACCATAGTGACTAACCACACCTACAATGCACAGCAAATTGGGTGGTTTAGGGCCGGATCTGCTTTAAATTTGATTAAAGCTCAAAATCAATAAATACGTATATCGTTTATCAAAAACTGCCGGCTAATCACATATTACCGGCAGTTTTTTTTTAATAAAAGCAATATGTTTAAATGGTCTAAACCCTCCAAGTCCGATTATATTTTTTTAGGCGCCATACTTATCTTGCTCTTTACGCCGCTCGGAACTTTTGTAAAAATACAAGCCAATCGGCTGTTGGCTTTTAGCCCAAATGTCATTGAAAAAACAGATCAAAAAAAACTTGAAGATTACCGTTGGATATTGATGGACGCAAAGGAAAATCGTGTCGATTTTTCAAATCAAAAAGGACGTGTCACTATCGTAAACTATTGGGCGACTTGGTGTCCACCTTGCCTCGCAGAGATGCCGAGTTTTCAAAGTTTGTACGAAGACTACAAAGACCGGGTAGATTTTATGTTCGTTTCAAATGAGGATTTGAAAGTCACCCAAGCGTATTTGTCGAGAAAAAATTACACCCTGCCATCCTACAAGCCCTTGAGCGATCCACCGGGTCTATTATTTACAGAATCGCTACCCACCTCTTACCTCATCGATAAGGAAGGAAATATACTGATAAAGAAAGTTGGCGCAGCCGATTGGAACAGTGAAAAAACCAGGGCTATTTTAGACCAAACTTTGGGAGAAAACTTTTAATTATATATCCAGCACCAACCCATCATAAGCCAAAAAAACATTTTCGGGTAGTGTATTTTGTACTTCTTCATGAAACCCTATCAAATGACTGATGTGGGTGAGATAGGCTTTTTCAGGTCTTACTTTTTTTATAAACGCGAGTGCTTCTTCCAGATTGAAATGGGTAGTGTGCGGCTCAATGCGCAGCGCATTTACTACAAGCACTTTGGCACCTTTAACCTTCTCTGTCTGTTTCTTCGAGATGGTTTTAACGTCTGTCAAATACACCAAATCGTCGATGCGGAATCCGAAAACTTGTAACTTGTCGTGATGTACATTGATGGGGATTACTTCTTTGCCGTGAAGCAAAAAAGATTCGTTCTTTTTGATAAAATGGGGTTGCACAGCAGCTACGCCGGGATAGCGATTTGCAGTCGCAAACATATAATCAAACCTCTTTTTAAGAGATTTGAGCACCCTTTTGTGTAAGTAAACTGGGATATCGCCTTGCCTAAAAAAAAACGGCCGAATATCATCCAATCCGTTGACGTGGTCGGCATGTTCGTGGGTAAACAAAATACCGTCAATTTTGTCGCAACCACAACGCAACATTTGCTGTCTAAAATCGGGGCCACAATCCACCACGTAGGCACAACCATCCCACTCTATCAAAACCGAAACCCTCAGCCGTTTGTCTTTTGGATCTGTGCTTAAGCAAACAGGATGGCGGCTTCCAACAACCGGGACACCTTGAGAGGTACCTGTACCTAAAAATGTAAGCTTCAATTTGTTATAATTTACACAAAAATAACATTTATCTATTAAAATTTATGCTTTATATTTATCTTTGATGCACTACTAAAAAAGCTGCTATGTCTTCAATACTCAAAGGTGACAAACCGTTCGAGACCACCCCATCAATAAGAGATAAGACACTAAGAATCAATCTAAACGAAAATATTTACGGTACTTTTGCCGAGATTGGTGCCGGACAAGAAACCGTCCGAAATTTTTTTAGAGCCGGCGGTGCATCGGGTACTATTGCAAAGGCCATGTCTGCCTATGACAAAGATTTTAGCGATGCCATTTATGGTGCCGAACCGGACGGAAGATACGTAACAGAAAACAGACTCAAACGCATGCTGCGTCATGAAATTATGCTCATGGAACAGCGAATTACGCGAAAAAATCAGCCCAATAAGGTTTTTTTCTCCTATGCAAATACAGTTGCCACTATAGATTTTGCGAAAAAAAACAAAGGACACGGCTGGGTTGGTATTCGCTTTCAAATTGATCCGGACGAAGAATACAATGAAATTGTTTTGCACATACGCTTTCATGAAAATGACGCCAAATTGCAACAAGAAACTTTGGGTATTTTAGGTGTTAACCTTATTTATGGGGCTTTTTACAAATATCAAGAGCCCAAAAAGCTCCTTCGATATTTGTATGACCACCTGGATTTTGACCAGATTGAAATTGATATGATTAACTTTTCGGGCCCGCAATTTGAAGATGTTGACAACAGATTGATGAGCCTACAATTGGTAAAAAACGGCATGACCGAAGCGGTTATGTTTGCTCCGGATGGCAACAATGTATTACCCGCCAGCGTCCTCTACAAGAAAAATATTTTGGCTCTACGGGGTAGTTTTAGACCCATAACTATGGTCAACAAAGACATTTACGAAAACTCTTACCAGATGTTCTTGCAAGAACGTGATGTGTCTGAAGAAAATACCAAAGTAATCTTCGAAATTACGCTATCAAACCTCAAGGCTGAAGGCGAAATTGATGAAAGAGATTTTATGGACAGGGCAGAGTTGGTGTGCTCTATGGGCCACAACGTAATGATTTCCAACTATCAAGAATATTACAAAGTGGTAGAATATTTTTCCAGGTTTACCAAGAGTAAAATCAGATTGGGAATGGGTGTCAACAATTTAGTAGAAATATTTGATGAAAAATATTATAGAAATCTCAGTGGTGGCATACTCGAAGCCTTTGGTAAATTATTCTTCAAGGATTTGAAAGTGTATCTCTATCCGATGCACGATACCTCACTAGACATTATTATCAACAGCGAAAATCTCAAAGTACATCCGCGCATGAAAGAACTCTACAAGTTCTTCAAAACAAACGGTCGCGTGGTGGATATCAAAAATTACAATCCAAACATATTGGACATTTTCTCCAGAAAAGTCCTACAAATGATTTACGACAACGAAGAGGGTTGGGAAGAAATGCTTCCGGAAGGTATCTCGGACATTATTAAAGAAAAAAATCTATTTGACTATACTCCCAAGGAAACTACCAAAACGTAATTTTTTGTATTATTGCGATTATTAATCAATACTCTCTTTGTTTTGACATCACTTAAATATTTTACGGGACTCTTGCTTTTATGTGTCTCTTTTATTTCTTTTTCTCAAGAAAGAACGCTAAGTGGTGTTGTGATTATTGATTCTATTGGTGTACCCGATGTCACAGTGATGAATCGCACCCAAAAAACGGCTACCATCACAGACAGAGACGGAATTTTTGTGATTTTGGCAAAGCCGGGCGATGAATTGTTTGTCAGTTCTGTACAAACCGGTGAAAAGACTTTTTTCTTGACCGAGTTGGATTTTGCCGAAGAACTCTTTGTCATTTACCTTGAAGCCGCCGTAAACATGCTCAAAGAAGTGGAAGTCGTTGAATATGCGAGCATCAATGCGACTTCGCTCGGACTTATTCCGGCAGATTTTAAGCGATACACCCCGGCAGAAAAACAATTGCTGACAGCTCGAAACGGCCTCGATAGAATCCTTAATGCGCTTTCGGGTAGAACCAAAAAACTGCGCCAAGCCGTGGCAATCGAAGCCGAACTGCACGACATGGAACGCATACAAGCCTATTACAGCGAGGATTATGTGCAGAACAGATTAAAAATTCCACTCAACTATATGCGCGGTTTTCACGTTTATTTGTTGGACAACAAAGATTTTATGAAAGCTTTTAAGTCTAACAACAGAAAACTGATAGATTTTCTAAGTCTCGATTTGGCAAACAAATATCGAAGCACCCTCAAAGATTAGTTATACCCAAGAGATGTTTTTGCAAAAGCCCGTCTTTATCGGATTTCTTCTTCTGATATCATCTTACGGCTTGGCACAAAAACCGAGTGCGCTGCAAGGCTACGTGATGATAGATTCGCTTCCCGTTGGCGGCGTCACCATTTTGAACCTGACTCAAAACACCACTGCCAAAAGTAACGAATACGGCTTCTATGTAATCAAGGCAAAACCCACCGACACGCTCATTATCAGTTCGAGCAGCACCGGCACACACCGATACTTTTTACTGCCAAGTGACTTTGAAAAACCCCGATTGGAAACAAACTTAAGCATCGCCGTTAACCTACTCAAAGAAGTAGAAGTTACCGAGTACAAAAGCATAAATGCCATCAGCCTTGGCATTATCCCTGCAGATTTTAAAAAATATACACCCGCCGAAAAAGAAGTGGACGCTGCTACAAACTGGAATTTTTCCGGACCGGAAGCCCATGCAGGGCGTTTTTACGGAGTAGGCGGCAGTTTTTCTTTTGATCCCGTTTTGAATTTCCTTTCGGGACGGACCAAAAAGTTAAGAGAAAACCTAGCCACCGAGCGAAAATACCACGACTTTGTAAGGGTGCAATCTATTTACAGAGATGCATACTATATCGAAACTTTAAAAATTCCCGAAGAAAAAATTGCCGCATTTCAATATTTTTTGGCAGACGACCTTTTGTTTATGAATGCCGTACGGAGCAAAAACCAAAAAATGCTGAACTTTTGGAGCTTGGAACTCGCCAATCGATTTAAAAAATTAAACGAAAACTAGTTATTTCAAGATTTGCGCAGCATGTTCTTTGGTCTTCACCTTGTCAATCACCTCAGCAATAAGACCATTTTCGTCAATCACAAAAGTAGTTCTGTGGATACCGTCAAAGGTTTTTCCCATAAACTTTTTTGGTCCCCAAACACCGTAAGCATGAAGCACTTGTCTGTCTTCGTCGGCCAACAACGGAAAAGGCAAGTTGTACTTTTCCTGAAAAGCTTTTTGCCGTTTCGGACTATCGGCACTCACGCCCAACACAGTGTAATTTTGTTCTAAAAACCGTTGGTAATGATCGCGCAAATCGCATGCCTCAGCCGTACAACCGGGCGTGCTGGCTTTGGGGTAAAAAAACAAAACCAACTTTTTGCCTTTATAATCGGCTAGTTTGATTACATTACCGTCCTGATCTTTGGCTACAAAATCGGGGGCTTTATCCCCGGGTGAAAGTGTTGTCATTTTTTATACTTTTGTTTAATGTAAAGATACAAAATATGAACAAAAAAGCAAGTATTGACTTTATTATTCAAACCTTGGAAGATTTATATCCGCAAGTGCCCATTCCGCTTGATCATCAAGACCCATATACCTTGCTGATTGCCGTTCTATTGTCTGCGCAGAGCACGGATGTACGCGTCAATCAAATCACGCCCCTACTTTTTGCCAAGGCAGACAATCCGTATGACATGGTAAAACTATCGGAAACAGAGATCCGAGAAATCATCAAACCGGTGGGGCTCTCTCCTATGAAATCTAAAGGTATTTATGGCCTATCAAAAATACTGATTGAAAAATACGATGGAAAAGTTCCTGCCGATTTTGAAGCATTGGAATCGTTACCGGCTGTTGGCCACAAGACTGCCTCGGTAGTTATGTCTCAAGCTTTTGGTGTGGCGGCATTTCCGGTAGATACCCATATTCATCGCCTGATGTATCGGTGGAATTTGAGTAACGGAAAATCGGTCGTTCAGACAGAAAAAGATGCCAAACGACTTTTCCCTAAAGAATTGTGGAACAAACTGCACCTTCAAATGATTTGGTACGGAAGGGAATACAGCCCCGCAAGAGGATGGAACCTAGAAAAAGACATCATTACGCAAACCGTCGGGAGAAAATCCGTGTTGGCGAATTACCAAAAAAAAAGAGCCTGAAAAGTCAGGCTCCAAAATCAATTGAGTAATAATTCGTACTGTACACCATCAACGTGTTTTACTTGATAGGCTCTTGAAAAAGAAAGTATAAAATGGATGGTTTCTTTTCTGGGCGTCAAGCTGTCTTTAAGTGATTGTTTTTTTATGTAAAAGTTTGTCATGAAAAATATTTTAGAAATAACGGACAAACTTTAACATTATTGTCTATTCTGTCAGAACAATTTGATTTTGATCTACCAATTTTCTCAGGTTAATGAGCGCGTATCGCATACGCCCCAAAGCTGTGTTGATGCTTACCCCTGTGACTTCTGCAATTTCCTTAAAACTTAAATCTTTGTAGAGTCGCATGACCAAAACTTCTCTTTGGTCATCGGGAAGCAATTGTATCATCTTGGTCAAATCGCTGTGAATTTGTTCTTTTATCATGCTGCTTTCGGCATTGCGCGTGCCATCGGAAAGAAATTCGAGTATGTCAAATTCTCTGTCTTTGGCCTCAAATTTAGGCATGCGCTGGTTTCTTCTGAAGTGATCGATCACCAAATTGTGTGAAATACGGATGACCCAAGGCAAAAATTTGCCTTCTTCGTTGTATTTTCCACCCTTAAGCGTCTTGATGACCTTTACAAAAGTATCTTGAAAGATATCCTCTGCCACATCCCTATCGTAAACTTTCGAAATGATAAATGCCAGAATCTTGTGCTGGTGTTTTTTGATAATAAATTCCAGTGCGATTTCATCGCCCGAAATATAACGCTTGACAAGTTGTGCGTCGGTTAAATTTTGCATATACATAACCCTACCTAGTTTAGTTTAGTAGAAAACATTTTGTAAACAGTACGTTCAAAAATAATTTCTAGGTAGAGATGTTGGTATAGCGTGTCGTTTAAAAATAACGTGTCAAATATATAACAATAACTTTTAAATATCCAAATTTAGCAATTTCAAAATCACAGAAAAGAAAAAATTTATAGTTGGATATGCTGTTGGTTCAACAGTAAAAAATGTGATTGCTAAATAAAAATGTAAGGCTCATTTTTTTTGGTTATTTTTGTGACAAAGATTCTTCTGCTATGCGTCGTGAGTTGCTCGTAGATTCCAAAAAAATTCAAATCATTCTACATAGGCTGGCCAATCAGCTGATTGAAAATCACTTGGATTTTGAAAACACCGTTCTTATTGGCCTGCAACCTAGAGGTGTATATTTGGCTGACAGAATAAAATCGCTTTTGGAACAAAGCTATCAAATTGAAAATATAAAATTTGGCTACCTCGACATTACCTTTTTCAGAGATGATTTTCGCAGAAATGACAAACCTTTGGCTGCCAATCAAACCAAGATTGACTTTTTGGTGGAAAACAAAAAAGTTGTTTTTATTGATGATGTGCTTTACACAGGGCGTAGCATCCGCGCTGCTTTGACGGCTATTCAGTCCTTCGGAAGACCCTCGCAAATCGAACTTCTCACCCTTATAGACAGACGGTTTAGCCGAAGTTTGCCCATACAACCCGACTACACAGGCTGCCAGGTTGACGCCATTAATACCGAAAAAGTGAGCGTAATGTGGAAAGAAAAAGATGGAGAGGACGCTATCTATTTAGACGAAAAATAAATGATTAAAAACAAGTAAACCATGGCTGAACTCAGTACAAACCACCTGCTAGGCATCAAGTATATTACAGCGGCAGACATTGAGTTAATTTTCAAAACAGCCGACCAGTTTAAAGAGGTCATCAACAGGCCCATCAAAAAAGTTCCTTCGCTCAGAGACATTACCATCGCCAATCTTTTTTTTGAAAACAGCACGCGCACCAAACTCTCTTTCGAACTGGCTGAAAAAAGATTGTCTGCAGATGTTATCAACTTTACGGCAGGCTCATCTTCTGTAAAAAAAGGAGAAACGCTTATTGATACGGTCAACAACATTCTTTCCATGAAAGTTGATATGGTGGTTATGCGACATCCCAATCCGGGTGCGGGCATTCTGCTTTCCAAACACATCAAGGCCAGTATTGTCAACGCTGGAGACGGCGCCCACGAACATCCCACACAGGCTTTGCTGGATTGTTTTTCAATCCGTGAAAAATTGGGAGACTTGCATGGAAAAAAGATTGTTTTGGTGGGCGACATTTTGCACTCTAGGGTGGCATTGTCCAACATCTTCGCACTAAAAAAATTAGGTGCAGAAGTCAAGGTTTGCGGGCCTGCCACGCTGTTGCCCAAACACATCGGGCAATTGGGTGTAGGCGTAGAAACCAACCTTAGAAAAGCCCTCGAATGGTGTGATGTGGCCAACATGCTACGCGTACAAAACGAAAGAATGAACATGAGTTTCTTTCCCAGCACGCGCGAATACGTACTGCAATACGGATTAAATAAAAAAATATTGGATTCGTTGCCCAAAGAAATCTTAGTGATGCATCCCGGACCTATAAACCGCGGGGTTGAAATCACCAGCGATGTGGCTGACTCCAAGCAATCTATCATTTTACAACAAGTGGAAAATGGCGTTGCCATCCGCATGGCGGTCATGTACCTACTTGCATCCAAACTAAAACACGCATGAACCTTCAAAAACTTGAAAAACACACGCTTATAGAAGCTACTGAAACAGATTTCGAAACATTTCGGGATGCGTTTGACGAAGCTTATCCCTCTTTTGTCGGTGAAAATTTGATTTTGAATCTCCATGAACTCCAAGGACTTTCTACTCAAAATTTACTGACATTTTCAAAACTCCAAAAAAAGCATCGCCGCGCCAAAAAAAGTTTTGTCGTTGTTTATCTACATGCCGATTTTAACGATTTTCCGGACGATTTTCAGCTTGTACCCACTTTGCAAGAAGCGGAAGACCTTATCGAAATGGAGGAAATTGAACGTGATTTGGGTTTTTAATTGATCCGATTTGTACAATATGCAAATTATTAAAAGTTTCATCGGTGCTTTGACGGTCTTTTGTGCGATTTGCGCCTGTCAAAACAAACCTGAAAACACCTTTTCCAAGGTGCAATCCATCAAAATAGATACGCTTTACAAAGACACCATTAGCATACGCGCACTTGAAATATGGAACGATTCTACCGTTTGGTTCGGATCAGATCAAGGGATCATCGGCACCTTGATTGGCCATACGCCCAAAGTAGCCACCATTAGTTATAACGACACTTTACTGGCCATCAGAAGCATTGCCAAAAACAAAAGCGCTGTTTTTCTTCTCAATGCCGGAACACCTGCCAAGCTCTACAAATCTTATTTTGATGGACAAGAAATTGCCCTACTCAAAGATGTATATACCGAAACGGGCGATGCCGTTTTTTATGATGCCATGTCATTTTGGGACGACATGAACGGTATTGCCATAGGTGACCCCACAGCAGGTTGTATGTCTGTTATTTTGACGACAAACGGAGGCCTTAGTTGGCACAAAATACCGTGCAACAAACTTCCAAAAACATTAAGTGGCGAAGCTGCATTTGCCGCCAGCAACACAAATGTAGCCACCTATGGCAGTCATGCTTGGATTGGCACAGGCGGCAAGGCAGCAAGAATTATGCATACCGCTGACCGAGGCAAAACTTGGGAAGTTATAGAAACGCCAATCGTTTCCGGCGGGGCGATGACCGGCATCTACAGCCTCGATTTTTATGATGAAAAACGGGGTGTCATTTTTGGTGGCGATTGGAACAACAAAACAGACAATACATCCAACAAAGCTATCACACAAGACGGCGGCAAAAATTGGCAATTGGTTACAGGAGGCAGCAACCCGGGATACCGCTCGTGTGTGCAATTTGTTCCGGGTAGTAATGGATTAGAAATAATGGCTATTGGTACAGAAGGGATTGATTATTCTTACGATGGTGGTTATACATGGGAAAAACTGACTCCCAAAGGTTTTTATACCGTTCGTTTTCTAAACAATCAAATCGCTTATGGTGCGGGCAAGGGTTTTGTTGGCAAGATTAAACTCGAGCGATAAGAAAGATTGAAGACAAAGAAATTTATAAACTTATTTGTTAAAATAATGATTAAAGGTTATTTATTTGTTAAAATGATGTGCAGAATGTAATCTTTTGGCGTTTCAATCGTTTTAGTAATAAGTAAGTTTAGTTACATATTCAAAATATTTGCATTTATTTTGAGTTAGCAGGTAAAATCCCGAATTCCCGTTCGGGATTTTTTATTTCAACAACGGATTGATGTCTAGCATGTTTTCATCTATATATTTTTGGATAAAAGTTTCCGTAAAAAAGTTGCCACCGGTGAGTTCTTCTTTAAAAAGAGATAGCAAATCAATCTTCAGATAGCATTTCAGATATTTTGTCGACAGCGGCATGTAGCTGAAATGCCAAGGTTCATATTTAAAGCCTTTTCTTTCCGGTGCATTCGTATAAACTTCTACAAAACCAAAAGATGCTGCATGTTTATTCATCCATTGTTTAAAATCGTAAAAAGGAGCTCCGGGTTCAAAATGCACCTCCAAAAGTTCATCATCCAATTGAAGTTCGTTTTGTGCAACTAGGTCCAAATCGGTACCCCAGTGGTGCCTAGAAGTGCCCGGAATGGTAGAATATTCTACAATTTTTGCAATGGCGTCATCCGGATTCATGCCCTCCTCTGTAAACTGTTTATACTTGCGACTCCAAATGCGGTCTTGTTGCACATAGGAGCGATAGCTGGACACCACTTTTATCTGAATAGCATCTGAAGCTGCGGCCGCCCTCAGTTTTTCGAATGCCAAGTGGGCCTCTTTTCTCAATTGGTAATCCGAACCAAAAAAAACGGGATTGCCTTTTCCTATCAATTCAGCCTCACTGATTATATTATCAAAATCTGCCCAAGTCAATGACGGCGAAATTGCCAGTCCGGTCATGCCGGTAGTGAGCTGTTTGGTGAAATTTCTTCTGTTCATACTTTTAATGTGTGATACATTAGATAATGCTTGCCAATTTCAGGAATCCAAAAAGGTTCTCCAAAAATTTGGGCCTTATATTTTTCATAAAAATCCTTGGCCACTTCTCTGGCATTAAACCAAAGCAGGTCCACCTTCCGTTCTACGAGTTCAGACAATCCGGCTTGGTAGAGCGATGCGCCATAGTTTCGACCTCTGTATTGCGGCAAAACAGCCATTCCCCTAAGTTGCATTTGAACCCCCTTAAAATTTGAATTTTGGCAATTTAAAAAGGAGGCTACAGCCACCAACTTCTCAGACTCGAAAATCCCCAAATGGAAAGATACCGGATCTTGGTCGCCTTCAAATTGGCAGGTTTCCAACGGTTTGCCTTTTCTAAGAACCGGATGCCTGACTTCAAATGTTTGAAGCGGGGTGATAAAGCTACATCTGTGAACTGATTTTTTTGTCATGTTTCTTCTTCTAGTCAGATTTTACAAATGATTACGACTGATAGACTGTTAAAAATAATCTCATAAAAGTAAAATCAATCTACTTTTTTTGTAAATTTATGAGGTTCTAACTAAAAATTGCCTCACATGAAGACTAAAAATTTAACCTTGCTCATTTTTCTACTTTTCGCAATCGGGATGAGCGCACAGAAAAGCAACCGAAAATTGATTAGTGGGAAGGTGTCCAACGAATCTAATGAAGTGGAAGGAATTTCCATTTACAACGAAGTATCAGGTTTGGGAACCATCACCAATGAAGAAGGCGCCTTTCAAATCGAGGTTCAGGAAGGCGATGTATTGTTGTTTTCTGCTTTGCAATTTCAAAAATTCAGGGTAATTGTAGACCGAGGCATTATGAAATCTTTAGAGATGAATGTCTATATGAACGAGGTTATCACTGCGCTTGAAGAAGTTACCGTAACGCCTTATGACTTAACCGGAAACGTACGGGTTGATGTGGCGCGCGTAAAGGTTCATATTCCAAAGATTGAAGAAGACTTGGCTTCCCAAAAAACCTACGAGAGCTTTGAATTTAAAGCAGATTATTTGTCTCCCGTTGTCAACGAAGCCGTTAGCGAACCCGATTTCAGAAACGGCATCAATATGGTGAATGTGTTTCGAAAAATATTCCTGACCAGGCAAGCAGACCCAAATGTAACCAAATTGTCTATGACCGATGAAATGAAAAAGTTATACGGTAACGAATTTTTTCAAAACAACCTAAACATCCCTGAAGAAGAAATTATAAACTTCGTTTCATACTGCGAAAGCCAAGGCCTGAACGACGACCTGATAAAAAACAACAACCAACTGGAATTGCTCAATTTTCTTGTGGTTCGCTGCGCCGCCTTTAAAGCAGAAAACCACACAGAGGTTCAAAAAAATTAGGCTGGTTTTTTCTTGTTTTTTGGTGGGTTTTTAAACAATTCGTTGTTTCTGTACTTTTTGATATAGACTTTCAAATCTGCTTTTACTTCGCCCGAAAGGAAATACAACCCGATGATGTTGGGAAAGGACATCGCCAAAATCATCATATCTGAAAAGTCGAGCACTGCACCCAAACTTACAGATGCCCCGATAACGACAAAAACCAAAAACAACAATTTATAAGCCAATTCTGTTCGGGCACTTTTACCAAATAAAAAAGTCCAAGCCCGCATACCGTAGTAGGACCAAGATATCATGGTAGAAAAGGCAAACAAGAATATGGCTACCACCAATACATACGGAAACCAACTGATAACACTTCCAAAAGCATCAGATGTCAATTGTGCGCCACTTAGCCCATCTACTTTGTGAAAATCTGTAAAAATAAGAACCAAAGCCGTTAGTGTACACACCACAACCGTATCGATAAAAGGTTCGAGCAAAGCGACAAAACCCTCAGAAACAGGATGTTTAGTTTTCGCCGCCGAATGCACTATGGCTGCAGAACCCACACCCGCTTCGTTAGAAAATGCTGCCCTTTGAAAACCGACTATCAAAACGCCGATAAAGCCTCCTTTTAAAGCACCCGGATCAAAAGCGCCTGAAAAAATTTCATAAAAAGCGCTACCTATGTGATCTATGTTTATAAAAACGATAATTAAAGACGATATGATATACACAGATGCCATGATGGGTACAATTTTTCCGGTGACCTTAGCAATGCTTTTGATACCGCCTATAATAACAACACCCACCAAAATAGCCGTAATGATGCCAAACCAAAAGCCATTTCCTGTCAGAAAACCAAACTGTCCTTCCAATTGCTCAAATGCCTGGTTTGCCTGAAACATATTACCGCCACCGAAAGAGGCGCCTATAGCCAAAATTGCGAACAACACTGCCAAAACCTTACCGAGTTTTCCTTTGTTTCGCTTTTCCAAACCTTTGATTAAATACCGCATGGGACCTCCAAAAATCCTACCGTCCGCGTGAATTTCCCTGTATTTTACACCGAGGGTGCACTCCACAAATTTGGAAGACATACCCAGTAAGCCCGCTAAAATCATCCAAAAGGTAGCGCCCGGACCTCCTAAAGAAATGGCTACTGCCACACCGGCAATATTTCCCAATCCAACAGTACCCGAAACGGCCGTGGCCAATGCCTGAAAATGTGTGACGCTACCCGGTGCGTCACGCTCATCATATTGTCCGCTGACGAGTTGCAAGGCGTGCTTAAAACCTCTGACATTGATAAAGCCCATGCGAATCGTAAAAAACAATGCTCCAAAAATGAGCCAAATTACAATAAAGGGAATTGCAATGGTGACATCATCTCCGTTAGGATGTTTCAAAGGCTCGCCGGCATCGTCATAAACAACGGGATCATACAAACCCAAAGCAGCAAAAGGATCCCAAAAAAGAACATATCCAATTTTGTCGACCAGCGGTTTCATAGTGCCGTTAAAAACTTCCGTGATGGCCTCTGTCGGCACTGTATAAGATTTTGTCGCAGACAAACCATTCGCATCTGTAACGATAACTTCATAAGCCATGCCTTCTACCAAACCTGTGGCTTTGCTGGCATCTAGAGCCGTGCTCTGGTTGCTCCACTTATAGGTGTAAGGCGCTTGACCGCCACTTACACGCAAGGTGATTACACCATCATTGATAACATTTGTTGGGTTGGTAAGCGTTTCAACTATTTGTAGATGCTGTGAATGGGATAAAAAGGATAAGAACAAAAAGAGTAAAATTGCGACGGATCTCATGATATGATTTAGGTTAAACTTTATTTTCTACAAGTTTTCAAGGTGTAAAAAACCCAGATAAATTCAAAAACAAAAGTGTTAAAAAAAACAAAAACCTGATTTAGACCTTATTTCACCACATTAAAGTGTGCTGATTTACAACACATAACGCCCAAAATATCTAGAGAAACTATTGGGTGTGTATTGATTTTCCTTGTCGAAAAAAATGTGAGTTTTTTGTAAAAATGAATCCATAAAACTTAACATAGGTGTTTCATCTGTTTATTTTATTTGTTTTTCAAAGGTCATACTTCGACTGCGCTCAGCACAGGAATGGAACGCCCTAAATAATCATGCTCCTGTGTGTCAATAATTTTACATGGGCGTTTCATCAAAAAACATTCCTAGGTCAATTTAAAACACTTTGTTAATCTCTCTGCGCAAACCATTTTAAAAGATCTTCAAAGTTTTCCCTACTTACTGTATGTCCGGCAGCATATTCAAAATATTGGTTTTTAACACCTAAGTCATCTAAAAAAGCAGGCGTTTCTCTAGCCCATGCAACAGGAATTACAGGATCTTGAATGCCGTGTGATGCAAATACAGACAAGTGTTGACAAGCACTAGATAGCGGTTTTTCTACTAACAGCTTTTGATTAAGGTAACCACTAAGTGCCACCACATATTTAAACAATATGGGATAGGAAAGTGCCGTGGCGAGACTCAGTATAGCTCCTTGGCTAAAACCGAGCAAACCGATATTTTTACTGTCGAAGTCATAGGTGTTTTTCAATTCATCCAACACCCGAAGTAAAAGTTGTTGCGAGGCTTTGGCTTGTTCGATGTCTGAAAATTTACCGTCTGTGTTATCCCAATGTATGGCATACCACGCATAGCCATAGGGTGGCAGTTGGTGTGGTGCCCTCAAGGAAACTATAAGCAAATCTTTGGGTAAATAATCTGCAAAACTAAACAGATCTTCTTCGTTGCTGCCATAACCGTGAAGCATGATGAGCAAAGGTGGTTTTGCAGCAGTTTGAACAAGTGGCTCGCGAACTAGGTGATATAGGGAAAGTATAGGTTTTTGCATAAAAATTGCTTTAGGAAACAACCAACTGATTGTTGCCAAAAATACCATAAACACGTCCTTGCAAAGAAAGACCAAGTGCTGCACAATTGTCAACCGAAGAGCGGATATTGGATTTGTCAAATACATAGACGGCATCCGGATCGAACAAACTCAAACGTGCAGTTTGTCCTTCAGAAATAAGTGCGGGTTTTAAACCAAATCGGGCTGATGCATCCGTCAAAAGTGAGATTGTTTTTTCCAACGGCAGCAGTTTGTTAGCAATGCCAAACACACTTTCCAGACCAATACTGCCAAAAGCCGCCAAATCAAACTCAACTCTTTTTTGCTCTATATCCATCGGGCAGTGGTCAGAGGTAATCATATCAATCGTGCCATCTAACAATCCGTCTAAAAGTGCTTGGCGGTCAGAAGCTTCCCTGAGTGGTGGCAACAACTTTCGGTCTGTATCAAAATCAGCAATATCCTGATCAAGCAAAATCAGGTGGTGCGCGCTGACGCTACAACTCACATCCAAGCCCGATTTTTTGGCTTCCCGAATCAATTTCACGGCAGCTTCGCTGGAAATGGTAGGAATATGCAATTTTCCACCTGTGTACGCCAAAATATGCAAGTCGCGGGTAATTCTTGCGGTTTCAGATAAAACGGGCATACCACTCAATCCGTGTTCTGTGGAAAACAAGCCTTCGTGAACACATCCACCAATGGCCAATGCGCTATCGAGCGGAAAAGAGGACACCAACCCCCCGAAGCCACTTACGTACTGCAACGCAAGTTTTAAAAGGTGTGCGTGTTTCAATTCAGATTTATAGTCGCCAAACATGACTGCGCCTGCTGTTTTCATGTCGTAGAGTTCGGCCAGCAGTTCGCTTTGTAAATGTTTTGTCAAGGCGCCGACCGGATGAACTTTGACCGCATTTCCTTGGGTTTTGGACAACAAAAAGGAAACTTGACTGGCTGTATCAGTTACCGGCACCAAATCCGGCTGCAGGCAGACATCTGTAAACCCACTCAAAGCAGCAACGAGCAAGCCGTTTTCAAGTGTTTCGCGTTCTTCGTGACCGGGCTCGCCAAAGGCCACTGAGCTGTCAAACCAACCCGGCGAAACGTGTAGGTTTTGTTTTTCAACTACCTCAAAACCTTCTTCTTGATTTATCTTGTTATCAATGCGCTCAATCTTTCCGTTTTTGATGAGAATATCTTTAACAGTATGGTGATACGAACTTGCCGAATCGATGATTTTTGCAGATTTTATGAGTATATTCATGGAAGATATTTAAGAATCAACATTTCTGCCAACAGGAACACTAAGGCAAAAATAACAAACCATTTCCACAATTGGGTTTCTTCGCCTACGGAATTTAACGCTTCAAACATTTTCTCTGAACTGTCAAATATTTTAAAATTTTCAGCATCGTTTGGCACGTCAAAATCAGGTGTTTGCCAATTTACTTTAGGATAATTAAACGCCAGGTTTCTTAAAATTTCTCCGTTTAGCATCACCGTGTAGTGTCCGGGCTCGTTGGGGAAATCGCTAAAAGTCAGAGATACTTTTTCGTTTTTTTGGACCTGCATGGGAATGTACGTTCCCGTTGATGTATTTATTTTCAATACTTCATCTGTGCCGGGCTTGGCAGAAATATCAATAAAATTTGTTTGTCCCAAGGTGTAATACAATTGTGGCATGGCAAAACTCATTTTTGCCGGATTGTAGAAAGTGGGCACCACCAGCGGACTGTTTTTAAAATTGCTGTTGCCCTCAGAAAGCGGACCGGTAAATACAAAAACTTGTCTGTTAAATGCCAACATAAATCCGTCTCCGTTGTCGAAAGATAAGATTCGCGTGTGTGGCTGCCTAAACGCAAAGTGTTTTTTGGCAAATGGATAATCAAAATTTTGAATGTTTTTTTCAAAAACACCTTGAAAGACCGGATGTTGTTGAGATATTTCAGAAATAAAACGTTCCGACTCAATTTGCGCAATAGCTGTTGGCATTTTTAGGAGTCTAAAAAATGTGTTATACGAATTCAAATCTGCATTTGAAGGCATCACCAAAATTAGAAAATGTCCGTTATCAATCAGTTTAGAAAGGGTTTCGGGCAAACCTGCCGGAAAA
This sequence comes from Bacteroidota bacterium, assembly GCA_018829465.1. Taxonomy (GTDB): domain Bacteria; phylum Bacteroidota; class Bacteroidia; order Flavobacteriales; family Flavobacteriaceae; genus UM-FILTER-40-17. The sequence continues at coordinate 99,805 of JAHJTN010000007.1, read as the reverse complement.
TTTTTCAATTCGTTGAGCACAATCAAATCGCTCTCTTGCAAAAAACTGAAATCTACCGCTACAGGTAGGCTGGATCTAAAATTAAATTCATCAGCAGTATATATTTTTTTTAAAAAGGCATCATCGGCATCTCCTATCGCCATCACGTTTGTTTTCCGATTGGCTTCGATGGTAAAAAAACGTTCGTTGTCTAAAGCAAATCCATTGTCTTCTATATTGATTCTACCCTTATAAACATCAGTAGCGGGTAGTGAAAAAACGAGTTTGAATGGTTTGTTTTCCGCAATGCTTGCTGTGCTTTTTGCTAAAAGTTTGTCCCCGTCATAAACCGAAACAGGGATGTCTTCCACATTTGCACCGGCACTAAGCCATACTTCCATTTTGTGTACTTCTAAACCCGTGGTTTGTGTAATACTGTCGATAGAAACATTCGGTTTTTCTAACGGTTTCTGTTGTGCTACATAGATTTCGGTGTCGGGCAAATTGGCTATTTCGGCCGGGCTGAAACTTTGAAAATCTGATAGTACAACGAGTTTTTTAGACTTGCTTGTCTTGCCAAAAAGGGTTTGCGCCTGAAGTTTTAATTGATTGGCATCGAGCGAAGTTGGCGAAATTTTTAAATCTAAAATGTCATTTCTTAGGTCTTCAATATTGCTTTGGGGAAAAGTTTGGTGGTTTGTAAACAGGGTGAAATTGACAGCTTCCGGAAAGTTGCTGATAATTTGCTGCACGGCATTATCCATAAGCGCACCCGAAGCGTCTTCTGCTTGCATAGACATTGAATTATCGAGATAAACAAGCACTTCGGAGGATTCTAAAGTATCGTCAAAGGTTTCTGAAACGGGTTGGGCAAAAGCGAGAATTAGAAGGGTAAAAACACCCAATCGGGCAAACAGTACAAGCCACTTTTTTAGTTCGGCACTTTTACGTGTTTGCAGTTGTATTTTCTTTAAAAGGGCAACATTGGTAAAATATTCCTTTCTGAATTTTCTCAGGCGGAAAAGATGAACGACAATGGGAATGACAAGCGCAAAAAGTGCATAGAGAATTTCCGGATAAAGAAAACGCATCAAAATTAAATTTCTCAAAGATACAAAAGTAAGTTTTTCGGTAAGGAAAAAAATCAGCGCAAGACTTTTACAGTAATGGGAATGTCTTCAAAAGGCCATTCTCTGCTATCCACTTCCACTTCTGCTATTCTGTCGGCAACGCTTAATCCGCGAACCACCCTGCCAAAAACCGTATGTTCTTTGTTTAAATGATGGGCGCCCCCTTTGGCAATGACGATAAAAAACTCGTAGGGATCGGAAATTTTATAGGGATTGTCTTCATAGGTTCTCGCCATAGATACCGCGCCTCTGAAGTGTGTATGGCCGGCAGCAAATTCGTTGTGCAAATGGTAATCGCCAATATCGTAGCGCTTGAGTGGCGTTGCTCTTTCATCGCTGTTTCCTGCCTGTACCACAAAATCTCGGGCAACTCTGTAGAAAAACGTGCCGTCAAAATATCCTCTTTTTGCCAAAAAAATAAAGTTGGCCCGGTGTAGCGGAGTGTCTTTATAGAGTTCAATTTCAATTTCGCCATATTTACTTTCAATAAGCAAACGCGTCTCCGGATTTTTTTCGCCATAAGCGAGTAAAAATGCTTGGGCACTATCCAAAGCCCTGGATATGATGGGTTTATGAACGGGAGATTTTGTAGAAAAGGCTGGTTTTGCATGGGTTACGGAATCCGTTTTCTCTATTTTATCTGAACTTTCTTCGTGGGTTGTAGCTTGTTGTGATGAACTTTGCTTATTTTCACAGCTTATAAACAAGCCTGCCAACAAAAGAATATAAATTTTCATAGTCGATGCAATTTGAGGAATTTTTGAGTCTGGTGCCAAAGTTAGAAAAAATACCCTTGACGGGGGTGCAATCGCATCTGAAAATGGTGCCTTTGGAGCGTTTAGCAGACTTGCGAAGAAACACGCTTCAACTATCAACTGCCAGACAAGCAGGCGTATTGTGTCTCTGCTACCCGGATGCAAATCAACAAACCAAAATCGTGTTAACGCAACGCCATGACTACGATGGCGTGCACGCCCGACAAATTTCGTTCCCCGGTGGAAAAATGGAACCGGATGATGCCGGACCAGAACACACCAGCCTGCGAGAAACCGAAGAAGAAATTGGTGTTCCGGCAACTTCCGTAAACCTGGTTAGAGGTTTGACAGAAGTTTTTATACCTCCGAGTAATTTTATAGTTAAACCCTTTCTGGGTTATACAAATGCTGAACCCTTTTTTCGCAGACAGGAATCGGAAGTTGCCGATTTGGTTTTGGTGCCGTTACAGCATTTGCTGGAAGAAAGCTTTGTGACTACCATCAGTATAGACACTTCGTATGCCAAACAAATAGAAGTGCCGGCCTTTCATTTTAACAAGCACGTAGTTTGGGGTGCAACCGCTATGATGCTGGCAGAAATCAAAGATGTCATTAAAATGTGTTGTGAATCTTAAGATTCGGTATCTTTACAGCCTAAAGAAAATTCATGGGAATTTTTAGAAAAAATCCTTTCGGGCATTATTTATTTGTCAAAAAAAACCTCATCAGACTATTCGGTTTGTTGACGCATCGCAGGTATCGGGGGTTCAACGAACTCCAAATAGAAGGTTCAGAAATCATTAAAGATTTGCCACCCACGGGTGTTTTGTTTGTCTCCAATCACCAAACTTATTTTGCCGATGTGGTCGCCATGATGCATGTTTTTAACGCGAGTTTAAAAGGCCGGGTAGATTCCATAAAAAACGTAGGATATTTGTGGCAGCCTAAGCTGAATATCTACTATGTGGCCGCAAAAGAAACCATGCGTTCGGGGCTTTTGCCCAGAATCATGACTTTGGCCGGCGGTATTACTGTAGAGCGCACTTGGCGTGAAAAGGGGAAAGAAATCAACCGTGAGGTTAACTTAGAAGACACCAAAAACGTGGGTACGGCATTAGAAGACGGTTGGGTGATAACCTTCCCTCAAGGAACTACTACGCCTTTTAAACCGATCAGAAAAGGCACCGCACACATCATCAAACAATACAGACCTATAGTAATCCCAATTGTTATAGACGGCTTTAGGCGCTCGTTTGACAAAAAAGGATTGCTCTTAAAAAAGCGCGGCATTCTCCAATCGATGGTCATTAAAGAGCCGCTTCAATTTGATTTTGAGAACGAATCCATAGAAAACATAGTAGAAAAATTAGAATACGCCATAGAGCAACATCCTTCTTTTTTAAAGGTAATATCACAGGAAGAATTGGCTGCTTTGGAAGCACTCAATGAAAAAAGGCGTTGGAGCTATGGCGGCCAAGATGAGGATGCAGAAAGCTGAAATTAGGAAGCGAGTTTTTTTAACTCTCTGTAGTTTTGATTGAGTTTTTTCAAAAGTATGCCATAGATGAGTCTGTAAAAAAGACCTAACAACAATATCATCAAAACCCCAATGACAAGCTCTGCGATAAAATACATTTTGATGAATTTTTCAGGATCATTTATTTTGCCTGAATTCTTTTCGAGATAAGAGATTAGAACCGTTTGATCGAAATACAAGAAAATATTGACAACTATCAAACCCAAAGCAATAACAGATAAATTGTAGATGACATATATTTTTATGGTCCTTCGCGTCTTCAATATCTTCTTCATGAGCATCAGTGTGTTGTCAAAAACAGAAATGGCGCGATAGTTTTTGTAAAACATCCAAAGAAAAAAGATAAGCACAAGTGTATTAAAGATATCAAAAGCCAGCATGGCGTTTTGAATGTGAAGCGATTCGTAGATACTCAAATAATCTTCGGGCATCAAAAAGCGGAGTAAGTTCCAAAAAGCAAATTCGGCTATACCTATGATAAACAACCACTTGACAATGTTGGAAGATCGTTTGTGCAACAACATACCCAATTGGGTACTGTTGAGGTAATCTTGTTCGTAATTTTTGGTTTTCCAATCCTTTTTCAGCATCTCTAGGGGGTTCATAAGCTCACGGATTTAAAACGGTTTTGAGTTTCTTTTTAATTCTATTCATTTTCACGCGTGCATTTACTTCCGAAATTCCCATCATTTCAGATATTTCTTTGTAGTTTTTATCTTCCAGATAGAGAAAAACAAGAGCCTTGTCTATATCTGAGAGTTCGTGTATGGCCTTGTAGAGCAGTTTTAACTGCTCGGCCTCAGTTGGGTCATAAGGTGTGGCCTCCAGTTTTTCGATAAAAAAATCTATGCCGGTATTTTGTTTAAATTTCTTTTCCTTTCGATGGAGTGACAAGGCCGTGTTGAGTGCCACACGATACATCCAAGTCGTAAATTTTGAATCTCCTCTGAAATTGGCGTATGATTTCCAGAGTTGGACACAGATCTCTTGAAACAAATCTTGCCGGCTAGCTCGGTCGGATGTGTATAGGCTACACACTTTGTGCACCAAATTTTGATTGGCTTCCAGTATTTTCAAGAATTCTTGTTCGTCAATTCCTTTCAAAATAGGGTAAAATTTATTACATTTATATGTTGCGTTTTGCATTCAAACGTTACAACTCCTTTTTTAAGATAAAAAAAGAAAGGATGTGGTGTTTTTTACTACTATTAGAAAAAATTATTCATACATGAATATTCCAAAAACTAATTTGCCTCGTGTCGTCATTGTTGGTGGTGGCTTCGCCGGTATTTCTTTAGCCAGACAACTCGCCAACAAAAACATACAAGTAGTTTTACTAGACAGGCACAACTATCACACATTTCAACCGCTTCTTTATCAGGTAGCCACCGGCGGTTTAGAACCCGATTCTATAGCTTATCCCATTAGAAAAGTACTGAAAGAAATTCCCAATTTTCATTTCAGATTGGCAAAGGTAACCGATATTGAACCCGAAAACCAAATCATCAATGCCGATATAGGATATTTGAAATACGACTATTTGGTATTGGCAACCGGCTCAAAAACCAATTTTTTTGGCAACAAAGAAATGGAAAAAAATGCGATGGTCATGAAGACAGTGCCACAATCTCTAAATTTGAGAAGCCTGATTCTTGAAAATTTTGAACAAGCATTGCTCACTTCTGATATAAACGAGCGCAATGCGCTCATGAATTTTGTGATTGTTGGCGGTGGACCTACAGGCGTTGAATTAGCCGGCGCATTGGCCGAAATCAAAAATGGCATTTTGCCAAAAGACTATCCGGATTTGGACATTAGACAAATGCAAATCAATCTCATTCAAGGTTCAGACAGACTGTTGGATGCCATGTGCAAAAAATCTTCTGAAAAGGCGGAAGCATTCTTAGAAAAATTAGGCGTCAGCATTTGGAAAAACCTTCGGGTCACAAACTATGACGGCTATACCGCTACCACAAATACAGGCGTGACTTTTGAAACTTCTACGCTAGTGTGGGCAGCCGGCGTGATGGGCAATATGCCCGATGGCATAGACGGCGAAGAAATCATTGGACGTAGCAATCGCATCCGGGTAAATGAGTATAGCCAAGTGGTGGGATATAAAAATATATTTGCCATTGGCGATATCGCCCTGATGGAGACAGAAGCGTATCCTAACGGTTTTCCCATGATGGTACAACCGGCTATGCAACAAGGTGACGCTTTGGGAAAAAACATTGTACGAATGGTGCGCAACAAAGAAATGGTGCCCTTCAAGTTTAAATACAAAGGATCAATGGCAACAGTGGGCAGAAACAAAGCCGTTGTTGATTTACCCAGTTTTACCTTCCAAGGCGTATTTGCCTGGTTTGTTTGGATGTTTATCCACTTGTTCTATTTGATAGGCGCCAGAAATCGCATGGTGGTGTTTATCAATTGGGTGTACAATTATGTGCGGTTTGACAGGGAAGCCAGAATCATCATCAGGCCCTACAAGAAAAACAAAGCCATCGCTGAAGTTGAATAAAAAAAATCCACCAAATGGTGGATTTTTTTTCTGGGGTTAAATATACTTTTTACTGATTGGGCTGCGGTGGATATTGTTCGAGTATTTTAAACACAAACTCCTGTACGCGTTCATCTTTTTTTCGGTTGTTATCCGTCAACACACCAGTACCTTTTCCTTGCCAAATCAATTCTTTCTTTTTGGCATCAATCAAATCTACAAAAAGGATACCTTCTGTAGTAACGGAGACATTGTTGCCATATCCGCCGTATCCTCCATAACCTCCGTAAAAGAATGGATGTCCAAAATAGCCATAACCGTAACCGAAGCCGGGACCAAATCCATATCCGTAGGGATTGTTATAAACATCTACTTTTTCATTGGCTTTTGCAAAAATATTGACCATCAAATCAGGATTCTCCGATTTGGTAAATCCTTTGGCAATCATCTGTTGCTCTATGGCGCGTAAAATTCTTTTTTTATCGATGTCAGAGATTTCAACTTTATCTATGCCGTCTTTAAAAAAAGCAAAGGTTTTGTACTCTTTGAAGGTCACATTTTTATCGTAGTCAGTATCTACCCTAACAGAACTGCAGGCTGAAAATAACAACAGCAAAATTGCCATGCCGGAGAAAAGATATTTTTTCATCTGTATATAATTTATTTGTTTTTATCGGTCAAATGGAACGCCCTAGGATAATCATTCTCCTGTGTGTCTCTTTTTTACATGGGCGTTTCATCATATTATTATTTAAGTTAACATCCACTTGGTTTAAATACATCAATTATCATACCGATTTATGATAATTTCCCAAAGGTATTTGTGTTTTTTTTAAATCCATACGGGCAATGCCTACAACCACTTTGACAGCAATATCCTCTTTTGAGGTGATAGGTTTCTGTAAAAACCTTAAAACCTTCTTCAGACCAATAGAAATCTTCCGCTTCTTGCATGAATACTTAATATGATTTGCAAATTTAGTCAAGCAGGTTCACAAATATAAAGAACACACATCACAAAACGTGTTAATTAAAAGTCAAATTAACCCTACAAAAAAAGGCTATTTTTCATTAGTTGCCAAAAAACAGTAGTTTTGCAAACGATCCCAAAAACAGCAATTATGAAGCTTGATATTTTAGCCATCGGCGCCCATCCCGATGATGTTGAACTGAGTTGCGCCGCAACACTTGCCAAAGAAATTTCGTTAGGCAAAAAAGTAGGCATACTCGACCTCACCAGAGGCGAAATGGGTACGCGCGGTTCTGCCGAGCTCAGAGACATTGAGGCCAATAGAGCTGCAGAGATTTTGGGTGTTTCTGTCAGGTTAAATTTGGAATTTGCAGATGCATTTTTTGTAAACAACACCTCCCATCAACTAGAAGTAATCAAAATCATACGAAAATTTCGTCCCGAAATCGTGCTGTGCAACGCTATAGACGACCGGCATATAGACCACGCCAAAGGAAGCAAATTGGTGAGCGACGCCTGTTTTTTATCGGGTTTACAGAAAATAGAAACCATACACAACGAGCAAAAACAAAAACATTGGCGCCCAAAGCAAGTGTATCATTATATACAGTGGAAAAACTTGACGCCGGATTTTGTAGTTGATGTCAGCGAGCATATGGACAAAAAAATGGACGCTATTGCTGCCTACCAATCTCAGTTTTACGACCCCAACAGCAAAGAGCCCGAAACACCCATATCTTCCAAAAATTTTATGGAAAGCATTCGCTACCGCGCACAAGACCTAGGCAGACTCATTGGTGTAGCCTATGCTGAAGGCTTTACTGCCGAACGTCCTGTCGCCGTTAGCACACTCGGAAATTTGATATAATAATTTTAAAAAAATATTTGACAAGGTGCCAAAAAGATTTACATTTGCATGCTGAAAAATGGTGGTTGTAGCTCAGTTGGTTAGAGCGTCGGATTGTGGTTCCGAAGGTCGCCGGTTCGAGCCCGGTCTTCCACCCGCTTAAAAGCTCCTTTAACAGAGGGGCTTTTTTTATTTTCCAAAATCTTTTTATTCACATTTAGCTAGATGAGCAGACCTAATTCAAAGGCGGTAAAACCGATTTGTGCCAAGAGATTTGTGCTAAGAAAATAAAATCAGATGTCATAAATTTTTTAAGGCTTATCTGTTCATGTTAATTTTTCATTTTCTTGACAAATAATATGGTTGAAAACCTACATTTGAAGTCAATTTTGCGGTAAATTTGTACAATTAAACTAAGCACATTTTTATGAAAAAATTGATACTCATTTCCGTTTTGTTTTTAGGATTAATTTCAAACGGGCAAGAAAATTATGCGCAAGTGCAAAAGGTAAACGGCATAGAAGTTTACATACTTGCCAAACCGCTCAGGGCATATGAGGTGGTCATGGACAAAAACAATTCTGTACAATGGTCCAGCTTTGTAACGGGCGGACTCATCAACGAAAGTATTGCCACAAAAGTGACCAAATTCGTCAAAGGCACCAAAGAAAAGGCCGAAAAAGAAGGTATCGACTTTGATGCCATCGTATATACCGATGGAAAAGACATCATCGCAGTCAAGTTTACCGAAGCGCCCACACCCGAAAACAACCGAATGGCTTTGGTACAAGAATTAGATGGTATGCCCGTATATGTAATGAACGAACCTGTAGCAGATTATAAGGTGGTTGCAGACAAAGGTCCCGGCATGAAATGGAAATCTTTTTTGACCGGCGGCATCGTAAACAATTCCATCGAACAAGACATGGAAAAATATTGCAAAAGACTCAAAGATTTATTCGATACGGGTGAAATTCAAGCCGTAATTTACACCAGCGGCAAAACAGCTTCAGGTATTACACTGCGGTAAAAGTATTGTTTTTTTCTTTTAAAGGTTTTTCTTCTTTAATAGTTTATTAGATTTGTAGCTGTAACCAAAATCTAATGACCATGCGCTACGTGTATCTATACCTATTGATAGTTATTTTTGTTTTAGCCTGTCAGGAAACTCCTGAAAAACAAGCCGACCAACAAGAAACAAATACTCCGCAAGCTACCGAAACAGCCCCTACAAATCCTGAAGCTACCGAAATTTACGAACCCGTACCTCCCAGGGTGATTCCTGGAGAGAATGGTGCACCTCCGAGTGATGCCATTGTTCTTTTTGACGGCAAAAATCTCGACAAATGGGTCAGTGCCAAGGATTCTGTTTCGCCGGCACCCTGGAAAGTTAATCCCGACGGCAGTTTTACAGTTGTTCGGCGCAGTGGCGACATCCAAACCAAAGATTATTTTGGGAGCGTGCAACTTCACATAGAATGGAAATCGCCTGAGGTGATAGAAAACGAAGGCCAAAACAGAGGCAATAGCGGTGTTTTTCTGCAAAACAGATACGAAGTACAGGTCTTAGACAACAACGACAATCCTACTTATACCAACGGACAGGTAGGCTCCGTTTACAAGCAATCTGTACCTTTGGCAATGGCATCTGTTCCAACAGGCGAATGGAATACTTACGACATTATATACCACGCCCCTGTGTTTAACGATGCCGGAGAGAAAACAAAATCGGCTACCGTTACAGTCATTCACAACGGTGTCTTGGTGCAAGACCATTTCGAGATTGAAGGCACCACAGAGTACATAGGCTGGCCAAAAAACATTGCACATGCCGATTCGTTTATCAAATTGCAAGACCACGATGCCGAAGTGAGCTACAGAAATATTTGGGTAAGGAAATTGGAATGAATGGGCTTTGGATAGTTAAGCTCGAATTGACAACTTATCAAACAAAACGACTCATCTTTATCGAAATCATTTTTTTTGGATTTGAGAGCTCAAATTAAGTATCAGATAATCAGTCAATCTGAATAACAAAATAATTTAAATTAATAAATATTTATTGTTTTTCGATAAATATTTATATCTTTGCGACATCATTTCTTTAATTTTTAATAAATATGTCAAAAAGAAACAACTTCGTATTTAAAGGCTTGCATATTGTAGCTTGGATCATCTTTGTAGGTTTGTGTATTGAAGCAGGTGGCTTGATTGTAAATTTCCTTTTCAGTCTGTTTAAACCAGACTTTGTACAAAATCTTTATCAAAAATTGGATTTAACGGAAATGTATAAAGAAAGTAAAATAGTATTTATCGGAATCTATAGCTTTATTCTATCCATTTCAATTTTAAAAGTCTTCCTATTCTACATTGTTATCAGGCTCATGCAGAAAATGGATTTAGCAAAACCATTCAATACTTTTGTTTCCAAACAAATTTTGCAAATAAGCCATTATACGCTGTCAATTGGATTGTTGAGTTACACGGCCAGACAATATGCTAAAAATTTGATGCACCACGGTTTTGCTACAGACAGTTTACACCCATTTTGGGCCGACAGCCAAGCCTTTGTTTTAATGGGAGCTGTGATTTACATTATCGCAACTATTTTCAAAAAAGGAGTTGACCTTCAAAACGAAAATGATTTAACTGTTTAAGCCATGGCAATCATTGTAAATCTAGACGTAATAATGGCAAAGCGAAAAATGTCATTGAATGAGCTTTCTGAAAAGGTGGGGCTTACTTTATCAAACCTTTCCATTTTGAAGACGGGAAAAGCAAAGGCAATCAGATTTAGCACATTGGAGATGATTTGTCATGTATTAGACTGCCAGCCGGGTGACATTTTAGAATATGCCAATGACGAACAAGAAAAACAACCCACTAATAAGCTATCCTAACTTATAGAAAGAAAAGGCATATATTAAAATTTTCTACTTCTAAAACGGAATCGAACTAAAGCTCAGGAACAAGTTTTTGAATGCTCTCCTTTTCAAATTTCTTTCGCTTTAACCTTTGCTTTATTTGAGCTTTAGTCATTTTATAAGATGTCATTAAATAATGCCCATCCGGATATATCAATATGTTGACATAAGGTTTAAACCCATCCGAAAAAACCTTTCTAAAAATCAAATTTGGATCGCTCATCATTTCGTGAGAATCAATAATTTCAGGATAATCATTCACTACATTAACCAAATGCAAAAAAATGACATCATCAAACTTTCTAAAATATTTAATTTCATTTTTTAGATATTTTTTTCCGTTTCAAAGGAATATAGATGCGTGCGTGACGGATAAACATTTCCGTTTGCATCAACTTTTTCTCCTAACAAAATTGTATCCCTTTTAGGCATTTTATACACCATTGGAAGTGTATCAATGTAATGAATGAACAAAATTTTGCTTTTATCTACTTGATAACTTTTACTTAGTATTTGATGCAATTGATTATTGGTCGTAGTATCCAAAAGTCCAAAAATTTCTTTTGGTCGAAGTTTGAAATAATATCCAATACTGTCTGATTGAAATTTTATGGATTCGTATTTGCCTGTTTTCAATTTCGACTTGAAAGTGTTTTCTTTGATTTCTTTTAAATCCCAATCAATAAACCGAACCTGAGCACTTGTTTTTTGATAAAAAAAACTCAAAATTATAGCAACAACTAGCCGTGTTTTCATCTGTTTATATTTATTGTTTTTAAGTGGTCAGATGGAACACCCTAACTCATCATGCCCCTGTGTGCAAAATTTTAACATGGGCGTTTCATTTGTCAATAATTTTTTTGTTGGCTTTTACAAAAGCCGTCCATCCACTGTATTTTTTTTCGCCCATAGATGCATCGCCGTTAAAAAAATGACAAACAGCTGCCGCCAAACCATCTGTTGAATCCAGATTTTTGGGCAATTCTTTCAATTTCAAAAGACTTTGCAACATTTTGGCTACCTGTTCTTTAGTGGCATTACCATTGCCGGTGATGGCCATTTTAATTTTTTTGGGCGAATATTCCGTAATTGGTATTTGGCGAGAAAGACCCGCAGCCATGGCTACCCCCTGCGCCCTGCCCAACTTGAGCATGGATTGTACATTCTTACCAAAAAAAGGTGCCTCAATGGCAATTTCGTCCGGGTGAAACTCATCAATCAAAGCCGTTGTGCGTTCAAAGATGATTTTTAATTTCAGATAAGGATCGTCGTATTTTTTGAGTTGCAATTCGTGTAGTTGAATAAAATGCATTTTCTTGTCTTGCACGCCAATCAAACCAAAACCCATAATGGTAGTGCCGGGATCTATGCCGAGAATGATGCGTTCACTGCTATGCATTTTTGATATTTGACGGAATTTCACAAACCGGAATGGGATTCATTTTGTGTTGGTTGGCGCGGTTGAATCTTTTATAAATTTGAAAAACAATCCTTTCCCGACTTGTAAAACTTTCCTCCGAGCGCCCGGCCTCATCTGCTTGCATTGCCCATTCCAATTCGTCATAACTGGCACCTATTTGATCTTCATCACTGCGGTCGTCTGCAAACAAACCGTCCGAAGGTTTTGCCTTTAAAATAGATTCCGGAACGCCCAAGTGCTTGGCTATTTGATACACTTCAGATTTCATTAAATCGGCTATCGGACTGATATCCACACCGCCATCGCCGTATTTTGTATAAAACCCAACGCCAAAATCTTCCACCTTGTTACCGGTTCCGGCAACCAAAAAGCCGTGAAGTCCGGCTAAGTGATAGAGTGTCACCATCCGCAAACGCGAACGCGTGTTGGCCAAGGTGTGCTCGGCCATAGGGTTGTGAATATCTGCCTCAAAAAGGTTTTTAAACCCTTCAAAAGTGGCTGTCAAATCCACACAGCGACTCGTGACATTCGGAAAGCGATCTTGAAGTTGCGCAATGTGTTCACGGGCACGGCTCACGTGACTTTCGGGTTGGTGAATCGGCATCTCTACACACAAAGTGGGCAAGCCCGTTTCGGCACAAAGTGAAGACGTTACCGCCGAATCGATACCGCCGGAAACACCGACGACAAAACCTTTTGTATGCGATTTTTGTTGGTATGCACGTAACCAATCTTGAATATACAGTGCAACCTTTTCAACATTCATAGTGTACATTTTTAGGGTAAGTTTATCTTTGTTGCCCAAAGATACGTTTTTGTAAAATTTAGAACGAATGAAAGCGTTAATAAGAAAAAGATTTATGTAAATAAAACACACTTAGGGCAATTGCATGAAAGCAATGCAACCCTTGCAAAATATGATAAATCCATAGAGAATTTAAAAATAACAGTTTTTTTATCAAACATTCGAATCAGGTTGTTTATCTAAAATTTAATCTTGTGAGAAAAGTTGTCGGATTTTTTTGTGCCATTTTGATATTCAATGCATGCAAGGATGAAAATGCAATAGAAAAACAAATCAACAGTATAGATGTGCCTTATCAACTCCACCGTTTTGATATCGAGTTTGCCACTTCCAAGGCAGCAGATTTGCCGATATTGAAAGCCAAATATCCCTATTTGTTTCCTCAACAATTTGCAGACAGCGTATGGATTCAAAAAAGCAACGACCCCCTTTTTCAAGAATTGTATCGGGAAGTAAATGTTACTTTTGGCGATTTTGAAAGAGAAAATGAGGTACTCAGAAGCATTTTCCAGCATGTAAAATATTATTTTCCGGAAATACATATTCCCAAAGTGGTCACGGTGATTTCTGAAGTGGATATAGAAAATAAAGTTATCTGGACCGATAGTTTGCTGTTGATCTCTACTGATACGTATTTGGGTAAAAACCATAGATTCTACGAAGGTATTCCCGTATATTTACGGAGTAAAATGTCACCGGAATTTCTGCCTGTAGATGTAGGTTTGGCTTTTGCCCAATATGTAGTGCCCGCCCCAAAAGGTCGGCAGTTTTTAGAAACCATGGTTTATTGGGGCAAAATTCGTTACCTCATGAGTGTGTTGTATCCGGAGGCTGCGCCACATCTTTGGCTTCACTACGATGCGCAGGCTTACGATTGGGCCATGAACAACGAAGCTTACATTTGGATGTACTTCATCGAAAAAGAATTGCTGTACAACACCGACCCAAACCTGCATGAACACTTTATAGCCAAAGCGCCATTTTCGAAGTTTTATTTGGAAATAGACAACGAATCGCCCGGACGAATTGGTCAATATTTGGGGTGGCGCATTGTAGATGCCTTCATGCAAAACAATGATGTATCTTTGCAGCAAATGTTGCAAACCGAGGCCACTACCCTATTCGAAAATTCAAAATTTAAGCCTTACAAATCATGAATAAACGCCAATCTGAAATAAAAATTCACGTTTCTGTCGATGAGAATCAAATCCCCGATGCGCTAAGTTGGACAGCGGCAGACGGCGGTGTAGAAGACGCTAACGCCAAAGCCGTCATCTTATCTATTTGGGAACCCGAAAACAAAGAAACCATGCGCATCGATTTATGGACTAAAGATATGCCCGTGCAAGACATGCATATTTTTTTGCACCAAACCTTACTCTCGCTTGCAGACACTATGGAACGCGCCACAAACAACGATAAAATGGCAGCCGCACTCAAAGATTATTGCGCTTATTATTTGGAGCAAACGGGGCTGAGAAAATAATTTTATTGCTGCGTTTATTCCTTTGAATCTGCACAACCGCTACACCAAGCATCTACATATTTTTGTGCAATTTTTATATAGTCGTGTTCTTTTTCTACAAAAGCACGGGCTCTTTTGCTAATAGCCGTCAAAGCATCCGGATGTTCTATTAAAAAGGACAGTTCTTTCGCAATCGCATCCGCGTCGGGTAAGGCATTGACAGCGACACGCTCGGTGAGTTGGTAGTATTCCATGAATTCTTTTTCTGCACCTGTAAAAACCACCTTCCCTTTTGCCATGGCCTCCAGGGCGTTATATCCTTGGTCATAGGCATACACTTGATCCAAAATGATATGGGCTCGCGCATAGGCTTGGATGTATGCATCGTAGGGCAAACTTTTGGTGGTAATTATTTCAATCCGCTCAGCGTATTTTTTTGCTACCAGTTTGAGTGCTTTTTCAAAAAAATGATTGCCTTTCATTTTTTGGCTCTTTCGGTTGATTCCGTGAAAAATGACAATCTTGTCGGATATTTCCATGGGCTGATATACGTTGATTGCTGTGTTGATGGGGTAAGGCATCATGCCCAAATGCTTAGGCTCGTTTAAAAGCGGATATAAATAATCTAAATCTGTAGAAAAAACACCCTGCAAACGTTTCATCACAAACTGCTGCAAGTCTTGATAACATCTTTGTTGATACATTTTTCTAAAGAGAAAATCTTCTTTTGAGGTTCTTTCATTTTTAAAAGGTGTGAAAACATTGTACCGATAACCATCGCCCCAATAGTAAGGTGCACTGAAAGCATCCAAGCCGGCCGAAACTGCAAAAAGCCGTTTGTTGTTTTGGTACATCATTTCAAAAATACTTTTTTGGTATTTGGGCACACATTTAAAAGGCATCATGTGCACAAACTGCACCACATCAAAGCCCGACAATTGCGCTTTGTTTTTGCCAATTCTACGTCCAACCAAAAGTCCGTCAATATCTATACCCGTCGCCTTATAGACACCCACACGTATTTTTTTTAGGAACACAGATTGATATCCTGTACCAATTTGTATGTCCACAGGATAATTTTTAAACCCGTCTCTATCGCCCGCCAAAACCACTTCATGACCCAAAGCAACCAACCCCTCTTTTAAAGAATTGTGAAAACGACTGAATTCACCTACGAGTAGGATTCGCATAAAATGTGTAATTTTAATCAAAAATAATCATTCCAAACTTTATGCCTGTACAAAGCAACCATCTTTCCTTAGAAATCTTGATTGCCACCATGAACCGAACCAATCTCGACTTTTTACAGCCGATGTTTCAGTTCAATCCCATTGAAGGTTTCACAGTACTGGTTGTCAACCAAACCACACCCGACAAGCTTCTTCTCGAGGGTAAAAAAAATGTGCGCGTAATCAATCGTTTTGAAACGGGACTCTGCAAAAGCCGCAATGTGGCACTTAGGGAAAGCCAAGCCGATATTTGTTTGATAGCCGATGATGATTTGATCTATGAACCCGACTTAAAAAGGAAAATACTAAACGCTTATGCGCGATATCCGAACGCCGATTTTATTTCTTTTCAAGCCAAAAACAAAAATGGAGATTCGTATCAAAATTATCCGAAACGGGGTATGCATAACCCAAAAAGCCTAAAAAAAACAAACTCGATTGTGATGAGTTTTACGAGGAAAAAATACATCGAAAAGTCACTTTTTTTTAACACATATTTCGGGCTCAACGGTTTGTTTAAAGGTGCCGAAGAATACGTTTTTTTGCGCGATGCTTTGGAGAAAGGGTTTGAAATGTATCACGATAACACCTTTATAGTAACACATCCTGACGTGAGCTCGGGATTCTTAATGGGCAGCGACCAGTCTTTTGTGGCCCGAACAGCCTTGGCCAGGCGTTACTTAAAATCAGTTTCCTATCTTTGGCTTGTAAAATACACCCTGTGGATGTGGAAAGATGGATACATCACTAGAGGAGAATTGTCCAAAAAATTCCGTTTAGGACTATGGAGTATCAAACAATATCACAAACTCGAAAAACTCGGTAAAATTAATGCTATACCAACTGATAGAAATTCCGAAAATTAAAGATCCGCGTGGCAATTTGGCCGTAGTTGAAAAAAACACTGTACCGTTTTCAATCGATAGGGTCTATTATTTGTTTGATGTACCCACCGGGGCAAGCAGAGGCGGGCATGCGCACATAGCTCAATCTGAAATGTTGGTCGCTTTGAGTGGCAGTTTTGAGGTGGTCTTAAAAACGCCTTCCGAAACCAAAACCATACACCTCAACCGACCGGATATTGGGTTGCTCATTCCAAACGGCGTATGGCGCGAATTGGAAAACTTTTCTTCCGGTGCCGTTTGTTTGGTATTAGCCTCTGCCGTATTTGACGAATCCGATTATATTCGCGATTTTGAAGCCTATTGCCTATTTAAAAACACGGTTGCCAAACCCGATAGCCGTTAAGCTGTTTCTTAGTTTGATGACAAACTTCAAAAAGAAAACAGGTAAACGCAGCAAAATTCGTTTGCGGACAGCCAAGGCAGACATATCTATCTTTTGCTGAAATTTTTCAGCTTCTTCACAATCGCCAAAAATCCTAGATTTTAAAGCCATCGCATAATAATTCCTATTTAAAAACCGGGCGAGATGTTTGTTCGTATAAGATACCTTGTCAAATTTTTCAAGCGCCCCAACAGCCAGTAACTCCTTTTTTATGGGTAGAAAATTTAGATCCTCGTATTGATAGCGTGCACATACTTTTGGATTAAAGACGATTGGAAATGCCAAACCCATTCGAATCCACATTTCGGTATCTTGTCCGGATTTAAGTGATGTGTCAAAACAGCCCACTTCTTCGAAAACGCTTTTGTGTATCACCGTCGATGAAGATGACAATACGGTGTGTGATTGGCTTGCTTCAAAATAATCAAGCCGCTGAGTAGCCGATTTATGGATTGAATAACCTAAAGGAAACAATCTTTTTCTGTATTGCATTTCCAACGCAAGGCTAAACACCTTATCCGATGGAAATTGCGAGATGCTTTCAAACTGCGTTTCCAAATAATTGGGATGCCAAAAATCATCGGCATCCAAAAGTGCTATATAAGTAGCTTTTGCCTTCTTGATACCCAAATTTCGCGCGGCAGAAACACCACTGTTTGCCTGACACAAAAGATGCAATCGGTCGTCTTGAATCGACTTTACGATACTTACACTTTGATCTGTAGAACCATCGTCAACAATAATCACTTCAAAATCTGTAAATGTTTGATCCAACACCCCAAATATTGTTTGCCGGATGTGTTGCGCTTTGTTGTACAACGGAATAACGACAGAAAAAAAAGGCATAAGTCTTAGTTGTATAGATGACAAAGATATCCCAACCGATACAAATCGAACAGAAACAGCGCAGGATTTTTTCCCGTTAACTGCTTTTCCATTGGCACTCTAAACAGCTTGAAGAAAAAAGCGATAGGTTGACGACAATGCAGAAATTTGACTTTCAAAAAAGCATTGTAAAGCTTGTTTTGTGTCAACAATCCGGGATTATTGTTTGCTAGGGTATGGAGCGTGCAAACTGCGCTTCGGGTTTTTTCAAGAAAAACAGTGTTTTCTTCCAAGCCCATGTGCCATACCGGATTGTCTATGTGCAATACTTTTGTTTTATGACTTAATAACACGGCTGCGATGGCACTATCCGAACCATAAGTTGGAATATTTAATGAACCGATTACATCCAGATAAACGGTTTTCTTAATCAAATAATTGGCCGAAATAAAAACGCGATACGGCTTCTTATTTCGCAACACAGCATTAATAGACTCTCTGTTTCTGCCAAATTTCCACCGCAACGATTGGGAAACTTTTGGCAAGACGGCTTGGTAAGCAAATCCACCCATGATAAGTTCAAACTCTTTTTCAAAATAAGAAACATACCGCATCAAAAATGAATCATCAGGCGGCATCACATCTGCATCTAAAAAGAGTAACCAAGGATATTGCGCCGTTGCTGCCAAGCGATTTCGTGTGGCAATCCGGCCCATATTGGTGTCATTTTCAAGATAAATAAGCCTATGCCGATTCGATAAATTACGGTTAGCTTCGCGCGCTTCGGTGTCTGTTGAAGCGTCCTCGCACACGACGATTTCCCATGGCACACTAAGCAAAGCGGCCTGTTCCCGCAAACGCATCACGAGCGGCTCTACAGTACCGTTAAAAACCGGAATCAAAATAGAAAGCATAAAACCTAAATTGGCATTTTCAAAAATACGGTAAATTTATGTGTACCTTTGCAGCTATTATAAAAATGACACATGCATTTGTTCGGTCATTTTGTAAACAAATTTTATGTCATTTACTTCATTAGGTTTATCTGACGCCCTTCTCAAAGCGGTCAGCAAGCAAGGTTACACACAGCCCTCTCCAATTCAACAAAAAGCCATTCCACTAATATTGGAACGCAAAGACATCTTAGCCTCGGCGCAGACAGGTACCGGAAAAACCGCGGGATTTACGCTGCCGATGTTGCAAATTTTGTCTCAACAACCCTTTTTGCGAAACCGACCCGTCAGGGCTTTGGTTTTGACGCCCACTAGGGAGTTGGCCGCACAGGTTTATGAAAATGTTAAAGAATACGGTGCTTTTTTAGATTTGAAGAGCGCAGTAATCTTTGGAGGTGTCAATCAAAATTCGCAGGTAGCTTCGTTGCGAAGCGGTGTTGATATCTTGATTGCCACACCCGGACGCTTGCTCGATTTGCACAACCAAAACTTGCTTTCGCTATCGGGGATTCAAATGCTTGTACTTGACGAGGCCGACCGCATGTTGGATATGGGATTTTTAAGAGATATTAAAAAAATCATGTCTTTGATGCCTCCCAGAAGACAAAATTTGTTGTTTTCGGCCACTTTTTCAAGAGAAATAAAAGCCCTTGCGAATGAGATTTTAAACCATCCGGTTTTAGTAGAAGCCACGCCCGAAAACACCACCGTTGAAAAAATCAATCAGAAGGTCTATCACCTAGATAAAAGCCACAAAACACAGGTTTTAATCAAATTGATTTCTGACGGAGCGTGGGAACAAGTGTTGGTATTTACCCGCACCAAGCACGGAGCCAACAACCTAACCAAAAAACTAATTAACCATCAGGTATCGGCCTTGGCCATACACGGAAACAAAAGCCAAGGTGCGCGCACCAATGCGCTACAAGGCTTCAAAGACGGAACTGTTCGCGTTTTAGTAGCTACTGATATAGCGGCACGCGGCTTAGACATACCGCTATTGCCACATGTTGTCAATTTTGAGTTGCCCAACATCCCCGAAGACTATGTGCACCGCATTGGACGAACAGGCCGGGCAGGTGCTAGCGGAGAAGCCATTTCGTTGGTTGGTGCAGACGAGAGGGCCTATCTCAAGGACATTGAAAGACTCATCGGTATGCAAATTCCTACCGCTACAGTAGCAGATTTTGTTCCGGATCCCAACGTTCAGGCAGATGAAGAACGACCGCCAAGACCCACACGTTATCAAGGATTTAAGTCCGGTTCGGCGCATCCGTCAAACAGAAATTCCAGCAGCAACAATCGAGGCCCGAAACGAAGTGCCCCCAAACGACCAGACAGCAGAAGACGGTAGGTTTGGTGTGAAACATTGCGAATAACTTTTACATAATTATTGGTTTGTAGCTATCATTTCTAATAAAACCCTATTTTTGAAACTTCAAAATTGATTAACTTGCAAATAATAAATCTATTTGGTTAATTGACTAACATCAAACGTATGTACCACTCTAAAATAAGCGGTCTGGGCAGTTATGTCCCAGATAGAATTGTTACCAACGACGAATTGTCTAAACTTATGGACACCAGTGACGAATGGATTCAGGAGCGCACAGGTATCAAAGAGCGTCGTTGGGTAACACCAGGCTCAGACGACACCACAGCCACCATGGGTGTCAAAGCCGCCAAAATTGCTATTGAGCGCGCCAAGATCGACAAAGACGATATAGATTTCATCATTTTTGCCACGCTCAGTCCGGATTATTATTTTCCGGGACCGGGCGTACAAGTACAAAAAGCTTTAAACATCAAAACCGTCGGTGCTTTGGATGTACGGAACCAATGTTCTGGTTTTGTGTATGCGCTTTCCGTTGCCGATCAGTTTATCAAAACCGGTATGTACAAAAATATTTTAGTCATCGGTTCCGAACTCCATTCGCGAGGCCTCGACAAAACCACACGTGGCAGAGGCGTTTCGGTGATTTTTGGCGATGGTGCCGGAGCGGTTGTTTTGTCAAGAGAAGAAAACCTCGATAAAGGTATCTTATCTACGCATCTGCATTCCCAAGGAGAACACGCCGAAGAACTGTCTTTGATAGCACCCGGTATGGGCAAACGCTGGGTGAGCGATATTTTGGAAGAAAACGATCCGAATGACGAATCCTATTTTCCGTATATGAACGGACAATTTGTGTTTAAAAACGCAGTTGTGCGTTTTAGCGAAGTCATCATGGAAGGATTGAAAGCCAATAACCTCAACAAAGAAGACATCAACTTGTTGATTCCGCATCAGGCTAATCTGAGAATTTCGCAGTTTGTACAGCACAAATTCGGGTTGACAGACGACCAAGTATTCAACAACATCATGAAATATGGGAACACCACAGCGGCATCCGTTCCGCTGGCACTTACTGAAGCCTGGGAATCCGGAAAAGTAAATGATGGTGATTTGGTCGTTTTGGCTGCTTTTGGCAGCGGATTCACTTGGGCAAGTGCCATCATTCGCTGGTAAACTTAACGCATACATTTTATTATCTTATTCATTATGCTGATAGATATTATTGCGGGTGCGCGACCCAACTTTATGAAAATTGCGCCAATTATTCACGCCATCAAAGAAAGACAGCTGCAAGGCAGCAAACTCCAATACCGATTGATTCATACCGGACAACACTATGATCAAAACATGAGTGGGCGTTTTTTTGAAGAGCTCAATATTCCGCTTCCCGACGAAAACTTGGGTGCCGGTGGTGGTTCACAAGCCGAACAAACTGCGGCCATCATGGTTGGTTATGAAAAACTATTGTTGGAAAAAAAATCAAACTTATGTTTGGTTGTGGGTGATGTTACCTCCACCATGGCTTGTGCCATAACTGCCCAAAAACTCCATGTGAAAGTTGCCCATGTAGAAGGTGGTATCCGCAGTGAAGATTGGACCATGCCCGAAGAGATAAACCGCATGGTTACTGATAGCATTTCCAATTATTTTTATACAACTTCCGAGACAGCCAACCAAAATTTACAAAAAATCGGCGTTGAAAAAAACCGGATTTTCTTCGTTGGAAATACGATGATTGACACACTATTGACAAACAGGCCGCGTTTTCAGCAACCCGAAATATGGCATAAACTTCAGCTAAAGCCCCAACAATATTTTGTGATGACGCTTCACAGACCTGCCAATGTGGATGAAGAACACAAACTCAAAGAACTCATCGACGCGCTGGTTGCCCATTCTCAAAACCTACCGCTTGTTTTTCCGGTGCATCCGCGTACGGCAAAAATCCTGAGCGCACTAGGCATTTCGCATCCACGCCTGCACTTGATTGATCCGTTGGGTTATTTAGAATTCAACTATCTTGTTGAAAAGGCCTTAGCCGTGGTTACCGACTCGGGCGGTATTACAGAAGAAACCACGGTGATGGGTGT
Organism: Bacteroidota bacterium; assembly: GCA_018829465.1. Classification (GTDB taxonomy): domain Bacteria; phylum Bacteroidota; class Bacteroidia; order Flavobacteriales; family Flavobacteriaceae; genus UM-FILTER-40-17. The sequence continues at coordinate 77,750 of JAHJTN010000007.1, read as the reverse complement.
GCCTTGCATGACCTTGCGCGACAACACAGAACGCCCGGAAACCATCAGCATAGGAACCAACGAACTGTTGGGTACAAATCCGAAAGCCGTGGAACCTGCCATGAAAAAATTGTTTTCTAATGCTTGGAAAAAAGGAAGTGTACCGGAATTGTGGGACGGCAAAACAGCCGCTAGGATTGTTGATAGTATCGAAAAGTTGGATTTGTAAACACTACTAAACAGACAGATGGAATCCGGCTTTTAAACTATACTCGCTGTGACATGTAAAATAAAAATCGGGGATATTAAATTTGTCCTTTGTACATGGCTTTGATAATACCGTCGGCCAAACCTATCTTAGGTACATGTATATCTGTTGCACCACTCCATTTTGCGGCAAAAAGAAAAATTTTGGTGGCCGGAATAATTACATCGGCCCTATCCGGATTCATGTTGAATTGCAAAATACGTTCTTCAAAACTCAATTTTAACAACCTTTCATATTCGGCATTCAACAACAGATAAGTCAAAGGTTTCCCGCCTGTGATACCCGACATTTTATACAATTTGTTGATGTTTCCACCCGAACCGATGATGTCTATTTTATGGAATTCTTTGGTGTGGAAACGAAGCCATTTTTTTATCTCATCCCAAACCATCTCCTCAACGCTTTGACTAATCATACGAACCGTCCCCATCCTGAATGATTTGGAAGTCATGATTTTACCTTCAGAAAAGATAGTGAATTCTGTACTACCACCGCCCACATCTACGTACAGATAATTCTTTGAAGAATCTAAAAAATGTTGTAAGTCTGTATTTGCAATGATGGTGGCTTCTGTTTTTCCATCGATAATTTGAACATCAATCCCCGATTTTTCCTTTATCAAATCAACCACTTCATCACTGTTGGTAGCCTCGCGCATGGCAGATGTGGCACAAGCCATATATTTTTCAACCCCATGTGCTTGCATCAACAATTTGAAGGCTTTCATGGTATCTACCATGCGCTTGAGGTTGATTTTAGAAATTTCACCCACAGTAAACGAATCGGCACCAAGGCGAATCGGCACCCTTACCAAGGCGTTTTTCCTAAAGGCGGGCTCTTTATTTTCTACTTCCAAAATATTGGAAATAAGCAATCTAATGGCGTTTGATCCAATGTCTATGGCGGCGAACTTTCGGATTTTCAATGTATTTCAATTTTTGTTAGACATTTTTTCAAGATAGTAGTCATAGGTGGCAAACTGTGAACGAACTCTTGGATGGTTGTTACGTCTGTATTCGTTATTTGGGTTTGCACTAATGATGCGCGCTTTTACGTTGTCTGACCAACAAATTTCGAAGGTATCTATCAACTCCTGCTTGATGGATTCATCAAAAATAGGACAACCCACTTCTACGCGTGCATCTAAATTGCGTTCCATCCAATCGGCTGATGATATAAAAACTTTAGGTTCTTGATTGTTGCCAAAAATAAAGAGGCGCGGATGCTCTAGATACTTGTCTAATATACTAATTACTTCTATATTTTCACTCATATTTTTTACGCCCGGCACTAGGCAGCAAATACCTCTCACGATCATACGTAACTTTACACCGGCTCTGCTGGCCTCGTATAACTTGTCTATAGTGCGGATGTCTGTAATGCTGTTGATCTTGAGGTGAATATAGGCTTCCCTACCTGCTTTAGCATTGTCAATTTCGGCATCAATCAATTTAAAAAACTTATTTCGGGTATAATGTGGCGATACAATGAGGTGTTTGTACCTATGAACTTTGAAGCTGGTTTCAAAAAATTCGAAAAGTTTATTGACCTCCTTTAGCAAGACCGGATGGGCGGTAAAAAGTGTGTAATCTGTGTATATTTTGGCGGTGCTTTCGTTGAAGTTTCCCGTACTGATGAGTCCGTATCTTTTGATTTCGCCCGCTTCTTCTCTTTCGATGACGCAAACCTTGGAATGTACTTTTAAGCCGGGCACGCCAAAAATAATTTTGATGCCTTCTTCTTGAAATTTTTCTGCATATCGGATGTTGTTGGCTTCGTCAAATCGGGCTTGTAACTCAATCTGAACGGTGACTTTTTTTCCGTTTTTAGCTGCGTTGATGAGCGAAGAGGCAATTTGCGAAACTTTAGCAAGCCTGTAAATGGTAATTTTAATAGACTTTACCTTGGGGTCGAGTGCGGCTTCACGCAAAAATTTGATTACGTATGAAAAGGTGTGATATGGTGCATAGAGCAAATAGTCTTTCTGGGCAATTTTTTTGATCAAACTTCCTTGCAACTCCAATCCTTTTATGGGAAGTGGCGGGTATTGTTTAAACTGTAAATCTGAGCGTTGTAGGCTCGGAAAACTCATATAATCGCGGCGGTTGTGGTATTTGCCTCCCGGGATGATGCTTTCATTTTTTTCAAAACCCATTTTATCGAGCAAGTAATCGAGCGTGTCTTTTTCAATATCAGCATCATAAACAAATCTTACCGGTTGGCTTTCGCTCCTTCCTTTGATGCTTTCACTGAGTTTTTCTACAAAACTTTTACTCAAATCAGAATCTAAATCCAATTCTGCGTCTCGTGTGATTTTAATCATGTGGGCAGACAGGGTTTCGTAGTTAAAAATATTGAAAATCGATTTCAAGTTGTATCGAATCAAATCGTCGAGTATGATAATAAATTTCTTTTCGCCTTCGTCGGGCAGCACTACAAAGCGATTGATTGATTTCGGAATCTCAATCAATGCATACTGAATGTCTTTTTTTGCGGGTTGGAACAGTTTTTTTAAACCCGACGGTTTATGTTCAGTTTTCATCACCATTTTGACGGCCAAATACGCAGCGCTTTCGGTTCGTATATTCAACGCTTTTAAATCGTTAAGTATGATGGTTACCAAAGCCGGACTGACCTCATTGACAAAATAGTTTCTGATAAATTCGTCTTGTGAGGCAGAAATTTGGTTTTCGTCAATGATGTAAATATTCTCATTTTTAAGTGCTAGCCTGATTTCTTCCAATATGCGAAGACTCTCCTCTTGTTGGTGGATCACAATCTGGGTGATATCATCCATCAGTGCCTTGGGTTCATAACCCACCATGATGTTTTTTATCTTTTTGCCCGCCATGGCAATTCTCTTGACAGTTGCGTATCGCACTTTAAAAAACTCATCGAGATTGTTGGAGAAAATTCCGATGAAACGCAAACGCTCTATCAATGGCATATTTTTGTCTGCTGCCTCTTGCAATACGCGACCGTTGAATTGTAACCAACTGATTTCCCTGTTGATATATTGATTCTCCATCAGCTTTTCAATTGTTTGGGTTTTACAAACGCCTGTGTTATTCCTTTTTGTATTGCAGACCAATGGTCAATATCGAAACTGAGATGAACAAAACCACAGGTATTCACATTTTCTATCTCTTTATTTCCTAAAATATTGACTGTGTTGGTCACCGCATTGTTGTGTGCAAAAACCATCAATTCATTGACTGTATCAGGTGTTTGCCGAATAATTTGCAAGAGGTTGTCGCCATAAAAATCGTAGAGTTCACCTTTAATTTCTAGTTTTTCGTAAGGATAGCCTACGGCTTTTGAAATAATGATGGCTGTGTGCAAGGCACGGTTGGCCGGGCTGCTGAGCAACAAATCGGGTTTCACTTGCTTTTCTTTTAAAAAAGCGCCCATGAGGTAGGCATCGGTAACCCCTTTGTGGGCCAACGGCCGGTCTTGGTCTGCCACGGGCAAATCCCAGGCCGATTTGGCGTGACGAATGAGATATAGCGTTTTCATTTTTTTTAGATTTTAAGGTTTTTGAAAGATGAAGTCCTTTCTAGGTGAGCGGAAAAACATCTTGTACATCATATGGTTTTATGTCTAAAAGATACATCGAATTTTAAAAAAATTGGTGAAAACTAAAATTTAAGGAGCCAACCGTTGCATGAGCCAGTCCCAACCTTGCAGTTGATAGCGGATTCTATCGTGCAATCGATTGGGCCTGCCCTGCCAAAACTCCATTTCTACGGGCTTTACCAAAAAACCGCCCCAATTTTCCGGTCTTTCTATTTCTTTGCCTGCATATTTTGCCTCCAGGGCTTTGAGTTCTTCTTCGAGAAAGTCTCGAGATGGAACTACTTGGCTTTGGGGTGAAACCAAAGCGCTCAGTTGGCTGCCCCTGGGTCTGGATTCGAAGTAGCCATCAGACAAATTGGCCGCTAATTTTTCTGCAACACCTTTGATGATAATTTGGCGTTCGAGTACAGGCCAAAAAAAGGAGCAGCATATATTTGGGTTTGCCAAAATTGCTTTGCCTTTTTCGCTGTCGTAATTGGTGTAAAAAATAAACCCTTCATGGGTGTATTTTTTCAGCAAAACTACGCGTGATTTTGGAAATCCATCCAAACCAAATGTCGATACCGTCATAGCATTTACCTCATCAACTGAAGGATGGCTTTCCGCTTCAAAAAACCAATCTTGAAAGAGCACCAAAGGATTTTCAGGCAAGTTGTTTTCTAAAAGCGCACCTTTTTCGTAAGTTTTTCTGTAATGGCTTAAATCTTTTTGCATGGCATTTTTCAAAGTGCCAATTTACTATTTTTTGATGGCTTGCTCAACTAAAAAATATGAAGTTTCTATCAAATTTCGTTGTCGTCCGTTAAAAATTAAAACAATTGTTTGAATCCTTGCAATCACTTGGCTTACATTTTTATCGGACAATTATGATCAAATTTTGAAACCCAAGCTACTAAAAGAAGACCCTAAAACTTACATTGGGTGTGATGCCCAAGGAAAGATTATCCACCCTGCGCACTTCTGAGTTGCCATTTGTATTATCTAGGGTGTAGTAGGTATTGAGTATGTTTTTATCGTCCAAGACATTTAACACTGAAAGACCTAAGACCACGCGCGTTTTACTCCACATAAAATGGTATTCCGAAGAAAAATCGAATCGCCTGTAGTTGGGCAAAGTGCTGCTGTTGGCGTTTTGGTAGTTTATTTCTTCAAAAATGCCTTCGTTGGAAATAGGGTTTTCCGGATCGGGCTCCGTAAAAGGCTTGCCTGTGCGCCATTGGTAGCCCAAGGACAATTTCAGCTGCTTGATTTGATAAGCACCGGTAATGCCGACTGAATGTTTGACATCTTGGTGATTTCTGATTTTTGAAGGCATCAGGCTGTCAAATTCGAGTTGGTTGTCTTTATAGGCATAAGAAACGGAAAGGTTGAGTGCCTTGAGTTTTTTGTCAACCAAAACTTCTACGCCTTTTACATTGTATTCTCCTTTCAAATTGGCAAATTCAAGTTGATCTTGAAAGCCTAAGTTGTCGGTAAAAACTTCATCTACAGTTTTGTAAAAACTGGTAACATTGGCAAACCAACTGTCTTTTTCATAATTCAACCCAAAAGACAATTGCTTACTGTGTACGACAGGAATGTCTTCATTATCTGCAAGTGTCCACCTTCTTTTTTCGACGCCCAAAAAGTCTTCCTGAAGGTCAATAGTTTGGGTAGTGACTTGGTGTTTTAATTCACCCATAAGACTCAAAGAAAATGTACTGCTTAAGGCTTGTAAAATATTGAAACGGGGCTCGAAGAATGATTCACCTAACTCCGGTACAAAGCTGGCCCTTAACCCTACTGTAGCGTTTAATCCGCTGGCGTTTTTGTGCCCCGCTTCTACAAAACCTGCATGCTCCACGAGGGCGTTCTTGATAGAACTAAAAAAAAACGGATCGTTTACGCGTTGCAGATTGGTGACACCGGTTTCCACAACTTCGTAACCTCCGTTAAAATTCCATTTTTCATTGAGCGTGTAAGATAAGATCAGTTTTGCCTGACTCTCAAGCACTTCGTTTTTCTGATCGAGCTGCTGGCTGGTTCGCAAGTCAAAGTTTGTGGCTTCCAAGTTGTAGTTGGTATAATAGGCATTACCCAAAATACGCCATTGTTCGTTTAAAAGAATTTCACCGGAAAGGCCTACGGCAATATTTCTTTGGTCTAAACTGCTGGTTCGGGTGCGTGTATTTTCTTCATTTTCGACAGTGATGCTTTCGCGAAAACTGAGCCTGTTGTCTAAATTAAAAAAATTGACCTCAAAATGGCTTTTTTCATTCGGTTCAAAAATGAGCTTGGCGTTGACATCATAAAAAACAAAACTCTCATCTGAGGAAAAATTTTCATTTGCAGAGAGATTATTTCGCGTCGTAATTTTAGAATCCTGGAAAGCACGATCAAAATACTCGTCGTATGTAGGGGTTGAAAAAAAATCGTTAAAAGATCGCCTTCCTGAAACTTGTAAACCCCATTTTGTGCCAAACGGAATTTGTAAATACGCATCACCATTAATAAGGTTAATTCCTGCGCCTCCTTTTATTTGTACAGGAATTTTTGATGTTGTCTTAAAATTAACCATGCCCGAAACACCGTCGCCATACTGGGCCGAAACGCCGTTTTTGTAAACCTGAATTTGCTCGGTTAGGTAGGGATTGATCGTTGAGATAAGTCCGAAAAAATGACCGGTTTGATACATTTTTATTCCATCCCACAAAATGAGGTTTTGGTCATTGGTACCGCCCCTGATGTTGATGTTGGAAACCGTTTCGTTGATGCTTTCCACGCCCGGAAGTCTTTGCAGTATTTGCAAAACATCGGGTTCTATAAGACCGGGCAATATACCAAATTGCTTGGGTCTGATCAGCAAAGCACCATCCGAAGTAATATCTATACCGCTGGCCAAGACATTGCTGACCACTACTTCCGAAAGCTGTCTGGTTTGGGGTTTTAGAAAATAACTTCTACACGCGTTTTCATCGACAAACAGTGACGCTGCAAACGATTGTTCGGCATAAATCATATGCTGAATGCTCAAAAGTGCCGTCGGGCTGATGCCTTTCAGCCTAAAAAATCCATCTGAATCCGTAATGGTTCCTTTTCCACTGACGGGTTCGTAAACAGTTGCTTCGGCTATAGGTTCGTTTAGGTAAGCGTCAATCAAACGTCCGCAAACGGAAATCTGTCCTGCATTTTTGGCTACTATCGCTATGCTGGTTTCGTTGATAACCGTGTAGTTGAAAGGTGTTTGGCTTCTCAAAAAGAGAATAATGGCTTGGATGTCATCCAAATTTGATGGCGGGTTGATTAATTGTCCTTCCAAATCGGATGGACGGTAAGAAAACACAATATCGTGTTTTTCTTCAACCTTGTCTAAATAGGCTTTTAATGGGATGGCGGATTGTGCTGTGGCCGGTATGGAGAACAAACCTATAAACAAGCCCAAGAAAAAAAAGAAAACGCTATGGAGCGACATAAATTCTTACCCTTTCGGAATTTTCGATGGTGAACTGAAGTTGTAACGGCAAACATATGGTTTTTAGTGCATCTTCGAGTTGGTTGTTTGTAAATCCGCCTGTGAAGGTTTCGTATAGATTCACTTCTTTATCCAAATAAACTTTTATATTGTATTGCCTTTCCAATTCAGCTATTACTTCTTGTAGCGTTTCGTTTTCGAATGTGCTCTCTCCGTTGATCCAAGAGGGATTTTCTACCGAAATACTTTGCTTATGCAGCTGCCCATTCTGCATTTGTGCAAATTCACCAGCAGTAAGCACCACTTTGTTTGAACCGGCTTGTACCTCCACACGGCCTTCGTAGCAGCTTACTTGAAAAATGCCTGCGCGCTGTTTTACATTGAATTGAGTACCCAATACGGTGACATCGCCTTTCTCGGTTTTTACTGTAAATTTTTTTCCTTTGGCTACTTTAAAAAAGGCTTCACCGTTTAAATTAATTTGACGTTCGCGTTGCCATTTTTCGGCATTATAAGAAAGTGTGGATCCCGAATTGACAAGCACCTCAGATGCATCAGGAAGGGTGATGGCCCGGCTTTCGGCAAAAGCCACTTCGTATTGTTTAAGTTCGCCTTGGGGCAGGAAAGTATAGATTGCAAACAAAACAGCTATGGCTGCAGCTATAGGCATTAAATACTTGACGACTCCAAATTTTTTCTGGTTTCGGATTTTAGCCGTATGAATTTTTTGAAAGAGCATTTCTCTGTCAAAATCAGGAGAAGCAAAGTGCGAGGCGCTACCGGATATTTTAACATAAGCAAATAACTCCGGGTCTTGCTTGATTTCTAACACATCTTGCTCTGTAGCCTCATGATTCAGCCATTTGTTGAGTAGTGTAATTTGTTTTTCATTCAGTTCCATTTTTGGCGGTATTTGCTTATTAAACATGTTTCAATCAAAAAACCCTACCTAAGGCTTACACATCTCCAATTTCTTTCCTTAATATAATGAGCGCTTTGTGTATCCGTTTTTCGACTGCTTTTACACTAATATCTAAGTGCAACGCAATTTCGCTATATTTCATACCTTCTATCCTGTTTAACAAAAAGGCAGTTCTTTGCGCCTCGCTCAAATTGTTTATCACAGTATTGAGTTTTGCCTCAAATTCTTTTTCTCTGAATTGAAATTCCGGACTTTCAGAGACGGCATGGCTACGGTGATTTTTCTCATATTTAAGAACCACTTTTTGATGTGCAACCTGATTGAGCGATAGATTATTGGCTACTGTAAATAAATATGCTTTGGCCTTGTCCGGCGAAACTTTATCACAATTTTCCCAAAGTTTTACGAAAGCTTCCTGGGCAGCATCCGCCGCTTTTTCTGCATCGCCAAACTTATAATATATGTAATTTCTCAGCGGAGACACAAACGCATCAAATACCCGCTTAAACTGTTTTTCCTCACAAATATTGATGATGTCAAGTTTTTTTTCTTTTGCCTCCATGTCTGTTTAAATCGGTGCCAATTTAAAAAAAAAATACTTCAAGGTAGGGTTTAAATAGAAGTAATTGTTTTTAGTGTGAATTCAATATTTTTAAATCACTTAAATCTTTATAAACATGAAAACGCTATTCAAACCATTGTTTTTTTTATACCTCGTAGGTATTTTTTTAGTTGGATGTCAATCAGACAGTGCCGAAATCATCAGTGAAAGTCCCGATGACAACATCACGGCCTCATCAGAGCTTGCTGTTCTGTTGCAAGCAAGCAGCGAAAACAACGGTGCCATTGACGACTTTATAGACGGCATCAGTGCCACTTCTGTTGTATTTCCCTATGTAGTAGAAACCGATTTTGGTACCCAAACCATTACTTCAGTAGATGGTTTACTCCAATTTAAACAAACCCTGCAGGCCAGTGCTTCAACTTCTTCCAATCCGCCACAGATAAAATTCCCTTTTAAGGTCCGCTTTAAAGACCACAGCGAACGAGAAATCAAAAACGACGACGATTGGAATGATCATCTTTCTAAAGAAAACGATGATGATGAAGACGATTTCAGAGACCGCATCAAATGTTTCGAAATCAACTACCCTGTAACACTTTTGTTGTTCAACACCAATCAAGAACAAACCGGCAGCGTAGTAGTAAATAACAACCGTGAGCTCTTCGCCTTTTTCACGCAACTACCTCCCAGCATCGTGGTAAGCATAGATTACCCTATCAGCATCACATTCAGAGACGGTAACACCCTTCAACTTGAAAACAATAGAGAACTTCTTCGTGTAATGCTCGAATGCAGAAACAGCGACGATGACGATGACGACGACACCATTGATGACGACATCCCCAGCAATCTTCGCGAAACCGCTTTTGAACTCAGGAGAACGCTATTGGCTAACGATTGGTTTGTAACTGAATTCATCAACGAAGGAACCGACCGAAGTGAAGTTTTTCAAGACGTGAAATTCCAGTTTTTCTTCGGTGGTGGTGTGAAGGTGATTAGAGGCAATGTTTTCGCTTTCGGAAGATGGGAAATTGAATTGGATGACGACACAAACAGGCTGAAAGTAGATTTAGACTTTAGGGACGATGTTCAAATCCTTGAAATTTTAGACGAAGATTGGCTGGTTATGGAGTTTTCCAATGCCTTATTAAATCTGAAAGAAGACGATAATGACAATACCACATTAAAACTTGAAGGTACGCCCAACCAAGGTGATGGTAGCGGAGGAGACACAGGCGGAGGAGATGACACCGGAAATCCAAATTTGGATGCTTTCAAAGCCAATTTGTTGGGTGAATGGGTATTGGCCGCCTTTACAAATGACAATAACGATGATTCTTCCAATTTTAGCGGTTTTACTTTTACCTTTAATGCAGATGGTAGCCTAAAGGCAGAAAAAGTAGAAAATGACGAAATACACATCGCCACTTGGTTTATTGAAGTAGATTTTAACGCCTTGGAGTTGCATATACAATTTCCGGAAGTGGATCCTGTTGACGAATTGAATGAAGATTGGCTCATCGTTTCTTCAACTGAAACCCGCATCGTATTAGAGCACGCAAACAGCGATGGCACAAAAGATCGATTAGTATTCGAACGCTAAAAGCACTTTTGGTTGGTTATTTTGCTGTCGGGGCGGTTAGACATCTAACCGCCCCGACACATTTTTAAACTTTGCAGAAAGCACGCAATTGACTTATATTTGCCATCCAAAATTCTGAATCCATGTTTGATAACCTCAGCGACAAGCTCGACAAAGCACTCCATATACTCAAAGGCCACGGAAGCATCACTGAAATCAACGTTGCCGAAACCCTTAAAGAAGTGCGTCGCGCTATGGTTGACGCAGACGTAAACTTCAAAATTGCCAAAGACTTTACGAACACTGTCAAAGAAAAGGCACTTGGGCAAAACGTGCTCAAATCGCTTCAGCCCGGCCAACTTATGGTGAAGATTGTTAAAGACGAACTCACCGAACTCATGGGCGGCAGCGCGGCAGGCATCAACCTATCAGGCAACCCGAGTATCATTTTAATGTCGGGTTTGCAAGGTTCCGGTAAAACCACTTTTTCCGGTAAGCTGGCCAAGTATTTGAACAGTAAAAAAGGTAAAAAAGTGTTGCTCGTAGCTTGCGATGTGTACAGACCCGCAGCCATAGATCAGTTGGAAATCGTAGCTGGGCAAGTAGGTGCCGGCGTCTATACAGAACGCGAAAACAAAAACCCGGTAGAGATTGCGCACAACGCACTGAAAAAAGCCAAGGCAGAAGGTTACAGTGCCGTGATTGTGGATACCGCCGGACGTTTGGCTGTAGATGAAGCCATGATGAATGAAATTGCGGCCATCCACAAAGCCATACAGCCGCAGGAAACCCTTTTTGTGGTAGATGCCATGACCGGCCAGGATGCCGTAAACACGGCAAAAGCTTTTAACGACCGACTCAATTTTGATGGTGTAATCCTGACGAAACTCGATGGCGACACACGCGGTGGTGCGGCATTATCTATCAAAGCAGTAGTAAACAAACCCATAAAATTTGTCGGAACCGGCGAAAAAATGGATGCCTTAGACGTGTTCTATCCCGAACGTATGGCCGACCGTATTTTGGGAATGGGCGACGTTGTTTCGCTTGTTGAGAAAGCGCAAGAACAATTTGATGAAGAAGAGGCCAGAAAATTGCAAAAGAAAATTGCTAAAAATCAATTTGGCTTCGATGACTTTCTTCAACAAATTCAACAAATCAAAAAAATGGGCAATATGAAAGATTTGATGGGCATGATTCCCGGCATGGGAAAAGCCATCAAAGACGTCAACATCGAAGACGACGCTTTCAAACATGTAGAAGCCATCATTCAATCTATGACACCCGATGAGCGAAGAAATCCGGCTTTGCTAAACCTATCACGAAAAAAACGACTCGAAAAAGGATCTGGCAGAAGTATGCAAGAAATCAACCAACTCATCAAACAATTTGAACAAATGGGCAAAATGATGAAGATGATGCAAGGCGGTGGCGCCAAAAACCTGATGAACATGATGGGTAAAATGCGCTAAATCAGTCAGATTTATTTACTTGCAAAGTCGTTAAAAAAACCAACTTTCTATCAATCTTTCATTTTTTTTTGTAAAATTGTACAACCATTTATAAGTTTTACTTTTTTTATTAGTCATGAGAAAAAGCAAGCAGGTGTCTCTCGATCCCCAACAGTTGGAGCGTGTAGTAGAGATGGCATTAGAGGAAAAAAATCCTTTCGATATCCTAAAATCGACTTTTAATTTATCTGAAAATGAAGTGATTGACATCCTCAAAAAACACCTTTCAAAAGATAAATTTGACGCTTGGAAAAAGCTGACAGCTACCAAAAAACCTAAGCCAAAACCTATCCTTCCTGACGATTTTGACGAAGAAATTGGTGGAAAATACTACATTCCCAAGGGGAAAATATAAAGCAGTATTGGAAGCCATAAAGCACTTTACTGAACGTGACATAGACCGCATCATTGAGATGGCTTGGGAAGACCGTACGCCTTTTGAAGCCATTGTATTTCAATTCAATTTATCTGATGCTGAAGTCATTGCATTGATGCGCGCCAAACTCTCCGAAAAATCCTTCAAAAGATGGCGCCGCAGGGTCAGTGGCAGAAAAACCAAACACGCCAAACTCAGAATTGATGATGTAGTCAGGTTTAAATGTAGCAGACAAAAAGCGATATCCAACAACCACATTGCTAAAAGATAGGCTCTATTTTTCGCCCCACTTGGGTGCAACGGCATTGTCATATCCACCTTTCAAATCTACCGCTGTGTATTGTGGCCAACTTTTAGGCCGTTCAAAATCTTGATTAGAAATTAAAATTTTGGCATTCGGGTATTTTTCTTTGATGGCAGACCAGGTGGTTTGTTCCCATTGGGTCTCATCGTACAATTTCATGTCTGCGCCTTTCATTTTTCCGGATACGGCTTTGCCTGTCAAAGGCCACCACATACTCTCGGTTTCTCTGTCCCAAAGCATAAAACCGTCCATTCCGTCCCAAACTTCTTCATCAAAATAAGTATAACCCGTCAAGGCAAAAGTAAATTCTTTTCCGTACAAAACGCGGTCATAAATAGCGCCCAAATCTGCCAACACACAGTAAGCCGCCATCACAGGTTGGCCATCAACCACATCATTCACCACTTCATAATGCGTTAAATCGCGAACAGAGTAGGCTTTAATTTCATTTTTGCCATGTAGAACAAGAAAACGATCTTCTGCCTTGTAAGAAGTATCTACTGTAGCGATATCCGTAAATTGAGGCTCCAGCAAAGCCGGAAATGCCTCCCTGCCAATACCGTAGTGGTAATTTTCATCTTTAAGGGTGCAATCGGTTATATCAAAATGCATGGAAGGGTCTTCGCCCCCATAGAGCCATTTTTTTCCGTCTTGTTCAAATATTTTACCGTTTTCGAGCGCTATTGGTCTTTTGTTTTTTGGCGTCACTTCGGTGGATTCTGAAACTTCCGTTTGAGGAGTTTCATTGTTTTTGGGAACTTCTTTGCAAGCTAAGGCTAGCATAAAGATGGCAGATAAAGATAAAAATGCGTGTCTCATAAGTTTAAAGGTTAGGTTTCTGTGTTGTTAATAGCCAAAAATATTAAAAATAACCCGACATGATTGCTTTCTTTAACAAAAATTAGGGTTTGTATGCCCATACAAGAATAAAAATTGACAAATGCTAGGCTATAATTTTTATCTTTGCGCGGCAAAGTTTAGGGCTTCATTTATCGTTTAAAATTTGTTTTTTTATCAGAAAGCTGATGTATAAAAGAGTCTAAATAGCCATGCTGATTTTTAAAAAGTTTAAATGTACCATTAACTATAATTTAGGTCATTGTCCTGAATTGCGAAACACTTACATAGCTTCGTAAATGATTTGGATGATGAATAAAAAAATAATAGACTCACATGAAACGCCCATGTAAAAATTTTGCACACAGGCGCATGATTATCGTAGGGCGTTCCGTGTGACAGATAAAAATAAATAAAATAAACACATGAAAATTTCACATAATTGGTTAAAACAATTTATAAAAACAACCGAATCACCCGACAGAATTGCTGAAATACTGACGGATTTAGGTCTTGAGGTAGAAGGCGTGGAAAGTTTCTCTTCTGTTAGAGGTGGTCTAAAAGGCATCTTAGTTGGGCAAGTTTTGACATGCGATAAGCATCCGGATGCAGACAGACTCAAAGTGACAACCGTTGATATTGGCCTAGAAAAACCGCTTCATATAGTTTGCGGAGCGCCCAATGTAGCAGTAGGTCAAAAAGTACCCGTTGCCACGGTGGGGACACAATTGTTCGATAAAGAGAATAAACCCTGGGTCATCAAACAAGGAAAAATCAGAGGGCAAGTCAGTGAGGGCATGATTTGTGCCGAAGACGAAATTGGATTGGGCAACAGCCATGACGGAATTTTAATTTTGGATGAAAAACTAGCGCCAGGCGCTCTGCTTTCAAAGGTTTATCAGGTAGAAGAAGACACCGTCTATGAAATTGGCCTCACACCCAACCGCGCAGACGCTATGAGCCATTTGGGAGTTGCCAGAGATCTGCGCGCCGGTATTGCTCAGCGAGAAAAATTACTCGAACTCATCACGCCTTCCGTCAGCAGTTTTAACGTGGACAACAGGGCGCTAAAAATAGATGTTGAAGTCGCAGACAAACTATTGGCACCTCGGTATTGCGGCGTTTCGTTGACAGATGTCAGCGTAAAAGAATCGCCCAATTGGCTTAAAAACAGGCTAAAAGCCATTGGCTTGACACCCAAAAACAACGTCGTTGATGCTACTAATTACGTGCTTCACGAACTTGGACAGCCCTTGCATGCCTTCGACGCAGATAAAATTAAAAGCAAAAAAATCGTTGTCAAAACACTGCCGGAAAACACAGAATTCGTCACGCTTGACGGTGTAGTGCGAAAACTGCACGCTGAAGATTTGATGATTTGCGACGAGAACAAACCCCTTTGCATAGCCGGTGTTTTTGGCGGACTCGACTCAGGCGTAACAGAACAAACCACACGCATTTTTCTGGAAAGTGCTTATTTTGATCCGGTTAGCGTCAGGAAAACTTCTAAAAGGCACAACCTGAACACAGACGCTTCTTTTAGGTTTGAGCGCGGTATCGATATCAACTTGGTAGATTATGCACTCAAGAGAGCTGCTATTCTCATTTCTGAACTCTCAGGCGCTAAAATCTCCTCAGACATTGTGGATTTTTACCCCAAGAAAGTAGAAGATTTTAAAGTTTTTCTCACTTACGAAAAAGTGAACAAACTCATCGGTGAAAATTTACCTGAAGACACCATTAAAAAAATACTTTCCTATCTCGATATCAAAGTCATCAACGTCACCGAATCTGGCATGGGACTCAGCATTCCGCCTTATCGCGTAGATGTAACCCGAGAGGCGGATGTAATCGAAGAAATCCTGAGAATTTACGGTTACAACAACATTCAGTTTTCGGAAAAACTCAATGCATCTGTGGCAACTGTTGGCAAATTTGAAGATTACAAGATACAAGATCTCATTGCGCAACAGTTGGTGGCACAAGGTTTCTTCGAAATCATGACCAATTCGCTCAGCAGCCCCGAATATCACAAACTCGACCCCGCTTTTGAGGATCATTCAGCGGTAAACATACTAAATCCGCTGAGTCAAGACCTTTCAGTGATGCGACAAGATTTGCTTTTTACCGGTTTGGAATCTGTAGCACATAACCTGAACAGAAGACGAAATGACCTGAAACTTTTTGAATTTGGAAAAAAATACCAAAGAAAAAACGGTGCATACATCGAAAATAAATGTTTAGGATTGTTTGTAACCGGTGCCATATCTCCGGAAAATTGGTCTCAAAAAAGACAAGAAAGTCACTTTTTTTACTTAAAAGGTGTGGTACATGCCTGCCTTGAAAAACTTGGCATTCACAAACCGGAAAGCAGGCCTTGCCACAGCAGTTTGTTTTCAGATTCACTGGTTTTAGCTTCGCAAAACGGAGAAGATTTGGCCACTATAGGTGAAGTCCACGCAAAAGTCTGCAAGCATTTCGGCATCAAGCAAACCGTGTATTATGCCAGCTTCAATTGGGATACCATCATGGCATGGGTTGGAAAAAATCAACTCGTTTTTTCCGAACCACCAAAATACCCTGAAGTCAGAAGAGACCTAGCGCTTCTACTCGATAAATCTGTTTCTTACCAAGCCCTCTACGAAACGGCCAAAAAGCAAGAAAAAAAACTGTTGAAATCGGTTGATTTGTTTGATGTTTATGAAGGCAAGAACCTGCCCGAAGGCAAAAAGAGTTATGCGTTGAGTTTTATTTTGCAAGACGAAAATAAAACCTTAGAAGACAAACAGATAGACAAAATCATGAAAAAGATTCAAACTTTGTTTGAAACCGAATTTGGTGCGGTTTTGCGTTGATTTGCTCAGCTTTTTGATCCTTTTATCATCCTGAATTTCCCATAAAAATCGACTTTGAGTTCGATATTTACAAACCCATTTACGGCCAATAAATTGCTGACTTCATTACCGTAAGCCTCATTGATTTCGAAAAAAAGAAGGCCGTTTTCCTTTAAGTGTTTACGGGCTAAATCGGTTATTTTCTCGTAAAAAATCAAGGGATTGGTATCGGGTACAAACAAAGCCCGATGTGGTTCAAAATGCAAAACATTTTTTCGCATTTTTGATTGCTCACGATCTAAGACATAAGGCGGATTGCTCACGATAATGTCAAAAGCGGTTTCTAAGCAATCCGTTTTTAAAATATCTGCCTCCATAAAATGAATTGACACTTGGTTGCTTCTTGCATTTTCTTGTGCGGTTTGCAAGGCTTCCCCCGAAATATCCATCGCACTGACTTCCGCCTTGGGCAGCAATGTAGCTAAAGAGACCGCAATGCAGCCACTGCCTGTCCCAATATCCAAAACTTTGAGGCTTTGCGGTGCAGCACTTTCAAAATGTGACACAATCCAATAAACCAACGCTTCGGTTTCAGGTCTCGGAATCAATACGTTGCTGTTTAAAACAAATGGCAAATCGCAGAAATCGGTTCGATTGAATATATACTGAATGGGTTCGTGATTTTGCAGTCTTTTTAGTATGTCTTTACATGCAATTTCCATCGATGCCTCCAACACAGTTTCTGACTGAAGTACCGCTTCTACCCTACTGATGCCTAATTGTTCTCGCAACAAAAACGCGTAAAAACCTTGTACTTCTTCCCGGTCATACAAGCTTTCTAAAGTTTCAAAAAAAAGGATTCTAAAGGCGTTTAAGGTCATTTTTGTCAGCAATATTCAATCATAAGCAGGAAAATACCCACTGCAAAACTGCAAAAAAATCAGCTTGTTTGTGCAACTATTACGGCTTATCTTTGCAGTTCGTTAAAAAAAAATACGTATGATTTCAATTTCCTTTCCGGACGGCTCGTCACGGTCTTATGCAGTAGGGGTTACACCCTTTGAAGTCGCGCAATCCATCAGTGAAGGATTGGCCCGAAATGTCATTTCTGCTGCCTTTGACAAGCAAACTGTCGAAATCACCACGCCACTCACGCATGACGGAAGCCTCGTGCTTTACACTTGGAACGATCCGGAAGGCAAAAAAGCATTTTGGCACTCATCTGCACACGTATTGGCAGAGGCTTTGGAAATGTTATATCCCGGCATCAAACTCACTATTGGTCCGGCTATCGAAAACGGCTTTTACTACGACATTGATCCAAACGGACACAGCATTTCAGATAAAGATTTTCCCGCCATTGAAAATAAAATGTTGGAAATAGCGCGCGGCAAACACAACTTTTCAATCAGAAGCAGTTCAAAGTCTGAGGCCCTTTCATATTATCAAAATCTGGGCAACGAATTTAAAGTAGAACTCATAGAGAACCTCGAAGACGGCACCATCACTTTCTGCGACCATCATACGTTTACAGATCTTTGTCGCGGCGGACATTTGCCCAACACAGGTCCCATTAAAGCGGTAAAACTGCTCAGTATTGCCGGAGCTTATTGGCGTGGCGATGAAAAAAACAAACAACTCACCCGCATCTACGGCATCTCTTTTCCCAAACAAAAAGACTTGAATGAATATCTCGAATTACTAGAACAAGCCAAGCAAAGAGACCATAGAAAATTGGGAAAGGAACTCGAACTTTTTGCCTTTTCGCCCAAAGTAGGCCAAGGTTTGCCATTGTGGTTGCCCAAAGGTGCAGCACTTCGCGAAAGACTCGAGAATTTCTTAAAAATAGCACAGAAAAAAGCGGGCTACGAAATGGTCGTTTCACCGCATATCGGACAAAAAGAATTGTACGAAACATCAGGCCATTTTGCCAAGTACGGTGCGGATAGTTTTCAGCCCATACACACGCCTAACGAAGGCGAGTTGTTTATGCTAAAGCCGATGAACTGCCCCCACCACTGCGAAATCTACAACGTCAGACCTTGGAGCTACAAAGATTTGCCCAAGCGATATGCTGAGTTTGGCACTGTTTACAGATACGAACAAAGCGGTGAGCTACACGGCCTAACCAGGGTTCGCGGATTTACGCAAGACGATGCCCACATATTTTGTACACCAGACCAACTCGATGATGAATTTAAAAAAGTTATAGACTTGGTCCTCTATGTTTTCGGTTCTTTGGGATTCGAAGATTTTACTACCCAAATATCTTTACGAGATCCGGAAAAACCGGAAAAATACATAGGTTCAGATGAAAATTGGGAAAAGGCAGAAAACGCCATTATCAATGCTGCAAAGGAAAAAAATCTGAAGACCAAAATTGAATATGGCGAAGCTGCCTTCTACGGGCCAAAGCTAGATTTTATGGTAAAAGACGCCCTGGGAAGAAGCTGGCAATTGGGCACCATACAAGTTGACTACAACCTACCCGAACGCTTCGATTTGACCTATAAAGGCACTGACAATGAACTACATAGACCCGTAATGATTCATCGTGCGCCATTTGGCAGTATGGAACGATTTGTAGCAATATTGCTGGAACATACCGGAGGTAACTTTCCGCTCTGGCTCACGCCCACACAAGTGATTATATTAAATGTGAGTGAGAAATATGAAAAATATGCCGAAAATATTTTAAATCTCCTTGAAAATTACGAAATTCGCGCCCTAAAAGATTCGAGGAACGAGACTATTGGCAAGAAGATTCGCGAAGCGGAAATGCAAAAATACCCCTACATGATTATTGTAGGTGAAAAAGAAAATGAAGAGGGAACGGTTTCTGTGAGAAAACACGGTGGTGAGGACTTAGGTTCGATGACCTTGGAAGTTTTTGCAGAGATAGTTCAAAAAGACCTTGAAAAAGTGACAAAGACATTTATTGTTTAATTTAAATATTTAGAGTTATAGCAATTCGTAGAAAAAGATTTTCCGGACCGGCGAGAATCATCAAAGAGGATGCACACCGCATCAACAACAAAATAAAAGCCCCGGAAGTCAGGTTAGTTGGCGACAATGTTGAAATGGGCGTCTATCCCACGCGCGAAGCTTTATCAAAGGCTGACGCATTGGGTTTGGATTTGGTCGAAATTTCTCCAAATGCAGAACCTCCTGTTTGTAAAATCATAGACTATAAAAAGTTTGTTTACGAACAGAAGAAGAAAGAAAAAATCATCAAGGCGAAATCGGCCAATGTAGTAATCAAAGAAATTCGGTTCGGTCCGCAAACAGATGAACACGATTACGAATTTAAAAAGCGCAATGCCGAAAAGTTTTTGAAAGACGGCGCTAAGTTGAAAGCTTTTGTATTTTTTAAAGGGCGTTCCATTATTTATAAAGAACAAGGACAAATCTTACTGTTGCGTCTGGCACAAGATTTAGAAGACTTTGGAAAAGTGGAACAACTTCCCAAGTTGGAAGGCAAAAGGATGACCATGTTTATCGCTCCAAAAAAAGCAAAATAGAATAAGTGAGAATCATTAATACAGGTAATTATGCCAAAAATGAAAACAAAATCCGGAGCCAAAAAGCGTTTTAAGCTTACCGGCTCAGGTAAAATCAAAAGGAAGCACGCTTTTAAAAGCCACATCCTGACCAAAAAATCTAAAAAGCGCAAGCTCAGCTTGACGCACAGTACTTTGGTGAGTGATGCGGACACAAACAGCGTCAAAGAACAACTGCGTTTAAAATAAACCTTGTTCTTACGGTAATCAGTTATTTAACCCTGAAGCGGGCTCAGAAAGACTTCACCAGTTGAAGCGCCTCCTTCAAAAAAACGAAAAATTATGCCAAGATCAGTAAATTCAGTCGCATCAAGAGCCAGAAGAAAAAAAATCTTCAAATTGGCCAAAGGCTATTTCGGACGTCGTAAAAACGTTTGGACAGTGGCCAAAAACGCAGTCGAAAAAGGCTTACAATACGCCTACAGAGACCGCAAAAACAAAAAGAGAAACTTTCGCGCTTTGTGGATTGTCAGAATCAATGCCGGCGCCAGACTACACGGACTTTCCTACTCGCAATTGATGGGAAAACTCAAAGCGAATGACATCAAACTCAACCGCAAAGTCCTTGCCGATTTGGCCATGCACCACCCCGAGGCTTTCAAAGCCATTGTTGACAAAGTAAAATAGTTTCTAACCGATTTCTCACTTACCCAAAAAAACCACCTCCAAACCGAGGTGGTTTTTTTTTTGACCATCGACCAAAAAGTTGAAAACAAAAAATTACTGACATTTTTTATTAACTTTGAAAAAACAATTTGTATGAAAAATATCTCATTTTACCTAATCGGACTTTTATTTGTGTTGGTCTCTTGTAAAAATCAAGACAAAGACAAAACCATCGAAAATGAAGACATTCACGCCCACCATGTCATGGCAGAAGAATCGGACAATCTGTTTTTGCAAAAGCTCAACAGCTCACCGCGCCACCACGAATGGGTTACACTGGAAGTAGGCGGAAGGGAATTGTACAACTTTGTCGTCTACCCCGAAAAATCGGGCGACACCCCCGCTGTCATTCTCATACACGAAAACAGAGGCCTGAACGATTGGGCCCGAAGTTTTGCGGACGAATTGGCCGCTGAAGGTTTTTTGGTCATTGCACCGGACTTACTTTCCAATGCTGTCCCGGGTGTGCCCAAAACCACCGATTTTAGCTCAACAGACGCTGCGCGGGAGGCTTTGTACGGTCTCAAACCCGATCAAATCACAGAAGATTTAAACGCTGTGTTCGAGTACATCAAAAAAGCGCCTTCATCTAATTGCAAAGTTTCCGTAATAGGATTTTGCTGGGGCGGATCGCAAAGCTTCAGATACGCCACCAACAATCCAAACCTGGAGAAATCCTTTGTCTTTTACGGTACAGCTCCACAAGAAGCTACTGACATCAAAAAAATTCAAATACCTGTATATGGCTTTTACGGTGGCAACGACAACCGCGTCAATGCCACTATTGATCCCACAAAAGCGATCATGGATGAGGCCGGACTCACCTACGAATACGTAATTTACCCGGGCGCAGGTCATGCTTTTATGAGAAGTGGTGCATCCGCAGATGGCAGTCCTGAAAACAAAAACGCTTACCAACAGGCTAAAAAGAGGCTTATTGAATTGCTTAATCAATAAAAGTATGTACAAACCAACCCTTGTTCTGATTTGTTTTTTGGCCTTGAGTTCCTGCCGAGAAACGCCCAAAGAAGTTGCTGTTCCGCAAGCGCAACAAGTTGTGGAAAAAATAGCAACAGCCCATGGCTTTGACCATTGGAAAAACGTTAAAAAAATTCATTTTACATTTAACGTAGATCGCGATACTGTTCATTTTGAACGCTCGTGGATATGGCAGACGACAACGCAAGAAGTAAGCCGCATAACCGCCCAAGACACCGTTACCTACAACAGAGGTTTTTTAAACGACAGCCTAAAGCCTGCAGACAGTGGCTTTATAAACGACAAATTCTGGTTGCTGTTTCCTTACCAACTCAAGTGGGACAAAGATTTGGCGATCAGCTATACAGACACCGCCACCGCGCCGATTTCAAAAAAGCAACTTCACAAACTCACGGTCGTTTATCCCAATTTGGGTGGCTACACACCCGGCGATGCATACGATGCCTATTTTGGCGATGATTATTTGCTGCAGGAATGGGTGTACAGAAAAGAAAATCAGGCGGAGCCTTCTCTGGCAACCACATGGGAAAGTTATTCGGATTATAAGGGGTTGAAAATAGCCACCACGCACAAAAGAGCCGATGGAAATTTCACGCTTTATTTTACCGGAATCTCAGTAGAAACCCAATAAAACCTAAACAAGCAGCTTATTGTTTTGGGCAAGAGCACCAATTTTTTGAGTGATGCCGGCTTTGTCAATCATTTTTATTTTGGATAAATGTGCCGTTTTGTGTGCGTCGGTGCCCACAAAATCGTAATAGCCTTTTTCCAACAAATCGATGGCAACTTTTTGGGTTTCCTCTCCGTAGTGTGGCGTGAGCGAAAGCAGGTTGAGTTGGAAGCTACAGCCCGCTTTTTTTAAATCGAGTAAATCGGCCATGTTTTTATGGTAAAACATATAGCGTTCAGGATGTGCCAAAACAGGCGCATAACCTTGCAATTGCATCTCAAAAATGATATCCTTTAAATTGATAGGCGGATGGAAATACGACATCTCGACCAATACGTTATTTCCTTGTAAGCATAATAATTGTTTGTTGGAAACCTGATACAAAAAACCTTCGTCCATCATATACTCAGCCGCAAAACGAATCCGTGGCGACTGGAGTCCGTGGTTTTTCATAGCCGTCTGCAATGCGTCAAAGGCAGTTTGTATAGAATCCGTTGTATTTTCCCAAACGCCTTCCATAATATGGGGAGTGGCTATGAGATGCGTTGTGTGCAAATCGTTGTAGAGTGCTAACATCTTCAGGCTGTCATGCGTCTCTTTAGCGCCGTCATCAATACCAGGTAAAATGTGGTTGTGGATATCGACAAAACCAGTGGATAGCACCTCAGCAATAGGAAGTTTTTTGGTTAAAAATGAAAACATTTTAGTGTAGAAAATATGGCTGAATAAATCAAAGTGCTAAGTTCTCAATTTTATCTGTCATACCAAAGTTTGTAACAGCAATTCTGACACCTTGTCAGTTTTTGGAGACAATTAGCTTCATAACTGACAATAAAGGGGCAGAATAGGGCTTGGCATAATGATTGAAAAAGTGGAAGAAAAATAATAATTCGAAAAACACACTATCATGAGTAAAATAATTGGAATCGATTTGGGTACTACCAACTCTTGCGTGTCTGTTATGGAAGGCAACGAACCGGTAGTAATCCCCAACGCAGAAGGAAAAAGAACAACCCCGTCTGTGATTGCTTTTGTAGAAGGCGGTGAAATCAAAGTGGGAGATCCGGCCAAACGACAAGCGGTCACAAATCCTACTAAAACCATAAGCTCCATCAAGCGTTTTATGGGTAATAAATATTCTGAGTCTTCAAAAGAAGCCGGAAATGTAGCCTATAAAGTTGTGAAAGGAGACAACGACACACCGCGTGTAGAGATTGACGGCAGGATGTACACACCTCAAGAACTCTCGGCCATGATTCTTCAAAAAATGAAGAAAACAGCTGAAGATTACTTAGGCACTGAAGTAAAAGAAGCCGTGATAACCGTTCCGGCCTATTTCAACGACTCCCAACGCCAGGCCACTAAAGAAGCCGGTGAAATTGCGGGTTTGACAGTTCGAAGAATCATCAACGAGCCCACTGCTGCTGCCCTAGCCTATGGTTTGGACAAAAGTGGCAAGGAACAAAAAGTTGCTGTCTATGACTTGGGTGGTGGTACTTTTGACATTTCTATTTTAGAATTGGGAGACGGTGTATTTGAAGTACTTTCTACCAACGGCGACACCCATTTGGGCGGCGACGATTTTGACCAAGTCATTATAGACTGGTTGGCAGACGAGTTTAAAGCCGCCGAAGATATTGACTTGAGAAAAGATCCGATGGCACTTCAAAGACTAAAAGAAGCCGCTGAAAAAGCTAAAATCGAGCTTTCATCCAGCTCACAAACAGAAGTTAATCTGCCCTACGTTACGGCTACCGCTTCCGGACCCAAACACCTCGTCAAAACCTTGACACGAGCCAAGTTTGAGCAACTTTCAGACGAATTGGTAAAACGCTCGATGAAGCCATGCGAAAAAGCCCTTAAAGATGCAGGTCTTTCTACCTCAGACATAGACGAAGTAATTTTGGTAGGTGGCTCTACACGAATTCCAAAAATACAGGAAGAAGTTGAAAAATTCTTTGGTAAAAAACCTTCAAAAGGCGTAAATCCTGATGAGGTGGTTGCCATAGGTGCCGGCATCCAAGGTGGAGTGCTTACCGGTGACGTCAAAGATGTTCTGTTGCTAGATGTGACACCGCTATCCCTTGGAATAGAAACTATGGGAGGCGTGCTTACAAAGCTTATAGAGTCTAACACGACCATTCCTACCAAAAAATCGCAAGTGTTCTCTACAGCTGCCGACAACCAGCCTTCTGTGGAAATTCACGTACTACAAGGCGAACGACCAATGGCAAAAGACAACAAAACCATTGGAAGGTTTCATTTGGACGGCATCCCTCCGGCTCCAAGGGGTGTGCCACAAATTGAGGTAACTTTTGACATTGATGCCAACGGAATTATTCACGTAACGGCTTCTGACAAAGCAACCGGAAAAACACAGAACATTCGCATTGAAGCCTCTTCGGGACTGACCCAAGAAGAAATTGAAAAAATGAAAAAAGAGGCAGAAGTCAATGCGGAAGCAGACAAAAAAGCGAAAGAACGTGTGGAAAAACTCAACAGTGCTGATGCCATGATTTTCCAAACTGAACAACAGTTAAAAGAATTTGGTGACAAACTCTCCGTTGAGAAAAAACAACCGATAGAAGATGCCTTGGCTAACCTCAAAAAAGCACATGAGTCTCAAGATTTAGACAATATAGACAAAGCGCTAGAGACCATCAACGAAGCTTGGAAACACGCTTCTGAGGAAATGTACAAAGCGCAAGCCGAAGCACAGCAAGGCGAGCCCGCCCAACCTGGCCAAACGGCTGATGGCGCTACTGCCTCTCAAAATGGCAATGACGTGCAAGACGTTGATTACGAAGAAGTAAAATAAGGAATTTGTTCCGTAAATTTTAAACCGATTTGTCCTGTGTGTACAGGACAAATCGGTTTTTCTTTTTTAAGATGTCAAGTTAAAAAAAAGCTAATATTGAAAACTTCAAAAATATAATACGGCACTACAACGTTATAGTTCGAATTCAAAATCAATCGTTATGCCTAGAGCGATGTATTCCTACACCATTAAAGTTTTGCAAAGCGTCAGTTTTGATACCGATTTGTTTTGCAGAGAAGTCAAAAAAGCAATAGCCTATTTGCTTCCTCACGAACGAGAAGAACTAAAATTGTGGATGCGCAAAATGGTTTTTTTGAATCCGCATTTGGGCAGTTGCATGGTGTATTTCAATTAGTTTAAGTTTTTGTTTTTAAGAGGACTGATGATTTTCACATCGTGAAAAGCGATGGCACCTTTGACTACACCAACAATGACATCTCTCAAAGCATTGGTAATGTGGCTTTTCAGTTCTGATTCGTGATAGACCAAGCTCACTGCACGTGCCGGAGAAGGTTCTTCAAAAAATCTAAGTTGATTTTGCGTATCAGGTTTTATATCTAAGGTATGTAAAAAAGGTAGCAGGGTCATGCCTAAACCTTCGTTGGTGAGCTTGATTAAAGTTTCGAAACTACCACTTTCCAATTGCAATTTTTCTTTATTCTTTTGGGATGACGGACATAAATTTACCACGCCGTTTCTAAAGCAATGGCCATCCTCCAACAGTAACAATTCATGGAAATCTAAATCGTCTGTGTTAATTTTTTTCTTAGAAAACAGCCTGTGCTCTTTTGGAATATAACACACAAAAGGCTCGTAGTATAAAACGCGTTCTTTTAATTCCGGAACTTCAAGCGGCGTTACGGCAATGGCCGCATCCAAATGGCCATCTTTGAGTTTTTTGATGATTTGACTCGTGTTAATTTCTTCAATTTTGAGTTGCACATTGGGATATTTTTTCAAAAACAATTTCAAAAACATAGGAAGCAATGTGGGCGTCACAGTTGGGATAATTCCCAATCTGAACTCACCCCCAATAAATCCCTTTTGTTGGTCAACTATATCCTTAATGCGGTGAGATTCATTGACAATGTTGCGTGCTTGCTCAATGATTTTTTTACCAACTGCTGTCAACTCTATGGGCTTTTTCTTTCTGTCAAAAATTAGAACATCGAGTTCGTCTTCCAGCTTTTGCACTTGCATACTCATGGTTGGCTGCGTTACAAAACACTTTTCGGCAGCGATTGTAAAGTTTCTGTATTCCGCAATAGCCAAAACGTATTGGAGTTGGGTAATTGTCATAAAAATTGGTATTAATTGCGGTGATAAAAGTATTAATTATATCAATAAAACTTATACAAAATCATTAAAATTATAAGTTAAGTTTGTTGTGTGATAAATTTTTAAACACTTTTGTGCGATAAAAGTCGAATACTTGTTATATCGTCCCAACGGAACTAAAAAAAGTCATTTCAAGCTGGTGAAATGACTTTTTTGTACGCGAAATATCCGGAACTCACTCACACAAACCAAAAACCTAGGATTTAAAAAACTTAAAAACGGCAGAAAAAAGCTGATTTGAAGGTGAAAAATGCTTGAATTTCTTGAATCGTGAAACCGCTACTTTATTCATCCGGAGCATCCAGGCGTCTCTCCAGTTCTGCAATTGGCATGGTCAATACGCGTCCTACTTTTTCTTTTCCGCGATAGGTCACCACTCGCAAACGGTAAGCATCAATAGGCACTAAAAGTGGCTCCTGATAGCTCGGATAAAAATGATCCGGCTCAGAATTGTCGAAACTGTAGTGAATGGTCAGGTCGTCTAATTCTGTTCTTAAAACCACTTCCATCCTGCCTAGTGCGTTTTTTCGAGGTCTAAAATCGGGGTCGAACATGGCCCTCGCATATTTGGTTTCTGCTGCGTCGAAACGTGGAAAATGTGCTTCAACTTTTTTGGTAAACGCTTGCCAATTCTTTTTCTCTTTAAGAGACCAAACAGATTCTGCAATTGCTAAGCCACGTGGCCACGTCATGTATTCTGCTTGACGGATGTTATAGATTTGTTCCGTCCAAAGGTTTGCCTGGCCCCCTTTTATGTATTTTGCTTCCACACCATCGGGCAGGGGGTCAAATTCGTAGGTTTTATTGAGCCTGAGTGTAGCATAAACCGGTGGTTCGGTTATTCGGTCTGCTTGCATATAATCTATGTATGTAAAGGTAGTTGGACTCATCACCACTTCGTGTCCTTCTTTAGCGGCTTCAATACCGCCTTTCATACCACGCCAGCTCATGACCGCTGCGGATTTGGGCACGCCTCCTTCCAATATTTCATCCCAACCCATCATTTTTTTGCCATGGGAAGCAACTATTTTCTCTACCCGGTTTGTAAAATAACCTTGCGCTTGTTTGATATTGGTCAATTTTTCTCGCTTCATGAGTGCTTGTACGGCTTCGCTTTTTTCCCAAAAATTCATGGGTGCTTCATCGCCACCCAAATGGATGTATTCAAAAGGAAACAGTTGGGCGACTTCTGTGACTACTTTTTCCATGAATTCATATACTTTTTCGTTGGCGGGACAAAGTGTGTTGTCAACCATTGCAATGGGCGGATGGCCTTGAGACCAGTCCATGATACGTTCTCCGTAACGTACGTGATAGTTTTCCACGCCTTTGGTACAAGAGAGTTCCGGATATGCTACTACAGCTGCCAAACTATGTCCGGGTACATCAATTTCGGGTAGAATATCCACAAATTGCTTTTTGGCATAAGCCACTACTTCTTTGATGTCTTCCTGGGTATAAAAACCACCATAAGTGGGTTTTTCGCCGGGCTGTATGGGTTTAAAATTACCAAAAGTACCTGTTCTGTCTATTCGCCAAGCCCCAACTTCTGTGAGTTTGGGAAAACTTTTGATTTCGATACGCCAGCCTTCATCTTCGGTAAGATGCCAATGCAACAAGTTGTACTTGTACTTGGCCATCACATCAATATATTGCATGACTTCTTCTTTGGTAAAGAAATGTCGTGCTACATCCAACATCAAACCCCGCCATTCAAAACGGGGATAATCGACAATTTCCAACTGTGGTAGTTTCCAATCTGTGATTGGCGATTTCTGATTTGCTTCAATGTCGGGGGGTAATAGTTGCAGAAGTGATTGCATGCCGTAGAAAAGACCTTGCGGATGGTTGGCTTCTATGGAGACGTTTTTGTCATTAATATTAAGCCTGTAGCCTTCTGTTCCTAATTGTGCGTCTTGCTGCTTTAAAATTACAAACTGAATAGCCGCGTTTTTGTTTTTAGCATCTACAGTTACAACATAGCCTGTTGAAGTTTTAAGTTTATTGGACAAGTAGTCTGTCACATTTTTAACTTCTTGTGCATCAGGTGCAGCAATAAGCAGCGGATTTGGCAGGTTGAAAAATCCGAGTTTTTCTTTAATGGAAACCGGCTCGGGTATAATGGAAACCGGTGTTTTGGTTTGAGCTGTTGCTTGCATGATAGCTGATAGAAAAATGAGAAATACAATATGCTTCATGGTATTGGGCTTTAAGGTTGATTATTTGGTTAAACTTATAACAAATTTTTTAGGATTCGTAGAAAAATCTACAAACAACCTTAGCCAATCGACGAAAAACAAGATTCAACCAACGGTTGGTGTGTGTGACTATCTCAAACTGTGAAACGGATTTGTTTATATGAAAATTTAACCAATCACATTTATTACTTTTACCAAAATATGCTAAATAACAAATCATGAAGTCACTCCAAAAAGCCTTATTTATACTTCTATTTATAGTATTTTCGATCCCGTTTTACGCGCAAACCTTGTTTGTTGGCACCTACACAGATACAGAAAGTAAGGGTATTTATACCATGCATTTTGACACGATCAGTGGCAAATTGACTCAAAAAAACTTGGTTGCAGAAATTGAAAACCCTTCTTATCTCGTGCTATCAGCAGACTCTAAATACCTGTATGCAGTACAAGAAACGAATGATTTTAACGGACAGAACTCAGGGGCAATCAGTGCCTTTCAAATAGGTTCCGACAACCAATTGACCCGGCTTAACAGTGTGAGTAGTGAAGGGGCGCATCCGTGCCATATCGCTATGCACCCGGAGCAAAATTTGCTTTCCGCCACAAATTATTCGGGCGGCACTGTGTCTGTATTTAAAAAGCTACCCGATGGAAAAATTGGGGAAGCTTTTCAGGTTATACAACACAAAGGAAACGGTCCGGATGTTGACAGACAAGAAAGTCCGCATCCACATTCTTCTCAGTTTTCTTCGGACGGATTACAATTGATGACAGCCGACTTGGGAAATGACAATTTTGCGGTGTACAATTGGGACGGACAACAATTCAACAGAGACCACACAGCTACTGTAAACATGAATGGCGGCCGTGGTCCGAGGCATTTTGCTCAGACCAAAGATCATCGATATATATATGTTTTGAACGAGTTGACATCCTCAGTTACCGTTTTAAAAAGAAGCGCAAACGGATGGGAAAAAACATTAGAGGTTTCTTCACTTTCACCAAATTTTAAAGGAAAAAGCCAGAGCGCAGATATTCACTTGTCTTTAGACGAACAATTTTTATACGTTTCTAACAGGGGCGAAAACTCCATAGCCATTTTTAAAACCTTTGAAGACGGCGGTCTGTCATACAGCGGTTTTGTATCAACTAGAGGCAATTGGCCTAGAAATTTCACTTTAGATCCATCGGGCAAGTATATGTTGGTGGCCAACCAACTCTCGGATAATATTTCAGTCTATAAAATAGATACAAACTCCGGTTTACCCTCATTTTTATGGGATGTTAAAATGCCCCGCCCGGTATGTTTGGTGTTTAAACCTTAGTTAGATACGCAGCAACTTTTTCCACAGCGGTTTTTTGTGGTTTGCATCATTTTCATAGCCGTAACCATAGCCGTAACCGTAACCGTAGCCATAGCCGTAACCCTTCTCATAATCGGTATCGTTAAGCAACATGGTCATTCGTGGCAACTTTTTGGTTTGGTATATATCCTTTGCCACTTGGAGCATTCGCTTGTCTAAAAAGTGTACGCGTGTCACATAGATAAACATATCTGCATATTTGGCCAGCAACATCGTATCGGTTACCAAACTCACCGGTGCGGTATCCACAATGATATAATCGTATTTAAGCGATTTGATTTCAGAAAAGAAATGAGCCACCCTATTGTTCAAAAGCAATTCGGAAGGGTTGGGCGGAATCACGCCGGAGGTGATGATGTCAAAATTAAGTGACTTATCTTTCGTGATAATGTCTTCAATCTTTATTTTTTCATCTACAAGAAAGTGCACAAATCCTTTTCCATCCTTTATAGATAGATATTCAGCCACTTTGGGGTTTCTGACATCGGCACCCACAAGGAGTACTTTTTTGTTTGAAAGTGACAAAACACTAGCCAAATTGAGTGAAACAAAGGATTTTCCTTCGCCTTTGGTGGTGGAAGTAACAAAAATGGTTTTTGTAAACTGGTAGTTATTTTCGGTGAGAATAAAGTTCAGATTGGTTCTGAGTAACCGGAAAGCTTCAGAGGTTGAGCTCCGGTCTGAAGCAGAAACAACGAGTGCATCACTTGATACGCTTTTGGGAATATCACCAATAATGGGTGCTCCCACAAGTTTTTCCAAATCTTGTCTGGAATTCACTTTGGTATCAAGCAAATCTTTGAGATAGATGAATCCAAAGGGGAACAGAAGTCCCAACAAAAGACCTGCCAGATAAATGATGTTTTTTTTGGGAGCGACCGGTCTGTTACTGCCATAAGCACTGTCAATTACTTTGGCAATAGGCGCTGTAACATTAAGAGATATAGCCGTTTCTTCTCGTTTTTGAAGCAGGTATTCATACAAAGTAGCTTTTATAAGTTGCTGCCGTCCAATACTCCTAAAAATTCTTTCTTGCCTTGGCACGGAGGCTATTTGACCGTCAATGATACGTTCGTTTATAATAAGGTTTTTCTTCGTGATTTCTAACGATGACAACACATTTTGGATACTTTCCATGATGTTGCCTCTAAACTGATTGAGTTGGGCATTTAGATTTTGTATCACCGGATTTTCGGGAGTCGAACTTGATAAAATGCGGTTTCTTTGGATGACCAATTCGTTGTATTGGGCTATAAAACTATTGATGGTATTGTCTTCTATACCAATATTTGCTGGCAAAAGACCATTTCTGTTTTCTTCCTTATTCAAATATTCCTGAAGAAAATTGACCAAGCTGATTTGATTTTCTACATCGGCAATTTTCAGTGTATAACTCCCGGAGGCTTCTACAAAAAGCTTGGCTTCAGACTCAATATCGGTAAGCCTGTTTTCTTTTTTAAAATCTTCCACATCTTTTTCAACCTCCGTCAACTCTTTTTCAATGACACTAAGGCGTTCTTCTATAAACCTCAACGTATTTGAAGAAACCAAGTTTTTTTCTTCGATTCCTTCTGAATTGTAAAATTTGATTAGCGTGTCGATGATATCTATCGCTTTATCTCTGACAGGATCCTGCAGTGAAACTTGAAGTACGGAGGTTCCTTTTGCCACAATATTTACATTGAGTGCAGCGCTGTAGGCTTGAACGGCTCTTTCTACTGAACCGATTTGAATGAGGTATTTTTTGTGAATGTCTTCAAAGGGATTCTCTAAAAAATCTGGCAAAAGTGTCAATATTCCTATTTCAGTAGCGACCGGATCGCCGAAACCAAAAGAAACCGATTGACTATCCTTTCCGAAGTTGAGAAAGGTAAAACGCTCGGGAGAATCAATCACCAATTCGAAATTGACAGGTACAGTAATGGCTACGGTGTCATAAGGTCTAAAATTGACAACAACAGGATTTTGGTATCCGTAAATTTCGGAAGTTCTGACATTTCCAACAGAAAACATTCTGATATCGAGCTTCAATTTCTGGACCACTTTGCGCATCAGCGATCGCGACTTTAAAACTTCAATTTCGTTTTCTACAGAGTTGGTACTGTTTCCCAACAAGCCCAAATCTTCAAAAGCACTGAGTTCAGAAATGCCCGATCCGGCTTTTTTATCCTTAACTAAAATGGTGGAAGTTGCTTGATATATGGGTGTGGCTGAATATCTGAGGTATAAAAAAGTAATGACGAGTGCTAAAAAAACAGATATCACAAACCATTTCCAATGCATCAGATATTTTTCTACCAAAGCCCTGATAGAAATGGCGTCTTCCATATTCGTATATTGATGTTCCGGAGTTGTGTTCATAATAAATCGTTTCTTAGCGCGTAATCACGGCTATAAGGGTGATCAAAGTAGAAGTTAAGGAAAGCCAAAAAGTAGTTGCAGTACTTACGGATGCCGACCGTATTTTGGCTTTGTTGGGTTCTACATAAACAATATCATTCTGCTTTAAGAAATATGCCGGCGAAGCGAAAACGTCTTTTTGGGTCAAGTCAATCACGTATTCTTTTCTGAAACCATCCTCCTCTCTAATGACTTTTACGTTATCTCTTTTTCCTTGTATGGTCATGTCGCCGGCCAATCCTAAAGCCTCTGGCAAAGATATGCGTTCGTTTTGTATGACAAAACTTCCCGGACGCTGCACATCACCCAACACGGTGACCTTGAAGTTCATAATCCGGACCGTAATGATGGGTTCTTTTACATATATACTGATTTTCTCCGTCAACATATCCACCAATTCTCTGCGGGTTTTGCCTGCAACTTCTATCCTTCCCAATATGGGATAGTTGATGGTTCCGTCCGAGTTTACCAAATACGTTTGCAGCATGGGTTGGCCTGTCGCCCTGCCGTCTATACTGCTCTGTGCAGCAATGGGAAGGTTAAAAGGTGTAACAGATTCTAAGTTTAAAGCCGAAACCGTTATAGAGAGTATGTCATCGGGGGCAATTTTCAGGTCGTATTGAATGGGAATTGATGAAGTTATCGACTCATCTCCTTGAAAATAGGCGATATCTTTGGATGACTTACACGAAAAGATAGTTATTATAAAAAACAAGCTCAACAGCTTAGTTAGGTGATGCATAGTTAGTTTTTCGGGCATGTTCTACATATTAATAAGCTTGCAAATATAACAACTCCTTTTTTAAGAAAATGTTTTTACGGTTGATAGATACTACAAATCCGTATTTTTTAGATCAAGGGATTGAAAAACTGAATTTTGACTGATAAATTCCGGGACAATTTCCTTCATTTTGGATACCATTTTAACCAAATCCTGATGCGATGACACTAAGGCGTATAGTTCTTGTATTTGGTTTGTGACTTCATCAAAACCATAACTCCGCTCAGTCGCTATCATTATCTTTTCATTATACGTAGGATGTGTGGTGGCTTTGTCGTTGAGCAGTTCTTCATAAAGTTTCTCACCAGGTCGGAGTCCCGTGATTTTAATATCAATGTCAACAAAGGGTTTGTAACCGGATAATCTGATCATCTTTTCTGCCAAATCCATAATTCTAACAGGTTCGCCCATATCAAAAATAAAAATTTCCCCACCACTTCCCATGGCACCGGCTTCCAATACTAATTGGCAAGCTTCTTTGATGGTCATAAAATAGCGGATAATGTCCGGATGGGTGATGGTTACCGGACCGCCTTGGGTAATTTGCTCTTTAAAAATGGGCACCACGGATCCGTTTGAACCCAATACATTTCCAAAACGCGTGGTGATAAATTTTGTGTGATGGTCTATTGACCTGGAGTTGAGCGACTGTACATAAATTTCGGCTATGCGCTTAGAGGCTCCCATGACGTTGCTGGGCCGAACAGCTTTGTCGGTAGAAACCATCACAAAGCGATCTACCAAAAATTTGATGGACAGGTCTGCTAAATTTTTGGTACCGAAAACATTGGTCATAAGCGCTTCATACGGATTCATCTCCATGAGTGGCACATGCTTGTAGGCAGCTGCGTGGCAAACAATCTCCGGTCTGAATTGCTCAAAGACATGATGCATACGGTCATAATTGGTGATGTCAGCCAAAATTTGTCTGATTTTTAAGTCAGGGAATTCTGCATTCAATTTATTCCCCAATTCAAACATGGGCGATTCTGCTTGGTCCAGCAAAATCAATTCGTAAGGTTTGAAAGTAGCCAACTGATGGGCTAACTCACTCCCAATAGAACCTGCAGCGCCGGTTACCAAAACCGTTTTCTTCTTGATTTTCTTCTTTATGAGCTTGGTGTCCAAAACAATGGGCTTACGCTCGAGTAGATCTTCAATTTCAATGTTGGTGATTTGGGTTGACAAGGGTTTCTCGGTGTTGATATCCTCTATAACCGGAGCCACATAAACTTTAAAACCGTTTTCAATACAGATATTTAAAAATAATTTGCGATTTATACCTTTAGGTAAAATACTTGGAATTAAAATCGCCTCTACTTTTAGTTGACTTAAACCCTCAAAATCTTCTTCTCCCACATAGGTTATGGGTAGGTTTAAAATCCTTTTAGACTGGTTTTTTTTTCTGGTGTCTAAAAAAGTGACTAGCCGAAACCGCCTCGGTTTTTCAGACAACAAAGCAGATCCCATAGAAATGGAACTGTCGTTTACACCCAAAATGGCAAGGCGTTGCACGTTTTTTGAGTTAAAAGAATAGATGTAATCATAGGTTTGCTTTACAAATATTCTAAAAAACAGCAACAGACTGAAAGCCATCATTGTATAAATGATTAGTGTTGCGGTTCTGAAGTAGTACTGTCCTGTAAACATCAAACAGCCCATGTTGATAGAAACCAAAACAGCGAAAGATGATACTGTAGCCAAAAGCAACCTGCCGACATCAATAATGGTTGCATGTCTGATAAGACCACTGTAAGTTCTAAAAACCAGAAAGAACACTGCCGTCACAGACATTAACAAGGTAAACTTGTTCACCAGTTCGCCCAGACTCGAAGTGGGATCAAAAGAAAGCGTGTTGATAATAAAGAAAGTAATCACACAAGCAAACAATAACAGCATAAGGTCAATACCAAAAACAATCCAACGTGGTAAAAAACCAAATCGCTGCAGCAATCGGTGACTAAAGAATTTTAAAAAGTGACTTAATTTGTAAATTCTTCTCATCTGTATTTTTTTAATCTTTAAAACCTAATCCTGAAAAAAATACTTCCGAATTTCTTATAAAATGTAAATATAAAGCTTTGATGCCTATTTATATTACGCTGCAAAAATAGTGAATTAAACGATTGTTAATGAAATTCCATTTTTTTTAACAATTTGATGATGCCCTTTTTAATATATATAACAAATCAAAGAAAATGTACCCTACCCATTCAATAGAATTTACTTGTGAAAACATCATAGATCTATGCGCAACAAACTTTTTAGCTCCTTATGCTGAATAAATTGAAGGCTTGCAATTAATGCCCAAAAATCGCCAATGAATTTTAAAAAAAAATACCTAAATACGGGTATTTTAAGCAAAGTAGGTTTGTAGTGCTTCTTTAATTCTGTTTCTATCAGCATCAGAAAGATTTGATCCCGACGGCAAACACAAACCGTTTTCGAATAAGCTTTCCGCCACCCGATTGCCGTAATAAGGATAGGAATTAAAAACAGGTTGCAAGTGCATCGGTTTCCAAAGCGGCCTGCTCTCTATATTCAAAGTCTCCAAAAAAAGCCGTAAACCTTCGCGGGTTTTACCGCTTTCCGGATTTACAGTAATACAACTCAACCAATAGTTTGATACATAGTCCGATGAGGGTGTTTCAAAAACTTTGACAGCGGGGATATCTTTCAGTATTTCCTTGTAAAAAGTATGCATGGCACGGCGTTGGTTTACCCTGTCGGGCAATACCCGCATCTGCCCGCGTCCGATACCGGCACAAATATTACTCATACGATAATTATAACCTATATGGCTGTGTTGGTAATGTGGGGCTGCATCTCTGGCCTGCGTAGCTAAAAAAACGGCTTTTTCCTGATGTGCTTTTGTTTTGCAAACCAAAGCGCCGCCACCCGAAGTGGTGATAATTTTGTTTCCGTTGAAAGACAAAATACCAAAATCGCCAAAAGTACCGCATGCTTTGCCTTTGTAGGTGCTCCCCAATGCCTCAGCGCTGTCTTCTATAAGGATGATATTATATTTTTTGCAGATGGCATGAACGGCATCCACTTGATAAGGCGTGCCATACAAGTGCACAGCTACCAATGCTTTCGGCTTTTTTCCTTTTTTGATCCGGTCTTGTATAGCCGCTTCTAAAGCATCCGGACATAAATTCCAAGTCTGGGCTTCACTGTCAATAAAAACAGGTGTGGCATACTGATACCGAATAGGATTGGCTGAGGCAGAAAAAGTCATGCTTTGACACAAAACTTCATCGCCCGGCTCCACGCCAGCTAAAATTAAAGCCAAATGCAGGGCCGCTGTTCCTGAACTGAGTGCTGCTACAAATAACGGACTGTCCGAATCGGCGAGATACTTTTCAAGGTCCGTTTCCAAACCCGATACGTTTGGGCCAAGAGGCGCCACCCAGTTCGTATCAAAAGCTTCTTGCACAAAACGCACCTCTTCTCCACCCATGTGCGGAGATGACAACCAAATTTTCGATAATAGATTGGCCATAACATTTTCTTATTATAAGGTAACCAAGTAAACAGTTACCATTTATGAGCAAACGAAAGTAATACAAATCTGAAAAAACTTGGAAATAAATACATATGTTATTTTTAGAATACACATGTGGAATTTAATAAAAGAACTATAATTCTTTCAATAAATTGATTACCAATTATTTAAAATGTATCTAGTGTTCTCATTGGGTTTAAAATGAGGCTTGTATATGTGTCTAAATAATCGATAAACAGATGAAAGTCAACCGATAAAATGTAAAAAAATCCGATTAAATGTTTGGATTTACTGAAATTAACATATATTTGCGTAAGCTAGTAAGGAATTCAGGTTAGATATGACTAATAATTATGTTCTTCACGTGTCGTTTAACCAACTTTGTTACAATTAATTAACTCGAAAAATTGTAATTTATATTTAGAATAATTAAACGTTATTTTTAAATAGACTATATTTGAATGACTATCAGGGCTTTGCGGTTACAAAAATAGTGTTTAGGTTTGTATCAGATTTAAAAACGAAATAAATTATTAACCTAAATATTAAGACCATGAAAACTCCTAAATTTTTAACCGCAATTGCATTAGTAACCATTTTTTTCGTAGCTTTGGTAGCATCAAACGTTTCAAGTATCCAAGATGACCAAACAATCGCAGTGGACAGGACGACAATTAGAATCCCTCCGATGGGGTAAATACATAATGGTAGCCATAGTGCTATCACCTCTTATTTTTTATTCTTATAAGGTATTTCCTGCAACTGATGTTTGGGAGACGCCTTTTTTTACATTTAAGAGTTTGTATTTTCAAAATGTCCAAACGTACGTTTGGACTTTGGCAGGTAAAATCATGATGATTTTTTTATTATCTCTTTGGTTTACTACCTGTAAGCATTGGTGGTATCACGCTATAATTGTACCCTTAGGCATGTACATTTTTCAATTCATTAATCTTTTTCTTTTGGATTTTAAAGAACAAGATGAGATGGATATATATTTTACCGTGCCTTTAGTTGGTGTAGTACTTTTTTTGCTTTATTATTTAAAGAGAAATATAAAAAGTAACGTCGAAATCATCAACCTCGATGACGATATCGACAAAGAGTTAGAAAAAATAGACCGCCTCGACGAACTCAAAGCCAAAGAAAAAGAAAAGCGCGCCCGCGCCGGCTCTCGCGATATAAACGATTTGCTGTAAGTGACTTTTTCTAAAATAAACCAATTGAGTGGCTCACTATAAATCTTTAAACTTGCGAATCCCCAAAACGAAGTGCAGAAATACAATAGACTGTGTTTTGTAATAAGGCTTGTAAGTTGGTGTTTCTTGCCTTTTTTTCAACATCTTCGCGGCTAATTTATAAAAACTGCCATGTGCGCGAAATATCGCCCAAGTGTGTATAAACTTTCCTTCTACCATAAATTTTAACCCGGCTACGCCATCCAAAACCAAACGCGTCAGTACTAAAAAAGGTACAAACCTTTTGGGAGCGTTTTTGAGCAAAGCCAAAAGCGTGTTGCGAAAATTGTAGAAAGTTTTTTGCGGACTCATGCTGCCCAGCGTAGCACCACCCACATGATATACATGGCTGTCGCCAATATATTTAACCTCAAATCCGGCTTTGTGCGCGCGCCAACAAAGGTCTATCTCTTCCTGATGGGCAAAAAAATCTTCGTCGAGCCCGCCGAGTTGCCAAAAAACATCCCGTCTGATGCACAAACAAGCCCCCGAAGCCCAAAAAATATGCGCTTCGTCATCATATTGGCCGAGGTCGGCCTCAAGCTGGTTAAAAATACGCCCCCTACAAAACGGATAGCCCAAACGGTCGATAAAACCACCGGCCGCACCGGCATATTCAAAATGCGTTTTTCGTTTGTAATCCAACAACTTAGGCTGTAAAATTCCGGTTTTTGGTTGGGTTTTAAAATGTCGCACTATCGGTTGCAACCATCCTTCCGTGGTAGCAATATCCGAATTCATCAAAACAAAAATATCCGCATCTACATGTTGAAGTGCCTCATTGTAACCGCCGGCATAACCGCGGTTTTCATTCATTTTAATGATGCCTACATTAGGAAAATGAGAACTGACATAAGAAATGGAACCGTCAGTAGAGGCATTATCAGCAACAAAAATAGAAGCTTCATCACGGCTATGTGCTACTACAAGAGGCAAAAACGTCTCCAACAGCTGCTTTCCATTCCAATTGAGTATCACTATGGCTACCTTCACCTAAGCATATTTTATAAGGAATGCAAATTAACGGATATATTCAGGAATTTCTTTTAGAAAATCGTACTTTTTGTTGACGGTATCCACGTGGCAATAATAATGTGTCAATCCATTGGTCAGCCACAGAAAAGGAGCTTCCAACACCATGTTGTAGCGCGCCGCTTGGTCAAAAGTGTATTGAGTGACAGGCACATCAGGGCGTTTGCACTCCACCAACAAACTAAGACGTCCCGAATTGTCATAAACGGCTATGTCATATCGCTTGGTCATTTGTCCCACTACAAGTTTCTTTTCTACATTGACCAAAGAGGCCGGATAGTGCTTATCGGATATCAAATACCAAAGGGCATGTTGCCGCACCCACTCTTCGGGGGTGAGCACCACAAACTTTTTACGGATAATATCAAAGACATAGCGCTGATTTTCTTTAGATTTGTATCGAAAGTCATAGGCCGGAAAATGGATCTTTTGCATACCGCAAAGATGCTGTTTTTCGCCTAATGTAAAAAATTCTTGCATGCAAACCTCACAAAGTCTGTTGATTGATTTAAAAAATAAAAAATATAAACCTATCTATTTTTTGACGGGTGACGAACCCTATTTTATAGACGAAATAGCAAACTATATAGCGGAAAATGTACTGGATGAAGCAGAGAAAAGCTTCAACCAATTGGTCATGTATGGCAAAGAAACCACTGTTGATGAAATTGTTTCGCAATCCAAAAGATACCCGATGATGTCTGACTATCAGGTGGTAATTGTTCGCGAAGCGCAAGAACTCTCAAGAAACATAGAAAGCCTCCTCGCCTACGCCGAAAATCCCATGCCTTCTACCCTTTTGGTGTTGCTCTACAAATACAAAACCCTAGACAAACGCAAAAAACTGTACAAAACCATACAAAAAAACGGTGTGCTGTTTGAAAGCAAACGCCTCTATGAAAATCAGGTTGGAACATGGATTCAATCTTTTTTACATCAAAAAGGTTACGAAATCACACCCAAGGCAACAGCGATGCTCATCGAGTTTTTAGGCACCGAACTCACACTGGTGGCTAACGAACTGAACAAACTTTTTTTGAGTGTAACGGACGAAAAAAAAATCAGTCCGGAAATTATCGAGTCGCACATTGGGCTGAGCAAAGATTTTAACAATTTTGAACTCAGAAAAGCCATCGGGGAACGCAACTATAAAAAAGCAGCTCAAATTGTGCGATACTTCGTTCAAAGTCCGAAGGAGCATCCTATTGTGGTCAGTGTAGGTTTGCTTTTTAGTTTCTTTTCGCAACTGCTGCAATATCACGGGCTGGAGGACAAAAGTGCAGCGCAGGTGGCTTCTGTGCTGAAAATTAACCCTTATTTTGTTGGCGAATATCAGTTGGCTTCCAGAAACTATACGATGAAACAAGCCAGCCATGTCATCTCTGTATTGCGAGACATTGACCTCAAAAGCAAAGGACTCGGCGCAGGACAGGTTTCACAGGAAGAGCTATTTAAAGAGTTGTTGGCGCGTATCATCATTTAATGATGGCCAAATCATTTTATTTTTTTGAGACGATGGTACTCGATGCTTGTGCCGTAGGCATTACAACCAAATCGGCGATATTGACATGGGGTGGCGCTTGGGTGACAAAGTAGATAATATCTGCGATATCTGAAGCTTGCAAGGGTGAAAATCCTTTGTAAACCTGCTCGGCACGTGCCAAATCTCCTTTAAATCGAACTGCCGAAAAATGGGTTTGTACCAATCCGGGATGCACTGCGCCAACCCTGATATTTAAGCCGTTGAGATCTATTCTCAGCGCTTGATTGATGGCATCTACGGCGTGCTTTGAAGCGCAATACACATTGCCTTTTGGATACACTTCCTTGGCAGCTGTAGAGCCTATATTGACAATGTGTCCACTGCCTTTTTTAATAAAAACAGGAAGTACAGCCTTGGTGACATAAAGCAATCCTTTAACGTTGATGTCCATCATTTGTTCCCAATCGTCCAGAGAAGCCTCTTGAAAAGTGTCCCATCCGTGGGCATTTCCTGCATTGTTGATTAAAATATCAATGTCTGAAAAGGCGGCGGGCAATGTTTGGATAGCTTTAAAAACGGCCTGTTTGTCTGCAACATCAAAACGCAAGGTGTGTATGCCAATTGCGGAAGTCAACGATTTTTGCAAGGCTTGCAATTTGTTTTCGTTGCGCCCACAGAGAATAAGACGGCAGCCGGCATCAGCATATTTTTGGGCGGTGGCTTCCCCTATTCCGGAGGTAGCACCTGTAATGAGAACCGTTTGTGACATTTTTTAAAATCTTGTGGTAAAGGTAATTCCAATCAGAAATTCAAGGTATAAATTTACAAAAAACATCTTGCAAAACCTTTTCTTTAAAACGATAAAATTCTTAGCTGCGAATGTTAGAAAAGTTTGATTATTTTAGCTGAAAATCGTAAGAAATGCCTTCAAAACTTCTCTTCGTTTACAATGCCAAATCGGGACGGTGGAACGGCTATCTCGACGCTGCACACAAACTGTTGAGTCCGAACACTTACGCTTGTAAGTTGTGTGCGCTCACTTATGGTATTCTCACAGAAAACGAGCATTGGAAAGCCTTTCGGAAAAACACAGATATCCCAATGGAGTTTTTACACACCGATGAGTTTGCCAAAGCCTATCCGTTTTTGGTTGACCAAAACTTTAAGTTTCCCTGTGTGTTGAAAGAAATGGAAGACCATACTTTTACGGAATTTATCAGTGCTGAAAATTTTGAAAAAATTGACAGTGTAGAAGCTTTGATTAAAATAGTGTTGGAAGAAAATCCGTAATTTGTTATCGCAAAGTGCTGTTGATTTCAGCTATTTTTTGCAACAAATCTTCCCTCCCGCTGCCATTGGTAGCCGAAGTAATAAAGATTTCAGGAAGGGTTTCCCAAGTTTCTTCCAACAAAGCTTTTTTGTAATTTGCTACTTGAATGTTGGCTTTAGAAACGCTCAACTTGTCGACCTTGGTAAAAACAATAAAAAATGGCACCTGGTTTTCGCCCAACCATTCCAAAAATTCGAGGTCTATTTTTTGTGGAGGAAGCCGGATGTCAATCAGAACGAAAGCAGCGACCAATTGTTCGCGTGCAGCAAAATAATCGGTGATAAATTGTTGAAATTTCTTTTTGGCTGTTGCCGAAACTTTAGCGTAGCCATATCCGGGCAAATCAACCAAATGCCAGTTTTCATTGATCAAAAAATGATTGATAAGCTGTGTTTTACCGGGACGTGAAGAAGTTTTGGCCAAATCTTTTCTGTGGGTCAGCATATTGATAAGTGAAGATTTACCCACATTAGACCGACCGATAAAGGCATATTCGGGTAAAGGACTGTTTGGACAGCTCGCTACTTCTGCATTGCTCACCACAAATTTGGCTGAGGTTATTTTCATCTGCTTATATTATTAATTTTTATCGGTCATGCTTCGACTGCGCTCAGCACAGGAATGGAACACCCTAACTCATCATGCCCCTGTGTCCAAAATTTTTACATGGGCGTTTCATCTGTTAATATTATTTGTTTTCAGCGGTCATACTTCGACTGCGCCCAGCATAGGCACGGAACGCCCTAGGATAGTCATACTCCTGTTTTTTATTATTATGCATAAAAGTTAGCTTTATCAATTAAACCTAAAAAACTATTTTTTTTTTAAACCTCACAGGTTTTGAAAACCTGTGAGGTTTTAACCTTAATTTCTAAAACAAATACCTTCTCCCAAACTGAAACTGCATCGGTGTATTGGAATTTTTATCTGTCTGTGTTTATTAAATAATTGATATTTAATTAAATATAATCATCCGCCTGTGTGTCACTCTTTTTACATGCGCGATTCATCCAAAAAGATCGAACAATCTTAGCTTGAAACTGTGCTAAGGCTCGCGTCTTGTGCGTACTTGAAGAATATTACTTGTTTTCTCAAGGCGACACCCCATTCCATATCAAAACCCACGTTTTTCTAACCAAGCATGCATCAACTCGTTAAAGGTATTTGGGTGTTCCATCATAGCTGCATGTCCACATTTGTCTATCCAAAACAGTTCCGAATCGGGTAAGAATTTCTGAAAATCAACCGCCACCTGAGGCGGTGTAACATTGTCATTTTTTCCCCAAATAATACAAGTAGGCGTGGTCATGGCAGGCAGGTCTTTTGCCATGTTGTGGCGGATGGCACTTTTGGCAATAGCCAAGGTTTTTAGCAGTTTGTTGCGGTCATTGACGGTTGCAAAAACTTCATCAACAATCTCTTTGGTAGCTACTTCCGGATCGTAAAAAACATCCTGACTTTTTTTCTTAATGTACTCATAGTCGCCACGTTTGGGGTAAGATTCACCCATAGCATTTTCATACAAACCTGAACTGCCCGTGATGATGAGTGCTTTTACCTTTTCCGGGTACATTTTGGTAAACAACAAGGCGATGTGTCCGCCCAAGGAGTTACCCAAAAGAATGACTTCGTCTAGCTTTTTATGACGCAAAAAACCATTGAGATGTTTGGCAAAATTTCTGACGTTGGTATTGATCAGCATCAATGAATACAGCGGCAACT
Organism: Bacteroidota bacterium; assembly: GCA_018829465.1. Taxonomy (GTDB): domain Bacteria; phylum Bacteroidota; class Bacteroidia; order Flavobacteriales; family Flavobacteriaceae; genus UM-FILTER-40-17. The sequence goes on along the minus strand of JAHJTN010000007.1, from coordinate 34,435 downwards.
CGGGTATAATTACTCGGTATCCTCTTTCCGGAAAATAACCCATCACCCCATCAAAATTGCTCAGTCCACCCATCAGTCCATGAAGGATGACAATAGGCGTTCCTTCACCTTTTTCAATGTATTTATATTTTCCTTCTTTAATAACTTCGAGATTCATTCGGCTTCTAGGTTAATCGGAAACAAATATAGATAATATCACCGTATATCATAATAAAAAAAGCAGCTTAACTTTCATTTAATACTGCATTCTATGCCAATGAAAGTGCAGCATTTTTCCTTGCAAAAACCTACCTATCATGGTTTATCAACATCCTACACACCAAGATAATACAACGCTTTAAGACGTTTTTAGAAGAATTTATCAACAAAGTGGTAAAAAGTGGTAAAAAGTGGTAAAATATTTTTACTTTTGAACAAACATGTAAAGCGAGGTGGTAAATTTCATTGGCACATACGAATGTAAAGCAGACAGCAAAGGCAGGCTGATGGTTCCCAATGCGTTAAAAAAACAAATGGAATCCGTCATTCATCAAAACTTTGTGATCAAGCGCGCCGTTTTTCAACCCTGCCTAGAAATTTATCCGATGGAGCAATGGGAGTTGTTGATGGAAAAAATCAACAAGCTCAACCGATTCAACAAAAAAAACAATGATTTTATAAGGCGCTTTACCGCTGGGGTCAAAATACTGGAATTGGACCAAACCGGAAGATTACTGATTCCAAAAGACTTACAGCAATTTTCGGGCATTACAAAAGACGTGGTGCTTTCTTCCGCCATCAATATTATAGAGATTTGGGATAAAGACCGCTACGAAGCAGCCATAGACGATGCCGCGCTCGACTTCGCCGACCTTGCAGAAGAAGTGATGAAAGACGAACCCAATGAATGAGTTCACTTACCATAGACCGGTTTTGCTCAACGAGGCCATTTCGGGACTCAACATTAAGCCCAACGGCACCTACGTAGATGTCACTTTTGGCGGTGGGGGCCATAGCAAGGCTATTTTAGATGCCCTAGACGGCTCCGGAAAATTATTTGCTTTTGACCAGGACGAATCGGCTCTACAAAACAACATCGAAGATTCGCGGTTTGTGCTTATCAATGAAAATTTTGGTTTTTTAAAGAATTTCTTACGCCTCTACGGCGTGTCTGAAATCGATGGTTTGCTAGCCGATTTGGGCGTGTCATCGCATCAATTTGACGAGGCAGATCGCGGTTTTTCTACCCGATTCGATGCCGTGTTAGACATGCGTATGGACAGAAAAAATGCCATGACTGCAAGACATATTCTCAATGAATACGACGAAAAATCTTTGCAAAACATCTTGTTTCAATACGGAGAGTTACGAAACGCCAAAGGCATGGCTGCCACAATAATACATTTTAGAAAAACGAAACCCATAGATACGACAGAAGATCTTAAAACGGCCTTGGCAAAATTTCTGCCGGGTCACGTCCAAAATAAAGTGATGGCTCAGATTTTTCAAGCCATACGCATTGAAGTCAATCAAGAATTGGAAGCGCTCAAAAAAATGCTTGTTCAAGCGGGTGAACTTCTCAAAAAAGAAGGTCGGTTGGTGGTTATTTCCTACCATTCTCTGGAAGACAGACTCGTAAAAAGGTATATGCGAAACGGCCAATTTGAAGGAGAACCTGAAAGAGATATGTTTGGAAATTTTACGGTTCCTATGAAACCCATCGGCAAATTTACAGTGCCCACAGAAAGTGAAATTCAAGAAAACAGTCGCGCACGCAGTGCCAAACTCCGAATTGCAGAAAAACTATAAAGTAAATGATTTTCATATAAAACATATTTGAAAAAATCGTTCATGAAGAAACAGTTCTACAGCCTGCTCAAAGGCACTTTCCTTACCGACAGTGACGCTTCCAAAAATTGGGGCTTTATCCTGTTTCTATCTGCATTGTCCATCGTGATGATTTCCAGCGCACACAGAGCCGACAGAAAGGTGATGAAAATATCTGAACTCAACCGTGAAGTGAAATCGCTTCGCTCAGAGTATGTGGCATTAAAAGGAAAATTGATGACACTTCAACTTGAATCTACCATTCGCCCCAAAATGGAGAAAAGGGGCATCAAACCGCCTGAAAATCCGCCAAAAAAAATAAAAGTAGTGCGCAACCTAAATAAAGAAAAATCAGCTAAAACTTGGTTAGCCATATTTCAAAAGCAATAATCCTTGGAAAAAGAAGCCTCCATATTGAAGAAGTTTTACTGGGTGTCTGCCATCATGTTGCTGATAGCCGTTTGTATAGCCGTCAGGTTGGTTGATTTGCAGCTTGTGGAAGGCGATGCGTATCGGGAAAAGGCTGAGGCTGCTACGCTTAAAAATTTTACTATAGCACCCAATAGGGGAAACATATTTGGCGCCAACAACCAATTGTTGGCCTCATCTGTGCCAGAATACGAGGTGCGTTTTGATGCAGTGACCGTTCCCGAGGAAATCTACCGAAAAGAAATCAAAATGCTGGCCGATTCATTGGCAGATTTTCTAAAAACCAGTCCGTCATCCATTAAAAAGAAATTAGACCGGGCGCGCCTCTCAAAAAATCGATACCTACTCATCGCCAAAAATTTGGACTACGAATCTTATATCCGCATCAAAGCCTTTCCAATTTTTAAACACGGACCCTACAAGGGTGGTTTTGTCACAGAACAAGAAACCGTTAGGGAACATCCCTTGGGTGACATAGCCTCCAGAACCATAGGATATCACCGAAACGCATCGGGAGACGAAGAAGTAAAGCTTGGTATAGAAGGTGCCTACACCCATTTTTTGGCAGGTAAACAAGGCCAAAGACTCAAACAAAAAATTGCGCACAACCAATGGAAACCCGTCAACGACGTCAATGAAATTGAACCCAAAGACGGTTTTGATTTGGTTACCACCATAGATGTAACCATACAAGACATTGCCCACCATGCACTTTTGGAACAACTCATTACATATCAGGCAGAACACGGCACCGTGATGGTAATGGAAACCGCAACAGGCGACATCAAAGCGGTTTCAAATTTGGGCAGAACCAAATCGGGCAAATACATTGAATCTTTTAATTATGCCATAGGCGAATCGCACGAACCGGGTTCTACTTTCAAAATCATGGGACTTTTGGCCGCGTTGGAAGACAAAGTTATAGACACCAGCGATGTGGTAGATACCGAAAACGGCATTATCAGTTTTTACGGAAGAAAAGTGAGAGATTCTAACCGCAAGGGTTATGGGAAAATTTCAATAGCCGAAGCAACCGTGGTCTCATCAAATACGGCATTCGCACGGATGATTACAGACAGTTACGGCGACAACCCGAGCAAATTCACAGACCGACTGCACGCCATGAATGTTGATCAAAAAACCGGCATTCTTCTCGAAGGTGAGGGCACACCAAAAATACCCAATCCAAGCAAAAAAGGATGGAACGGACTTTCGTTGCCATGGATGGCTTTCGGCTATGGTGTTTCGTTGACACCCCTGCAAACACTTACTTTTTACAATGCCATTGGCAACAATGGTATCATGGTAAAACCGCGTTTTGTGGAAGAAATTCGCGAATGGGATCAAGTGGTGCATCGGGTGGCGCCTGAAATCATCAATCCACAGATTGCCAGCCCTGAAAACATCAAAAAGGTTCAAAAAATACTAGAAAACACCGTAACATACGGCACCGGAAAATCGCTCTATAATCCGGATTTTTCATTGGCCGGCAAAACCGGTACTTGTCAAACGGACTACTGGACCGATAGTCTGAGTTATATTTCGAGTTTTGTCGGTTACTTTCCTGCCCAAAGCCCCAAATTTTCTGTTATTGTGGTCATTCACAAGCCCGAGAAAAAAATCGGTTACTACGGTGCCGATGTTGCAGGCCCTGTGTTTAAAAAAATTGCACAAAAAATTCATGTGCAATCTGTTCGTGCAGAATCCTTGCAGTGGACAGATAAAGTTTCGGACAGCCTCAACAAATCGTACAACAGGTATTTTTCACTTTTACGCCAAGAAAAAAATGTCATGACTGATTTGACAGGCGTGACCGGCATGGACGCCGTGGCCCTGCTAGAAAACGAAGGATTTACTGTGGAAGTAGAGGGTTTGGGTAAAGTAATCAAACAGTCACCCGAAGCAGGGACGCCTATTCAAAAAAATGAAACCGTAAAACTCACTTTACAATGAAAGTACTGAGAGACATTCTGTATAAAGTGCGCCTCGAAAGCGTGAAGGGCGATACGGGCATCAGCATTCGTGCGTTGTGTTTTGATTCTAATAAATCTAGCAACGGTTCAGCATTTATAGCGATAAAAGGGAGTGTTACCGATGGCCATGAATACATTGAAGCTGCGATTAAAAAAGGTGCGGTGGCCATCATTTGTGAGAACATTCCCGCCAAGCTGCATCCGGAAGTGACCTATGTAGAAGTAACAGATTCGCAATTGGCTTTGGCCGAAATGGCAGCCAATTTCTATGACCATCCATCCGAAAAAATCAGGGTAATTGGGGTGACCGGCACCAACGGTAAAACTACTTTTGCCACGCTATGCTATGATTTGTTTAAAAACGCAGGATTTAAAGTGGGTTTGCTTTCCACGATTGTTGTCAAAATTGACGGTTTTGAAATTTCAGCTACACATACCACACCCGATTCCATCCACATACAACAGTACTTACACCAAATGGCCGAGGCAGGTGTAGATTTCTGTTTTATGGAGGTAAGTTCGCACGGCATTCATCAAAAACGCGCACATGGCATTCGATTTTTTGGAGGCGTGTTTACCAATATTACGCACGACCACTTAGACTATCACAAAACTTTTGCCGACTATCGTGATGTCAAAAAAAGTTTTTTTGATTTGTTGACTCCGTCAGCTTTTGCACTCACCAACATAGATGATAAAAACGGGCAATTTATGCTTCAAAATACCCGTGCAAAAAAATATACTTATGCCCTAAAAACACATGCCGATTTTAAGACATCCGTGTTGGAAAACACCTTTGAAGGCTTGGTACTCAAAATAGATCAACAGGAAATTTACACCAAACTGATAGGCAGGTTTAATGCCTACAACCTCACGGCTATCTATGCTACCGCAATCCTCAGTGGTATTGAAAAACCAGAGGCATTGCGTTTACTCAGCCAGCTGCAGACCGCCCGAGGCAGGTTTCAATTTTTTAGCACTGAGAACCGTGTGAAAGCCATAATTGACTATGCGCATACGCCGGATGCTTTGGAAAATATTTTAGAAACCATCAATGAAATAAGAACGGGCAATGAGCAACTCATCACCGTGGTGGGCTGTGGAGGCAACCGCGACAAGCAAAAAAGACCCGTGATGGGTCATGTAGCGGCCAAACTGAGCAACCAAGTCATTTTTACGAGTGACAATCCGCGAAACGAAGAACCGGAACTCATTATACACGACATAGAAAAAGGGGTTGCACCGCAGGATTATAAAAAAACACTGTCTATTACAGACCGGTATCAGGCCATCAAGGCCGCTTGTAGCATGGCAAAACCAGACGACATTATTTTGATTGCAGGAAAAGGACACGAAACCTATCAGGAAATAAAAGGTGTGCGAACGGATTTTGACGATTTAAAAATAGCAAAGGAAATACTAACGCAACTAAACCAATGAGGCATGCTGTACTACCTTTTTGAATATTTGGAAAAGCATTTTGATTTGCCCGGCGGCGGACTGTTTCAGTTTTTGTCATTTCGCTCCGGTTTGGCAGCCTTGCTTTCGGTTTTAATTTCTGCCTTTTTCGGACGCAAAATCATCGATTTTTTGAGAAAAAAACAAATAGGTGAAACTGTTCGCGATTTGGGCTTGGCAGGTCAAAACCAAAAAGCCGGTACACCTACTATGGGTGGCATCATCATCATTATGGCTACATTGATACCTGTGTTGTTATTGGCAAAACTCGACAATATTTACATATTACTACTGATTGTCACCACCTTATGGATGGGATCTATTGGTTTTGTGGACGATTATATCAAAATATTCAAAAAAGACAAAGAGGGTCTTAAAGGTAAGTTTAAAGTGGTGGGGCAAATTGGTCTCGGTCTGATTGTGGGTTGGGTACTCTATTTTCATCCGGATGTCACTGTTCGTGAAAACAGCACTACTGCAAGTTTTCAGACAAGCATTGAAAAAGTTGAGAAAAAAGACATCAAATCTACCCGTACGACCATCCCTTTCTTTAAAAATAACGAATTAGATTACGCCGACTTTATCACTTGGATTGATAAAGATTTAGCACCCTATGCCTGGCTCATTTTTATACCCTTGGTGATTTTTGTGGTCACTGCGGTTTCCAATGGTGCCAACCTCACAGATGGTATAGACGGGTTGGCCGCAGGAAGTTCGGCGATTATTGTATTTGCCTTGGGTGTATTTGCGTGGGTGTCGGGTAACGTGATTTTTTCGGATTATCTCAACATTATGTACATCCCGAATGCGGGAGAAATGACTGTGTACATCAGTGCATTTGCCGGAGCGCTGATTGGTTTTTTGTGGTACAACAGCTATCCGGCTCAAGTGTTTATGGGCGACACAGGCAGCCTCACCATAGGCGGAGTGATTGCCGTTATCGCAATTGCAAGCAGAAAAGAGTTACTGATTCCATTGTTGTGTGGCATTTTTTTGGCAGAAAATCTGTCTGTAGTCATGCAAGTTTCTTATTTCAAATACACCAAAAAGAAGTACGGCGAAGGCCGTCGTATTTTTAAAATGTCGCCTTTGCACCACCACTACCAAAAATCAGGATTTCACGAGAGCAAAATTGTGACCCGATTTTGGATAGTTGGCATCGTGTTGGCCATTTTGAGCATCGTCACACTAAAAGTTAGATAGATATGAACAGATTAGTGATTTTAGGAGCAGGAGAAAGTGGTGTAGGAGCTGCGCTTTTGGGTATGCAAAAGGGTTACCAGGTGTTTGTATCTGACAAAGGTGAAATTGCAGAAATTTTCAAAAAACAACTTCAAAAAAATAAGATTCCCTTTGAGAGCGGTCAACACAGCGAATTGATGATTTTAAACGCCGATTTGGTAGTCAAAAGTCCCGGAATTCCGGATAAAAGCCCGTTGGTGCAGAAAATATTGGCACATCACATTCCAATTATTTCGGAGATAGAATTTGCCGCAACCGAATCTGATGAAAAAATTGTAGCCATCACCGGCAGCAATGGCAAAACCACCACAACCTTGCTCATTCACAAAATTTTGAAAGACGCCGGATACGATGTAACGCTAGCCGGAAATATTGGTGACAGCTACGCCAAAAGTGTCGCAGAAAAAAAACACGAATACGCGGTGTTGGAAGTCAGCAGCTTTCAGCTTGACGGCATCAAAACATTTAAGCCGCACATTGCTGTTCTTACCAACATCACACCCGATCATTTAGACCGATACGACTATCAGTTTGACAAGTACATCGCATCCAAATTCAGGATTGCCATGAACCAAACAGAAACAGATTTTTTTATATACGACGCAGACGATGAAGTGATAAGAGCCGGTCTCGAAAAACACCAAGTACGTGCGATAAAAGTACCATTTTCCATTAAAAAAAAACTCAATTACGGAACCTATTTAGATAAACAAAACATGATGATCCAAACCTCAGAAAACATCCTGACGATTCCACAAGAAGACATTTCTCTTGAAGGCAAACACAACCTGAAAAATGCCATGGCTGCAGCCACAGCAGCACATTTGCTCAAAATACGAAAAGAAAACATCCGCGAAAGCATGATGTATTTTGAAAATGTGCCACATCGTATGGAAAAAGTTTCTAAAATTGGGGGCGTGACCTATATCAACGATTCAAAAGCAACCAATATCAATTCAACTTTTTACGCCTTAGACTCCGTAAACGGACAAGCCGTATGGATTGTTGGCGGTCAAGACAAAGGAAACGACTATCACGAACTGCTGCCGTTGGTAAACGAAAAAGTGAAAGCCATCATTTGCTTGGGCTTAGACAATTCGAAGATAATAAATGCCTATCAGAACATAATCGATTTGATGGTAGAAACCCAATCTATGGAAGAAGCCGTGCGAATGGCTTATCAACTTGCAGAGAAAGGAGACACCGTTTTGCTGTCGCCAGCGTGTGCCAGTTTTGATCTGTTTAAAAATTATGAAGACCGTGGGAATCAGTTTAAAGAAGCCGTAAACAAATTATAAGATGCCAAACCTGTTTAAATATGTGGAAGGAGACAAAGCACTGTGGGCTGCGGTCGCATTGTTGGGTCTTATTTCTTTTTTGCCTGTATATAGCGCGAGTAGCAATCTCGTGTTTTTGTACGGGCAAAGCAGTACGCTTTCTTATTTATTTAAACACGCTTCACTTTTATTTATTGGTTTTACGATGATGTATGGCATCCACAAGATACCGTATCACTATTTTAGCGGGCTTTCGGTCATCGTCTATCCGGTGGCTTTGTTGCTACTCATCTACACGGCCACACAAGGGAACACCATCGCAGGAGCCAATGCCAGCCGGTGGATTCAAATTCCGTATGTGGGCATCAGTTTTCAAACTTCAACCTTTGCCATCATTGTACTCATCAGTTTTGTAGCGCGATTTTTGTCAAGGCACATTCATACAGAAATCACTTTCAGAAGGGCTTTAATAACGCTTTGGTTTCCCGTCGGGTTAATGCTGGCTTTTGTGCTTCCGGCTAATTTTTCTACCACGGCCATTGCGTTTTTGTTGATTGTCGTTCTGGCATACATTGGCAACCATCCCATAAGACACATTGCGAAAATTATGGGCTTTGCCTGTCTTGGACTTACTTTCTTTATTTTGGTTGCCAAGGCGTTTCCTGATATGTTGCCCAATCGGGTTGACACTTGGATCAGTCGGATTGAAAATTTTGTATCAGATGAAAACAACCAAGACGATTACCAAGCAGACAAGGCAAAAACTGCCATTGCAACCGGCGGATTGATTGGTTTGGGACCCGGTAAAAGCATCCAAAAGAACTTTCTACCGCAATCTTCTTCCGATTTTATCTACGCCATAATCGCTGAAGAATTTGGTATAGTGGGTGCTGTTTTCTTATTGCTACTTTATATGTTTATCCTTTTCAGAATCCTAATTATAGCCCGGCGAGCATCGACTAATTTCGGCAAATTGATTGTCATCGGACTGGGATTATCTATTATTCTACAAGCCTTTATCAATATGGGCGTGGCCGTAGGCTTGTTTCCGGTTACCGGACAAACCTTGCCACTGCTCAGTGCCGGCGGCACATCGCTTTGGATGACTTGTGTGTCTTTGGGGATCATTCTCAGCGTGAGTGCCAACCGCATTTCCTCTAGGAACAAGATGGTTGAAAATGAAGATCTACAAAATGAAGTGACAGAAGGCACCAATCCGATAGAAGTATTAAGCAAAGAAGAAACTATAAATGTATGAAAGTTTAAAATGTCCAATCTCAAATTTTAAAAACCTATAAAAAAGAATAATAAGATCGAGCATTCAAGCATATCATTGAAGAGTGACCTAAAAAATACTTGTATTGAAAGTGGTAGAAAGAAGTAAATATCAACAGATGGAACCTTTAAAATTTATTTTATCGGGAGGCGGAACGGGCGGACATATTTATCCGGCCATTGCTGTAGCGCAGGCTCTTCGTCAAAAATACAGTGATGCCCAATTCTTATTTGTAGGTGCAAAAGACAAAATGGAGATGGAAAAAGTACCCCAATCGGGATTTGAGATAGAAGGTCTTTGGATATCGGGTTTGCAACGAAAATTAACACTCAAAAACCTAAACTTTCCATTAAAACTAATTTCAAGTTTACAAAAATCGAAGAAAATCATCAAAAAATTCCAACCCGATGTGGTCATCGGTACAGGCGGGTTTGCCAGCGGGCCTCTTTTATACGCTGCCACACAGCAGAAAATACCGACACTGATACAAGAGCAAAATTCCTATCCGGGCATCACAAACAAGATATTGGGATCGCGGGTGGATACGATTTGTGTGGCTTATGAAGGTTTAGAGACGTTTTTCCCGGCAGAAAAAATTGTATTAACAGGAAATCCGGTTCGGAGAGATTTGATGGTTTCATCAGAAAACAAAAAAGAGGCCTTCTCACATTTCGAACTCGATGAAAATAAAACCACACTGTTGGTTTTAGGCGGAAGTTTGGGCGCCCGCAACATAAACTTACTCATCGAAGAAAAACTAGATTTTCTGCAAAAAGAGGGTGTACAAATCCTATGGCAGACAGGTAAATTATACTATGAAGCTTACAAAAAGTACAACAGCGATGCTGTACGTGTGGTTCCGTTTATTGTGGAGATGGACAAAGCCTATGAAACGGCCCATCTTATACTGTCAAGATCCGGCGCACTGACCGTTTCGGAACTTTGTTTGGCAGGAAAACCGGTGATTTTCATTCCATCGCCCAATGTAGCTGAAGACCATCAAACTAAAAACGCATGGGCCATTGCCAAACAGGAGGCGGCATTGGTATTGAAGGAATCTGAAGCCTCACAGAATTTTGAAAAGGTAATCGCTCCGCTTCTGACATCAAAAGAAGCGAGAGAGAAATTGGGAAAAGCCATTAAAAAACTGGCAAAACCACATGCAACAGAAATGATTGTAGCAGAAGTCGAAAAACTGATCTCCAAAAAAACATGAATCCGCTAAACAAACATTATATCTATTTTATAGGCATCGGCGGCATCGGCATGAGTGCATTGGCATTTTATGCAAAAGAGACAGGACACAAAGTGGCGGGCTACGACAAAACAGAGACGCAGCTTACACAAAAATTATCGGCAAAAGGAATCACGGTGATTTACAAGGATGAAATTGCCCTGGTAGATGCTCAGTTTTTGAATCCGAAAGAAACCTTGGTCGTGTTTACACCTGCTATTCCTGAAAGTTCAAATTTGTTGAACTATTTTAAATCGGAAGGATTTGAGATACTTAAGCGTTCGGAACTATTGGGGCGACTATCTGCGGAAACCAAATGTTTGGCAGTAGGCGGCACACATGGCAAAACAACCACCTCCACCCTATTGGCGCATCTTTTGAAGCACAGCGGAATGAAAATTACAGCTATTTTGGGTGGCATCAGCCAGAACTACGACACCAATTTGATTTTGGATGGCACGGACGCTTTGGTTGTAGAAGCAGACGAATACGATAGGTCTTTTTTAAGATTGCATCCCTATTATGCAGCGGTTACCTCCACAGATGCCGATCATTTAGACATCTATAAAACCGACGACGAACTCCAAAAAGCCTTTCAGCAATTTACGGCCAAAATAGTTGCAGGTGGAAAAGTGTTTGTTCACGAAGACCTGTCGCTTTCTGGAATTCGATACGGCTTTGGTGAAAATGCTGACTACCGAATCGCAAACCTTAGCATTCAAGAAGGCATCTATCAATTTGACATACAAACACCTGATAAAATTCACACAAATTTCAAATCACAGCTACCAGGCAAGCACAATTTGCTCAACACCTTGTTAGCCTTCGCCATGGCTTATGAATGGGGTGTTTCAGCAGACAAATTGCGCGATGGCATCCAAAGTTTTAAAGGCGTAGAAAGGCGGTTTGCCTTTCACATAAAAACAGCGAATCAAATCTATATTGACGATTATGCACACCATCCGAGCGAAATTGCAGCTGTGAGGGAAGCACTGGAAAGTTTTTATCCGAACAAAGTCAAAACCGTCATTTTTCAACCGCATCTGTTTAGCCGAACCCAAGATTTTGGAGATGCTTTTGCACGAGAGTTGGCCGCATTTAATCAAGTTATTTTACTGGAAATTTATCCGGCTCGTGAGCATCCTATCCCCGGTATTGATGCCAAATGGTTACTTGATAAAATAGACCACACTCATAAAAAAATCCTGACAAAAGAAGCCTTATTACAAAACATTAAAAAAGACACTACAGAAATTTTGATTACCCTAGGAGCCGGTGACATTTCGACACTTGTAGAACCCATCAAAAATATTTTATTATCATGAAACGCCCAAGTAAAATTATTGACACACAGAAGTATGATTATACTAGGGCGTTCCATGCCTGTGCTGAGCGCAGTCGAAACATGACCGATTAAAAAACAATAAATATAAACAAATGAAAATCAATTGGTTATTTATAGGTAACATTTTTATTTCGGGCATAGCACTCGGATTGGTTGCTTTTACCAACCAACGATTTGACAGACAAGAGACCCAAGGCATTCAGGTACACTTTAAAGGACTTACCACAGCGTATTTGACAGACTCTATGGTTAATAAATTGTTAATACAAAAAAACGGCAATTCCTTATCATTTGTGATTTCTGAAGTAGATTTGAATACCTTGGAAAAAAGGGTAAAAGCCAATCCGTTTGTGCAGGACGCCAATGTCTATTTAACTGTTGATAAGCAAATTGAGGTAGTCATTGAACAAAAAACACCGTTGGCACGGGTGGTTAACGACAATCCGTTTTACTTGGACAATCGAGGCGGTGTCATGCCACTTTCCGGTTTACACTCGGCACGCGTTCCCTTGGTAAAAGGTCTTTTGGACGGAGACACTAAGGAAACCGTAAGACAAATGCTGCTTTGGATACAAAAAGATAAAGTATTGGAAAAAAGCATAGTGTCAATTGAATATTTAGAAAATGGAAAGTTTGAACTTTCTACAAGATTATATGATTACAAAATTGAAATGGGTGACGCGACAAATATGCACAATAAATTGATGAATTTAAAGTCCTTTATGGTCTATGCAGACAAACACGGGCTTCACGAAATGTATGAAAAAATAAACCTTCAATATCCCAATCAATTGGTTTGTACAAAAAAAACGGAAAATGGAATATAAAAACATAGCAGTCGGGCTCGATATCGGTACCACAAAAATTGTGGCAATGATAGGTGCCTACAACGAATACGGCAAGGTTGAAATTTTGGGCATTGGCCGAGCCAAAAGCTTAGGCGTTCACAGAGGTGTTGTAAACAACATCACGCAAACCATTCAATCTATACAAGCGGCTGTGCAAGATGCGGAAACGCAAACCAGCATGAAAATCAAAGAGGTAGTTGTGGGAATTGCAGGCCAACATATTCGCAGTTTGCAACACAGCGATTACATTACCCGAAGCAATTCAGAAGCGGTTATAGACCCAAAAGACATCGAAAAACTGGTGAGTCAGGTGTATAAATTGGCCATGTTGCCCGGCGAAGAAATCATCCACGTACTGCCACAAGAATACAAGGTAGATGGGCAGCCCGAAATCAAAGAACCTATCGGGATGTATGGCGGGCGGTTAGAAGCAAATTTCCACGTTGTTGTGGGTCAGTTATCCTCTATTCGCAATGTGGGGCGATGTATTAAAAGTGCCGGCTTAGAACTGGCAGAGATCACCTTAGAGCCGCTTGCTTCGGCAGACGCGGTACTCAGTCAGGAGGAAAAAGAAGCCGGTGTGGCACTCATCGACATAGGCGGCGGCACTACAGATCTGGCAATTTTTAAAGATGGAATTATTCGGCACACGGCTGTCATTCCGTTTGGCGGTAACGTGATTACCGAAGACATCAAAGAAGGTTGTTCTATTATTGAAAAACAAGCCGAGTTGTTGAAAATTAAATTTGGTTCTGCCTGGCCCGGCGAAAACAAAGAGAATGAAATTGTGTCCATACCCGGTTTAAGAGGACGCGATCCTAAAGAAATTACCCTAAAAAACCTTTCAAAAATCATTCATGCTCGGGTGGTGGAAATCATTGAGCAGGTATATTTAGAAATCAAAAACTACGGACACGAAGAGCAAAAGAAGAAACTCATTGCAGGAATTGTCCTCACCGGTGGCGGTGCACAATTGAAACACCTCAAGCAATTGGTGGAATACATCACGGGGATGGACACCCGTATCGGTTTTCCAAACGAGCATTTGGCCGGAGATTCGGATTCGGAGGCTACGAGTCCGGTGTATGCCACAGCCGTAGGTTTGTTGATGAACGCATTGGAAAACAGCAGACACAAATACGTAGAAATTCCAGGTAAGGAATCGCCCCAATCCGCAGAAGAAAAACCATTGACCAAAGTGGAGCACGAACCACAGAAACCCATCCGGAGAAACTTTTTGGAAAGATGGTCAGAAAAATTTAGAGACTTTTTAGACAACGCAGAATAAAATACAACGTTATGAACAATACAGAATTCGGCAACATTTCATTTGATTTACCTAAAAATCAATCTCATGTCATCAAAGTAATTGGTGTGGGCGGCGGAGGCAGCAACGCAATCAATTTTATGTACAAACAAGGCATCAAAGGCGTTGACTTTATTATTTGCAACACCGATGCTCAAGCGCTGGAAAACAGTCCGGTGCCCAACAAAATCCAACTCGGCGTTTCACTCACCGAAGGCATGGGCGCAGGTGCCAATCCGGAAATTGGAGAAAGGGCTGCATTGGAAAGTGTAGAAGACATCAAAAAACTTTTGATGCATCAGACCAAAATGCTGTTTATTACAGCCGGCATGGGCGGTGGCACGGGCACCGGAGCCGCACCCATCATCGCCAAAATGGCCAAGGACATGAACATCCTTACGGTAGGCATCGTCACCATGCCATTCTCATTTGAAGGAAAACTCCGAAATGAACAAGCCCAAAAAGGCTTGGAAAACCTTCGGAGAAATGTAGATTCTATCGTGATTATCAACAACAACAAGTTGAGAGAAGTCTATGGCAACTTGGGATTCAAAGCCGGATTTTCCAAAGCAGACGAAGTACTTTCCACCGCTTCGAGAGGCATAGCCGAAGTCATCACACATCACTACACCCAAAATATCGACTTGCACGATGCCAAAACCGTTTTGTCTAACAGCGGTACAGCCATTATGGGCTCTGCCAAAGCAAAAGGCGAAAACCGCGCCCAAGAAGCCATCATCAAAGCACTTGATTCACCCCTACTCAACGACAACAAAATCACCGGAGCTAAAAACGTCTTGTTGCTCATTGTTTTCGGGTCGGATGAAATCACGCTGGATGAAATCGGCGAAATCAACGACCACATTCAATCTGAAGCCGGAAATGGCGCTAACATCATCATGGGGGTAGGCGAAGATGAAACACTTGAAGACGCCATATCGGTTACGGTCATAGCCACCGGCTTTCATCCGGAACAGCAAAACGAAATTGTACATACAGAATCTAAAAAAATCATCCACACGCTTGAAGAAGAGCAAAAAGCCGAACAAGATCTGACACCCAAAGCGTCATTTTCTACCCTTGAGCACAACTTTGAAAAGAAAGTACCAAAGGAAAACATCCAAAGCAATAATTTGGAAAACAATATTGAGGAAAACGTATTAATTAAAACCGATGATTCCATTCGTAACACGATAGTGGTTGATTACGAAGAAATCAAATCACTAGAAACAGACACATTTGTCATTCATGAAATGGAAGACACCCCTAACGAGGAATTTGACACCACGACAAAAGCGACTCAAGATGACCTTTCGCACAACATTTATGACGAAAAGCAAGTTACTTTAACTTTTGATTTGCCTAAAGAACGGCGCACAGAAAAAGAACAGACAGAGCACTTGTCTATAAACAAAGATGACGATAAAGTCAGACACGACATTCACGAAATTGAAGTAAACGAAGCCAAAGAGTTTATTCCGTTTGAAGCTTCGGATGAAACAGGAATGAAGAAATACAGTTTGGAAGATTATATGGATTTTGAAAATGCTTTGGTCAATTCTAAAGCGCCTCAAGAAAAGAAGGCTGAGGTGGCAGACCCGGAAACGGATTTCAAAAAAACGGTGATGGAGAAAGAAACCTCAACCGACTCAAAACCGGCTGATGAACATGCAGATCCATTTGACGGCCCCATCAGCCATGTTTTAAAAGCCCGTGCAGATGAACGTCGTAGAAAAATGAAGGAATTCAATTACAAATTTAACCACAGTTCTGCACGCATCGAAGAGTATGAAAAAGAACCGGCATACAAGCGCATGGGTGTTGAATTGGAACAAAGAATTTCATCTCAACACAACCTCTCCAGAACCAGCCTATCTGTAGATGAGAATAAGGAGATCAATTTAAAAACAAACAATTCCTTTTTGCACGACAACGTGGATTAGTGTTGAATACTTTTAAAAAAGGTATCTTTGCCACTACAAAAAAAAAGACAGTTTATGAGTTTAGAATCAAAAGTTATGGAGGCTATGAAAACCGCCATGAAAAACAAAGACAGTCAGGCGCTTGAAGCCTTGCGCGCCATAAAATCGGCTATATTATTGGCGAAAACCGGTGGAAGCAAGGAAGTTTCAGAAGCAGAAGAAATGACTTTGTTGCAGAAGCTGGTCAAGCAACGAAGAGACAGTGCGGCCATTTACGAACAACAAAACAGATCCGATTTGGCAACGCCAGAGCTGGCTCAAATTGCAATAATTGAAACTTTTTTACCGAAACAACTCAGCGAAGCCGAGATAACTGTTATTATCCAAGAAATCATCACCCAAACCGGCGCATCTGGTATTAAAGATATGGGAAAGGTGATGGGTGCGGCCTCCCAAAAATTGGCAGGTCGGGCAGATGGCAAAACCATTTCCGGCATTGTAAAAAAACTTTTAGCATAGGGAAAAAGGGTTTGAAAATTAGCCCAACTAAGTTTACCTTTGCTCCCACTTTATCCTTCGAAGGAAGATAAAAACGGCTGCGTAGTTCAACTGGATAGAATATCAGATTTCGGCTCTGAGGGTTGGGGGTTCGAATCCCTCCGCGGTCACTAATTCATATAATCCCGAAAAGTTTTTAAAACTTTTCGGGATTTTTTATGCTTGCTTCTCACAAACTTTCTTTTAGACTGTGGGCAATGAAATGGACATATTTTTTTGAATACATGACAAATATCAGGTTTTTAAGAGATTAGAATATCGAACTTTATCATGCAATTTTAAATATCATGAATGGTCATCAAACCAACCAAAATGATTTATAGGGTGTTTCACTTCTGTGCCGAACGCTGTAGATGTATGACAGTTTAAAATCAATTATTTAGATACATGAAACGCCGATGTAAAAAATTGACACATAGGAGTATGATTATCCTAGGGCGTTCCATTCCTGTGCTGAGCGCAGTCGAAGCATGACCGATAAAAATAAATAATATAAACAGATGAAAAAGAACATTCCCATATCGAAAATAATGACCCGGGAATTGGTTACTTTGGATATCTCAGACGATTTATACAAAGCCGAACGCCTTTTTAAAGAAAATAAAATTAGGCACTTACCGGTGGTTAAAGACAGAAAACTAGTAGGTATTCTCAGCTATACAGATTTGCTAAGGCTTTGTTATGTGGACATCGTTGCCTCAGCAGACGACACCTTAGAAACCTTTATGTATGACCATTTTACCGTGTCACAAATTATGATGCACAAATTGGTGGTGGTTTCCCCCAAAACAACCCTAAAAGAAGTTTGCGAGTTGTTGTCCGTTCGGGAATTTCACGCTTTGCCGGTAGTAGAGAACGGCAAATTAAAAGGTATTGTCACCACTACAGATATTATCAAATATTTTTTAGAAACCTGCTTGAAATACCGCAGCGAATGCAATGTATAAGTTCGATTTTCTGAACCTCAAGCCTTCTTTAAAGCAAAAACAACTACATAACAAAAGGACGACAATTTAATTTTTGTCGCCCTTTTTATTAAGATTTTGGAAATATTTAAGCCAACATCGTAACCGGATTTTCCAAATACAACTTTAAGGTTTGCAAAAATTGTGCACCAGTGGCACCATCAACGGTGCGATGGTCGCAGGCTAAGGTAAGCTTCATCTGGTTGCCAACAACAATCTGACCTTCTTTTACTACCGGTTTTTCAATAATGGCACCCACAGATAATATGGCAGCGTTGGGTTGGTTGATAATGGAAGTAAATTCTTCAATACCAAACATACCCAAGTTGGATACTGTAAAAGTACTGCCTTCCATTTCTGCCGGTTGCAGTTTTTTATTTCTGGCTTTTCCTGCCAAGTCTTTGACCTGACTGCCAATTTGAGTCAACGTTAACTGATCTGTAAACTTAAGCACTGGCACTACTAAACCGTCTTCAACTGCAACTGCAACTCCTACATGGATGTGTTGGTTGTAGCGAGTCACACTGTCTTTCCACTGTGTATTCACTTGTGGATGCTTTCTCAAAGCCATAGCAACCGCCTTGATAACCATATCGTTAAAGGAAACTTTGGTATCGGGAATGGCATTTATAGACTGCCTGGACGCAATAGCCTGATCCATGGAAATTTCAATAGTCAGATAGTAGTGCGGCGCTGTAAATTTAGATTCACCAAGCCTTTTGGCAATAGTCTTGCGCATCTGCGAATTGGCTTTTTCTTCAAAATGTTCTGCACCAACAGGCTGGTATGCGGCAACTGCAGGCTGTGAAGCTTCGTTTGAAACGGCAGCCGGTGAGAAATTTTCAACGTCTGCTTTTACAATTCTTCCATTTTCTCCCGTGCCTTTAATTTGGGATAAATTATATCCTTTTTCGGCAGCGATTTTTTTGGCCAATGGGGAAGCAAATACGCGTCCGTCTGTTTGGGTGTCAACTGACGAAGTTTGACTCTCTTGTTTAACTTCTGTTGTTTTTTCAGGAGCAGCTGTGGCTTCTTCTTTTTTGGGAGCATCACCTGGCGTACTGTAATTTTTTGCAATATCCGTGACATCAAGACCTGCAGGACCAATAATGGCCAACAAAGCGTCAACAGGTGCTGAACCTCCTTCTTGAATACCAACGTACAAAAGTGTACCGGCATAGAAAGATTCAAATTCCATAGTAGCTTTGTCCGTTTCTATTTCTGCTAAAATATCGCCTTCGGTTACTTTGTCACCCACTTTTTTTAACCAAGTGGCAACCGTACCTTCTGTCATAGTGTCGCTCAATCTGGGCATAGTCACAATTTCAACACCTTCGGGCACTTCAGCTAATTTTTCAGATTTAGTGCCGGATTCGTCGTTCTTTGAAGCTTTTTCCTCAGGTTTTGAAGCATCTTTGGCTTCATTTAATAGTCCGGAAATATCCTCTCCTTTTTCACCTATGATGGCGAGCAACGTATCAACCGGAGCTGTTTCGCCTTCTTGCAAACCTACATGAAGCAAAACACCTGAGTGAAAACTTTCAAATTCCATGGTGGCTTTGTCTGTTTCTATTTCAGCCAAAATATCGCCTTCCGAAACTTCATCACCTACTTTTTTTAACCATTTTGCCACGACACCTTCTTCCATGGTATCACTGAGTCGGGGCATGTTTATTACTTCAGCCATAACAGTTATAATTTATGTGGTAAAAAGGGATAGTCGCTTTGCTCGTAAACTGCGTCATACATCACATTAATCTCCGGATAGGGAGAATCTTCTGCGAATTTTTCACATTCACTGACCAATTGTTTCACGCGTTTGTCAATCGCTTTTATCTCTTCTTCCGTTGCATACTTTTCTTTCTTGATGACATCCAACACCTGGGTGATGGGGTCTATCTTTTTGTATTCTTCTACTTCCTCTTTGGTTCTGTAATGTTGCGCATCAGACATAGAATGGCCTCTATATCGATAGGTTTTCATCTCTATAAAAGTAGGGCCGTCTCCGCGTCTGGCGCGATCGATGGCTTCGGTCAGTCCTTCTGCAACTTTTACAGGATTCATACCGTCTACAGGCCCACAAGGAATTTCGTAACCCAATCCTAATTTCCATATATCTTGATGACTGGCCGTTCTGGCAACAGAAGTTCCCATGGCGTAGCCATTGTTTTCTACAATGATGACGACGGGCAATTTCCAAAGTGCCGCTAAATTAAGGGTTTCGTGTAGTGAACCCTGACGAGCGGCGCCGTCTCCAAGAAATGTAAGGGTAACGGCCTCTCTGTTAAAATATTTGTCGGCAAAGGCAAGTCCGGCGCCAAGTGGAATTTGTCCACCTACAATGCCGTGACCACCATAAAAACCGTGTTCTTTTGAAAAAATATGCATAGAACCGCCGAGTCCGTGAGAAGTTCCTGTGGCTTTTCCATAGAGTTCTGCCATTACTTTTCGCGGATCTACTCCCATGCCAATAGGCTGCACGTGATTGCGATAAGCCGTAATCATTTTATCTTTAGACAAATCCATTGCGTGTAAAGCGCCTGCTAAAACAGCTTCTTGCCCGTTGTACAAGTGAAGGAAGCCCCTTACTTTTTGTTGAATATACACGGCTGCCAACTTGTCTTCAAACTTTCGCCAAAAGGACATGTCTTCGTACCACTGCAAATAGGTTTCTTTGGTTATTTTCTTCATTCAGTATTTTTTTTAGTGAGTGCTCTTATTTTACGAACCACAAAAGTACTACATTCACAAAAAATGTCGGGCTGTTCTTCGTCATTTTTTTGTTAAAAACTCAAGAAAGAAATGTACTGTCGAAACCAAGTGGCAGCAAATCGATCATTCCGGCAGCTTTAGCTACTGAACCTTCTTTTCCCATAAAAAGGATTTCTATTTTCTGTTTTTGCTTGGTTTCATATTCCAAAACAGACTGTCTGCAAGCGCCACAAGGCGGCACCGGCACATGAGTAGGTTTTGAGTCTGAAGAAGCCGCAATGGCCATTTTTAATATTTTTTGATTGGGATATTTGGCACCTGCGTAAAAAATCGCCACTCTTTCTGCGCACAAACCGGATGGGTAAGCCGCATTTTCCTGATTGTTTCCGGATACAATTTCTCCGTTATCCAACAATAGCGCAGCTCCCACTTTAAAATTTGAATAGGGTGCATAGGCACTTTCCATAGATTTTAAAGCTGCTTGCATGAGCAAAGCATCTTTTTTTGGCAATTCGAAGAGGTTTTCAAAAACCTCAATTTCTGTCTGTAAGGTTATTTTTTTCAAATAGTTTTATTAAAATTCTTGGTAAAAATTGTCTCCCAAGTTAAAGGTGAGTGAAAATCTGAGTGTGTTTTCTAAAGGATTTCTGACTTGAGAGGTCGAAATGAGATAGGAAAAATCTACATTCACAACATTGTACTTGAAACCGGCGCCCAAAGTTAAAAATTGACGCGCACCTTTCTCGTCCGATTCGTTAAAGTATCCGGCTCTGAATGCAAAAGATTCTCTGTACAAATATTCTGCCGAAAGGGACCAGGTGATTTCCTTCAATTCTTCGCTCAATCCGTCGGGCGCATCGCCAAAGGATTGAAAAATACCGGTCAAAAAGTTGACATCATCGTCCTCGCCATCTACGATCACAATGTCGTCGTTGTTGTCTATTTCGCCATCCCCGTTGGTATCTTGCCTTTCTCTGATAGGCGGTGTTGGCACAAGTAGCTTATTGATTTCTGCACCCACACTGAGTTTGTTGTCGTAGTCAAAAATAAAATCGAACCCGCCGCCCAAACGCAAGTTGGTGGGTAAAAAGTCTTCGCGCGTGTTGTCGCCAAAATCGATTTTTGGTCCGATATTAGATATATTAAACCCCCCGCGCCACCTGCCGTTGAAATTGTTGTAGAATTTCTCTTCAGATTGGTAATAACCGGCTATGTCCACCGCAAATGAATTGGCAGAATCCGTAGTAGGATCAATAGCCGAAATGCGCAAGTCTGATCGCAAATACCGCAGCGCAACACCCATAGAGAAGCGATCGCTTAAACGCAAGGAATAAGAAACGTCTATAGCCAACTCATTGGGACGCTCAATCAAAGCATCGGAAAATTCATCTTGAACGAGCTCTATATCGCCCAAACTAAAAATTCGAAACCCTACACCGATAGCACTTCTTTCGTTGATTCTGTTATAATAACTGGCACTTCCCAAAAAAATATCGTCCACCAAATCGCTCAGGTAAGGTGTATAACTCGCTGTGAATCCTTGCTTTGTGGTCATAAAAGCGTATTTGGCCGGATTCCAAAATTGCGAAAAAGCATCGGGCGAGGTAGCAACACCTTGATCGCCAAGTCCGGCAGATCTGGCATCGGGAGCAATCTGAAGAAAAGGCACGCCTGTGGTAATGACACGGGTATCTTCTTGAGAAAATAAGGAAAAAGACAACATTAGGGCGGCTAAAAAAATGAGTATTCTTTTCATAAGTTTTGAATGGATTCGACAAAAATAGATTTTAATTATAAAATGACAAGTTTTTCGATTTTTTGAACTCTTTTGTTGGTAAAAGGCGAGCGTACGGTGAGTTTATATACATACACGCCTTTACCTATGCGGTCTCCGAAGTCGTCTCTGCCGTCCCAAGTGATGTCTCGGGAGAGAAAACCTTCCGTATTGACAATTTGATTTTTAGTCCAAACCAGCTTTCCGGTAACTGTAAACACCTGCACCTGAACTTCTAGAGGCTCAAAGGGGCGGTTGTGCGTAAACCAAAATTCTGTGAAGTTCACAAAAGGATTGGGGTAATTCAATACGCGCTCAATTTTCAATTCTTCATCGCCTGCCACTACAAATTGAATTTCAGTCATAGAGGAGTTGTTGTACACATCCCAAGCAATCACTTTCAGGGTGTGCAAGCCGGGCTCTAGGTCTCTTAGCGGAAAACGCACCCTTCCCCTGGTAAAGTCGTCGAGTTCCGTCTCGTAAAAATCGTTCATGATAATAGGATTGGCTTCATCACCATCGAGTATGGCTACGATGTCATGGCCAATTCCGGAAGCCGTATTGATTCCGTTTTCGTCTTCCATTAGGGCTAAAATAAAGGGGGAACTGTTGGTGATTTCGCCGGAGACAAAATTTTCATCGTTCATAAACAGGCGAACCAGCGGGCCCTGGTTGTCAGCCGGTGCTGTTTCATCTATGCCGCCAACCAGTATGTCGTTGCTAAATCCGGTCCGGTCCTCGAAGGTGCCGGTGCGTTCCGCATAAAAACTGATGCGACCTCTCCCAATGGGCACGCGAATGTCTCGCGGGGCACGAAATTCAAAATTGAAAAGCCCGTTGGTTACCGATGCTTTTCCGCGATAGACAATTTCGCCAAGGGTTTCAAAGTTCAATCGAATAATTTGGTTAAAAACGTCGCGGGTTCCATCATTGGCGAGGGTTTGTCTTTGGAGGTTTTTGTCGTAAACCGTAACAAAGACCGTTCCGTTAAAGTCGCTGATGCGTTGTCCGTTTTCGTCACCGACTTCACCAGATATTTTTACTTTCCCTAAGGATTTTATGGTATCCAATGCTTGCAAATTGACTGGCCTATCATTGATTTGCGTGAGTTGAATTCGGGGTTTTGGAACGGCCAGCGTCATTGCGGGATCGCCCACCAAGAAAACCACCCTTTTTTGGTTGTTGTTAAACTCATTTTTGGCGAACATCAACGATTCGCCAAGGGTTGGAAAATCGTCAGAGGCAAAAGAAAACAGATAGTTTTGCAGGGTCAAGTTAAAAGTCAATCCGAATTGCACAAAAACCTGTCGGGTTGTGGTAATCAACCCCACAGCTCCTCCATTTGGATTCCAAAATGTAAACTCGCCGGCAGTGGGCCTGAGCGGGTTGTCGAACCGGGTATATTCGCAGGTAACGGTCACAAAAACCGGTTGCAAGTCTCGATTGCCAAAATTGATGGCATCTGCCTGCGTAATCAGCCGCTCACCGGCCAATCCGGCTTCGCCACCATGTCCGAAATAATTGAGCACCACGGTACCAACTTCCATCGCATTTTTGATGGCTTCATTGACTTGTGGGTATCTTTCGCCACCGGCTACCAATTCTTGCAGAAAAGCGTCGGAATGGAGTTTGGTTACATTGATAAAAGGTTTGTTAGCAGAGATTTGATTGCCCAATATGTCTAAAGATTCTTGAATGATGCCTTCCCAATTGGCATCTACATCGTCGGAAAGCAAGGTGAAGTTGTTACGCCAACGTCCAAATTTGCTGCGATCGTTGTATCGGATAATTTTTTCAATCACGGCATCCATCACTTGAGGTGTGTCAGCCACCAATCTGCCCACGGCAATATCAATTCTATCCGTATTTGAAACTGTTCCTTCGTTTTCATCCATCGCGACAAAAAAATCATCGGACATAAAAGAACCTGTAAGAGAAAAACTCGGCAATGCGTGAAAGGTGGGCATGACGTTGTTGTTGCCTTCCAATCTGTTTTTGTAGTCAAAAGAGGAATCGCCAAGCAGACACAAATACTTGACGCGTTTGTCCGGCGATGAGGCATTCAGATATACGTATCTCACAAAATTTCGGATGGCTGCAATATCGGGATTGGAAGTGCTAAACTCGTTGTAGATTTGCTCGAGTGAAATGGCTTTGGTGACCCGGCCAAATTGGTTGAAGTGGTAATCTGCGAGTCGCTGCGCCTGACTCATAAATCTATCGGGGGCTATAACTAAATAATCGACGTCTTGAAATTGGCGCTGTGCATTCAAAAAAACCGTGCCCTTCAAATCCTGAGGCACGACTTGACTTCTGGACTTTACAATGGGTTCGTAAACATCTGAATCGACAAGGGCGACAAAATTTTTGGGCGACCCCATGTTTGATTTAAACGAAAAAACGGCATTGTCGTTGTTTTGGTAAAACCGAATATTTTCTCGGTTGCTTACATCCCATACCTGTGAGATGTTTTGTGCGTTTTGGATTTGGTATTCCGCCACACCGCCTTGCAAAGTAGTGCTTTTCTTGGTGAATGCAAATTGCTTGTCTGAGCCTGTGAGCCGAGAAGTAGCTTCGATATTTATAAAATTTAAAAAACCGATGGCAGCCGGATTTCCCTGATTGTTGTAGGTGAGTGTGACAGTAATTTCACCCGAATTGGCATTGATGGCCGTAGAGAAACTCCGTCCCGATCCTACTGTGGGGTCGTTAACTGCTGTAAAGCCCAAGGTGGTCAGGTTTTGGCCGTTGACTGCCACAGACATGGATGTGAGGTTCTCGGCCGCCGCAGCAACATCTACAGCAAACTGAATCGGTACTGAGGACACTAAATTCGGAAAATCGAAAATAAAGGTCTGTTCGCTTTCTACATCAAATTTTTCGCCATGCCATTGTCTGCCAACATTTGCTACAGACACCAAATCCTGTTCGTGAAACTGGAATTCGTCAAAATCAGTAACGACTAATGTGGCAGGTGTCGTGGGTTCGACTGCTTGTACAATCCTTTTCCCGGCACCGCCGTCAGCGGTTATAAAATAGGCTATTTCTTCAGTGTAAAGATTGATATTGGTATTGCTCTCCTGATTCCAACTAAAAGGACCTTCTGCGTAAAACAAGATAAAGTCATCGGCATCAAAAGAACCATCCGCTTCACCGGATACAAAAATAGCATTTTCGGGTACGTCAAAAGGTTGCGGTTCACTGTTGCGAAGTGGTAGCATGCGCCCGCCATGGCCGTAAACTTTGATGTTCCGAGGATCTATACTGCCTGGGTTGAGTCCCATATTTTGCAGGTCTCGACGCGTTATTTTAAAAATGCCGGTTTTATCGACGTAAAATTTGTAGAAAACACCACTGCCCAAGACCGAATTGGTGAGACCCGTCATTTGGGTGCTTGAGCCTGCAGCGCGAACCGCCGCCAGGCTGTTGGGCGAAGCAGTCTGATAGTTAACCGTAAAAGCTGTTATTTTTTGAAAGCTATTGCCATTGCTGACAATCGGACTCAATTCAAGGATGGTATAATTTTCATTTCGCGCTTTGGCTGAAAAAAGTTTGACCTCGGGTGAATTGGGAATAAGATTGACATCCAAATCTCCCAAATCTTGTCGACTGACAGCCTCGTATTGGACATTTGACAGGGTGACCGAGTTTACATCCGGCAAACGAAAATCAGTCCATTGGGCTGTAAAAGTGAGGCTCATGTCCGGATTTAACCTGTAAAATTTTTCTTCAAAATGCGGAATATTAAAAGTAGCCGTGTTGGTTGCGTAGGTTTTAACGTCGTCCCACGTAACGGTAAACGACTTATTTTGAGAAAATAAGCCGAAATTGATTAGTAAAAAAATTGAAAAAAGTAACTTTTTAATCATGACTAAAAAACGATGATTTTGCATCCTTATTATACCAACTTCAAAACTGCTTGTGTTTTTGTGAAATAAAATCAAAAATACATCGTTATTGCAATGACAATAACTAACAATAATTGTGGCCTAATATAGGCATGAATCGAATCTTTTTATATATTGCACCACTAAAATAATTATCTATGCAAATGCGAAATATGAGAAAGTACTTAGCCCCAAGTCTTCTTGTTATATTTGGTTTTCTTGTTTTGACAAGTTGTAGAAACAACAGAGACAATCCGAATGTTTCTAGGGCTACCGGTTGGCGGATAAACGACCCCGATGGCTATTTTCAATACAACACCAAATACACCGATCAACCTACCCCTCCGGGTATGGTTTTTATTGAAGGTGGGACTTTCACCAAAGGACGCGTTCAAGACGATGTAATGCGGGATTGGAACAACACGCCTTCGCAACAACATGTGCAATCTTTTTACATGGATGAAACCGAGGTAACCAACAAGATGTACATGGAATATTTGGAGTTTTTGAAAGCTGTTTTTCCTCCGGATCAAGAAGAATACAAGAATATTTACAACGGCGCTTTACCGGACACCTTGGTTTGGAGAAACCGTTTGGGATACAACGAAGTGATGGTGAACAATTACTTGAGACATCCTGCATACGGCGAATATCCGGTTGTGGGTGTCAATTGGCTTCAGGCTACTGAGTATGCCGAATGGCGTACAGACATGGTCAACCAACTCTATCTGGAGAAAAATGGCTATATCAGTAGAGGAGCCCGGCAAGAAAAAATTCAAGCAGACAGCCTGTTCAGTACAGAGACCTATTTGTACGCACCATCCAAAACTTATGGTGGTGATGCAACTGCATTGGAAGGCAGAAGGCGTTCTAGAAACGATACAACACCCAATTACGCAACCTTGTCAAGTGGTGTGATTTTGCCTGAATACAGATTGCCAACCGAAACCGAGTGGGAATTTGCCGCTGTTGGATTGAGTGAAATCAGGCTTTACAACAATTATCTTGGTAGAAAAAAATATCCTTGGACCGGTAGCAGTACCCGTTCTCAAAAACGTTCCAACGCTGGTGATCAATTGGCAAATTTCAAACAAGCCAAAGGTGATTACGGAGGCATTGCACAATTTTCTGATGACGGCGCAGACATCACGGCAAAAGTAAAATCGTTTCCGCCAAATGAATACGGCTTATACGATATGGCAGGGAACGTGGCTGAATGGGTCGCAGATGTGTACAGACCCATAGTGGACGATGAGTTTAATGACTTTAACTACTACAGAGGCAATGTGTATTTTAAAAACATGATTGGCGATGACGGTAAGTTGGTTATGGTGAACCAAGATAACATACAGTTTGACACACTCAGCAACGGGCGCATCGTAGCGCGAACCTTGCCCGGGCAATTGGCCAAAGAGCCTATACAAGGTAACGACACCTATTTGCGCACTAATTTTACGAGTAGTGACAACCGCGATTACAGAGATGGTGATAAAATTTCGAGCCGATATTACAGGGCTTTTAACGAAGGTCGCAGAATGTACAATTCTCCCGAATATGAAGTTAAAAGAGATTCTTTGGGGAACATTATCGCTGGTTATGACGAGTCTAACAAACGCACCACACTTATTAGTAATGAAGCGCGGGTTTACAAAGGAGGTTCTTGGAAAGACAGGGCCTATTGGCTAGATCCGGCCCAAAGAAGATTTTTCCCGCAAGACATGGCCAATGACTACATCGGTTTCCGTTTGGCGATGTCGAGAGTAGGTTCAAAATCACAAATGACTCGTAAAAAGGCCGTTAATTAAATTGTCAACGTTTTTTTTAAATTCCACAAACCTCGATTACATTTGTGTATTCGGGGTTTGATTTTTTTATTTGTGACCCGTTTTGATATTTCATTAAAAAAACGCTTTGTGATGACCATAGCAGAAATCTATTCACTTTACAAACAATGTATCGGTGTCTGTATAGACTCTCGAAAAGTTAAAATCGGGCAACTCTTTTTCGGGCTTCGAGGAGAAAACACCGATGGAAACCTGTACGCAGAGAAGGCGCTGCAAAACGGTGCATCATTCGCAGTGATTGACAATCCAAAATACAAGACCTGCGAGAAAACCATCCTTGTTGAAAATGCGGAAACTACCCTGCAAAACTT
This sequence comes from Bacteroidota bacterium, assembly GCA_018829465.1. GTDB lineage: Bacteria > Bacteroidota > Bacteroidia > Flavobacteriales > Flavobacteriaceae > UM-FILTER-40-17. The sequence continues at coordinate 6,268 of JAHJTN010000007.1, read as the reverse complement.
GGCCAAATATCATCGAGAACAATTACAGATTCCCGTACTTGGGCTCACAGGAAGCAACGGCAAAACAACCACTAAAGAACTCATACATCGCGTGCTTTCCAAAAAATATAACACATTGGCCACCCAAGGAAACTTGAACAACCACCTCGGCGTGCCCTTAACGATTTTGAGCATCAAACCATCCCACGACTTTGCAGTAATAGAAATGGGTGCCAACCACCAGGGAGAAATTGCTCATCTCTGTGAAATAGCGAAACCCGATTTCGGATTGATAACAAACTACGGTAAAGCACACTTAGAAGGGTTTGGCGGTGTGGCGGGTGTCATCAAAGGTAAATCTGAAATGTACACGGCCGTTCAATCGAGAAAGGGTTTGTTGTTTGTAAATGCCGACGACCCCTTACAAATGGAGAAAGCTGCTTTGGCAAAAAAATTTACATTCAGCCAAAACGCATCTAAGCTTGCAGACTTGCATATCTGCCTGTTGGCTTCCGAACCAAAACTTGTCCTAACTTTTAAAAATAGAGAAGTCATTTGCAACATATACGGTGCGTATAATTTTACAAATATCGCCTATGCCATTGCCATCGGAACCTATTTTGGTGTTGGAGATGAAGACATAGCTGAAGCCGTTAGCAGTTATGCATCTGAAAACAACAGATCTCAAATTATTGAACAAAATTCCAATCGCATTTTTATGGATGCCTATAATGCGAATCCCAGCAGCATGATGGCAGCCCTCTCCCACTTTGACAAAAGACAATCTTCGGAAAAGATATTAATTCTAGGTGATATGTTTGAATTGGGAAAAACCGCTGCAGAAGAACATCAAAAGTTGGTTGACTATATCTCTGAAATGCAAATAGCAAAGGCGTATTTGGCCGGAAATCATTTTAAAAACACAAAATTTTCTAACCCAAAAATACTTGTTTTTGATAGCACAAAATCACTGATGAACCACCTGCAAGATATCACATTTTTGGATAAAGAAATCCTAATCAAAGGTTCGCGCGGTATGGCACTGGAAAATGTTTTGCCTTTGTTGTAGCTTATCCGCAGTGGCAATCATCCGAACCACACGATTTTTTGGATGCCGATTTGGGCCAAAAAAATTTTCTGATCAAAAACCCAACGGCCAAACAAAATATGATGAAGACTAAAGCTTGTTGCATTTTTTCTTTGTCGAAAAACGACTGTTTTAATTACTTGATTAATTGAAAGGCTACCAAAGCGACTACGTAGGCAAAAGTGCTCATCACGGAGAGCTGAATCATAGGCCATTTCCAGCCGTTTGTTTCTTTCTTTACAACGGCCAATGTGCTCATGCATTGCATGGCAAAAGCATAAAAAAGCAGCAGTGAAATACCCGAAGCCAGGTTATATACCGGCATATTGGATTTGGGAAAAACTTCCATTTTCATACGGTTTTTAATGGTATCTACCTCGTCTTCGTTTCCCACCGAATAAATGGTGGCCAGCGTACCCACAAAAACCTCACGTGCAGCAAACGAACTAATAATGGCAATGCCTATTTTCCAATCGTATCCTAAAGGTTTGAGTGCCGGCTCTATGGTTTTGCCAAGGATTCCAATATAGGAATTCTCCAGTTTCTCTGTAGATATTAACTGGTCTATTTCGGCTTCAGACAATTGCATCGCTTCCACACTTGCTTTGATGTTTGCTTCTGCATTGCTAAAATTATCGCCGGGCCCGTAAGACGCCAATACCCACAAAATAATGGAGATAGAAAGTATGATTTTTCCGGCCTCCGTCACAAAGGTTTTGGTCTTCTCAACCACAGTCAGCCCCACATTTTGCCATAGCGGCATTTTATAGCCGGGCATTTCTATCACAAAATACGTCTTGCTGGAAATCTTCAAAAATGAATTGAGCAACCGGGCTGAAAAAATAGCCATAAAAAAGCCCAAAAGATATAAAACCAAAAGAGCCAAACCCTGATAACTCATCCCCAAAAAGCGTTCGTCCGGAATCACAAGGGAGATAATAATCAAGTAAACGGGCAAACGGGCAGAGCAAGTTACAAAAGGTGTCACCAAAATGGTAATCAATCGTTCGCGCCAATTTTCAATGTTACGTGTGGCCAAAATAGCCGGAATGGCACAGGCAGTTCCGGAAATCAGCGGGACGACGCTTTTGCCGCTTAAGCCATAGCGACGCATAATTCTGTCCATCAAAAAAACCACACGGCTCATATAGCCGCTTTCCTCCAAGATGGCTATAAAGAAAAACAAAAAGGCAATTTGTGGGATAAAAATCAGGATGCCGCCCAAACCGGGAATAATGCCTTCGGCTATCAGATTGGTAAAATCACCCGGTGCAAGACTCGTTTTTACAAGATTGCTAAACGAAGCAAACAGCTGGTCTATAAAATCCATCGGCACGGAGGACCAATCAAAAATGGCTTGAAAAATGGTGAGCAAAATAAAAAGGAATATCACATAGCCCCAAACTTTATGCATTAAAATGCGATCGAGCCGAGACCTAAGATCCTTGGCTGAATTCACATCAACACTATAGGTTTCTTTGAGCACACCATTGATGAATTGATACCTAAATACGGTCTCCTTATGCTGCAATTTTTTAAGTTCGTTGGTGTTTTTAGTCTCAAAAGACACATCCTCAATTTCCTTTCTGTTGACATTAGCAAAATTGACATCTTGTGAGATGACCAGCCACAATTTATACAACAGCTGCTTGGGAAAAGCCTTTTTGAGTTTGGCAAAATACTCCGGATCTATCACAGAGGCATTGATGCAGGGAACGGTTGGGAGGGATTTGTAATCTAAAATAGATGCTTTGAGTTGGTCTATACCTGTGTTTTTTCGGGTACTGACCAATACTACGCGGGTGTTGAGTCTTTCTTCGAGCAAGGCCACATCTAAGCTAATGGCACGACGCTTCATTTGATCGGCCATATTCACTACCAAAATCGTGGGAATTTCCAGGTCTTTGATTTGGGTAAACAGCAGTAGGTTTCGCTTTAAACTTTCAACATCTGAGACGACTATAACCACATCGGGAAAATCGGGGTCGTTTTTGTTTAGTAACAGCTCTATCACCACGCTTTCGTCCATTGAACTCGCGTTGAGGCTGTAGGTTCCGGGCAAATCTAAAATACTGGCCTTTGTTTTTCCATCCAAAACAGCCATACCGGTTTTTTTCTCAACTGTGATGCCGGGATAATTACCCACTTTTTGATTGAGACCCGTGAGGCGATTAAATACTGAGGTTTTTCCGGTATTGGGATTCCCGATGAGTGCTACTTTGATGAGGGATTCGGCCATATGGAATCAATAAATTTGCGTAACTTCTATACACACAGCCGTTTCTTTGCGAATGGCCAAATGGGTACCGTTTATATTTATATACATAGGATCTGAAAAAGGCGCAAAATGAATCATCTCTACTTCACTGCCCGGCAGACATCCCATCTCTATAAGCTTAAGCGGAATCATTTCCAACTGAAAACTCTTGATTACACCGCGTTCTCCTCTTTTTAAATCCGACAGAGTCATCAGCAATTTTTATTTAGATTGAATTTAATATGTGCGAAATTACAAATTATTTGGAAAATTCGTTCAAAAAAATAACTTAAAAATTCTCAAGGATATTCTTGTCTTAAGATTTTGATATCTGCTAGAATCTTGTCAACTTCTTCGGGTTTGGTGCCGTCATAAAATCCTCTGATGCGGCGTTCCTTGTCCACCAATACAAAATTCTCGGTATGTATCATGTCGAGCGGGCCACCGTCGCCATCTGTTTTGGCTGCCAAATAGGATTTTCGAGCCAGTCTGTAAATTTCTTTTTTGGAACCGGTGACCAAATTCCATCGGTTTTCATCTACTCCGTGCTTGGTGGCATAGGCTTTTAAAACCGCTACACTGTCTATTTCGGGTGTCACGGTATGTGAGAGTAATAAAACGTCTTTTTGATCGGCCAGTTTGTGTTGCAACACAAGCATATTCGCAGTCATTTTGGGGCAGATAGACGGGCAAGTGGTGAAGAAAAAATCAGCTATATAGATACGTCCGTCATAATCTGCCTGTGTAATGGTATCGCCGTTTTGATTGACCAGCTGAAAGTCGTCAATTTTGTGATACCTTTTGACGTGTTGTATGCTGCTGTCCACCAGTTCAACATTCACCTCGGCGGGTTGATAAACGGGCAGTCTTACCTCCGGTTTCATCAAGCTATAGATAGCCCACAGAATAAAAACAGACAACACCGCCAAAACGGCAAACAAAAGCTTAAACTTGGCGAAGAAATGAAGCATCTATCTGTTTTTGGCAAATTTACCCATTTCCTTTTGCTAAAAAAACTTAAAACATTGCTAAAGCTCATAAAATCGTTTTCAATAATCCGTTTGTAAGACTTACATTTGCATTTCAAAAATTGAGAACTAACTGACAATGAACGATTTTATTATTAAAGCGATCCAACTCATCTTGAGTTTATCCATATTAATAGTGTTGCACGAGCTTGGGCACTTTATTCCGGCTAAAATTTTTAAAACCCGCGTAGAAAAATTTTACCTCTTTTTTGACGTCAAATTTTCTTTGTTTAAAAAGAAAATAGGCGAAACGGTTTACGGTATTGGTTGGTTGCCACTTGGTGGTTATGTAAAAATATCCGGCATGATAGACGAGAGCATGGACAAAGAGCAAATGGCTCAACCACCCCAGCCTTGGGAATTTCGTTCCAAACCGGCTTGGCAACGCCTCATTATCATGGTAGGTGGTGTCACTGTTAACTTGCTTTTGGGTATTTTAATATACATCCTTATTCTATTTACTTGGGGATCGGATTATTCTACCAAAGACGATATTAAATATGGGTTTGAAATCACCAGCGAAACACTAGAAAAGCTAGGCTTTCAGGACGGTGATAAGATTGTTTCCATAGATGGAAAAATCCCTGATGACGTGATGCGCATCAACGGTTTACTCTTCTTGCGAAGTCCGAAAACCGTGACCGTGGAGCATACATCGGGCAACACAGAAACCATTCAACTCCCCGATGACCTAGGCGAACAATTGTTCAAATCGGGTGAGCTGAGCGCTTTTGTCCCCCGCATGCCCATTCAATTTGACTCCATCACACCTAACAGTCCGGCCGAAAAAGCGGGTTTGCTGGGAACTGATAAAATTTTGTCTGTAAACAACCAAAAAGTCAAGTTTTGGGATGAAGTGAAAACACAGATTAAAAAAAGCAGTGCAAACGATGAAGACATCGTATTTGAAGTGTTGAGAAACCGCGACACGCTTCAGTTGGCGATAACACCGGACGCAAACGGTAAAATTGGGGTAGGCAATCTTGTAGATATGTCTGTTATCGAGAGAAACCACAAATCGTATGGCCTTGCAGAGAGCATTCCGGCGGGAATCTCTTTTGGCATTAATACGCTTAAAGATTATGTGGGTCAGTTCAAATACATTTTCACTAAAAAAGGAGCGTCCGAATTGGGTGGTTTTGGTGCCATAGGCAATATGTTTCCACCAACGTGGGACTGGCAAGCCTTTTGGATGAGCACCGCTTTTATTTCCATCATCCTTGCTTTTATGAATATTTTGCCCATACCGGCTCTTGATGGTGGCCACGTGGTGTTTCTGCTTTACGAAATGGTAAGCGGGCGCAAACCGAACGAAAAAGTACTGGAGTACGCACAAGTAGTAGGTTTTGTCTTATTGATATCACTGGTTTTGTACGCCAATGGGAATGATATTTATCGGGCTTTTTTTCAAAAATAAATTTGATATTCCGTTTTGGAACATTAAAAAATAAATTATATTTGCAACCGCTAAAAAGCAAAACACTCCTCCTTAGCTCAGTTGGTTAGAGCATCTGACTGTTAATCAGAGGGTCCTTGGTTCGAGCCCAAGAGGGGGAGCAACATTGAGAGAACCACTTCAGTAGAGATGAAGTGGTTTTTTTGATTTTTTAAATCGGGGTGTAGCGCAGTTGGTTAGCGTACACGTCTGGGGGGCGTGAGGTCGCTGGTTCGAGTCCAGTCACCCCGACAAATTCAGCCTCAAAAGGGCTGTTTTTTGTTATGAGATATTTTACTTACATCTTGCAGAGCCAACAAAACGGAAGTTTTTACATCGGTCAAACACAAGACTTGTCTGCCAGGTTGGGCAGGCACAACAAGGGTATGGAAAAGTACACCTCCAAGTTCAAGCCGTGGAATTTGGTTTGGTATGGCTGTTTTGAGTCACGTAAAGAGGCTTTTCAAATGGAACAAAAACTG